>CAVZTB010000011.1:0-135311 GCA_963778095.1 uncultured Actinomycetota bacterium | reverse complement strand
ACTCGCCCATCAAGCAAATCTGGATCAAATTGCGATGTCTGAGATAATCACTCGCATGAGCCACAAGTATGCCACGACTAGCGAGTTCTTCGGCCACGGCCGAGGGATCATATCCTCGGGCAAGGCGATTGTAAGAACGTGCGGTGCTGAAATCGAATGCGGCGCTACTATATCGATTTTGTACCTATCGAGTTGACTGCGAAGCCGGTGCGCGGCATTGGCGATTGCGTTGTACCGCGCGGTTCCAACCGCGGTGAGCGCAACGCGCAGCGCCGCCAGCAAATTCGAAGACATCGTGTACGGAACGCCTGGGCACATATAGGCGGCAAGGTCCAGGTAGCGAGGCAAACGCCCCCGCGGGACAACCTCCCCACCGATAAAGACCATGCTCAGGCCCGGCAGGGCGGCAATCGCCTTGCCGCTGGTACCGGCGGCGAGTTGGACCCCAGACAGGTTGACGTTGAGCGCGCCGATGGAGCTCACGCAGTCCATGCACAGGTTGAGGTGATGCCGCCGAGACAGAGACTTAAGTGCCTCCAAGTCGTTCAGCACACCCGTCGAGGTTTCACAGTGGACAGCCCAAAGCCACCGCACCTGCGGCCGCCGTGTCAGCAGCCGATCGATCTTCCCCAAGTCAAATGCCTTGCCCCAGCCGGCGTCATAAATGACGTGATGAAGTTCGAAAGCGCCTCGCGTGATCGCACAGGCGCCCACCGAATTCACCATTCGCGAGCACGACACCGGGTTGTCCGCAAAGCGAAAGCTGTGCGCCGATGACGTCATTTGCGAGCGTACCAGATCCTTGCAGGATCACAACGTCGCCCGCACCGGTGAGGGAGCGGAGCGCCGCCTTGACCTCCTCAAGCATTACACCAAAACTTTCAGACCTATGCGAAGAACGAGAATTCTGTGCAAAGGCTTCGCGTACTTTCTTGGAAACGGCAACTGGCCCCGGAAGAAAATTTGCCAACTCCTGAGCCCGCTCCCGCCGCTCAAGAAGTGCGCCGACTTGCGCTTCGAAAGCATCCCAGGTTAGGTACATCGGTTGGAACATCGCCTCAGGCGTACCGACAAGTGGGCCGAACGGCTCGAAGCCAAAATGTTGGTAAAGCTTGATTTGGCGTGTTGTCCCTGAGATGAGTGCGATGTCGTAACCACGCGCCCTCGCAACCTCGACGCCACGTAGCAATATCCAAGGAGACACTTGTCTTGCGATATCCGGGCTCGATGGCGAGCAATCTTATCTCACTGGTTTGCTGTTCTCTGGGACATAGGAATCGAGATTGTCGAACTTGAAATCGAGCGAGAATGGACGCTGGCCGCGTAAGGCAACCATCCCAGCAGTTCCGCGCCATTCATGCAAACGATGTAAGTGTTCTCCTCGTGAAAGCGGTCGATCAGCCGCTTTTCTCGATTGGCAGAGTGCTGCGGAATCTCTTCGACAAATGTGCGGTAGTTCAAACGATAAATCAGTTCAAACTCGTGCGGTTCCGTTGCGATCTTGTAGATCAGCGGCTGATAAGTCCCCATGATCGCCCCCCTGCCAACTAGTACCCGGAATCATGGATATGCACAGTCAACAGCCAACACTAACCAACTCTCGCGCCTCCACTTTTGACATCGGCTCCTTGACTTCACCCAGGTCTGAAAGTGGGTACTAGGCTCGTATGGAACAGGGTACCCGAATTCGCTGAGATCAGCCAGACTGCTATGCCCACCGTGATGCACCCGGAAAGTATGATGGCATTGCACAAGAGAATTCCGCAGTGGGTCAATCGCTACAGGTTTGGCCGAGACCACTTGTCTACCAATGTCCGCTTTCCATCCAATGCCGACCGTAAATTCTCGGCTTGAGATTTGTCGCGAAGTGCCAAATCCAGACATTCGAGCAACGCATTTCCCGATTTGGCAGCAGGCTGCGCAGCTTCCAGCCACTTCACCCCGGTCGCGGTTCTCAAAGAGACTTAAATCCGGTCAGGTTGCCGCGCCGCCCGTCAGGCTCGCAATGAAGCCGCTCCATTGAAGCTCCTTCTTGCCAATCCTGGCGAAAACATCGAGCGCCGCGTTCACGGCGACCCCGTCCTCGAACGGGTAGCCCATCTGCCGGACGACGATTTCGAAGGCCCCGTCCGCGGGTAGTTGTCGGCCTCGGGACGACCCCCATGTCCCCCAACGCCACATCTTCCGGCCATCTTGCCCTGTCCACCGGAGATCACGACGCCATGCTCGTCGAGCAGCTTCGTCAACACCGTCTTGTTGTCGAGGCCCTGCGGCGTCACCATGTCCGTGACGGTGACCGAATGCACGCCGTCACGTGAGAAGTTGCATCCCTGCCAGAATAGCTTGATGAAGCGCCGGTGTAGCGTGCGTGACGTGCCCCGACGTTCCGGGCCCCTCCCTTTCGTAAAGATCGATCGCAACGTCGAGCGCGAAAGCGACCGAAACCGGCGGCGTCCGGGCGGCTCGCCCTTGTCGAAAAACTCCTTGTGCTTCTGTAAATCGAAGTAGAAGCGCGGCGCCTTGTTCGCCTTTATCTTCTTCCATGCGCGCGAGCCCACCGCGACCATCGCGAGGCCGGGCGGACACGCGAGCGCCTTTTGCGACGCAGCGCAGACGATATCGAGCTTCCACTCGTCCATCTTGAATTCGCTCGCGCCCAACCCGCTCACCAAGTCGACGACGACGTACGCGGGATGATCCCCGATCGCACGCGACATCGCGCTCAGATCGATCTGCACGGCGGTGGAGGTCTCGTTGTGGGTCAACAGGATGCCGGTGATCTTGTTTTCGCGGTCGGCGCGCAGCCGCGCGGCCAACGCTTCAGGGTCGACCCCGGCGCCCCATGGTGTCTCGAGCACCTCGACCGTGCAGCCCCACTTCTTGACGATGATCGCGATCCGCTCGCCAAAAACGCCGGTCGGGCACGCGAGGAGGGTGTCACCCGGGCCGAACATGTTGGTCACCGCCGCCTCGAGGCTGCCCGTCCCGATGAGCCCAACAACAATACATCGCCTGTCGTTGCGAAGATCGATTGCATGCGTTCCGCGATGCTGTGCAGCAGGCGCGCGTATTCGGGGCCGCGATGATTGATGAGCGGCTTCGCCATCGCCGCCAGCACCGGCTCGGAAACGGCCGCGGGTTCCAGGGATCGAGGCGCACTTGGCATAGGAACAGATTTCGGCGGTAGAGGCTGCCGGTGGGTCTGCCCAAACGATAGCACACCTCGGTCCTGCTGCGCTGCGGGATTTCGACCCGGCTCATGACCGCAGTGGGTCCACAAGCGGTCGTCGCGGCATGTCTGCGTCACGTCCGGTTTACCCCTGATAGGCGGACATGCGGCGGACGGGCTTAGATGTCGGCTTCGTGCCAAGGACGGCCGTGAGCAACTGCAACAAATCGTCGAAGCGAATTTCCTGCAATCGGGGTGCTGGACCATGGTGCCCGTGTAGGACGAAGCCCGCGTCGGCCAGCAGGGCTCGGTGCCAATTTCTGTCGACGTGACATAATGCGTGGCGGCATGCCTTCAAAGCCGGGGCCGCGTAAGCACATGGAGATTCGACGGATACGTGCTGATGAGGGCTTACGGCTGAGAGCCCTTCGAACTCCGCGCGCTCGCTAACTCGCCGACGGCCTACGGGTCAACATTGGCCAGCGAGGAATTATACCCCAGAGTCCATTTGGCATGAGAGAGCCGCAAGCGGAGCTGCCGGCGATAAGGTCGTGACCATTGTCGCTGAGCATGACAATCGTTTACTAGGCATGGCGACTGGACTCGCTGCGGATTCACCAGCTCATGACGAGCTAAATCCAATGATGGTCGCCGTATTTGTGGACGGCACAGTGCGTCAACAAGGTGTTGAAGTCGGGCTGGTCGAGAAGGTAATTGACTGGGCAAAGGCACGCGGGTCGGCTCGGCTGTTTGTGTGGATCACGTCCGGCAATGAACCTGCCGTTGCGCTTTATCGTCGCTGCGGATTTCGAGTTACCGGTGCAACCAGACCGCACACGCACACGTCTTCTCTTGTCGAATGCGAGATGTTGTTGGACCTTTGACGCGCGTTTATTTGAATTCCATAATGGACCAAGGCGTATGACCGCTCAGGGTCAAAACCAGTATTGCTGTGCTGCATTGACCCCCGGCTTCGTGTCAATTCACCTTGACCTGTAACAGCGAATCTCATAGACAAACCACACTCCAAAACTGCGCATGAACACCGCTCCGCCCACTGGCGCCGCTCTCTTAGCGTCCCGGTTTCGGAGCGAAACGCTTTTGCGGTACGCGCGAGCGGGCCACGTTTTTGCTCGTCCGCGTGGGCGGCGGCGCTGTCGTTTCGCCATGGCTTCCGCCGTGAGGGGCTGTCAATGCGCGCTGGGGTGTGCAAACCACTCAAGTGTCTGGAACAGCCATGCCGAAAATGTCCGATGCAGAGCTGCGAGCGATGCTCGCCGCGGAAAAGGCCGACGCCTTGTCCGCGATGTCGGTGTCCAAGCTGTCGGAGGAGCGCGCGGCCGCGCTCGACTATTACCTCGGCGACATGTCGCGCGATATGCCGGCGCCCGACGGCCGGTCGAAGGCGGTGTCGACCGACGTCGCCGACACGGTGGAAGGCCTGATGCCGACGCTGATGGACATCTTCACGTCCGGCGACGAGGTGGTGCGGTTCGAGCCGGTCGGTCCGGAGGACGTTGCCGCCGCCGAGCAGGAGACCGACTACGTCAATCACGTCTTCATGCAGCAGAACGCCGGCTTCATCGTGCTCTATTCCTTCATCAAGGACGCGCTGCTCTCCAAGGTCGGCATCGTCAAGGTGTGGTGGGAGACGCGCGAAGAGCACGAGCGGGAAACCTATTACGATCTCGATGACGCGGCGTTCGCGATCATCGCGGCGAATCCGGACGTGGAGATCGTCGCGCATACCGAGCGGCGGCCTGCGAACAGCGAAACAGCGAGTGGCGAAGACGCCCATCCCAATTCGCCACGCGCTATCCGCCAATCGCTCCTCCACGACGTCACCGTGCGGACCACCCGCACCCATCAATTCGCGCGCGTGGAAGGCGTGCCGCCGGAGGAATTCGGGATCGCGCGGCATGCGCGCTCGATCCGCGACGCCGACTACTGCTTTCACGACGTGCTCAAGCCGGAAGCCAGGCTGATCGCGCAGGGCTACGACCGCGAGCAGATCAAGCGCCTGCCGTCCCACGGGGTGACGGATACGATCGAGGCGCAGGCCCGCGATACCGTCAACGAAGGCGCGCAGAAGCAGGGCGACGACGGGCACAACGCCGCCAGCCGCCTGATCCGGGTCACCGAACACTATGTGCGCATGGACTACGAGGGTAACCAAAGGCCCGGGCTCTATCGCGTGACCACGGGCGGCGAAGGCGAGGTGCTCAAGCGCGGCGGCGAGCCTGACGTCATCGAGGTGGACGAGATCCCGTTCGCGGCGATGACGCCGGTCATCGTGACGCACCGGTTCTTCGGCCGCTCGATCGCCGACCTGGTGATGGATATCCAGCGCATCAAGACCGCGCTTTTGCGCGCGCTGCTCGACAACGCCTACCTGGCCAACAACCCGCGCACCGAGGTGCCGGAGAGCCACGCCACCGAGACCACGCTCGATGACCTGCTGGTGTCACGGCCGGGCGGGATCGTGCGCACGAAACTGCCGGGAGGCCTCGACGTCATCGAGCATCCGGATGTCGGCGGCCACGTCTTCCCGCTGCTGCAATACCAGGATGCCACGCGCGAGTGGCGCACGGGCGTGTCGCGACAGGGCCAGGGCGTCGATCCCAACGTCCTGCAGAACCAGGTCGCAACCATCGCCAACCAGATGTTCAACGCGGCGCAGGCGAAAATGAAGATGATCGCCCGCATCTTCGCCGAGACCGGCATCCGCGACCTGTTCTCGCTGCTGCACGCCGTCGTCCGCAAGCACGGCTCGCAGCCGCAGACGGCGCGGCTGCGCAACCGTGGGTCACCGTCGACCCGCGCGACTGGAAGGCGCGCAACGACATGACCATCAATGTCGGTCTGGGCACCGGCACCAAGACCGAGCAGCTCGCCCATCTCAACATGGTCATCGGCGCCCAGGAGAAGGCCATCGCGGCCGGGCTGGTCAGTCCGAAGAACCTCTACAATTCGGCCAGGGAGCTCACCAGGCTGGTGGGCCACAAGAACGTCGACCTGTTCTTCACGCCGCCGGGCACGCCCGCCGATCCGAACGACCCGGCGTCGGCCCCGATCCAGCCGCCGTCCGATCCGAAGGCGCAGGAAGCGCAACAGCGCATCGAGCTCGAAAAGGCCAAGGCCGGCGTCGATGCGCAGCTCAGCGCGCAGAAGCACCAGGCCGACCGCCAGATGAGCGCGGCCAAGATCGCGGCCGATACGCAATTCAAGCGCGAGCAGCTGAAGACCGAATTCGAGCTGAAAGTGCAGCAGATGAACGCCGAGTTCGCGCTCCGGCGCGAGCAGATGGCGGCCGAGATGGCGTTGAAGCGCGAGCAGATGCAGCTCGACGCGCAGGCCAGGCACGGCGCAGTCCCGAGGCCAATTCGGGCATGGCCGGTGCGAGCACGGTTGCGCCGAGCGGGATCGACGGCGTGCGCATGGAAGGGGAGGTGGGATAATGCTGAACTTGGCCGCAGCCGGGCTGACCACAACTAGACGCTTTGCGTCGTGTGGGAACGCAAGGGTCATAGCGCTGCTCGATGCGGAAGTCGTCGACATTGTAACGCGAATCTGATATAGAAGGCGCATCATCCAATAGTGCGCATGGAAGAAGCCGCTTCGGCGCCGCAAGGTCGATCATCGACCGGCGGCCGGCGCGGCCCATACGACTTGGCTCCGCCGCGGAGCCCCTGAACACGGCCTGCTGCGCGCGGCGCAGGGGTCTCCGGACAACCAGGCAGAAGCGTTCGACGGCGATCCGTGCATGCAGCGGGATCGACGGCGTCGCCGTGGCAGAGCACCTCGGATGACCGATGCAAGCGTCAATCGCGTCGGAAGTTTTACTTGTACACGTAAACCCTACAACAGGAGGTGAGATTGTTCCCATATTGTTGCCCGTTTTTTGGATCGCGGTGGCGCATGCTACCCGCGTCGCTACCCATGTCAGTCCCAGTTTCAACGCGTTGATGCGTGCTGCAGCCCACGGCCGATATGCGTACATGGCCGCCAACGGGATTGATCGTGACGCGTCCACAAAAATAAAATTCTCTTTCTGGTATGGCAAACATCGCTGACGACAAAGGATAGCGGCGCAAACTCTCGCGTGGTGCGCGACGACGAAGATCAAAATGGGAGAATATGAAATCGTCCCATTGTCATGGTATAATCAACCGTCGATGGTAACGCTTTGAAGGCCAGCCGCGTGGAGGTATAAATAGGGAGGACGGCGATGAGCAGTCTAACGAGCGATCCAGTGATAAGCGATGCTGAGACCAGTAAGGACATTTTTGAATACGACAAGAGCGTGCTTGAGGGGATCAAACAACGACACGATGCGATCCTCAGCTTCGCCATTCAGAATTACACCGCGTGCGGCGCCATAGCCTTCTTCTTTTTCAATAGCAGCAACAAGCTGCCTTTCTGGCTGGCGGCCGTCATAGCTCGGCCTCGTCGGGCGCCAAGGTGCCCCGGCCGGCGCCCAGCACCACCAGCAGGACGCCGGTGTCGACCAGGTGCGCGCGCAGGGGCACCAGCACGACCGTGCCCAGGTCCCCGCTCGGCACGACGACCAGGTCGCCCTGCCGCTGGGCCCGGCCGAGGTGCCCCTCGAGCTCCTCGACCAGGTCGCCGAGGAGGCCCGTCTCCGGGCCGTCGGCAGCCTGCACGGTGTAGCCGTCCTCGCCGCGCCGCACGACCGCCACCGCCAGCCCGCCGGAGACCCGCAGCGCCCCGAGCACGATCCGGCCCAGCGCCGCGTCGAGCTCCACCGGCGGCTGGAGCGACTCCACGATCTCCGCCGAGGCCTCCAGCCACTGCCGCCGCCGCTCGCTGCGCGCGAACGACCGGGCGTTGTCGATGACGAAGCCGGCGGCCCGGGCGAGCGCGTCGACCAGCTGCTCGTCCTCCTCGGTGAAGACGGCACCGCCGGCCTTCTCGGTCAGGTAGAGGTTGCCGAACACCGTCCCCCGGATCCGCACCGGCACCCCGAGGAACGCCTCCATCGGCGGGTGCCCCGGCGGGAACCCGTAGGACGCGGGGTGCGCGTGCAGGGAGCGCAGCCGCAGCGGGCGCGGCTCCTCGATGAGCAGGCCGAGGATGCCCTTGCCCCGCGGCAGGTCACCGATCGCCGCGTGCTGCTCGGCGGTGAGGCCGGACGTGACGAAGTCGACCAGGTCGCCGCTGTTGCCGAGCACCCCGAGGGCGCCGTACCTCGCGCCGGTCATCTGGCAGGCGGAGACCACGATCCGGTCGAGCACGCTGTGCAGGTCGAGGTCGGAGCTGATGGCGACGACCGCGTCGAGGAGCGAGCGAGCGTCGGCCGGCAGCGTGGGACCGACGTCGGAGAGCGGTGGCATGGCGACAGCGTCACACAGTGCGGCGCTCCGCCATCATCGACCGCCGCGACCAGTCGTCGCCGAGGCGCACGCCCGTGAGCTCCCGCCAGGGCAGCTTCACGTAGAGGTTGCGCGACCCGGGCGCCCACGGCCGGGGCTCCCACTCCTGCCGGATGACCTGCACCTCCTCGGGGTCGTCCACGACGTAGGCGCGACCGATCGCCACGACGCTCCAGCCCTGGTGCGCCTCGTAGTCGAGCCGGTCGACCTCGAACGCCAGCTCGGTGTTCCACCCGTAGGTGCTGAGCTCGCTGTACGGCGCCGTGCGGAACACGATCGCGTCACCGTGGAGGCTGTAGTTCACGGGGACGATGCGCGGCCCCACCGGCGTGGCCATCGCGACGCGTCCCACCACGCCCTCGGCCAGCAGGTCGCGGCACTCGGAGGCACCCAGCTGCACCGACGTGTTCACGACGCCGCCCCCCGGACCACCGTGACGGTGCAGTGCGCGTGCTCGACGACGGACCGGCTCACCGAGCCGAGGAGCCGCTTGGTCAGGGCGCTCCGGCCGCGCGCACCGACGACGACCGTCGACGCGTGCTCGGAGGCCAGGACGAGGACGCCCGCGGCCGACCCCTGCCGCACGGTGCTGCTGAACGTCACGTCGGGGAACTTCTCGGCGTAGCCGGCCACCGACTCGGCCAGCAGCAGCTGCCAGTCGGCGCTGACCTCCTGGACCGAGGACGCGCCGGCGGCGTCGGGGGCCGGGAACAGCCACGCCTCCCCGGCCGCGTGCACGACCTCGAGCGGCCGGTGCTGGACCGAGGCGAGCTCGAACGCGAACGTCAGGGCGGCGGAGGAGTCCGCCGTACCGTCGATGCCGACGACCACCGGACCCGTCGCGTTGTCGTCCGCGGTCGGGCGGACCACGGCCACCGGGCAGGGGGCCGTCGCGGCCAGGGCGACGCTGACCGAGCCGAGGAACAGGCTGAGCACGGCGCCGCGCCCGCGGCTGCCGAGCACCAGCAGGTGCGCTCCTTCGGCCCCCTCGGCCAGCAGGGCCCGCGGCTCGCGCAGCTCCATGTGCACGTCGATGTCGAGGCCGGGCCCGGCCTTCTGGGCCACGCCGAGGGCGTGGTCGGTGACCCGGCGGCCCGCGATCCGCAGCTGCTTGCGCGCCTCGTCGAGGTCGATCACGAAGTCGGTCACCACCGGGGAGCCCGCACCGTGCACGATCGTCAGGGGCCTGCGGTGCGCGACGGCGTAGGCCGCCGCCCACGCGACGGCCGTGTCGCTGCCGGCCGAGCCGTCCACGCCGACCATCACCGAACCGGGGGTCACAGAGGTCTTCATGGCCTCAGCGTGCGCCGGTGCCCGCCGCTCGGGCAGGGCCCGACGGCACCCGCGCGCGGGACCTTCGTCCCTCGGTTGGTCGAGGAGGGCGGAGCGCTGGCGGAGCCCGTCTCGAGACCACTGCGAGCGGATGCTGAGTGGTCTCGAGACGCCTCGCGCTGGGCGCTCGGCTCCTCGACCACCCGAGGCCGGCTCAACCAACGAGGAGGCCGAGGGCGTGGCCCTCCTCGAGCAGCTCCTCGCGGGCGTCGGGGTGCGCGGCGTCCGCGACGAGCGCCGCGGCCTGCTCGCGGTCCGACCGGCCCCACAGCTCGGCCGTGCCCTGCTCGGTCACCACCGCCGACGGCTGGAAGGAGGTCACCGGCTCCTCGAGCATCGGCACGATCGTGGACACGTCGGCGCGCGGGTGCCACGACCGCAGGGCGATGACCGCCTGGCCGCGAGGCGCGTGCAGGGCGCCCACGATGAAGTCGGTCTGACCGCCGAAGCCGCTGTGCGGGCGGCCCCGGACCCGGGACGCGTTCACCTGGGCGTAGAGGTCGACCTGGAGCGCGGTGTTCACCGACACCATCGCGTCGTGGGTGCTGATCAGGGTGGGGTCGTTGGTGACCTCGGTGCGCCGCATCCGCAGCCGCGGGTTGTGGTCCGCCCAGGCGTAGAGCTCGGGCGAGCCGAACAGGAACGAGCAGGTGATCTCGTGCTCCTGGTCGAGGCTGCCGGCCTTCTCCAGGTCGAGCATCCCGTCGCTGATCATCTCGCTCCAGACCCGGAGGCCCCGCCGGTCCAGGAGCGCCGAGAGGACGGCGTCCGGGATGCTGCCGATGCCGGTCTGCAGGGTGGCGCCGTCGCCGATGCGGCGCGCGACGTTGGCCGCCACCCCGCGCGACGCGTCGTCCACGACCGGCGGCACCGGCGAGCCGGGCGGGTCGGTCGCCTCGACGACGTGGTCGACCCAGGACAGCGGCAGCACCCCGTCGCCGTACACGTAGGGCATCGCGGGGTCGACCTGCGCGACGACCAGCCCGCCGCGCCGGCGCACCGCCTCGACGGCCGCCGGGAGCACGTTGACCTCGGTGCCCATCGACACCGTGCCGTCGTACGGCAGCGACGTGTGCAGGAGCACGACGTCCGGCGGCAGCCGCGTCTCGTAGAGCAGCGGCACCATCGACAGCCGGGAGGGCAGGTAGGACAGCCGGGGGCTGCGCCGCGCCCCCGGACCCACGAACGCGCGTCTCGAGGGTGACCCCGTCGCGGTCCGGCACACCCGGCTGCGGGTTCAGCAGGTGCAGGACGTAGGTCTCGAGGGCGGCGTCGACCTGCGCGCAGCAGCCGTCCACGGCGTCGCCGCGTTGCCGCTGACGACCACGCGCGGCCGTGGCGGCAGGGCGGCCAGCAGCCGGTCGAGGTCTCGGGTCGTCACCGGCACCAGCATGGGCCGTCCGGGCCGCCTGCGCGCGAGGGACGAAGGTCCCGCTCATTTGACACGGAATCCCTGCAGGCCCTGCAATTGGAACGTGCAAATCAACTCGACCAGCCCGTGGTGGCGCGACGCCGTCTGCTACCAGATCTACGTCCGCTCGTTCGCCGACGGCAACGGTGACGGGGTCGGCGACATGGCCGGCATCCGGGAACGGCTGCCCTACCTCGCCGACCTCGGTGTCGACTCGGTCTGGATCACGCCGTTCTACCCCTCGCCGCAGCACGACCACGGCTACGACGTCGCCGACTACCGCGACGTCGACCCGCTGTTCGGCACGCTCGCGGACTTCGACGCGATGCTCGCGACGGCCCACGACCTCGGCATCCGGGTGATCGTCGACGTCGTGCCCAACCACTCCTCCTCCGAGCACCCGTGGTTCACCGCCGCCCTCGCGGCCGCCCCCGGGGACCCGGTGCGCGACCGCTACGTGTTCCGCGACGGCACCGGCCGCGACGGCGCGAAGCCGCCGAACAACTGGACGTCGATCTTCGGCGGCCCGGCCTGGACCCGCGTCGAGGACGGCCAGTGGTACCTCCACCTCTTCGACGTCAGCCAGCCCGACCTGAACTGGTGGAACCAGGAGGTGCACGACGAGTTCGACGCGATCCTGCGCTTCTGGCTCGACCGCGGCGTCGACGGCTTCCGGGTGGACGCCGCCCACGGGCTCTACAAGCAGGCCGACCTGGTGCCGCGCGAGCGCCACCACAAGCCCCCGCACCCGATGTGGGACCAGCCCGAGGTGCACGAGGTCTACCGGCACTGGCGGACCATCCTCGACGAGTACGACGGCGACCGGATGGCCGTCGCCGAGGCCTGCGCCGGCACGCCCGAGGCGATGGCCCGCTACATCCGCGAGGACGAGCTCCAGCAGACCTTCAACTTCACCTGGCTCGAGGCCCCGTGGTCGGCGTCCGCGTTCCGCAAGGTCGTCGTCGACACGTTCGACTCCATCGCCCCGGTCGGGGGCACCCCGACCTGGGTGCTGTCCAACCACGACGTGGTGCGCGAGACCACGCGCTACGGCGGCGGCGAGCAGGGCCGGGCGCGGGCCCGCGCCGCGGCGCTGACGATGATGGCGCTGCCCGGGTCGGCCTACGTCTACCAGGGCGAGGAGCTCGGCCTGGAGCAGGTCGACGTGCCCCCGTCGCTGCGGCAGGACCCGGCGTACTTCCGCGGCGGCGAGCCCGTCGGCCGCGACGGCTGCCGGGTGCCGATCCCGTGGTCGGGCACCGCGGCGCCGTACGGGTTCGGTCCGGGCGCCGGCCAGCCCTGGCTGCCGCAGCCGGACGACTGGGCCGACCTCACCGTCGAGCGGCAGCAGCAGGACGACGCGTCGACGCTGGCGTTCTTCAAGCGGATGCTGGCCACCCGCCGCGAGGTCACGCCCGCCCTGGGCGACAAGGTGGAGCTGGTCGAGACCGCGCCCGGGACGTTCGCGTTCCGGCGCGACGACCTGGTCTGCATGGTCAACTGCGGCTCGCGCACGGCGAGGCTGCCGGACGTCGCGGGCGACCTGCTGATCAGCAGCGGGCCCGACCCGGTCGACGGCCGGATCGCGCCGGACACCGCCGCCTGGTTCCGCACCGCCTGAGGCTCAGCCGGCGAACGCACCCCCGGCGCCGAAGGCCCGCTCCGCGAACCGCTCGCCGATCCGGCGGTGCGTGGCGGCGTCCGGGTGCAGCCCGTCGGGCAGCGGCAGCTCGGCGAGGTCCGCCTCGCCGTACAGCTCGCGCCCGTCGAGGTAGCCCAGGTGCGGGTCGTCGACGGCCCGCGCCGCGACGATGGCGCGCCAGCTGCTCCCGGATGACCTCGAGGGTCAGCCGCGTGCGGTCCGCCGGGTCCCCGGTCGCGACGAACGCCAGCCGGCCCTCGGCGAACCCGCTGTAGTCGAGGGCGGCCGGTCCCGGGGTCTGCTCGTGGATCGGGCACAGCAGCGGGCCGACGACGAGCAGCGGCGTCGTCGGGTGCCCCTCGCGGATCGTGTCGAGGAAGCCGTGCACGGCCGGCCCGAACGCCCGGAGCCGCATCACGTCGGTGTTGACGAGGTTGATGCCGATCTTGACGCTGACCAGGTCCGCCGGGCTGTCCCGCATCGCCCGTGCGGTGAACGGGTCGAGCAGCGCGCTGCCCCCGAACCCCAGGTTGACCAGGTCCACGCCGGCGTACGACGCAGCGAGCGCCGGCCAGGTGGTGGACGGGCTCTCGGCGTCGGAGCCGTGGCTGATCGAGCTGCCGTGGTGCAGCCAGACCCGGCGCTCCTGCGGCAGGGCCTCGACGGGGGCGTCGGTGCGCAGCGCGACCAGCTCGGTGATCTCGTTGTGCGGCAGCCAGATCTCGACGTCGCACGGCTCCCCGGGCAGGTCGAACCGCAGCGTGCTCGGCGACCCGGGGGTGGTCTCCACCGAGCCGGTCGTCATGTCGATCAGCCGGACGTTGCCGCCGGTCGCGCTGGCCCGGCCGGCCAGCCGGCCGTCGACCAGCAGGTCGTAGATCCCGGCGGGACGCGGCGGCGCACCGGCGTAGGCGTTCTTGGTCGGCAGCACGTCGAGCTCGAGAGCGGTGGCCGCGGTGCGGAACCGGAGCCGGACGCCGGAGGGCTGGGCCTCCGCCATCGCCAGCTGCTCGTCCGGGACCTGGCGACGGGCCCAGGCCGGCAGCCGGTGCGGGAGCACGCCGTGCGGCGTCGTCTCGAGGTCGAGAGCGCCCCGCACCAGGTCCGCGGTGAGGGGCGTCGAGATCCAGTCGGTGCTCATGGCGTCACTCTGCCAACCGGGCGCCGCCGGCCGGCGTCGGGGATACTCGGCAGGTGAGCCTGCCCACGACGGTCGACGAGGTGATCACCCGGATGCGGGAGATCGACCGGGACCTGCCGTCCGACGACGGTGTCGCGGTGTTCAACCGGATGTACCTCACCGTCACCGAGCGGATCGCGGCGATCATCGCCGGCCCGGAGCCACGACGGTCACCTTCCGTGACGCCGGCACGATGGCGGCGCTCGACGTCCGGTTCGCCAACCTCTGGCTCGCGGCGTACGACGCGCACACGGCTCGCGCCACCGTCCCGCCCGCGTGGCGCCCCCTGTTCGACGCCCGCGCGGGAGGACGGCTCCCGGTGCAGTACGCCGTCGCGGGGATGAACACCCACATCGAGCACGACCTGCCGATCGCGGTCGTCGGGACCTGCCGGGCGCTCGGGCTCGAGCCGGACGACCTCGGCGGCGACTACGAGGCGGTCAACGCAGGTCCTCGCCCAGGTGGAGTCGCCGATCCGGCGCTCGTTCCTCGACACCGTCCAGCGCCGGGTCGACGACCGGCTCGGCCCGCTGGTCCACCTGCTCAGCAGCTGGAACATCGACAAGGCCCGCGACGTCTCCTGGGTGACCGCCCAGACCCTGTGGGCGATCCGCGGGAAGACCGTGCTGCGCGACCGCTTCCTCGACGGGCTCGGGCACACCGTCGGCATGTCCTCCCGGGCGCTGCTCGTCCCCACCGACTGACCCGTGTCTGGACCGGCCGTATCACGGCCCGGCGAGGTTGCCTCCTGACGTGGTGACAGGCACGCCACCCACCTCCCACAGGGGTCCTCCATGTCCGCGACGCTCCAGCCGACCGTCCCCACCCAGCGCGCGCGGCCCGGGACGGTCGCCACGCCGTACCTCCGAGCTGGACGTGGCGGCGGCCGTGACGCGCTACCGCCGGCTCGCGGCCTGCCTGCCCGGGACCGCGGTGCACTACGCGGTCAAGGCCAACCCGGAGCCGGCCCTGCTGGCCGCGCTCGCCGAGGCGGGCTGCCGCTTCGACGTCGCCAGCCCGGCCGAGGTGGCCGCGGTGCTGGCCGCGGGTGCGCGGCCCGACGACCTGGTCTACTCCAACCCGATCAAGCGCCGCGCGGACATCACGTTCGCCGCCGCGACTCGGGGTGCGGCTGTTCGTGGTCGACACGCTCGAGGAGACCCAGAAGGTGGCGGCGGCCGCGCCGGGCTCGGCGGTGCTGTGCCGCATCGGCACGTCGGGGGCGGGCTCGGACTGGTCGCTGTCGCGGAAGTACGGCTGCTCCCCCGACCAGGCCGCCCACATCCTGCGCTCGGCCGCCGCGGTCGGGCTCGACCCGGCGGGCCTGTCGTTCCACGTCGGGTCGCAGCAGCGCGACCCGCAGGCCTGGGACGCGCCCGTCCGCGAGGCGGCCCGGGTCTTCGCGGAGCTGCGGGCCGACGGTCTCGACCCCTGGCTGCTCGACCTCGGCGGCGGCTTCCCGGCGCACCTCGAGGGCGGGTGCCCGCCGCTGCCGGCGTACGGCGCCGCGATCGAGGTCTCGCTGCGACGGCACTTCGGGGACCGCCGTCCGCGGACGCTGGTCGAGCCCGGCCGGGCCGTCGTCGCGGACGCCGGCACCCTCGTCTCGACGGTGGTGGCGGTGGTCTGGCGCGGCGACACGCGCTGGGTGTTCCTGGACGCCGGCGTGTTCACCGGGCTGGTCGAGACGCTCGACGAGGCGATCCGCTACCGGCTGCTGACCAGCGCCGACGGCGACGCCACCGGGCCCTGCGTGCTCGCCGGTCCGACCTGCGACAGCGCCGACGTGCTCTACGAGCAGCAGCCCGTGCACCTGCCCCTGCGGCTCGCCGAGGGGGACGTCGTACGCCTGCTCGCGGCCGGCGCCTACACCACCTGCTACAGCACGGTGGGCTTCAACGGCTTCGCGCCGCTGGCGACCCGGCTGGTCGGGCGTGGCTGATGTCCGCCCGTCCACCGGGTGCTGGTGGGCCACGGGCTCGCCGCGCTCGCGATGTCGCTGCCCTGGCCGCTGCTGCTGGTGCTGGTCGTCGACGACGCGTCGGGCGCCGGGACCTGGTCCTCGGGCTCGACCGGCGCGGCCCGGATGCTGCCCTACGTCGTGCTGTCCTGGGCCACCGGGACGCTCGCCGACCGGTTCCGGCGTGACCGGATCGTGCGGCTCACGGTCGTGGCGCGGGCGGTGCTGCTGACCGGGACGGCGGTCGCCGTCGTCGCAGGACCGGCTGCTGGTCGCGGTGCTGACGGCGACCGGCGCGGTCGCCGCGGGCACGCCGGCCTACCCGGCCCTGGCCGCGGCGATGCCCGGCCTCGCCGGTGCCGGCCCGGCGCCGCGCGACCGACCTGCTGGTCACCGTCGAGGTGGCGTCGTTCGTGGTCGGCCCCGCGATCGGCGGGCTGCTGCTCACGTCCGCGACGCGCGCGCTGCTGCCGGGTGCGGCGGTGGTCCTCACGCTGGTCGCCCTGGTCCTGCTGCACGGCGTGCACCTGCCGGCGCCGGCGGCCGGTCGGGTGGCCCTCGACGCTCCGGTCCGTCCTGCGTGCGGCGGCCGCGCGGACCCGGCGTACGCCGCGCGATCGGCACCGTCGCGCTGCTCAACGGCGTGCTCGCCGCGGTGGGGCTGGCCCTGCTGCCGCTGGCACGGTGGGGACGCGGCGGCTTCGGGGTGGCGACCGCCGTGCTGGGCTTCGGCGCGCTGGCCGCGCCGCTGCTGTGGTGGTGCGGCCGGACGTCGGGCTCGCGGCGCGCGCGCGCCGGCCTGCTGCTGCTGACCGGCGCGCTCGTGCTGGTGCCGGTCGTCCCCGGCCTGCTGCTCACCCTGCCGGCGCTGGCCGTCGCGGGCGCGGCCGCCGTGCACGTCGAGGGCGCCGCGACCGAGACGATCCAGGACGGCGTACCGGACGCGCACCGGGCCGGGGCCCTGGGGCTCACCGACAGCGCGATGGTCGGAGCCGCGCTCCTGGGCGCGCTGGTCGCCCCGCTGCTGGTGGGGCTGCTCGGCGCGACCTGGTTCGTCGCGCTGCTCGCGGCCTCGTGCGCCGCCGTCGCCCTCGTCCCCCGCCGAAACGTGCACACCCCCGCCGTTGCAACAGCGGGGGTGCGCCAGATTCACTGGGTGCCCAGTGAATCTGCGGCGCCGAACTGCGGGCGACCTCAGTCGACCTGAGCCGTGGCTTCCGGAGCAGCGGCAGCCGTCTCGTCCTGCCGCTCGATCGTCGTCCGCAGCGGCACCTCGCGGATGAACAGCACCGCGACGAGGGCGATCGCGGCGCACGGCGCGGCGATCAGGAAGATCCGGCCGGTGGCGTCCCCGAAGGCGGCCTCGAAGACCGCCCGGACCGGGCGCGGGCAGGGTGGCCATGTCGGGGATCGCGTTGGACTGACCGCCGCCGGCCGACGGGTCGACGCCGAGCTTGGCCAGGCCGGTCGACACGCTGTCGACGACCTGGTGGCTGAGCACCGCGCCGAGCGCCGAGACGCCGATCGAGCCGCCCATCGAGCGGAAGAAGGCGACCACGGAGCTGGCCGCACCCATGTCGCGCTGGGCGGTGTTGTTCTGCACGGCGAGCACGAGGTTCTGCATGGTCGCGCCGAGGCCGAGGCCGAGGATCGCCATGAACACGCCGACCCGCACCAGGCTGGTGGTCGCGTCGATCGTGCTGAGCAGCAGCAGGCCGACGACGACCAGCGTCATGCCGCCGACGAGGAACTTCTTCCAGCGTCCGGTCTTGGAGATGATCCGGCCGGTGGTGATGCTCGAGACGAGCAGGCCGCCGACCATCGCGATGGACATCAGGCCGGCGTGGGTGGGGCTCATGCCGTGGGCGATCTGGAAGTACTGCGACAGGTAGACCGTCGAGCCGAACATCGCGACGCCGACCATGACCGAGGCGAACGTGGCCAGGCTCGTCGTGCGGTCCTTGAAGAGCCGCAGCGGGATGATCGGCTCCTTGGCCTTCGTCTCCACCACGACCGCGGCGACGAGCAGCAGCACGCCGAGCGCGATCATCCAGGCGCTGGTGAACGAGGACCAGTCGAAGTTGTGGCCGGCCAGCGAGACCCAGATCAGCAGCGTCGAGACGCCGCCGGTGATCATCAGCGCGCCGAGGTAGTCGATGCTGCACCTCGCGCTTGATCGTCTTGACGTGCAGCGTCTTCTGGAGCACGACGAACGCGAGGGCGGCGATCGGGCAGGCCGACGAAGAAGCAGCCGCGCCAGCCGAGCGAGGAGTCGACGATCGACGCCGCCGATGAGCGGGCCGCTGACCGTGGCGAGCGCGAAGACCGCGCCGATGTAGCCGGAGTAGCGACCCCGCTCGCGCGGGGACACGATCGAGGCGATGACCACCTGGACCAGCGCGGTCAGGCCGCCGACGCCGAGGCCCTGCACGGCGCGGGCCGCCGATCAGCGTGCCCATGCTGGGCGCGACCGCCGCGGCGAGCGAGCCGAGCGAGTAGATGACGAGTGCGCTCTGCACGAGCAGCTTCTTGCTGAACAGGTCGGACAGCTTGCCCCAGATCGGCGTGGACGCCGTCATGGTCAGCAGCGTCGCGACGACGACCCAGGTGTAGCCGGACTCGCTGCCGTTCAGGTCGGCGACGATGCTCGGCAGGGCGTTCGACACCACCGTGGACGACAGCATCGCCACGAAGAGGGCGAGCAGCAGTCCGGACAGCGCCTCGAGCACCTGACGGTGCGTCATGGCGGTGTCCTCGGTCAGGGGCGGTGCGGCGGTGGTGGTCTCAGCGGTGTTCGTCATGTCCTCGGATCTCCATGGGGTACGTCGACCAGAGTACCCAATGCTTGCGTTCTGCAACCATCTATTTCCGACCCGTGAGACGTGATCCCGCCCACGCCGACCCCGTCAGGGCGTCGGGTGCTGCGCGTCGTACTCCAGGAAGCGGCGCGACAGCGCCGTCGCGGTGAGCACCCCGACGATGCAGGCGGCCCCGCCGAGCACCAGGGCCAGCCGCTCCCCCGTGCTGCTGGCGACCGAGCCCGCGATGAAGTCGCCCGCCCGCGGCCCGCCCGCGACGACCACGATGAACACGCCCTGGAGCCGGCCGCGCAGGTGGTCGGGGGCCGCGACCTGGAGCACCGTGTTGCGGTAGGCCGAGCTGACCATGTCGGCCATCCCGGAGATCGCCAGGAACGCGACGCCCACCCAGAGCACGTCGGTGAGCCCCACGCCGCCGACGGCCGCGCCGTAGACGATCACCGCGATGACGATCGCCAGCCCCTGCAGGCGGACCTTGGTCACCCAGCCCGAGAACAGGAACGCGACGACCGCTCCCGCGGCGGGGGCCGACTGCAGCAGGCCCACGACGCCGGCGCCGCCGCCGTACACCTTGTAGGCGAGCGCCGGGAACAGCGCCCGCGGCTGCGCCAGCACCATCGCGCACAGGTCGAGCACGAAGGTCATCCGCAGGTTGGGCGAGCGCTTCAGGAACCGCAGCCCGTCGACCACCGACTTCAGGCCGGCGCGCGGGCTGTTCTCGAGCGGCGGCATCCGCGGCATCCGGACCAGCGCGTAGTAGGCCGCGGAGAAGGTGACCACGTCGATCGCGTACGCCGCGCCGAACCCGTGCCAGCGGATCACCAGCGCACCGAGCAGCGGCCCGAACGTGAAGCCCAGGTTGAACGACGCCATGTTGAGCGCGGAGGCCGCCGGCATCAGCTCCTTGGCGATCAGCCGCGGCACCATCGCGCTGCGCGCCGGGTTGTTGATCGCGTAGAAGCCCGACTGCACCGCGATGCAGCCGTAGAGGAACCAGATCGACCCGAACCCCGCGAACGCCTGCACCATCAGGGCGATCGACACCATCCACAGTCCCGCGCTCGCCACCAGGGCCAGGCTCCGGCGGTCCACGGCGTCGGCGATCGCGCCGCCGTACAGACCGAGCGCGACCAGCGGCACCAGCGCGAAGACGCCGACCAGGCCGACGTAGAACGAGGACTGCGTGAGGGCGTACACCTGGATCGCCACCGCGACGTTGGTCATCTGCTGGCCGAGCTGCGCGACGGTGTTGCCGAAGAACAGCCGGCGGTAGGGCGCCGAGACCTGCAGCGGGCGTACGTCGGTGACGACCGACCGCCACCAGGCCGGCTTGTGTCCCGGCTTCCCCGCACCTGCCCCGTCTCCTGCACGGGCCAACCTTCGCATCCGTGAGAAATCCCTTGTCGGCCGCGGGGGCCGGACGTACCGTTGAGGCACACGAGGAAGGAGGTGGTCCGAAAGTGCATTCTTTACGGATTCGTGAGGTGGCTGCTCGCTAGCAGCGCACCAACCAGCCACGCTGATTGTGCAGTGCGCGCTGGTCACTACCAAGCAGTCACCCGGCCCGTGGGCGCTCCGGACATCATCCGACCGGAGACGCGGACTCCCCTCCTTGCGAGTGGAGCCCCGCACCGCCCACGGGTCGCTTGCTTTAACCCCGCCGACCCGTCACTTCTGCAGCGACTTTCCGCGCGTGTCGCTGCAAAGGTGACGGGTCGGCGTCAGCGGAGGGCGAGGCGGACGACGCGGTCGGTGAGGGCCGGGGTCTCGCCCCCGACGAGGTACGCCGTGCCGGGGTCGGCGGCGACCGGCGTCGTGTCCGCCAGACCGGTCGGCAGCCGCCCCGCCCGCGTGAACCGGGTCGCCGCCGGGGAGAACCACCACATCCGGTCCGTGACGGTGTCCGGACCGGTCCGCCCGCCGGCGAGCAGGACCCGGCCGTCGAGGACGACGGCGGCGGCGTGGCCGAGGGCCCGAGGCAGGTGCGCGACGACCGTCGCCCGCCCGGTGGCGACGTCGATGCGCTGCACGGCGTCGACCATCGCGCCGTCGCGCTCCCCGCCGAACACCCAGATGGCACCGCCGACGAGCACCGTCGCGGCGTACCGCACCGGCAGCGGCAGGTGCGCCGCCACCCGCCACGAGCGGCCGTCGCGGGAGACCAGCACGTCCCCGAGGGCGGGACTGCCTCCGTCGTACCCGCCGACCACGTAGGCGCGGCCGTTCGCCACGACGGCGGTGAGGTCCGAGCGGGCGGCCGGGAGCCGGCCGTCGACGCGCCAGCGGCCCCGGCGCCGCACCTGCACCACCGCCTGCTCGCTCGCGTTCCCACCGCCGAGCACCAGGGTGCGGCCACCGAGGCGCACCCCGGCCGTGTCGTGGACGTCGACGGGCAGGTCGGGAAGCGGCGTGACGTGACCGTCCGCCAGGTCGAGGGTGTACGACGAGGAGCTCGACGCGTTCCCGGCGAGGAGACCGCCGGCCACCACGACCGGTGAGCCGGCGCCCTGCGCGACGACGGCCTCACGGCCCAGCGGCTGCGGCAGCCGCCAGTGCGTCCGGCGCACGCGGAGGTGCGACGGTCGCGGTGTCGCCGAGGGTGCGACCGCGGAGCCCGAGGCCGACGTCGTCGGGGCGGCGGGTGTCGCGGAGCCGCCGCCGGACGTGCACCCGGTGACGAGGAGCAGCGCCGCGAGCGGGAGGAGGGCCTGCCTCACCGGAGGTTCCCGGTGTGGCCCAGCGAGTAGCGGCCGGGCTGCGGCCAGACCAGCAGGCCGTGCGGGTTGCCGCCGACGTCGATCCGCGCGACGAGCTTGCCGGTGCGGGTGTCCCAGCCGTAGACGTGTCCGTCGTAGCGCCCGGACAGCCACAGGGTGCGCCCGTCCGCGGAGACGCCGCCCATGTCCGGGTGGCCGCCCGCGCCTTCCAGGTGTCCACGACCTTGTTGGTGGCCACCGAGACGACGCTCACCTCGCCGGCCATCCGGTCGGAGACGTAGAGGTGCCGACCGTCCCGGCTGGGGTAGATGCCGTGCGGCATCGACGGCAGGTGGAGGCTCCCGACGATCCTCAGGTGCCGCCAGCCGATGCGCAGCAGCCGGTCGCGGTCCATGTCCGCGACGTAGAAGACGCGTCCGTCCGGGGAGAGCCGCACGTCCTGGGGCTTGCTCCCCGGGCCGAGAGCGAGACGTCCCAGGACGCGGTGCGTGGTCGTCGAGATCTTCAGCAGCGAGCCGGAGAACTCGCAGCTGACCAGGAAGTACCTCCCGTTGGCCGAGAAGTCCGCGTGGTTCGGGCCGCTGCAGCTGCGGTCGTGGACCACGGAGCCGCGCTTGAACGTGCGCGGGTCGGTGAACGCGATGTCGTTGTTCTCCTCGTCCATCACGATCCCGTGCCGGCCGTCGGGGGTGAAGTAGAGGTTGTAGGGCCGGCGCTGCGGGATGCGCCGTTCGATGCGCCCCGTGGCCGGGTCGATCGCCACCAGCTGGTTCGATGCGCTCGCCTCGACGTACAGGGTGCGCAGGTCCCACGACGGCGTGACGTGCTGCGACAGGTCACCGGTGTGCAGCACCCGCACGATCTTGCGGGTCCGCTGGTCGATGACGGTGGTGACGGGCGCGCCGTAGGCGTTCGGGACATAGAGGTACGCCGGGTCGCCGGCCGCCTGCGGTGCGACCTGGCCGACTCCCGCGCGGGCGTAGACCTGCCCCGGGACGGCCGCCGGCATCCCCGGCAGCGGGTCCCGGAACGGCGCCGGCACGACCCGCGGAGCGCTGGTCGCCCGCGACGGCGTCGTGTCGGCCGGGGAGACGCTCGGCGAGGGTGCCGGGCTCGCCGGTGACGCACGGTGGGCCGAGCAGCCGCCGAGCGTGGTCCCCGCCACGATGCAGCCGACGAGCACGGCGAGACGACGAGCACGGAGAGGCACCTTGCGAACCTAGGGCACCAACCTGTCCGGAACCTGACTCCTACACCAGGGCGTCGGAGAACTGCGCGTTGTAGAGCGCGGCGTAGGGGCCGTCGGCGTCGAGCAGGTCGTCGTGCGTGCCCTGCTCGACGATCGCGCCGTCCTCCATCACCAGGATCAGGTCGGCGTCGCGGATCGTGGAGAGCCGGTGCGCGATGACGAACGACGTCCGGTCGCTCCGGAGCGCGGCCATCGCCTGCTGGAGCAGCAGCTCGGTGCGGGTGTCGACCGAGCTGGTGGCCTCGTCCAGGATCAGCAGGGCCGGGTCGGACAGGAACGCCCGCGCGATGGTGACGAGCTGCCGCTCGCCGGCGGAGATGTTCGAGCCGTCCTCGTCGATCACGGTGTCGTAGCCGTCGGGCAGGTTGTGCACGAACCGGTCCACGAACGTCGCGCGGGCGGCCTCGAGGATGTCGTCCTCCGACGCGTCCGGCCGGCCGTAGGCGATGTTGTCGCGGATCGTGCCCTCGAACAGCCAGGTGTCCTGCAGCACCATGCCGGTGCGTCCGCGCAGGTCGCTGCGCCGCATGGTCGCGACGTCGACGCCGTCGAGGGTGATCCGGCCGCCGTCGATGTCGTAGAACCGCATGATCAGGTTCACCAGCGTCGTCTTGCCGGCCCCGGTGGGCCCGACGATCGCGACCGTCTGGCCGGGAGCCGCGACGAGCGACAGGTCCTCGATGAGCGGCCGGTCGTCGTCGTACCTGAACGACACGTGCTCGAAGCGCACCTCGCCGCGCCCGCCGACGGCGAGCGGCTCGACCAGCTCGACCGGCTCCTCCTCGGCGTCGAGGAGCTCGAAGACCCGCTCGGCCGACGCGACGCCGGACTGCAGCAGGTTGATCATCGAGGCCACCTGGGTGAGCGGCTGGGTGAACTGCCGGGAGTACTGGATGAACGCCTGTACGTCGCCCAGGCTCATCGTCCCGGACGCGACCCGGAGACCGCCGAGGACCGCGATGACGACGTAGTTGAGGTTCCCGATGAACATCATCATCGGCATGATCAGGCCGGACACGAACTGCGCCCCGAAGCTGGCCTTGAACAGCTCGTCGTTCTCCTCGGCGAACCGCTCCTCGACCTCGTGCTGACGGCCGAACACCTTGACCAGGGCGTGCCCGGTGAAGGTCTCCTCGATGTGCGCGTTGAGCTGGCCGGTGCGTCGCCACTGGGTGATGAACAGGCCCTGCGAGCGCTTCATGATCTGGCCGGTGACCAGCATGGTGAGCGGGCACGGTGACCAGGGCGACGAGCGCCAGGGTCGGCGAGATCGTGATCATCATGGCGACCACGCCGACGACCGTCAGCAGCGAGACCAGCAGCTGGCTCATCGTCTGCTGCAGGGTCTGGCTGACGTTGTCGATGTCGTTGGTGACCCGCGAGAGCAGCTCGCCGCGCGGCTGCCGGTCGAAGTAGCTCAGCGGCAGCCGGTTGATCTTCTCCTCGACGTCGTTGCGCATCCGGCGCACGGTGTTCTGCACGACGCCGTTGAGGATGAAGCCCTGCAGCCACATCAGCACCGACGCCGCGAGGTAGACCGCGAGGACGATCATCAGCACGTGCCCGACGGCGTCGAAGTCGACGCCCCGACCGGGGACCACGTCCATGCTCGTCAGCATGTCGGCCAGCTTGCCGTCGCCGCGCGCACGGAGGTTCGCCACGGCGTCGGCCTTGGTGGTGCCCGCGGGCAGCCGGCGCCCGTAGAGGCCGGAGAAGATCAGGTCGGTGGCGTGGCCGAGGATCTTGGGCCCGACGACGCTGAGCCCGACGCTGACGATCGCGAGCAGCACGACGCCGATCGCGGCGTTGCGGTCCGGTCCCATCCGCCGGACCAGCCGCTTCGCGGAGGGCCCGAACTCCATGGACTTCTGGCCGACCATGCCGCCGCCCATCGGGCCGCCGCGGCCCGGGCCGCCGGGCGCCTGGATCCGCTCGGTCTCCTTCATGGGACCGGTCTTGGGGGTGCTCATGCTGCCTCCTCCGCGGTGAGCTGGGACCGGACGATCTCCTGGTAGGTCTCGCACGTCTCGAGCAGCTCGTCGTGCGTGCCGCGCCCGACCACCTCGCCGTCCTCGAGCACGAGGATCTGGTCGGCGTCGATGATCGTGGACACCCGCTGCGCGACGATCACCACCGTGGACCCGGTCGTCACCGGGGCGAGGGCGGCGCGGAGCCGCGCGTCGGTGGCCAGGTCGAGCGCGCTGAACGAGTCGTCGAACAGGTAGATCTCCGGTTGGCGGATCGAGCGCGCGGGCGATCGCCAGCCGTTGCCGCTGACCGCCGGAGACGTTGGTGCCGCCCTGGGTGATCGGCGCGTCGAGTCCGCTGACGGTGCCACTGCTCATCGCCTCGACGAAGTCGCGGCCCTGCGCGATCTCCAGCGCCCGCCACATCTCGTCCTCGGTGGCGTCGGGCTTGCCGTAGGCGCAGGTTGCTGCGCACGGTGCCGGAGAACAGGAACGCCTTCTGCGGCACCAGCCCGATGCGGCTCCAGAGCAGGTCCGGCTCCAGCCGGCGCACGTCGACCCCGTCGACGCACACCTCGCCGCCGGTGACGTCGAACAGCCGCGGCACGAGGTTGACCATGGTGGTCTTGCCGGCGCCGGTGGAGCCGATGATCGCGGTGGTCTCGCCCGGGCCGGGCGGTGAACGACAGGCCGCGGAGCACCGGCGCCTCGGCGCCCGGGTAGGTGAACTGCACGTCGCGGAACTCCAGCTCCCCGACGCCGTCGAGCTCGGTGACCGGCTCCGCGGGAGGTACGACGGACGACTCGGTGTCGAGGACCTCGGCGATCCGGTCGGCGCACACCGTGGCCCGCGGGACCATCATCAGCATGAAGGTCGCCATCATCACCGACATCAGGATCTGCACCAGGTAGGACAGGAACGCCGTGAGGGCGCCGATCTGCATCTGGCCGGCGTCGACGCGGTGGCCGCCGAACCAGAGCACGGCGACGCTGGAGACGTTGAGGATCAGCATCACGGTCGGGAACATCGTGGCCATCCACCGGCCGGTGCTCACCGCGACGTCGGTGAGATCGTCGTTGGCGGCGCCGAACCGCTTGGCCTCGAAGGGCTCGCGGACGAACGCCCGCACGACGCGGATGCCGGTGACCTGCTCGCGCAGGATGCGGTTCACGCCGTCGATGCGGGTCTGCATCAGCCGGAAGCCCGGGACCATCCGGGAGATGATCGCGCCGACCGCGAGGAACAGCGTCGGGCACGCAGACCAGCGAGCAGCCAGGACAGCCCGATGTCCTCGCGCATCGCCATCAGCACGCCGCCGACCATCATGATCGGCGCGGCGACCATCATCGTGCAGGTCATCAGCACGAGCATCTGGACCTGCTGGACGTCGTTGGTGTTGCGGGTGATCAGCGACGGCGCGCCGATCTGGTAGACCTCGCGGCTCGAGAACGACCCGACGCGGTGGAACAGCCCGGCCCGGACGTCGCGCCCGAAGGCCATGGCGGTCCGCGCTCCGACGTACACCGCCCCGGTGCTGCACAGGATCTGCACCAGCGAGACGGCCAGCATCATGCCGCCGGTGCGGATGATGTAGCCGGTGTCCCCCTGCACGACCCCGGTGTCGATGATGTCGGCGTTGAGGCTCGGCAGGTAGAGCGCGGCCATCGTGCCGACGAACTGGAGCAGCACGATCAGGCCCAGCTGCGGACGGTACGGCGCGAGGTACTCCTTGAGGATGCGCAGGAGCATGTCAGTCCCCCTTCGGGCGGTGCTGGACGCCGTCGAGGAAGACGGCCGTGATCTGGTCGGGTGTCAGCCGGTCGCGGACGCTGGCCCCGGGGTGGTGCGAGCCGAGCACGAGCGAGCGAAGCGTGGTGGCGGCGATGTCGGGGGCGACGGTGAGCTGGTCGGCGTGCGTCGCGAACATGTCGGTGAGGATGGTCCGCAGCTCGTCGGCCGCGCGCTGGAACACCTCGCGGGGGTCGTGCCCCTTGGCGTGGGTCTCCTCGTGGGAGCCGGGCGGCCGGGACATCCAGGCCCGGCGCAGCGCCATCAGCAGGGCCGTCGAGCGCTCGGAGTTGGCGACCATCCACGACGCCGTGCAGCGCACCTGCTCGCGCAGGGAGTGCACCTCGGCGATCGCGGCGGCGTGCCGGTCACGCAGGTCGTCGGGCGTGATGACCCGCTCGACCGCCGCGAGCAGCAGGGCCGCCTTGTCCGGGAAGACCCGGAAGATCGTGCCCTCGGCGATGCCGGCCGCCTCGGCGATCTGGCGGGTGCTGACCTCGCCGCCGTGCTCCACGAGCAGCGGCACGACCGCGTCGATGATGGCGCGACGGCGCTCCTCGGGCGCCATCGCCGGCGCGCGTCCTCGGGTGGTTGGTTGGCTCACGCAGACAACAGTAAGTGAGTGAGCACTCACTCACAAGTCGTTTTCTCTCACGCGCTCGCGCGTGAGAACGAAAACGAGGTCGAGCAAGCGCCTGGTGAGCGCAGCGAGCCAGCAGCGGGTCGAGACCCGGTCAGGGCTCCGCGGAGCAGGCCCTCAGGGCGCGAGCCGCTCCACCGTCCACGGGGCGTTCGCGTCGGGCTCGGCGCGGCGGTAGCGCAGCCGGTCGTGCAGCCGGCCCTTGCGGCCCTGCCAGAACTCCACCGACGACGGCTCGACCCGGAACCCGCCCCAGAACGGCGGCAGGGGCACGGCGTCCACCTCGGCGAACTGCGCGAGCACCCCGCCGTACCTCTCGTCGAGGGCGGACCGCGACGCCACCACCCGGGACTGCGGCGACGCCCAGGCGCCCGAGCTGGGACTCCCGCGGGCGGCCGGCGAAGTAGGCCTCGCTCTCCACCTGGGACACGCGCGAGGCCGTGCCCACGACCCGGACCTGACGCTGGAGGTCCTGCCACGGGAACAGCAGCGACACGGCCGGGCGGGCGTCGATCTCGCGGGCCTTGGCGGACTCGTAGTTGGTGAAGAACACGAAGCCGTGCTCGTCGACGCCCTTGAGCAGCACCATCCGCGACGACGGCGCACCGTCCTCGGCGACCGTCGAGACGACCATCGCGTTGGGCTCGTGCAGGCCGGCGGCGACGGTCTCGTCGAGCCATCGACGGAACATCGCGATCGGCTCCGGCTCGAGGTCGGGGACGTCGAGCCCGGCGTCGCCGTACTCCCGTCGCAGGGCCGCCAGGTCGGTGGGGGAAGTCATGCTTCGAACATAGCCAGGTGACCAGGCCCACGCCGCTCGCGGACCTCAGAAGGTGACGACCGGCACGTGAGTGGGCATGATGACGTCGTTTGCGTGCACCGGGTGCACCCGAGGGAACGACGAAGGAGCGGACATGACCGAGGTCCAGCACGGCCTGGAGGGCGTCGTCGCCTTCGAGACCGAGATCGCCGAGCCCGACAAGGAAGGCAGCGCGCTGCGCTACCGCGGCGTCGACATCGAGGAGATCGTCGGCCGGGTGCCCTTCGAGAACGTCTGGGGGCTGCTGATCGACGGCGCCTACCAGCCCGGCCTCCCGCCGGCCGAGGCCTACAACATCCCGGTGCACACCGGTGACATCCGCGTCGACGTGCAGGCCGCGATCGCGATGCTCGCGCCGGCCTTCGGGATGCGGCAGACCTACGACATCACCGACGAGCAGGCCCGCGAGGACCTGAGCCGCGTCGCGGTGATGGTGCTGTCGTACGCCGCGCAGGCCGCGCGTGGCCTGCACCAGCCGGTCGTCTCCCAGAAGGAGGTCGACCAGGGCCACACGCTGGCGGAGCGCTTCATGATCCGCTGGAAGGGCGAGGCCGACCCGAAGCACGTGCAGGCCATCGACGCCTACTGGTCGTCGGCCGCCGAGCACGGCATGAACGCCTCCACGTTCACCGCCCGCGTGATCACCTCGACCGGCGCCGACGTCGCGGCCGCGTTCTCCGGCGCGATCGGTGCGATGAGCGGACCGCTGCACGGCGGCGCCCCGTCCCGCGTGCTGGGCATGATCGAGGAGGTCGAGAAGTCCGGCGACGCCGAGGGCTACGTCAAGGGCCTGCTCGACTCCGGAGAGCGGCTGATGGGCTTCGGGCACCGCGTCTACCGCGCCGAGGACCCGCGCGCCCGCGTGCTCCGGCGTACGGCGAAGGAGCTCAACGCCCCGCGCTACGAGGTGGCCGAGGCCCTGGAGAAGGCCGCGCTGGCCGAGCTCAAGGAGCGCCGCCCGGACCGGGTGCTGGAGACCAACGTCGAGTTCTGGGCCGCGATCGTCCTGGACTTCGCCGAGGTGCCCTCGCCGATGTTCACCTCGATGTTCACCTGCGCGCGCACCGGCGGCTGGTCGGCCCACATCCTGGAGCAGAAGCGCACCGGACGGCTGATCCGGCCCTCCGCGGTCTACGCCGGCCCGGCCGAGCGCAAGGCCGACGAGGTCGAGGGCTGGGACGAGTCCTGGGCCTGAGCCCCGACTGCTAGGCCACCCGCGTCCCGAATGGACCATTCGTCCGGTCCCTGAGATGATCGGCCGGACGCGTTGAGCACACCAGCGGAGTCGCCGGTCGTCAGAGGAACAACATGCACCTGCAGATCGACGTGACCCGCACCGACGGGCACACGGTCGTCAGCCCCCACGGCGAGATCGACTTCGCCACCGGGCCCCAGCTCAAGGACGCGATCACCGAGCTGCTGGTCGCCGGTGACGTGCACCTGGTCATCGACCTGCTCGACGTGGACTTCATCGAGTCGACCGGCCTCGGCGCCCTGATCGGCGGGCGCCGCCGCGCGCACGCGCTCAAGGGGTCGCTGGTGCTGGTGTGCACCGAGCAGCAGATGCTGAAGATCTTCCGGATCACCGGCCTGGACAAGGTGTTCACGATCCACGAGACCGTCGAGGCGGCCACCCAGCAGGCCGCACCGACCTACTAGATCCGCTTGCCGAAGCAGCGCGACTTCGGCGACCAGGTGTAGTGCCCGAACTGCTCGACGAGCGTGTAGCCGGCCTCCTCGTACATCCGGATCGCCGCCGGCTGCTCGGTCCCCGTCTCGAGCACCATCACGTCCGCCCCCGCTGCCCGGGCCGTCGCCTCCAGGTGCGCCAGGACGTCGCGGGCGAACCCGCGGCGGCGGGCACCCGGGGCGACGTACATGCGCCGGATCTCGGCCGCGAGGCTGCCGCCCAGCGGGAGCACGTCGGGCCGCATCCGCCAGCCGCCCATCGCGACGGCCGCGTCGTCGACGTACCCGAGGAAGAACGCGCCCCGCGGGGCGTCGAACGCGCCCTCCTCGATCGGGGAGTCGTCGCGGCTGCCGTAGAGCACGACGTACTCCTCCTGCACCTCCTCGACCAGCCGCTGCGTCGCGGGGTCGTCGAAGGACGCGCGGGCGATGCGCAGCGGGCTCGTCATGTGTCCCCCGGTTCTCGGGTCGCGGTCCTCGGTCGTGGTGGCGGATGTCAGGATAGGACCGCGCACGCTGACAACGACGTCAGGTCACCCCACGCGACACTCCCCTGACGAAGGCCGAGGTTCAGTCACCGTGACCGACACGATCACCATCCCGGACGCCATCAAGCCCGCCGACGGCCGGTTCGGCGCCGGCCCCTCCAAGGTCCGCGTCGAGGCCCTCGAGGCGCTCGCCGCCACCGGCACGTCCCTGCTCGGGACCTCGCACCGGCAGGCCCCCGTCAAGGACCTCGTCGGCCGGGTGCGGGAGGGCGTCTCCTCGCTCTTCTCGCTGCCCGACGGCTACGAGGTGGTCCTCGGCAACGGCGGCGCGACGGCGTTCTGGGACATCGCCACCTTCGGCCTGATCCGCGAGCGCAGCCAGCACCTGTCGTTCGGCGAGTTCTCCTCGAAGTTCGCGAGCGCGGCCCAGGCCGCGCCCTTCCTCGCGGACCCGTCCGTCATCACCAGCGAGACCGGCACCCGCCCGTCCCCGCGGGCCGAGGCCGGCGTGGACGTCTACGCCTGGGCGCACAACGAGACCTCCACCGGCGTGATGGCCCCCGTACGGCGGGTGGCCGGCGCCGACGACGGCGCGCTGGTGCTCGTCGACGCGACCTCCGGCGCCGGCGGCCTGCCCGTCGACATCAGCGAGGTCGACGCCTACTACTTCGCGCCGCAGAAGAACCTCGGCTCCGACGGCGGCCTCTGGGTCGCGGTCATGTCGCCGGCCGCGCTGGAGCGGGCCGCCGAGATCGGCGCGAGCGACCGCTGGGTGCCCGCCTTCTTCGACCTGCCCACCGCCATCGACAACTCGACCAAGAACCAGACCTACAACACCCCGTCGCTGGCGACCCTGTTCCTGATGGCCGAGCAGCTCGACTGGCTCAACGGGCAGGGCGGCCTGGACTTCGCCGTCTCGCGCACCACCGACAGCTCCAGCCGGCTCTACACCTGGGCGGAGAAGACGGCCTACACCTCGCCCTACGTCACCGAGCCCGACGAGCGTTCGCTGGTCATCGGCACGATCGACTTCGACGACAGCGTCGACGCCGCCGTGGTCGCCAAGACCCTGCGCGCCAACGGGATCGTCGACGTGGAGCCCTACCGCAAGCTCGGCCGCAACCAGCTGCGCATCGCGATGTTCCCGGCGGTGGACCCGGCCGACGTCGAGGCCCTCACGGCCTGTGTGGACCACGTAGTCGAGAACCTCTGACGGCCAGGTAGCCGAGCGTCCCGATCCCGGCCGCGGCCAGCGCCACCCAGCCCCAGTCGGACGCGCTCCGCCCCGGGCTCGGGGGCTGCGGCGCGGCCGGCTCGCGGGGCGGCAGCGGCGCCGCCGTCGGGCTCGCCGAGGGCGCCGTGAACGACGGGGGCAGGGTGACCTGCAGGACCTGGCTGCGCACGCCCTCGCTGGAGACCAGCACCCGGCCGTCCTGGGCCACCGAGATGCCCTCGCCCTGCGGCTGGGACGGGAGCCGGACGGTGCCGACCGGCGCGAACCCGGGGAACGTGTAGGCCGTCGCGGTGCCGTAGGTGCGCAGCAGCACCCGCCGGCCGCCCGGGAAGAACGTGCCGTCGGTGACCAGGCCGCCGACCCGGGCGAACGTCGTCAGCCTGTTCGGCGAGTCCGGGGAGAGCCGCCGCGGTGCGACGTACACCGTGCCGCCGAACGGCGACTTGGTGACGACGTAGAGCCGGCCGTCGCGCGGATCGACCAGCAGCGTCTCGGCGTTGTGCGGCCCGTCGGGGTAGACCAGCTCGTAGGCCTTCGCGGGCCGCTCCTGCCGGCCGGGCCGCGGGGTGACGGCGTAGGCCGTGATGCTGTCGCGGCGCTGCCGGTTGTCCCCGACGTCGCCGGCCCAGACGGTCCCGTCGCGGCCGGGGGCCAGCGCCTCGACGTCCTCGACCTCGTCGGCGTACGTCGTCCGGCTGACCAGCTTGCCGGTGCCGGAGTCGAAGCCGTAGAGCACGGCGTCGTCGCCCGAGTCGTTGGTCGTGTAGACCACCGGGCCGATGTCGACCAGGCCGCTGGACTCGAAGACCTCGTCGTCGTCCATCGTGAACAGCACGCGGCTCGGCGCCGGACCCTGGCTGTCGGCGCGCGCGGGTGCGCCGGTCGCCGCGAGGCCGAGCAGCAGGAGGGCCGCCGCCGCGCTACGCCAGCCGGTCACGCAGGAGCTCCGCCAGGCGCGGGTGCAGGCCCCACGTCGTCGCCACCTCGTCGAGCTCGGCCCGCGCCTCGGGTGCGGGCGCCGCGCCCGGTGCGGACGGCGCGGAGCAGCGTGTTGCGGGGCGTGTGCTTGCTGTCCACGAAGTCGATCACGTCGACGCGGTAGCCCAGCAGCCGCAGCACCGAGGCCCGCATCGCGTCGGTCAGCGTGTCCGCGAACCGCTCGCGCAGGATGCCGTTGCGGGTCAGCAGGGTGTACGGCGCCGGGGTCGGCGTGCGGCGCAGCTGGGCGGCGATGTCGTGGTGGCAGCAGGGCGCGGCCAGCACCAGGGGCGCGTCCCAGGTGACGGCCCGGGCCAGCGCGTCGTCGGTCGCGGTGTCGCAGGCGTGCAGCGCGAGCACGACGTCCGGGCGGTCCGTCAGCTCGGCGGTGCCGATGTCACCGGGCTCGAACGTGACCTCGTGGTCGATGCCCAGCTCGCGGGCGATCTCGTTGTTGCGGGCGACCAGCTGCGGCTGCCGGTCGACGCCGACCAGCCGGACGGGCAGGCCGCGGACGCCGGCGAGGTAGGCGTGCGCCGCGAACGTGAGGTAGGCGTTGCCGCAGCCCAGGTCCACGACGCGCAGCGGCTGCTCGGCCGTCGGCGTGCGCAGCCGCCCGGCCGCGACCGCCTCGTCCACGACCGAGGCCAGGCTGCGCAGGAACTCGTCGACCTGGCGGTACTTCGCCTGCCGGCTGGGCTTGACCCGGCCCTCGTGGTCGGAGATGCCGAGGGCCACCAGGACCGGGGCGTCCTCCGGCAGCAGCCGGGGCTTCTTCCGGTCGTGCTCCCCCGGTCGGTCGAGCTTGTCGAGACCGCTCGGTCCGGGTCGACGACCGACTCGTGTGCACCATCGCCTCGAGCTTCTTGGTCACCCGCAGCTGGAGGGCCTCGGTCGCCGTCTCGACGTGCCAGTTGCCGAACGGCAGGTCCAGCAGCCCGTCCACGGCGGCCCGGGCGTCGTCGCCGGGTGCGTGGTTCGAGGTGTGCGCCTGGGTGTCGTCGTACGCCGTGACCTGGAGGCGGCGACCGGCCTTGAGGTCGACGTACCTCAGCTCGACCCGCCGCCACGGCGGGCTCTGGCCCTTCTGCCGCCCGGACGCGACGGCCCGGACGAGGACCTGGTCGTCGAGGAGGAGGCCCCGCACCTGGGTCAGGGCCCGGAGCAGGGGGACGGCGGCCATCGTCAGCCCTTCAGCACGGCGGCGAGGACGACGATGAGGATCAGGCCCACCAGGGCGCCCGGGATGACCAGGCGGCGGTAGCGGGGGTTCATGCTCCCAGCGTAGGTGCAGCACGCACGCGGCCAACGGGCTGCCCCGAACGTGCCATGGCCCTGCTGACCCGAGGTGGCTAGCGTCGGTGCCGACCACTTCGACCCGAAGCGGCCTGCCCACACCGGAGGCCCACATGTTCATCCAGATCATCCAGGGGAAGTGCACCCGACAGGACGAGTGCCGAGACATGGGCGAGCGCTGGCTGCGCGACCTCGCACCGGGGGCGGACGGCTGGCTCGGCGGGACCTACGGGTTCACCGACGACGACCAGTTCATGGCGATCGTGCGCTTCGAGTCGCGCGAAGCAGCCGCCGCGAACGCCGCCCGGCCCGAGCAGGGCGCGTGGTGGGCGGAGATGGAGGCCCTGTTCGACGGTCCCGCCGAGTTCCACGACTGCGACGACGTCACGTTGATGATGGACGGCGGCTCCGACGACGCCGGCTTCGTCCAGATCATCCGCGGCACGGTGGAGGACCCGAGCACGCTCAAGGCGATGATGACCGACACCGCGCAGCTGCACGAGATGCGTCCGGACATCCTCGGCGGCACGCTCGCCATCGAGGCCGACGGCACGTTCACCGAGACGGTCGCCTTCTCCGACGAGGAGTCCGCGCGCCGCGGCGAGCAGATGGAGATGCCCGACGACGTACGCCAGGCGATGGAGTCGGCGATGCGCGACGTCAGCTACGTCGACCTGCACCACCCCTGGTTCGCCTCGGCCTCCGGCTGACGGCCCCCGATCAGGCGCGGCCGGCAACCACCTCGCCGGCCGCGCCTTGCTCCACGCCCGGCTCCCGCCCCGCTCCGCCGCGTGCCCGATCCAGCCCTTCGCCCGGCTGAACACGAGCACGGCCAGCGCCGTGCCGAGGATGGTGACGACGCCGCCGCCGATCAGGGTCCAGCGGGCGCCGAAGGTCTCGCCGACCCAGCCCACGATGGGCGAGCCGATCGGGGTGCCGCCCATGAAGATCATCATGTAGAGCGCCATCACCCGGCCGCGCATCTCCGGCGCGACGCTCATCTGGAAGGTCGCGTTGGCCGAGGTGATCATGGTCAGCGAGGCGATCCCGATGACCGGGGTCCAGATCGCGAACGCGAGGTAGGACGGCAGCAGGCCGGCGACGATCTCCGCGACGCCGAACACCACCGCCGCGATGATCACCAGGCGGTGCCGGATCCGGCCGCGCCGGGCCGCGAGCAGCGCGCCCGGTCAGCGAGCCGATCGCCAGCGTGGTGCCGAGGATGCCGTACTCCCCCGCGCCCTTGTGGAACACCTCGGTCGCCATCAGCGCGGAGGTGAGCTGGAAGTTCAGTCCGAACGTGCCGGCGAAGAACACGATCGTGAGGATCAGCATGCAGGTCCGGCCGGGCCAGCACGTAGCGCATGCCGTCGCGGATCATCCCCTTGTGCCGCGGCGTCGGGGTGGCGCGGTTGAGCTCGCTGTCGCGCATCCGCTGCAGGGACAGGATCACCGCGCCGTAGCTCACCGCGTTGACCAGGATCACCGCGCCCGTCGCGGGCACCCCCGAGCCGAGCGCCGCGATGAGCAGGCCGGCCAGCGCCGGGCCGACCATCCGGGCGAGGTTGAACGACGCGGAGTTGAGGCCGACCGCGTTGGTCAGGTCGTCGGGGCCGACGATCTCGCTGACGAAGGACTGCCGGGCCGGGGCGTCGAACGCCGAGCCGATCCCGAACACGAACGCGAGCAGGTAGACGTGCCAGGTCTGCGCGACACCGGTCACCGCGAGCAGGCCGAGCACGAACGCGGGCACGGCCAGCATCAGCTGGGTGACCTGGAGCAGCCGTCGCTTGGGGAACCGGTCGGCGATCAGGCCGGCGTACGGCGAGAGCAGCAGGATCGGCAGGAACTGGAGCCCGGTCGTGATGCCCAGGGCGGTGCCGTTGAAGTCGGTGAGCTGCAGGACCAGCCAGTCCTGGGCCACGCGCTGCATCCAGGTGCCGACGTTCGACACCACAGCTCCCGACGCGTACAGCCGGTAGTTGCGGTTGGACAGGGAGCGGAACGTGGGACTCGAAAGCTCGGAGAGCCTCTCGATGATCGGGGCTGCTTCGCGCAGCACGGTGCGTTCGTGGGGGGTGAGCTCGCGGAGCCGCTGCGCGAGCCAGGCGTCACGGCGACGCCGGTCGTTGGCGAGGGTGGCCCGGCCCTGCTCGGACAGGGCGACGACGACCTGCCGGCCGTCGTGCTCGCTCTTGCGGCGGACGACGTACCCGCCGTCGTCCAGGCAGTTCACGGTGCGCGTCATCGACGGCGGCTGCACCCGCTCGAGGGCGGCGAGCTCGCCGACGGTGCGGTCACCGAAGCGCATCAGCAGCCCCAGCACCGACAGCTGCCCCACCGGGAGCAGCTCGTTGTCCGGGTCGCGCTCGCTGCGCAGGCGGCGCTGCAGCCGCGCCACGGAGATGCGCAGCGCGGACGCGAGCCCGCTGTCGGTGCGGGCGACCTTCTCGACTGACGGCATGATGCTTAGCATAAGTCATTACCCTTGCTAACTATTCCAATTCGCGTTGGTTGAGCCAGCCCCCGTTGGTTGAGCCGCGAGGCGCTAGCCGAGGCCGTCTCGAAACCACCCGCACCCCGCGCCGAGCCGACCGTCGCTTCCCGCCGGCGAGCTGTGGAACGAAACCAGGCCCAGCAGGGCCCTCGCACGCACGAGAACGTTCCACAGCGCACCTTCGCGCGCCGCTGACCGGGTTTCGAGGCCCTCGCGCTTCGCGCTCGGGCACCTCAACCACGGCGGCTCGGATCACCAGGCGGACGTCAGCCGGTGAGGATGTCGCGACGGCGGAGCAGCAGGACGCCGAGGGCGGTGAGCAGCGCCACGACCACCGCGATCACCAGCGGCGCGGCCAGCGACAGGGTGTCGGCGGGGACGGCGGGGGTGCGCGAGAACGGCGACGTGCGGACCAGCCAGGCCGGTGCGTGCAGCAGGCCGCCGAGGTAGCCGAGCACGAACCACACGGCGAGCACCGCCCAGACGACCTTGGCCCAGGCGGGCCGCCAGCCGTGCAGCAGCGCGACGAGACCGGCCGGGACCAGGACGGCCGGCAGGTAGACCAGCTGCAGGCCGGCGACCCGGGGCAGCTCGGAGAACGACGAGCTCGACAGGGCGTACGTCGCCCCGAGCCCGAGTCCAGCGGCGAGCAGGACGACCGTGCTCCCGAGCAGGGTGGCCGCGAGCGTGCCGAGCATCCAGCGCGGGCGCGACAGCCCGGTCGCGAGCAGCGGCTCGAGCCGCCCCGAGCTCTCCTCGGAGGTGAGCCGCAGCGCCGAGGAGACGCCGTAGGCGGCCGCCAGCAGCGCGAGCACCAGCAGCATCGTCGACAGGAACGAGTCGACCAGGCTGCCCTGGCCGGCCGTCCGGAAGAACTCCTCGAGCGTCGGGTTGCTCCGGGCCAGGTCCTCGACGCCCTGGGTGAGCGAGCCGTAGACCGCCCCGAGCGTGAACAGCCCGACCGCCCAGCCGACGAGCGAGCCCCGCTGCGTCCGGAGGGCCAGCCCGAACGGGCCGCTCAGCGACCGGGCGCGCACCGGCCGGCCCGGGACGGGCGGCGACCAGGCCGGCGCCCACGTCCCGGCGCCCCTGCACCCACACGGCGAGACCGACGAGCAGACGCCACGAGCGACCACCGGGACGAGCAGCGGCCACCAGGTCGCGTCGGCGCCCGTCGCGTGCGTCGCCTGCGACCAGCCGATCGGGGAGAGCCAGACGAGTCCGTTGTCCTGCACGTCGCCGGCGCCCCGGACGACGTACGCCACCCCGAACAGGGCGAGCGCCGCGCCGGTCGCGCCGCGGGCGTGGGTGAACACCTGGGCGGTGCACAGCGCGATCCCGGCGAAGACCAGCCCGAGGGCGGTGACGGAGGCGCCGTAGAGGAGCGCGTCCGCGAGCGGGACCTCGGCGGCCGCGGTGGCCAGCGCCTGCCCGAGGCCGACGAGCACGGCGGCGCCGCCGGTCACCAGCATGGTCGCGGCGACCGCGGCGTCCCGGCCGACGACGGCCGCCCGCACCAGCTCCGCGCGGCCGTCCTCCTCCTCGGCCCGGGTGTGCCGCACCACCTGGAGCACGCACATGAGGCAGACGCCGACGAGCCCGAGGAACGACACCTTGTTGAGCACGATGCCTGCGAGGGTGTCGAGCGCGACCGGCGGACCGGCCAGGAACACCACCGACGGCGAGGTGGCCATGGACCCGGCGTAGGCGTCGATCGACGCCTGCGTCGGGAAGGTCGTGCCCATCGCGCTGCCGGACCCGTAGGTCAGCGCCGTCATCGCCAGCACCCAGACGGCGATCCGCACCCGGTCCCGGCGCAGCAGCAGCCGCACCAGCCCGGACGTCCCGGTCGAGCCTCATGCCGGCACCTCGTCGCCGTACTGGCGCAGGAACAGCTCCTCCAGCGTCGGCGGGTGGCTGACCAGCGACGAGATCCCGAGCGAGGCGAGGTAGCTCATCGCCTCGCCCAGGTGGTCGGTGTCCACGTCGAAGCTGACCCGGTCGCCGGTGTCCGAGGGAGCCGGTCGACCCCCGCCACCCCCGGTACGGCGTGCAGCGCCGTCGGCCGGCTCCCGGGTCTCGGCGACCACCGTCGTGCGGGTCAGGTGCCGCAGCTCGGAGAGGCGTGCCGTGCGTGACGACGCGGCCGGCCCGGACGATGCTGACCCGGTCGCAGAGCGCCTCGACCTCGGCCAGGATGTGGCTGGAGAGCAGCACCGTGCGGCCGGCCCCGGCCTCCTCGCGGATGCAGGCCTGGAACTCCGCCTCCATCAACGGGTCGAGGCCGGAGGTCGGCTCGTCGAGGAGCAGCAGCTCGACCTCGTCGAGCGGCGCGGCCAGTGCGGCGACCAGCGCGACCTTCTGCCGGTTGCCCTTGCTGTAGCCGCGGCTCTTCTTGGTGGGGTCGAGGTCGAAGCGCTCGAGCAGCGACTGCAGCCGTTTCGGGTCGTGCCCGCCGCGGAGCCGGCCGAGCAGGTCGATCACCTCGCCGCCGGTCAGGTTGGGCCAGAGGTTCACGTCGCCGGGGACGTAGGCGAGCCGGCGGTGCAGCCGGGCCGCGTCCCGCCAGGGGTCGCCGCCGAGCAGCCGGACCTCGCCGGCGTCGGACCGCAGCAGGCCGAGCAGCACCCGGATCGTGGTGGACTTGCCGGAGCCGTTGGGCCCGAGGAAGCCGTGCACCTCGCCGGTGGTCACGTCGAGGTCGAGGCCGTCCAGGGCCACGGTGGCCCCGAAGGTCTTGCGCAGTCCGGAGATCGTGATCGCGGAGCTCATGCCGCCATCGTGGCGCTAGGCCGGTCGGACGTCCACGACCTCGTGCACCGGGACCTCGCTGTCGCGCCCGGCCCGGCAGGTGAGCCGCTGCGACTCCCCCGTCGTGCGCCGCACCCGGACGTCGTACGACGTGCCGCCGACGTCGAGGCGTACGACGGACACGTCGCCGTCGCGGACGACGGAGACCACCCGCAGGTCGCGCAGACCGGTCGCGCCGGCCAGCCTCCGGGCGGCGACCTCGGCCACCTGGACCGCGAAGGGCAGCCCGGACCGGCCCCGGAGCAGGTCGAGGTCGAGGTGCCCGGACGCATGCCGGTCGGCCAGCGCCGGCGCGGCCTCGGGCGTGACCCGGCCGTAGTACAGGCCCTCGGGCAGCACCAGCACGTTGGCCGCGAAGCGGTCACCGCCGATGTGCGAGACCTCCCAGGTCTCCTCGGGGTGCGAGGCGGTCAGGGCGGCGACGGTGGGCCGGCCCAGCTCGGCGCAGCAGGCGTCGTGCCGGCCGTGCGTGCAGACGCCGAAGAACGGCTCGTCGGTGGCCGCGAGGCCGAGCGACTCCCCCCGGCCGAGCGCCGCCAGGTCCAGGTCGAGCAGCACCTCGGGCGCGGCCAGGGTGGCGGTCTCCATCCACGGGTCGTGCGGGTCGGCGTAGGCCGCGAACACCCGCACCCCGGGCCGCGCGCCGGTCCCCCGGTGCCGGCGCACCAGCAGCGTGCGGACGCCGGCGGCCGCCGAGCGCTCGCGCAGACCGTCCTTGACCTCGTCGGGCAGCCGGACGTCGCGGAGCGCGTCGGTGCCCCAGGGGCCGTCGTTCTCGACGAGCAGGAACGCGCGGACCGTGGACGCCGTACCCGTCGCCGGCTCGGAGCGCCCGAGGCTCTCGGCGGCGCAGCGGAACGCGCTCACCCGACGACTTCGAGGAGCCCCTCGCGCACCAGCCGGCGGCACAGCACGAGCCGGCTCTGCTCGTCGAGGTCGAGGTCGGCGGGGGTCAGCGTCTCCGCGTCGCGGACGACGGACAGGGCGGCCGTGAGGTGTCCGGGCATCACCAGCTCCCGGTCGCCGAGCAGCACCCGCAGCCGGTCGCCCTCGGGGCGCAGCACGCAGGGGTGGCCGGGGCGACGGCGCAGCACCGTCGAGCCGGACAGCGTCCGGGCGGCGATCCGGTCGCGGAGGCCTCCGCGCTGGGAGAGGGTGCGGCCGGTCAGGAACCGGCGCACCTCGGTGTCGGCGACCGTGGCCGGGTCGACCGAGCGCAGGGCGGCGGCCAGGCCCTCGAGCCGCTCGGCGAGGCCGTCGGCGAGCAGGGTCGGGTCGTCGAGGTAGCCGGCCGGCAGGTGCTGGGCACCCGTCTCGGCGAGGGCACCGGCCAGCGCCCGGTCCAGCACGTCCTGCCAGGTGACCTGGTTGATGCCGATCGTGACGTGCAGGGAGACGCTGTCCTGGGCGCGGGCGGCGTGCGGGGTGCCGGTCGGGAGGTACATGCTCACGCCCGGCTCGAGCACCACCGTGCGCGGCTCGCCGTCCTCGTGGACCTCCCACACCTTGGTGCCGTGGGTCTGGAACACGAACACGTCGTGGCTGTCGCTGTGCACCGCGAAGCCCTGGGAGCCGGGCGGGGTGAGGTAGGCGTTGGCCTGGCAGGGGTGGCCCAGCGCCAGCTCGAGCTCGGCGACGAGGGCGCCGAGCGGCGGCCAGTAGCGGTGCAGCCCCTGGAGGACGACGGTCGCGCCGCCGTCGAACAGGTCGAAGACCTTGGCGGGGTCGAGCAGACCGGTCAGCGGCTGGCCGGCCAGCGTGGCGTGCCGGGTGTAGGCCGAGGACGGCAGGACGGACCCGTCCTGGGCGATCCGCACGGCCGGGGTGCGGATCGCGGTGCTGGTCAGCAGGTGGTCGACGTCGTCGAACGACAGCAGGCCGACGAGGGCGTCCGGCTCCGTCCGGTGGACATGGGTGCGGGACGCCCAGATCTTCTCGAGGAAGGTCTGGGCGTCACCGCTCAACAGCTCGAGCGCGGACACGCTCAGGCGTCGGTCCCGTCGGCGTCGCCGCCGTCCGTGCCGTCGGCGTCGCCGCCGTCGGTGGAGTCACCGTCGGTGGAGTCCGTCGAGTCGCCGTCGCCACCGTCGGTGCCGTCGGCGTCGCCCGGGGTGACCGTCGAACCGGTGGTCTCGATGTCGTCGTCCTTGAGGGGTTCCTGCGGAGTGGTGCTCATCTGCTCTCCTTCGTCCGTCGGGTACGACGGCACGCGCCGTCGCGGGTGACGTACCCACGGCGGTCGACGTCACACGTCAGGCTCCGACGAGCTGCTTGATCGGCTCGACGAAGAAGTAGACGAGGAAGAGCGCGGAGACCACCCACAGCAGCGGGTGCACCGCACCGGCCTTGCCCCGGACGATCTTGATCAGCACGTAGAAGATGAACCCGGCCCCGATGCCCACCGAGATCGAGTAGGTGAACGGCATCAGCACGATGGTCAGGAACGCCGGGATGGCGATCTCCACGTCGTCCCACTCGATGTTCTTGACCTGCTGCATCATCAGGAAGCCGACGAGGACCAGCGCGGGCGCGGCGGCCTCGTTGGGGATGATCGCGACCAGCGGGGCGAAGATCGTGGCGAGCAGGAACAGCACGCCGGTCACGACGCTGGCCAGGCCGGTCCGGGCGCCCTCGCCGACCCCGGAGGCCGACTCGATGTAGGAGGTGTTGCTGGAGATGGCGGCCGCACCGCCGGCGGCCGCGGCCACCGAGTCGACGATCAGGATGCGCTGGCTGTTGGGCGGCACGCCCTCCTCGTCGAGCAGGCCGGCCTCGGCGCCGATGGCGGTCATCGTGCCCATCGTGTCGAAGAAGTCCGCCAGCATCAGCGTGAAGACGAACAGCACGGCGGTGACGAAGCCGACCCGCTCGAAGGCGCCGAACAGGGAGAACTGGCCGAGCAGCCCGAAGTCGGGGACGGCGACCACCTTGTCCGGGAACGCCGGCACGTTGAGGTTCCAGCCGTTGGGGTTGACCGTCTTGCCGTCGACCGAGGGACCCACCTCGGCGATCGCCTCGACGACGATCGCGATGACGGTGGTGACGAGGATGGAGATCAGGATGGCGCCGCGCACCTTGCGGACGTAGAGCGTCACCATCAGCATCAGCCCGAGCGCGAACACCAGGACCGGCCAGCCGTCGAGGAAGCCGGTGGCCCCCAGCTGCACCGGGACCGTGGTGTTGGCCGCGTCCGGGATCCGTCGCACGAACCCGGCGTCGACCAGGCCGATCAGCGCGATGAACAGGCCGATGCCGACGCTGATCGCGGTCTTCAGCTGGGCCGGTACGGCGTGGAAGACCGCGGCCCGGAAGCCGGTCAGCACCAGCACGAGGATCACGATGCCCTCGAGCACCACCAGACCCATCGCGTCCTGCCACGACATGCCGGAGGCGATGGAGAACGCCACGAAGGCGTTCAGCCCGAGGCCGGCGGCCAGCGCGAGCGGGTAGTTCGCGACGACGCCCATCAGGATCGTCATGACCCCGGCGACCAGGGCGGTCGCGGCGGCGATCAGGGCCAGGTTCGGCCCGCTGCCGCCGCCCAGGAAGTTCCCGTCGGCGTCCTTCGCGAAGCCCAGGATGAGCGGGTTGAGCACGATGATGTAGGCCATCGTGAAGAAGGTGACGACCCCGCCCCGGACCTCGCGGCCCACGGTCGAGCCGCGTTCGGTGATCTTGAAGTACTTGTCCACGCGCGGATCATGGCAGAGCCGTGTGTCGGGCGTGTTGCCCGGGTTGCCCGGTCTGTCCCTCCCCGGCGGTCGGCTAGATTCGAGGGGTGCAGGAGCCCGAGTACCCCCAGCAGCCCACCGACGCTGTGGAGACCCACGAGATCGGCAACCGCACCTACATCGTCGCCCGCGTCGACCCCCTCGACGTCGACGGCACCCGCACCGTGGCGGTCGGCTCGATCCTGTTCCTGGTCGCGTTCTTCGGCCTGCTGCCGTTCTACGGACGGCTCGCGGAGGACGACAACACCTGGTGGCTGTGGACCTGCCTGGCCGGCTTCGGGCTCGGCGTCATCGGCTGGGACTACTGCCGGCGGCGCAGGAACCGCCGGCTGAGCGACACGCCGGTCGAGGACCGACGAGCTAGAACTTCTCGAGCTCGTCCCACGACAGCGTGTCGAGGACCGGGTCGGGCAGCGGCTGGGGCTGGCTCTTCTTGGCCAGCTGGGCCTCCGAGTGCGCGCCGCACCCGTGGTCCCACGAGACCACCCGGCCGTCGTCGTTGGCCTGCGCGTTGGCGCACACGCCGAACACCTGGGACAGCGGGCCGGCCAGCCGGACCAGGAACCCGCAGGACGAGCAGCTCGCGGGGGCGGCCTGGGCGATCGGCGACTCGGGGCCGTGGCTGCCGTCGTACCACCGCTCGGCCGCCAGGTCGCGGCCCTCGAGGGAGAGCACGCGGGCCCGGTCGAGGCCGAGCTCGTAGATCGCCTCGCGCACGCTGTCCTGGTCGACGACGTCGTCGCCCGGGTCGCCGGAGAGGTAGCCGGGCACGAGCCGGGCGTCGTCCTCCTCGGTGGGCAGGATGTCGCCGGGGCTGAGGTCGCCGGGCTGGATGCGGTCGCGGTAGGGCAGCCAGGCGGGCGCGGTGATCGCGTCGTCGCCCGGCAGCAGCACGACCTCGTCGACGGTGACGGACTTCAGGCGCGGCGCGCGGGCCACGGTGACGGCCCAGCGCCAGCCGCGGTAGCCGGCCCGGGTGCACGCGAAGAGGTGGGTGGTGACCCGCTCGTCCTCGGCGACGTGGCCGAGGGTCTCGCCCACGTCGGAGGCGTCGACCAGCTCGAGGAGGGCCTCGCGGGCAGCGTCGACCGCCTTCACGCCGACACTGTCGGCCTTGACGGAACGCGCTGCGGTGATCACGTGCGTGATTGTTCCCTAACGCGGTGCTCGTTGTCTCGCCGGGGCGTCAGGCGGTGCCCGGCCGCGCCGCCGGGCAAGATGGGCACATGCCGCACGAGGAGGGCGAGACCGTCGACGACCAGCCCCGGGCCCGCCCCCGCGGCGAGCGCGCCCGGTCGTTCGCGCAGGGCGGCCGCCGCGCCGCGGGTGCAGCCGCCACCGGCGTACGACGGGCGGGGTCGGGCACCGGCCGCGCGGCGGGCTACACGCTGCGCCAGGCCCGCCGGGCCACGCACGCCGAGGGCGCCGGGCAGAGCGGCCTGTCGCGGCTGATCGAGCTGCACGCGTTCAACGGGGCCGGGGACGCGGCCGTCGCGATCTCCCTGGCCGGCACGCTCTTCTTCCAGGTGCCGACCGACCAGGCCCGCGGGCAGGTGGCGCTGTTCCTGGGCCTGACGATGCTGCCGTTCGCGATCGTGGCGCCGCTGATCGGACCGTTCCTCGACCGCTTCAGCCACGGCCGCCGCTGGGCGATCGGCGCCACCATGGCGCTGCGGGCGTTCCTGTGCTGGGTGCTCGCCGACGCCGTGCAGTCCGGAGACACGGTGGCGCTGTTCCCCGCGGCGCTGGGCTGCCTGGTGGCCTCGAAGGCCTACGGCGTGACCCGGGCGGCGGCCGTCCCCCGGGTGCTGCCGGACGGGCCTCAGCCTGGTCAAGGCCAACTCGCGGATCTCGCTGAGCTCGGTCGCGGGCGCCGCGATCTCCGCGCCGCTGGCCGTGCTGGCCTCGACGTTCGGGCCGCAGTGGTCGCTGCGCTACGCCTTCCTGGTGTTCGTGGGCGCCACGATCCTGGCCATCCTGCTGCCGTCCCAGGTGGACAGCTCCGCCGGCGAGGACCGCTCGCGGCGGGCCAGGGGCGAGGCCCGTCCCGCGGTGCCGCACAGCGTGGTGGTGGCGCTGCGCTCCAACACCGGCATGCGGGTGCTGAGCGGGTTCCTGACGATGTTCATGGCCTTCCTGCTGCGCGACAAGCCGTTCCCCGGCTGGGAGGACAAGCCGGCGCTGCTGCTCGGGGTGGTGATCGGCTCGGTCGGGCTCGGCAGCACCGTCGGCATCGGCCTCGGCTCCGTGCTGCGCCGGATCAGCCCGCAGGTCACCGTGGTGGTGACGCTGCTGGCCGACACCGCGGTCGCGGTGGTCGCCGCGCTGTTCTGGGGGCTGCCCGCGGCCGTGCTGCTCGGCCTCACCGTGGGCCTCGCGCAGTCGCTGGGCAAGCTGTCGCTGGACGCCCGATCCAGCGCGAGATCCCCGAGCGCCGCCGGGCCGGCACCTTCGCCCGCTCCGAGACCCTGCTCCAGCTCTGCTGGGTGATCGGCGGGTTCATCGGCATCGCGCTGCCGCTGAACCCGACCGTCGGCCTGGGCGTGCTCGCCGCGATCCTGGTCGCCTGGACGATCTGGACGCTGACGGCCGTGCGCCGACGCCCCGTCGCGGCCCAGCGCGTGTCCTAGGGTCGGGTCATGCGCATCCTCTTCGCGGGTGGGACCCGCTTCGTCGGACGGGCCATGGTCGAGGCGGCGGTGGCCCGCGGCCACGACGTCACCGTGCTGCACCGCGGCCAGACCAACGACCCCGCGCTCGACGCGGTCGAGCACCTGCTCGCCGACCGCAACGGCGACCTGTCCGTGCTGGCCGGCCGGGAGTTCGACGCCACCGTCGACGTGTGCGGCTACGTCCCGCGCCAGGTGCGCACGCTCGCCGAGGCCCTCGACGGTCGCGGCGGCCACCACGTGTTCGTGTCCTCGGTGTCGGCGTACGACGAGCCCGACGCGCCGTCGTACGACGAGGACTCGGCGCTGCTCCGGCTCGACGACCCCACGACCGAGGAGGTCACCGGCGAGACGTACGGCGGCCTCAAGGTGCTCTGCGAGGAGGCGGCGGCCGAGGCCTACGGCAGCGACGGCCTGGCGATCGTCCGACCGACCTACGTCGTCGGTCCGCACGACTACACCGGACGCTTCACCTGGTGGGTGCGCCGGATCGCGGCGGGCGGCGAGGTGCTGGCCCCGGGCCCGCAGGACGCCCCGATGCAGGTGATCGACGCCCGCGACCAGGGCGACTTCACCATCCGGCTCTGCGAGGAGCGCACGCCCGGCCCGTTCACGTCGGCCTCGCCGCAGCCGCCGTTCGGCTTCGGCGACCTGCTCGACGCGACCGTGGCGGCCGTCGGCCCGGCGGGCACGCGGCTGACCTGGGTCGACCCGGAGTGGTACGCCGCGCAGGGCGGCACCGGGCAGACCGCGCCGCTGTGGACCGAGGGCGGCGCCGAGAACGTGCTCGCGGGCTCGGTCGAGCGGGCGACCGCGGCCGGGCTGACCGTCCGTCCGCTCGGGGAGACGATCGCCGACACCTGGGCCTGGCTGCAGGAGGCGCAGCCGGACCCCGCACCCGACTGGGGCACGTCACCGGAGCGCGAGGCCGAGCTGCTCGCGGCGTGGGCGGCGCGTCCCTAGAGCTCGAGCTCGTCGGCCAGCGCGCGCAGCACCTTGGCCGTCGGCTTGCCCACCTTGGCGTCGGGGTGCCGGCCGGCGCGGTAGGACCGCTCGACGTTCTCGAGCAGGCCGTAGAGGTCCTCGATGATGCTGACCATGTCGGCCGGCTTGCGGCGGTGCGACTTGGAGACCGCCTTGGCGACGGACGGCAGGGACTCGAGGACCCGGACCTGCATGGCCTGGTCGCCCTTGCGGCCCTGGACCAGACCGAACTCCACCCGGGCGCCGGGCTTGAGCGCGGGGGCTCCCTCGGGCAGCGCGTCGGAACGCACGTAGACGTCGCCTCCGTCGTCCTTGGACAGGAACCCGAAGCCCTTCTCGGCGTCGTACCACTTCACCTTGCCAGTCGGCACGGCTGAACCCCTTACTCGTGTGCGGTGGATCGCCCTCGGTCGGGAGAGCAGGCATGAGCCTACGGGGGTGCATCCCCCACAGCCATGCCGATTAACGGAATCGTTCCGGCTCGGCCAGCCGCTCGTTCATCGAGCCGGACCGGAAGCCGTGCGGGTCGACCTCGGCGTCGGCGAACCCGGCGGCCAGGACGGCCGCGAGCACGGCGGGCGTGGCCCGGACCTCGTCGACCCGGGCGGCGTCCACCTCGAGGCTGGCGCGGTCGCCGGTGTCGCGGACCCGGAGGTCGCGCACGTCGATCGCGGCGTCGGCCAGCGCCGCACGGGCGGCCGCCTCCGCCCGCTCGACGCGGGCCAGCCGGAACGGGCTGACCTCGATGCCGAAGGCCACCCGGCTCGACAGGCAGGCCGCCGCCGGCTTGTCCCAGGTCGGCAGGTCCCACGCGTGGGAGGCCGCCCGGACCTGGTCCTTGGTGAAGCCGGCGTCGCGCAGCGGCGTCACCGCGCCCCGCTCGGCGGCCGCCCGGATGCCGGGGCGGAACCCGGCGACCGCGTCGTCGGCGTTGGTGCCGGTCGCGACGGCCGCGAAGCCGTGCTCCTCGGCGATCGGCCCGAGCACGTCGAGCAGCTCGGCCTTGCAGAAGTAGCAGCGGTCGCCGGCGTTGGCGCGGTAGCCCTCGCGCTCCATCTCGTGGGTCTCGGGCGTGAAGACCCGGACGCCGAGCTCCTCGGCGAAGTCCAGGGCCGGCGAGCGCTCGCTCTGCGGCAGGGAGTCGGAGTACGCCGTGGCGGCGCCGACGTGCTCGGCCCCCAGGGCCCGGACCGCCGCGGCCAGCAGGAAGGCGCTGTCGGCCCCGCCGCTGTAGGCCACCAGCACCGAGCCCAGGCCGTGCAGCCGCTCCTCGAGCGCGGCCAGCCGCTGCTCCAGCAGGTGCGCGTCGAGCCAGGCGGGCAGCTCGGTCAGGTCGCGGAGCACCACGTCGGTCCCCGCGTCGCGCAGCTCCTGCTCGGTCGAGCCGCCGGTCAGCACCGAGACGCTGAGCGCCCCGGCGGCGTGCGCGCCCTCGACGTCGTGCACGTGGTCGCCGACGTAGATCGAGGCGCCGTGCTCCACCAGCACCGGCCCCTTGCCCGTGCCCCAGACCTCGCCGACCAGCTCGTCGGCGTCGAGCCCGAGGGCGTCGAGGTGCAGAGCGGCGTTGGGGCGGTACTTCCCGGTGACGACGACGCTGCGGCCCGCGTTCCGTCGTACGGCGGCGAGGGACTCGTGGGCGCCGGGGAACGTCCGGGTCGGCGCGATCGCGTGGTCCGGGTAGCAGGCGCGGAAGCGGTCCACGAGGCCCGGCAGCTCGTCGGCCGGGTAGTGCGGGGCGAGCATCAGGTCGAGCGGCGGACCGAGCCGCTCGCTCATCGCCGCGATGTCCAGCTCGACGCCGGTCTCCTCGGCGATCACCGACAGCGTCGCCGCGAACCCGGGACGCGTGTCGATCAGCGTCATGTCGAGGTCGAAACCCACGACGAGGGGAGCGGTCGGCTGCATGCGCCGAGGGTATGTCCGGGTTCCGGTTGAAGCACGCCGGGCCCCCTGCGACCATGGCCCGGTGTCCCGCCCACCGATCCTGACGCGCAGCGCGGCCGTGCTCACGGCCGCCGCCGTGCTGCTCGCGGTCGCGCCATCGGTCGCGGGGGCCACCGACACCGCCCCCGACCCGTTCCGCGCGACGGCACCGGGCGTCTACGTCGTGACGCTGGACGGCGCCCCCGCCGCGGTCGACCCCGGCACCCGTCCCCGCGACGGCCGCCGCTTCGACCGGACCCGGCCCGCCGTGGCGTCGTACACCGCCGGGCTGGTCGCCCAGCAGGACGAGGTCGTGCACGCGCTCGGCGACCCGGCCGTGCTCTACCGCTACACGACCGCGCTCAACGGCTTCGCCGCGACGCTCACCTCGGCGCAGGTCCAGCAGGTGCGCGGCATGCCCGGGGTCGCGCTGGTGGAGCGCAGCACCAAGCAGCACGTCGACCGGGCGCCGTCGTCGATCCGGGTGACGCCGGCCGTCGGCAGCAGCTCGCGCGACCTCCTCGGGCTCGACGGGCCGCGCGGGGTCTGGGCCGCCCACGGCGGTCCCGAGCGCGCCGGCCGCGGTGTCGTCGTCGGCGTGGTGGACACCGGCATCTGGCCGGACAACCCCAGCTTCGGCGGCCTCCCCCAGCGCACCCCGGGCACCGCGCCCGACCTGACCGGCTTCCACGGCGCCTGCGCGGCCGGGGAGGACTGGGCGGCCGACGACTGCTCGGACAAGATCGTGTCGGCCCGCTGGTTCGTGAGCGGCTTCGGCGAGGAGAACGTCGCGACCGCGGAGTACCTCTCCCCGCGCGACGGCACCGGCCACGGCTCCCACGTCGCGTCCACGGCCGCGGGCGACAACGACGTCCGGGTCGAGGTCGACGGCCAGCCCTTCGGCACCACCTCGGGCATGGCGCCGGCCGCGCGGCTGGCCGTCTACAAGGCCTGCTGGACCGCCCCCGACCCGGCGCAGGACGGCTGCACCACGGCCGACACCGTCGCCGCGATCGACGCCGCCGTCGCCGACGGGGTCGACGTCCTCAACTACTCCGTCTCCGGCAGCGACCGCCTCGACGACTCCGTCGAGCGGGCGTTCCTCGGCGCCGCCACCGCCGGCGTCTTCGTCGCCGCGTCCGCCGGCAACGAGGGCAGCGCCGCGGGCACGGTGTCGCACGTCGCCCCCTGGGTCACCACCGTCGCCGCCAGCACCCACCACGCGTTCCAGGGCGGGGTCCGGCTCGGCGACGGCCGGGAGTACGTCGGCGCGATGGTCTCCGACCAGCCGGTCCGCTCCGCCCCGCTCGTGCTCGGCGAGGACGTCGCGGCTCCGGGAGCGGACGCCGGCGCGGCCCGGCGGTGCGAGGCGGGCAGCCTCGACGCAGCCCGGGCCCAGGGCCGGATCGTGGTGTGCGACCGCGGCGACGGCGCCCGCGTCGACAAGTCCTCGACCGTGGCCGGCGCGGGTGGCGCGGGCCTGGTGCTCGTGAACACGCGCCACCAGAGCACGGACGCCGACGTGCACGCCGTACCCACCGTGCACCTCGACGACGCCGAGGGCCGCGCGGTCACGGCCTACGTCCGGCGTGCGGGCACGTCGGCCACCGCCGCCCTCGACCCCAGCGGCAGGACCGACGTGCGGGTGCCCGCGCTGGCCGGCTTCTCGAGCCGCGGGCCCGCGCTCGCGGCCGGTGGCGACGTCCTGAAGCCCGACCTGACCGCGCCCGGCGTGAGCGTCCTCGGCGCCGTCGCTCCCCCGTCGGACTCGGGCCGCTCGTGGGACCTGGCCTCCGGCACCTCGACCAGCGCACCGCACGTCGCCGGCCTGGCCGCGTTCGTCCGCGGTGTCCACCCGGGCTGGACCCCGGACCGGGTGAAGTCCGCGATGATGACCACCGCCTACGACCTCGACGGGCCGCACGGCCCGCTGGCCGAGGGCGCCGGCCACGTCGAGCCGCGCTCGTTCCTGGACCCCGGCCTGGTGTTCGACACGGCCGCGGCGACCTGGCAGGACGTGCTCAGCGGGCGAGCCGACGCGACCGACGTCAACGCGCCGTCGCTCGCGGTCGGCGACCTGGTCGGCACCACGACGGTGACCCGCCGGGTCACCAACGTCACCGGCCGCACCGAGTCCTACTCCGTGCGCAAGCGGGGGCTGGCGGACGTCGACGTCCAGGCCTTCCCCGCCACCGTGCTGCTGGCCCCCGGGCAGAGCCGCACCGTCCGCCTGCGCATCACCGCCCGCCCGTCCGCCACCGTCGACCGGGACGTCACCGGCTGGCTGGTCTGGCGCGGCGACCGGCACCTCGTGCGCATCCCGGTCAGCGTCCGCCCGACCGTGGTGGCGGCCCCCGTCCAGGTCGACGGCAGCGGCGCCAGCGGCACCGTGGTCGTCCGCGGCCGCTCCGGCAACGGCCGCACCGTCAAGCTGCACAGCACCGGCCTGGTCCCGGCCACCAGCACCCCGGTCACCCTGGCCCCGGGCCCGTTCGACGCGGCCGCCCCGGCAGCCGACGCCGACACCGCGACCCGCCAGGTCGAGGTCCCGGTGGGCACCTCCGTCGCCCGCTTCGCGGCCACCGGGGACGCGGCCGGCGACGACGTGGACGTCTACGTCTACCGCGACGGCCGCCTCGTCGACTCCTCGACCGGCTCCTCACCCGACTCCGAGGTGACCCTGGCCCGCCCCGCCGCCGGCACCTACACCGTGTTCGTCAACGCGCACGGCGCCGAGGACGGCGCCGCCACCGCCGGCGAGCTCGACACCTGGGTCGTCCCCGACCGCGGCGGCGCCCCGCTCTCGCTGAGCACCGACGCGGTCGGCTTCGCCTCCGGCCAGCGGTTCCGCTACTCCGCCTCGTGGGCCGGCCTCGACCCGGACCGCGGCTACCTCGGCGCGGTGTCCTACGGCGACACCGACACCAGCACGCTCGTCGAGGTCAACTAGCCGTTCCCACCGGCTGGTCGAGGAGCCGAGCGCCCAGCGCGAGGCGTCTCGAGACCACTCGTGTCTCGAGACGGGCTCCGCTAGCGCTCCGCCCTCCTCGACCACCCGGTCGCGCGTCAGGGCAGGCGGCGGGCGACGTGCGTGTCGAGCAGGCCGAGCGGCATCGGGCCGGAGTCGAGCACGGCGTCGTGGAACGCCTTGATGTCGAACGCGTCGCCCTGCCGGGCCTCGGCCTCGCGCCGGATCCGCTGGATCTCCAGCCGGCCGATCATGTAGGACAGCGCCTGGCCGGGCGTCACGGCGTAGCGGTCGATCTCCGCGCCGATGTGGCCGGCCCGCATCGGCGAGTTCGCGAGCATGTAGTCGACCGCCTGCTGCCGGCTCCAGCCGAGCGCGTGCATGCCGGTGTCGACGACGAGCCGGCACGCGCGCATCGAGTCGGCCGACAGCATGCCGACCCGGTCGAGCGGCGAGGAGTAGAGCCCCATCTCGTCGGCGAGCCGCTCGGTGTAGAGCCCCCAGCCCTCGCCGTACGCCGCGATGAAGGACCGCTTCCGGAACTCGGGTACGTCGTCCAGCTCGGCCGAGATCGCCAGCTGCAGGTGATGTCCCGGGATGCCCTCGTGGTAGCTCGTGTTCTCGATCTCGTAGCGGCCCCAGCCCTCGGGGTCGGAGACGTTCATGAAGAACACCCCGCCGCGCGAGCCGTCCTTGGGCGGCGCGAAGTAGTACGCGATCGCGCCGCTGGTGGTGGCCTCGACGTCGCAGTCGGACTGCGGCAGCCGGCCGAACCAGTCCCCCATCACGGCGCGGGCCTTGGCCATCGCGGTCTTGGAGTCGGCCACGATCTCGTCGCCGCTGGTGTGGTGCAGCTTCGGGTCGTCGCGGAGCGCGGCGAAGATCGCCTGCACGTCGTCGGTGCCGACCACCTCGGGGCCGAGGGTGCGGTACTCCTCCTCGAGCGCCGCCACCTGGCGCAGGCCGGTCTCGTGGATCTCCTCGGGCGACCGGTCGGTGGTGGTGAAGAAGCGCGCGAGCTTGGCGTAGACCTCGTCGCCGTCGGGCAGGTGGGTCAGGCCGCAGCGCTCGTCGGGCCGGGCGTGCGGGGCGACCTCGTCGCGGAGCACGTCGCGGTAGCGCTCCACCGCCGGCCGCACCTGCTTCTGCACCACGGCGAGCAGCCGCTCGTGCCAGCGGGCGGCGTCGACCCCGGCCGGCGGGTCCTGCACGGCCAGCATCTGGTCCTGGTTGATCGGCGTCGCCAGCCAGGCGTCGAGCTGCTCGGTGGTCTGCCGCACCGCGAAGTCGGCCGGGGTGCGACCGGACGCGACGCCCTCGCGGTGCCGGTCGGCGAGGTCGTGGAAGTACGCCGCGACGCCCTCGAACTTGCCGACCATCCCCTCGGCGACGTCGGCGTCGGGGACGGCCAGCTTGGGGACGTACATCCCGATGCTGGACTGCACGCCGAAGATCGGGTTGGCGGCGAACTCGGTGGTCCGCGCCTCCAGCAGCTCGGCCTTCGACGTCGCGTCCCACACCAGCATCGAGCGGCTGATCCGCTGGCTGTCGTCGAGCCCGTCCTCCGCGACGGCCTCGGCCCGGGCGGCGAAGTCGCGGGCGGTCGCGGCGGCGGCCTCCTCGGCGCTCCGGCCGACCTCCTCGAAGCGGTCGGCGTAGGCGTACTCGCCGATCATGTGCCCCCAGGTCGGGGTGGTGCGGAGCCGGAAGTCGTAGTAGTCGCCTGCCAGCTGCTCGATGTCGTCGCTCATGGGTTCCCGTCTCGTGGTGTCAGGCCAGGCCGAGCTGCTCGGCGGTCTCCTCGCGCATCTGTACCTTGCGAATCTTGCCAGTCACCGTCATCGGGAACTCGTCGACCACCATCACGTAGCGCGGGATCTTGTAGTGCGACAGCTTGCCGGTCGCGAACGCGCGCACCTTCTCGGCGTCGAGCGGCTCGGCGCCGGCGTGCATCTTGACCCACGCGCACAGCTCCTCGCCGTACTTCTGGTCGGGTACGCCGATCACCTGCACGTCCTCGATGTCGGGGTGCGTGTAGAGGAACTCCTCGATCTCGCGCGGGTAGATGTTCTCGCCGCCGCGGATCACCATGTCCTTGATGCGGCCGACGATGTTGGCGTAGCCGTCCTCGCGCATCACCGCCAGGTCGCCGGTGTGCATCCAGCCCTCGGGGTCGATCGCCTCGGCGGTCTTCTCCTCGTCGTCCCAGTAGCCGATCATCACGCTGTAGCCGCGGGTGCAGAGCTCGCCGGTCTCGCCGCGCTCGACGGTCTCCCCGGTGGCCGGGTCGACGACCTTGATCTCGACGTGCGGGTGGACCCGCCCGATGGTGGAGGTACGGCGGTCGAGGTCGTCGTCGCTGCGGGTCTGGGTGGACACCGGCGACGTCTCGGTCATGCCGTAGGCGATCGACACCTCGGCCATGTGCATGTCGTTGACGCAGCGCTTCATCACCTCGACCGGGCAGATCGAGCCGGCCATGATGCCGGTGCGCAGCGAGGACAGGTCGTGGTCGGCGAAGTCGGGGGCGTTCTGCATCGCGATGAACATCGTCGGGACGCCGTACACCCCGGTGCAGCGCTCGTCCTGCACCGCCTTGAGCGTCACGGACGGGTCGAAGCCGGGCGCCGGGATGATCATGGCCGCACCGTGGGTGGTGCAGCCGAGGTTGCCCATCACCATCCCGAAGCAGTGGTAGAAGGGCACCGGGATCGCCAGCCGGTCCTCGTGGGTGAAGTTGATCGTCTCGGTGACGAAGAACCCGTTGTTGAGGATGTTGCGGTGCGAGAGGGTCGCGCCCTTGGGGTAGCCGGTCGTGCCGGAGGTGTACTGGATGTTGATCGGGTCGCCCGGCCGGAGCGCGGCCAACCGCTCCCGCAGCGCCTCCTCCGGGACGTCGGCGCCGCCGGCCACCAGGTCGTCCCAGTCCGGGGTGCCGATGTAGACGACCCGCTGGACGTTGGTCGAGCCTGGTCGAGACCACCTCGTCCACCATCGCCGCGGTAGTCGCTGGTCCGATAGGACTCGGCGCTCACGAGCAGCTTCAGCCCCGACTGGTTGAGCGCGTAGGCCAGCTCGTGGGTCCGGTAGGCCGGGTTGACGTTGACGATGATCGCGCCGATCTTGGCGGTGGCGTACTGCACCAGCGTCCACTCGGCGCAGTTCGGCGCCCAGATGCCGACCCGGTCGCCCTGCTCGATGCCGGCGGCCATCAGCCCGCGGGCCAGCGCGTTGACGTCGCGCGTCGAGCTCGGCGTAGGTCCAGCGCCGGCCGGTCGCCACCTCGACGAGCGCCTCGCGGTCGCCGTGCGCGGCGACGGTCCGCTCCAGGTTGGCCCCGATGGTCTCCTCGAGCAGGGGCGGCGTGGTCTCTCCGGCGGCGTAGGACTCCATGTCCCGCAGACTAGTGAGCCGGTCTGCCGACGAATACCCCTCGAGCGGAGAGGTACGCCGTGACGGCCTCGTCGTCCCAGGCCCGTGACTCGCGCAGACCGGTGCGGATCAGGTCGAGGTAGGCCTCGGTCGGCGGCGTGTGCTCGACGTGGCCGACGCCGTGCGGCGAGGTGAACGTGAGCAGCGGCAGGCCGTCGTACCGGCCGACCTCGACGAGGGTCTCGTAGCGTCCCGGCCCCACCTCGTGCCGCCCGCCCACGAGCGGGTTGGCCACCAGGTCCTCGAGCGGGTCCTCGTCGGAGGGGTCGCGGTACATCTCCTGCGCGGCGATGTCGGCCAGCTGCCCGTGGGTGACCAGGTAGCCGCGGGCCGCCGTGAAGCCGGGTTCCTCGTGGTCGTAGAACGCGACACCGCCACCCCACTGCGGCGACTTCCCGGCGAAGTACAGCGTCCCGGGCAGGTCGACGGGGACGTCGCGCTCCGGGAGGGTCCGGTCACGGCAGCCCGGGTTGACGCGCGACCCGCCCGGCGGCCGGCCGCCCTGGACGTAGCAGGCGAGGCGGGCGCGCGGACATGTTCGAGCCGTAGCTGACGTACCAGACGTGCGACATCGGCCCGACCTCAGGACTTCGGCTCTTTGTTCCGGCGCACAACCACTCGTCAGTCCTCGCGGGCGGGCAGCCACAGCCGCACCGCCTCCAGGGCGAGGTAGAGGTGCACGACGTCGCAGGGGACGCGGAGGTCGCGGCCGGTCAGCTGGGCCAGCTTGCCCAGGCGGTAGCGGACCGTGTTGGCGTGGCAGTGCAGCAGGATCGCGGCCTCGGCGGCCGACCCCTGCGCGTCGTACCAGGCCTGCAGGGTGCCGAGCAGCAGCTGCCGCTCCTCGGGGCTCTGCTCCAGCACGGCGCCGAGGACCTGGTGGGCGATCCCGAGGCCCAGCTCGGGTGCCGCGGCGACCAGGGCGGCGACCCGCGCCTCGCCGTAGCGCATCACCCCGCTCTCGCCCGGGGTGGCGGCGTCGCGGGCGAGCCGGGCCTGGCTCACCGCCTGCGGGGTGTCGACGACGGCCTCGAAGACCTCGCTGACCCCGACGCGCCCCACCGTCAGGGTGGTGAGGTGGCCCATCAGCTGGTCGACCTGCTGCGAGCGGGGCAGGACGACGAGGCCGGCCTCGCCGTCGGCCTCCGAGCGCCACGCCGAGCGCACGCCGAGGGAGGCCAGCGCGCGTTCGGCCGTCGCCGGTGCGCGCTCGTGCTCCACCGGCCACGAGTCGCAGGCGACCACGACGAACCGGCCGACCTTGGGGAGCCGGAGGGCGTCCGCCACGTCCGCGAAGCCCTGGCCCGCGGTGCTCGTCCCGCTGAACAGGGACGCGAGGGCCGCCTCCCGCAGGCGCACGTCCCGCAGCAGCTGCTCGGTCTCCACGTCCCGGTAGGCGGCCGCGAGCTCCTGGCAGTAGACGTCCACCGCGCTCCACAACGCCGACGCCGAGTCGAGCAGGGCCCGGCTCGAGGCGGGGTCCTCGCCGCACCGTTCGAGGAGCTGGTCCCAGATCTGCAGCGCCGTCAGCCGGTAGGCGTGCAGCACCATCGTGAGCGGCACGTGGGCCTGCGCGCGCTTGCGGCCCGTGCGCCGGGGCGCCGCCAGGAGGCTGGTCTCGTTGACCATCACGCTCTCCACGAGCCCGATGATGTTGGGGCTCACGGCCTCGACGAGGTCCTCGAAGCTCATGATGTCGACGTAGTGCGGCTCCTGCTTCCTGATGATCTCGGCCGAGGCGCAGGCGATGTCGTCGACCGACTCCAACAGCTGCTCGCAGACGGCGGTGATCCTCGGGTCGATCCTGGCCACGTGGACGGTCACCGAGATCCCCTCTTTGTTCCGGCGTACAAACAATCCTGTCCGATGTGAGTGCCATCACTATGGACGAGAGCCGGGTGATCGCACAACGGTGGGCTGTAGGCACGAACCCATCCGAAACGCCCGACGAGCGGAAGCCCCTGCGTGAACCTGGCTGAGAACCTCGACCGCACCGCCCGCGCACGCGGGCGTTTCGCGGCGCTCGCCGTCGGCGACGAGGTGGTCAGCTTCGGCGAGGTCGACCGCTGGAGCCGTCGCGTGGCCGGCTTCCTCGCGGAGCACGGACTCCGGGTCGGCGACCGCGTGGCGCTGGTGCTGCCGGACGTGCCGGAGTTCGCCGCCCTGTACTACGGGATCCTCCGGTTCGGGGCGGTCGTCGTCCCGATGAGCCCCCACCTGTCGGAGGAGGGGGTGCACCACCGCCTGCGGGACTCGGGGTCCCGCGCCGTGGTCACGTCCGCGGCGAGCCGTGCGGTGGTCGTGCCGGTGGCCCGGTCGCTCGGGGTCCTGGCGTGGTCGCTCGAGGCGGGCGGGCTCACGGAGCTGCTGGGCGACGCCTCCCCCTCGACCCGGTCGAGCCGAGGGACGCGGACGACCCCGCCGTGATCGTCTACACCGCCGGCACGACCGGTGAGCCCCGCGGAGCCGCCCTCACCCACGACAACCTGTCGCGCAACTGCGAGGTCGTGGTCAACGACCTGCTGCAGCTGACGTCCGAGGACGTCGTCCTGAGCGGGCTGCCGCTGTCCGACGCCTTCGCCCAGACCGCCGGCCTCAACGCCGTCGTGCGCGCCGGTGCGTGCCTGGTCCTGCTGCCCCGTCTCGACGCCGACGCCGCCCTCGCCGCCCTGCGCGACCGAGGGGTCACCGTGCTGGAGGGGACCCCCGCGACGTACGACGGGCTGCTGCGCCACCCGCGGCGCGACGACGCGGCGCTCTCCCGGCTCCGGGTCTGCGTGTCGCAGGGCGCGGCGCTGCCCACGGACGTCCTCCTCGGGTTCGAGGAGGCGTTCGGCTGCCAGGTCCTCGAGGGCTACGGGCTGGCCGAGGCGTCCCCCGTGGCCGTCTTCAACCGGACGGACCGCCGCCGGGCCGGCTCGATCGGCGTGCCCGTCAACGGCGTCGAGCTGCGCGTGCTGGACGACGCGGGCGCGGAGGCCGAGGACGGGGAGCCGGGCGAGATCGTCGTGCGGGGCCACAACGTGATGAGCGGCTACTGGGGCCGCCCGGACGAGACCTCCGCCGCCCTCGTCGACGGCTGGCTGCACACCGGCGACGTCGGCGTCCGCGACGAGGACGGCTTCTTCTACGTCGTCGACCGGATCGAACGCGAGAAACGTCTGGAGACCCGAGCATGAGCGCCACTCCCACCCCTGGCAGCAGTCCCCTCCTGGAGGTCCGCGACCTCGCCGTGTCGTACGGCGGTGTGGTGCAGGCGCTCCGGGGCGTGTCCCTCACCGTCGACGAGGGCGCCGTCGTCGCGCTGCTCGGCAGCAACGGGGCGGGCAAGACGACCCTGCTGCGCGCACTGTCCGGCACGCTGCGCCTGCACCGCGGCCGCGTCGAGGGGGGTGACGTGCTCTACCAGGGCGAGAGCCTGGAGGGACGGGACCCGGCGCGCTGCGTCGCCAGCGGCCTGGTCCAGGTGCCCGAGGGCCGTCGCATCTTCACCCGGCTCACCGTCGAGGAGAACCTCAAGGCCGGCGGCCTCGCGGTGCGGGACCGGCGCCGGACGGTCCGCCGACTACCAGCGCATCTACGACATGTTCCCGGTCCTCGCGGACCGACGCTCCCAGCGGGCCGGCCTGCTCTCCGGCGGCGAGCAGCAGATGCTGGCGATGGGCCGCGGCGCTGATGGCCAGACCCAAGCTGCTGCTCCTGGACGAGCCCTCGCTGGGACTCGCGCCCCGCATCATCGGCCAGGTCGGCGAGGTCATCCGCGAGATCAACCGCCAGGGCACCTCGGTCCTGCTCGTGGAGCAGAACGCCACCATGGCCCTCGGCGTCGCCGACACCGCCTTCGTGCTCGACGTCGGCCGGGTGTCGCTGTCCGGCGTCGGCCGCCGAGCTGGCCGAGACCGACGCCGTGCAGCGCCTGTACCTCGGCCACGGCGCCGACGAGTCGTCCAAGCGGCCGGTCGCTGCCGCCCACACCAAGAAGCTGACGAGGTGGTCGGAATGAGTGCCACGCCCACGGTCGACGTCCGTGATGACGTCCAGACCCTGACCGTCGAGGACGTCACGGTGGAGTTCGGCGCGGTCAAGGCGCTGTCCCAGGTGTCGTTCACCGTGCGGCCCGGCACGGTGCACGCGGTCATCGGCCCCAACGGCGCCGGCAAGTCGACGATGTTCAACGTGCTCTCTGGGGTCTACCGCGCCACCTCGGGCGAGGTGCGGCTCGGGGACACCGTGCTCAACGGGCTGCGGCCGCACAAGATCGCCCGGCTCGGCGTGGCCCGCGCCTTCCAGAACATCGCGCTCTCGGGCGGCCAGACGGTGGCCGAGAACCTGATGCTCGGGCGCCACTCCCTCACCCGGGCGGGCTTCGTCGCCTCCGGGCTGCGCCTGCCGAGGGCGACGCGGGAGGGCCGCCGGCACGGGGAGCGCGTCCGCGAGATCGCGGAGTTCCTCGAGCTCGGCGAGAAGCTCGACGTGCCCGTGGGCGTGCTGTCGTACGGCGACCAGAAGCGGGTCGAGGTCGCCCGCGCCCTGTGCACCGAGCCCCGCCTGCTGCTGCTCGACGAGCCGGTGGCCGGCATGAACTCCGAGGAGACCGAGCGCATGGCGCGCGCCGTGCTCGAGATCCGCGACGAGCTCGGCATCTCCATCGTCCTGGTCGAGCACGACATGGGGATGGTGATGAGCATCGCCGACCGGGTCACCGTCCTCGACTTCGGGCGCCTCATCGCCGACGGCACCCCCGCAGGAGACGCAGGCCGACCCCGAGGTCATCCGCGCCTACCTCGGCTCCGGGGACGACCCGCCCGCCGACGCCCCGCCAGGACCCCACGAGGAGACTCACCATGACGCAGTTCCTGTCGCTCCTGCTCAACGGCCTGTCGCTCGGCGCGATCTACGCCCTCATCGCGCTGGGCTTCGTGATCATCTTCAAGGCCAGCGAGGTCACCAGCTTCATGCAGGGCTCGCTGCTGCTGCTCGGGGCCTACCTCATGGGCCGGTTCCACGAGACCGCTCGGCTTCTGGGGTGCGGTCGCCGTCGGCATCGCCGGCGCGGCCCTCGCGGCGCTGGTGGTCGAGCGGGCGCTGATCAACCGGCTGCGCGGGGCGCCGGTCATCAGCCTGGCGATCCTGACCATCGGCGTGGACCTCATCATCGTCACCGAGCTGACCCGGCGCATCGGCTCCGACATCTTGAACCTCGGTCACCCGTGGGGAGGCGGCGCGATCTCGCTCGGCGGGGTCGGCATCACCACGAACCGCGCGCTCGCCATCGTCGTCGGCCGCGGTCCTCATCGGCGCCTTCTTCCTCACCTTCAAGTACTCCAGCTGGGGCATCTCGATGCGCGCCGCGGCGGAGGACGGCGAGGCGGCCGCGCTGATGGGGATCCACATGGGCCGGGTCTCCATGGTGGCCTGGATGCTCGCGGGCGTGCTGGCCGCGGTCGCCGGCCTGTTCGCCGTCGGTGCGCCGACGCCGGGCGTGACACCGGCGGTGCCACGGTGGCGCTGAGCGCGCTGCCCGCGGCCATCCTCGGTGGCCTCGACTCGACCGGCGGCGCCCTCGTCGGGGGGATCCTGATCGGGCTGGCCGAGTCCCTGGCGGCCGGCTACCAGGACGAGATCGCGTTCCTCGGGCGCGGGTTCGGCGACGTCGTGCCGTACGTCGTCATGGTCGCCGTCCTGCTGGTGCGACCGTCCGGGCTGTTCGGCACCCGGGAGATGACCCGTGTCTGAGACCACGACCGTCCGCGAGACGCGGACTCCCCGACGCGCCGCACCCTCCCGGGGCCGCATCGTCCGGCTCGTGGCGCTGGCTCGCCGTGGTCGCGGTGCTGCTCCTGCTCCCGCTCTACGTCGACGAGTTCTGGCTGCGCACCGGGTTCGCCGTCTTCGGCGCGATCATCGGTGCGCTCGGCCTCAACCTCCTGGTCGGCACCACCGGCCAGCTCTCGCTGGCGCACGCCTTCTTCCTCGCCGTCGGCGCGGTGACCTACACCTTCGTGTCCGGGCAGCCGGGCGGCACCGCCAACCCCTACGACGGCCTGGGCTGGCCGCCCGTGGTGGGCATGGTGCTCGGCGTGCTGGCCGCGGGCCTCGCGGGCGTGCTGTTCAGCCCGATCGCCGCGCGGCTGCGGGGCATCTACCTCGGCATCGCCTCGCTGGGCCTGGTCTTCATCGGCGAGCACGTGCTCAACACGTGGGGCTCGGTCACCGGCGGCTTCAACGGCCGGCTGGTGCCCGCGTTCTCGCTGTTCGGCTTCAGCTTCGCGCGGGACCGACTCGCCGTACCTCGAGGTCCTCGGGGTGCCGTTCGGCCAGGCCGAGCGGCTCTGGTACCTCGGCCTGGCGCTGTGCGCGGCCGGCTGCTGGTTCGCCTCGAACCTGACGCGCTCGCGCCCGGGCCGTGCGCTGCAGACGCTGCGCGACAGCGAGGTGGCCGCCTCGGTGATGGGCGTCGACGTCCGGGCCTACAAGGCGAGGGCGTTCCTGGTCTCGTCGATGTACGCCGGGATGGCCGGCGTGCTCTACGGCCTGTCGATCGGGTCGGTGGCCCCGGACTCCTTCGGGCTCACCCTCTCCGTGCAGTTCCTCGCGATGATCGTGCTCGGCGGCCTGGGGTCCGTGGCGGGCTCCATCCTCGGCGCCACCTTCGTCAGCGCGCTGCCGCTCCTGTTCCAGCAGTACGCCGGCTCGCTCCCCTTCATCGTCAACCCCGGGGAGTCCGGGGTCGTCGCCAGCCAGGCGGCCGCCTTCCTCTACGGCGCGGCGATCATCCTCGTCGTGCGCTTCGAGCCCGGCGGTCTCGTCGGTCTCGCGCGCCGCGTCCGGCGCCGTCCCGCTCAACCACAACCAGACTCGTCAACCGAAGGAGACAGAGAATGAGGAAGTACGCGAAGCGAGGAGCGGTCACGCTCCTGTCGGTCGCGATGGTGCTGGCCGCGTCGGGATGCAGCACCAAGGCGTCCGACAACAAGGAGTCGAGCCAGGACGGGGTGAAGATCGGTCGCGGGATCGACGGCACCACCATCCACCTCGGCGCCCTGACCGACCTGACCGGCGTCTTCGCGGCGCTCGGCAAGGACATCACCAACGCCCAGGCCCTCTACTGGAAGAAGCAGAACAGCGGCGACAAGATCTGCGGGAAGTACACCGTGGACGAGACCGTGAAGGACCACGGCTACGACACCCAGAAGGGCATCCAGCTCTACAGCTCGATCCACAACGACGTCCTGGCGATCGAGCAGACCATCGGCTCGCCGATCAACACCGGTCTCGCTGCCGCAGTTCGACGCGGACCACATGGTCAACATCCCCGCCGCCTGGGCGCAGTCGCTCACCGAGGACCCCCAGATCGCGGTCGTCGGCGCGACGTACGAGGTGGAGATGATCAACGTCCTCGACTACCTCCTCGCAGGAGGGCAAGATCAAGGAGGGCGACAAGATCGGGCACATCTACTTCGAGGGTGAGTACGGCGCGGGCGGCCTGGCCGGCTCGAAGTACTTCGCCAAGCAGCACGGCATGCAGGTCGTCGAGCAGCAGATCCAGTCGACGGACACGGACATGACCGCCCAGGTCTCCAAGCTGAAGTCCGACGGGGTCAAGGCGATCGCCCTCACGGTGGCTCCGGGCCAGACCGCCTCGGTCGCCGGCGTGGCCAGCTCCCAGGGCCTGAACGTGCCGATCGTGGGCAACAACCCGGTCTTCGCCCCGGCCCTGCTGGACGGTCCCGCCGGCCCGGCGCTGAAGCAGAACCTCTACGTCGCCTCGCCGGTGGCGCCGTTCGACAAGCTGCCGGACCTGCTCAAGACCTACCAGGACGCCCACCCGGGCGACCCGACGCTGGGTGTCGTGTTCGGCACCGCGGCGGCCGACGTCATGCGGCAGATCCTGGACAAGGCGTGCGACAACGGCGACCTGACGCCGGAGGGCGTCTCGAAGGCCAAGGACCAGCTCGGCACCGTGGACACCGGTGGCCTGGCCGTCCCGCTCACCTTCAAGACCGGCACAGTCGCCGAGCGACTCGAGCTACATCTTCCGGGCCGCGGACGTGCCCGGTGGCGCGAAGGCCGTGTCGGACAAGTACGTCGGTGACGACGTCGCCGGCGTTCATGAACGGCGGCTGACCGACCCGTTCGACGACGAAGGCCCGGACCGCGAGGTCCGGGCCTTCGTGCGTGCTCAGGCGGCGGTCCAGCCGCCGTCCATCAGGAACGAGCTGCCGGTGACCGAGTCGGTGCCGGGACCGCACAGGAAGCCGACGAGGTCGGCCACCTCGGCGGGCTCGACGAGCCGCTTCACCGGGGTCCTGGCGAGCAGCACCTCGTCGAGGACCTCGTCCTCGCCGATGCCGTGGGTGCGGGCCTGGTCGTGGATCTGCCCCTCGACCAGGGGCGTGCGGACGTAGCCGGGGCACACCGTGTTGCTGGTGACGCCCTTGCCCGCCGCCTCCAGGGCGATGACCTTGGAGAGTCCCTCGAGGCCGTGCTTGGCCGAGACGTAGGCCGCCTTGTACGGCGACGCGCGGTGCCCGTGCACGGACGAGACGTGCACCAGCCGGCCCCAGCCACGCTCGTACATGCCGGGGAGCAGGCCCCGCGCGAGCCGGAAGGGTGCCTCGAGCATCAGCCGCTGGATGAAGCCGAACCGCTCGGGGTCGAAGTCCTCGACGGCGGCCACGTGCTGCACGCCGGCGTTGTTGACGAGGATGTCGGCGTGCACGTCGCGGCCCAGGCCGAGCGCGTCGATCGACGCGCCGTCGGACAGGTCGGCGACCAGGTGGTCTCCCCCGACGTCGGCGGCGACCTGCTTGGCGCCGTCCTCGTCGCGGTCCAGCACGATGACGTGCGCGCCGCTCGCGGCCAGACGGGTGGCGACGGCGCGGCCGATGCCGCTGGCCCCACCGGTCACGAGCGCGGTGCGGCCGGACAGCAGGGCGGGCAGGTCGGTGGTGGTCTCACTCATGCTCCAACGCTAGGGGGTCGGTGCCGCGCCGCACCATGTGCCCGGGTCACACGGACGCGCGCAGCCGGTGGAGCCGCAGGGCCAGCTGCACGTCGAGGCCACGCGCCGGGTCCCGCCAGTCGTCCCCGAGCAGGGTGGAGATCCGGTCGAGGCGCTGGCCGACGGTGTTGGGGTGGACGTGCAACCGCTTGGCCGCCTCGGCGGGCCGGGCCCCGGCGGCGAACCAGGCCTCCAGGGTGCTGACGAGCTCGGTGCCGCGGCGCTCGTCGTAGGCCAGCACCGGGCCGACCTGGCTCTCGACGAACGCGTCGAGCTCGCCGCGGCCGTTGCGGCCCAGCAGCAGCCGCGCCACCCCGAGACCGGCCGGGTCGCTGACCTCGCCCTCCCGGCCGAGGGTGACGAGGGCGTCGAGGCAGCCGCGCGCCTCGGCGAAGGCGGTGGCGACCGTGCCGGGCCCGCCCACGACGGGCGCGACGCCCACCGTGCAGGTGCCCCCGGCCGCGACCAGCCGCTCGCGCAGCGCGCGGCCGACGGCCAGCGGCGTCGCCGGCACGGGGCGCGACCAGCACCACCAGCCCGTCGTGCTCGCCGGCCAGGCCCTGCACCTCGCCACCGAGCCGGGCCGCCACCTGGGCCGCCCGGTGCCGCTCCACGCCCTCGACCCGGGCCACGGCGACCACGGTCGGGCCGTCGAGGTCGGCGTGCTGGCGGCGGGCCCGTTCGCGGAGCCGGTGCTCGTCGTGGTCGCGCTGGTCCAGCAGGTCGGTGAGCAGCTCGCCCCGGACGCGGTCCTCGGCCTCGGCCACCGTGCGGTTGAACAGCAGCACCAGCGCGGTCACCAGCGCGCCGCGCTCGAGGGTGCGCCGGGCCGCGTTCCCGAGCCCGTCGGCCAGGCCGTGCAGGACCAGGGTGCCCAGGTGCTCGGTGCCGGCCAGCGCCACGGCGACGTACGCCGGACCGGGGACCTCGACCGAGCGGCCGGAGGCGCGGGCCTCCGCGACGGCGTCGTCGATGCCCTCGACCAGGGCGTCGTCGCCGACGCCCGCGAGCCGGTGCCCCTCGCCGTCGACCACGAGCACGTGGCCGTGCAGCACGTCCGCGACGACGGCGGCGACGTCGGCGACCCCACCCCCGTGCAGCAGCACGTCGGTGAGCCGGTCGTGCGCACGGGCGGCGACCTCGACGGCCTCGGCCTGGGCGCGCACCGTGCGGTTGGCGGTGTCGATGCGCTCGAAGAGCCGGGCGTTCTCCAGCGCGACGGCGGCGTGCGCCGCGAACGACATCAGCAGCGAGACCTCGCCCGGCGGGAACGGGCGCACGTTGCGGTGCACGGCGAGCAGGGCGCCGATCACGGTGCCCTCGACGGTGAGGGGGACGCCGAGGATGGCGCGGATCTTCTCGCCCTCGACCGCCGTGTCGATGAACTCGCGGTGCAGGAACCGCTCGTCGGACCGGTAGTCCTCGGTGTAGTAGGGCTCGCCGGTCTGCGCGACCAGCCCGAGCAGGCCGGTGCCGAGCGGCAGGCGCAGCCGCCGGAACTCCGGGGTCAGCGCCCCGTCCGTCACCTTCATGTACGACGCGCCGTCCTCCTCGTCGTTGAGCGACAGGTAGGTCATGTCGGCGTGCAGCAGCGACCGGGCCCGTCGCACGATCGCGGCGAGGATGGCGTCGACGTCACGGATCGCGGTCAGGTCGCCGGCCGTCTCGTAGAGCGCGGACATCTCGGCCTCGCGCTGCCGCTGGCGCTCGCGCTGCTCCCGGATCCGCAGCGCGACCGTGTGGTGCTCGCGCAGCCGTTCGAGACCCGGTCCCTGCAGCCCCTCCTCGACGGCGCGGGCGACGACCTCGTCGAAGGCCTCGCGGGGCGCGTCGCCGTAGAGCAGGTCGAGGAACTGCTCGCTCACGACGACCGCACCCCTAGGCGTCCCGCCGGTGGAAGAGCGCGAGGCTGGCCGCCATCGCCGCGGCGGTCAGCCCGCCGAAGATCAGCACGGCGCCCGGCAGGGACAGCGGACTGCCGAGGAACCCGTGCGCGTGCGGGATCTGGCTGATGATCCGGCCCCCGGCGTTGAAGGGCAGGAAGCGCGTCAGCTCGGCGTGCGCGCTGAACGCCGGCACCAGCTCGAACACCACCGAGACGACGTTCTCCACGGCCAGCGGCCACAGGAACAGCAGCACCAGCGCCGCGGTCTGGTTGCGGGCCAGTGCCGTGAAGGCGGCGGCCAGCCAGCAGAACAGCAGCGTGTAGAGCAGGGCGCGGCCGACCGCTCCCCAGACGTCGCCCGCGAACACCGGGACGCCGTCGCCGTGCAGCCACAACCAGGCGGAGCCCATCGAGAGCAGCATCGTGACCAGGGCGACCGCGAGCACCCACGCGGCGACGACCACGAACTTGGCCACCCAGGCCGCGGTCCGCGAGCTCAGCACGGTGAGCGTCGCGCGCACCATGCCGTGGCGGTACTCGTGGCCCCACGCGAAGACCGCGATCATCGCCAGGATGTAGGCCACGAAGTAGGGCACGCCGAAGACCGCGAACTGGGTCGCGGCCCCCTGCCCGAAGCCCTTGAGCTCGGAGGGGCGGGGCGGCTGGGCCGAGCTCATCGAGAAGTGCAGCGCCATCGAGACCAGGAACGACAGCCCGACGCCGAACACGACGGCGACGGTCGAGAGCCAGTAGGTCGACCGGATCGTGCGGATCCGGGTCCACTCGTAGGCCAGCGCGGCGATCATGCGGACTCTCCCGTCGCCGGATGGGCCTGGTACTCCTCGGCCCCCTGGGTGGCCTCGAGGAACGCCTCCTCCAGGGTGGCCACCCGGTTGGACAGCTCGTGCAGCCGGAGGCCGGCGTCGAACGCCAGGTCCCCGACCCTCGCGGCGTCCAGCCCCACGACCGACACGGCGCCCGGCTCGAGCGGTTCCACGGTCGCCCCCTCCCTCCGGAGCACGTCGGCCAGGTCGGCGGCCTGCGGCGAGCGCACCACCACGGCGTTGCGGGTCGAGCTCTTCACGAAGTCGTCGACGGGGCCGCTGGCGATCAGCCGGCCGCGCCCGATGACCACGAGCTGGTCGGCCATCAGCGCCATCTCGGAGAGCAGGTGGCTGGACACGAACACCGACCGCCCGGTCGCCGCGAACCCCTTGAGCAGCTCGCGGATCCACTGGATGCCCTGCGGGTCGAGGCCGTTGGCCGGCTCGTCGAGGATCAGCGTGTGCGGGTCGCCCAGCAGGGCGGCGGCCAGGCCGAGGCGCTGTCCCATGCCGAGGGAGAAGGTGCGGGGCTTCTTGCGCGCGACGCTGGCCAGGCCGAGCTGCTCGAGCACCTCGTCGACGCGGCGGGTGGAGATCCCGTTGGCCGCCGCGAGCATCCGCAGGTGGTTGCGGGCCTTGCGGGTCGGGTGGAACGGCTTGGCCTCGAGCAGCGACCCCACCTGGGTCATCGGCCGGACCAGCGAGGTGAAGGGGACGCCGTCGAAGGTGGTCGTCCCCCGGCCGTGGTCGAGTCCGAGCATCAGCCGCATCGTGGTCGACTTGCCTGCGCCGTTGGGGCCCAGGAACCCGGTCACGCTTCCCGGGTGCACCTCGAACGAGAGGTCGCTCACGGCCGGCTTGCCGGCGTACTCCTTGCCCAGCCCCCGGGCCGTGATCACCGCCATGCGCCCATCCAAGCATCCGGACTCAGAAGTCCGCGGTTAGCCGCGTGACTCGCCGGGAAGACACTCGTTGGACAGTGCCAGGTACCGGCACCCGGGCGCGCCACCTTTCTGCACGGGAGACACACGATGCGCTCAGCTCGGGATGGATCCGCGCCGGACGGTGCGGGTCGCCGGCGGTGGTCGGCCTGCTGGCCGCCGGCCTCGCGCTCGGCACCGCCGACGCGGCGACGCCCACCGAGGGCACGGTGTCGGACACGAGCCCGGACGGTCGCCTGGTCCGGCGGACCCTTCGTGGCTCCCGAACGTCACCGGCAACGCCCTCGACCCCCGGACTGCACGCGCCCCGCACTCGTGCGACGACTTCGCGCTGCACGTCGACACCCCGGCCGGCTACGGCGACCACGCACACCCTGAACATCAAGGTGCACTGGGCGAACACGGCCGCCGACTTCGACGTCTACGTCCTCGACAGGGCCGGCAACGTCGTCGGCACGTCCGCGCCTCGAGCGCCGACCCGGAGCAGGTCGTCCTGCCGCCGACCGCCGGCGACTACACCGTGCGGGTGGTGCCCTACGCCCCGCTCGGCGAGTCGCTACGACGCGACCGCGACGCTGGCCAGCACGCCCGGCCAACCCGCCGCCGGGCACCGACACCCCGCCGACCTTCGCCGACTACGCGGCGCCGAGCTCCTTCAAGGACGCGAACAACGCGGGCGAGCCGTCGATCGGCACCAACTTCAAGACCGGCGCGACGATGTACCAGGCCTACCTCTCGACCTTCAAGGCGACGTTCGACGACACGACGTCGCCCGGCCAAGGCGACCTGGTCCGACGTGTCCGCGAACGCCGCGAACGGCTGCCCGCGGGCAGCACCGACGAGCCTCGACCCGATCCTCTTCACCGACCACCAGACCGGCCGCACCTTCGAGTCGCAGCTCTCCGGCGTGGACTCGCTGACCTGCTACACCGACGACGACGGCACGACCTGGACGCCGAGCACCGGCGGCGGCATCCCCTCGGGCGTCGACCACCAGACCATCGGCGGCGGCCCCTTCTCGAGCGGCGGGCTCGGCGCGCTGCCGACGACGGACTACCCGAACGCCGTCTACTACTGCAGCCAGGACATCGCCACCGCGTTCTGCGCGGCGTCGCACGACGGCGGCACCACCTTCGGCGCCGGCGTCCCGACGTACAGCCTGCTCGACTGCGGCGGCCTGCACGGCCACATCAAGGTCGGCCCGGACGGCACCGCCTACCTGCCCAACAAGGGCTGCGGCGACGCCAGGCCGCGGTCGTCTCCACGGACAACGGCACTGTCCTGGAACGTCTCCAAGGTCCCGGGCGCGACGCCCGGCGACTCCGACCCGTCCGTGGGTGTCGGCGCCAACGGCACCGTCTACTTCGGCTACGTCGGCGCGGACGGCAAGCCCGGGCGTGGCGGTCAGCCGCGACCACGGCAAGACCTGGACCGACCGGCAGACCGTCGGCACGAGCTTCGGCATCCAGAACGCGGTGTTCCCGACCGTGGTCGCCGGTGACGACGACCGCGCCTCGATCGCCTACCTCGGCACGCCGACCGGCGGCAACTACCAGGACAACGCCAACTTCCACGGCGTCTGGCACCTCTACGTCGACACGACGTACGACGGCGGCAAGACCTGGGTGACCAGCGACGCGACCCCGGGCGACCCGGTGCAGGTCGGCTCGATCTGCACCAGCGGCACCACCTGCGGCGACGACCGCAACCTGCTCGACTTCATCGACGTGACGCTCGACGACCACGGCCGGGTCACGGCCGGCTTCGCCGACGGCTGCATCAACGCCTGCGTCACCGACCCGAACCACGTCGGCCGCGACGCCTACGCCACGATCGCCCGGCAGAGCGCCGGCAAGACGCTGTTCGCGAAGTACGACCCGCGCCGTCACCGAACGCCGACCCTGTCGTCGCCTCGAGCGTCGGTCGACGCCGTCAAGGCCGGCAGCGCACTGAGCGACCGATGGTCGGTGAAGAACACCGGCACCGACGACGCTGACCAACCTGGCGACCCAGGTGCTCGACGACACGGCAAGTCGGTCGGCTCGGTGACCACGGCGAGCCTGGCGCCGGGCGCGAGCAAGACGGTCACGGTCACCTGGAAGGCCGACCAAGGGCACGCACACGGTGATCGTCGCACGGTCGACCCGACCAACAAGATCGCGCGAGTCCAACGAGTCCGACAACAAGCTCCAGACGATCGGTCACCGTCGAGTGAGGCGGCGCACCTGCGCGCGGCGGCCCTGCTCGCCGCGGCGGTCGCTGATGAGCACCTCGCTGGTCGGCGTGCGGCGGCGAGTCCGAGGCACGAGAAGGCCAGAAGGACAAGGAAGGCTCGGCGGCGGCGCCGCCGCCGACCTGTCGACCTGCAAGGACGACGCCACGGCCGCGGCCAAGCCCTACGGCGACGGCTTCCCGCCGACTGGCCGTTCCCGCCCGGACACGGTCGTCTACAACGCCGAGGACCGCGGCGCCGGCGGCACCATCGTCACCGGCGTCTCGTCCGCGTCGTTCAAGGAGATCCTCGACTTCCTCAACCACGACGCGGTCGACGCCGGGCTTCAAGATCGAGAAGGGCGAGACCGAGGACCACGACGCCGAGGCCGAGTGGGAGGGCAACGGCTTCCGCGGCCGCTGGGCCATCCGCAAGTCCGCCAAGTGCCCGGGCGAGACCGTGATCCAGGTGCTCTCGGCGGGCGACTGACCCACCCGCCCGCCGGGGCGGTCGGTATCGTGGTGAGGATGTCCACCCCACCCGCACCGGCGCTGCCCCGCACGCTCGCCGACCAGCTGCGGGGCTGGACCGACGCCGAGCTCGCGGCGCTGCTCCGCGCGCGACCCGATCTCGCGGCTCCGGCGCCCCAGGACAGCTCGCAGCTCGCCTCCCGCGCCGGCACGCGCGCCTCGGTGCTGCGGGCGGTCGACCAGCTCACCCGGCTCGAGCTGGCCGTGCTCGACGCGGTCGTCGCGCTGGGGGGTACGGCGTCCCGGGCCGACCTGCACGCGGCGGTGCACGCCGCACCCGCCTCGGTCGACACCGCCCTGGCCCACCTGCGGCAGCTGGCCCTGCTCTGGGGCACCGACGACGCGCTGCGCTCGCTCAGCGTGCTGACCGACATCGTCGGGACCCGGATCAGCGGGCTCGGACCGCCCCTGTCGGTGCTCGCCTCCGGCTACGGTCCCGCGCGGATCACCTCGCTGGCCCACGACCTCGGGCTGACCCCGACCGGCAACCGGCACGACGACGTGGAGGCGCTCGCGGCCCACCTCTCCGACCGGGACCGGGTCGCCGCCCTGGTCGCGGAGGTCGACGACCAGGCCGCGAAGATCCTGCGGCACCTCGCCGAAGAGGGCAAGGACGGCTCGGTCGAGTCGACCGAGCGCAGCACCTCCCGGTCCTCGGCCGGCAGCCCCGTCGACCAGCTGCTCGCCCGCGGCCTGCTCGTGGCCCGCGACCGCCGGCACGTGGCGGTCCCCCGGGAGGTGGCCATCGCGCTGCGGGACGGGCACACCACACCCGACCCCGTCGACGTCCCCCCGGAGCTGGTCACCTCCACCCGGGACGCCGCCCTGGTCGACCGTGCGGCGGCCGGCGCCGCCTTCGAGCTGGTCCGGCACGTCGACCTGCTGCTGGAGCACTGGGGCACCGCGCCGGCGTCCGCGCTGAGGACCGGCGGCCTCGGCGTGCGCGACCTCAAGGCCACCGCCGAGCTGCTCCAGACCGACGAGCGGACGGCCGCGCTGCACGTCGAGATCGCGTTCGCCGCCGACCTGCTCGCCACCGGCACCGACGACGACGGCGACGGCGTCTGGCTGCCGACCGAGGTCTTCGACGTCTGGTCGGCCGCGCCGGTGGCGGACCGCTGGGCGCGGCTCGCGCTGGCCTGGCTCGACTCCTCCCGCCTGGTCGGCCTGGTGGGCGGCCGCGAGGCCGGCAAGCCGGTCAACGCGCTCGTCCCCGACCTCGAGCGGGCCTGGCTGCCCGAGACCCGTCGGGTCGCGCTGGCCCAGCTGGCCGAGCTGCCGGACGGCACGGTGCTGGCGAGCGGCACCGGCGTGCCGTCGCTGGTCGAGCGGGTCAGCTGGCTGCGCCCGCGCCGGCCGCCGGTGCGGGCCCAGGCGGTCGCCTGGGTCGCCGCCGAGGCCGCGGTCGTCGGCGTCACGGCGCTGGGCGGGCTGTCCGCGCACGGCCGCGCGCTGCTGTCCCCCGACGACCCGCTGCACCACGCCCCCGCCGCCCTCGCCCCGCTGCTGCCCGACCCGATCGACCACGTGCTGCTCCAGGCCGACCTGACCGCGGTCGCGCCCGGGCCGCTCGAGCAGGACCTGGCCCGCAACCTCGCGCTCGTCGCCGACATCGAGTCGCGCGGCGGCGCGACGACCTACCGGTTCACCGAGGGGTCCGTGCGGCGGGCCTTCGACTCCGGCTGGTCCGCGGCCGAGGTGCACGCGTTCCTGGCGTCCTCGGCCCGCACCCCGGTGCCGCAGGCGCTGTCCTACCTCGTCGACGACGTGTCGCGGCGCTTCGGCACCATCCGGGTCGGGGCGGCCGAGTCGTTCCTCCGCAGCGACGACGAGACGGCCCTCACCGAGCTGCTGCACCACCCCCGAGCCGGCTCGCTGCGGCTGCGCCGGATCGCGCCCACGGTGGTGGTCAGCGACGTACCCCTCGACGTGCTGCTGCCGCGGCTCCGCGAGCTCGGCTCGTCCCCGGTGGTCGAGGCGCCGGACGGCACGGTGCGGCTGGCCCGCAAGGAGTCGATGCGGTCCCGCTCGCCCCGCCGCCGCGGCGAGCCGCCGGAGTCCCACGGCGCCGCCCGGCTCGCGGCCCGCGCCGCGTCCACGGTCACCGCCATCCGGGCCGGTGACCGCGCCGCTGCGATCCGCCCCGCACCCGCGCTGCGGGCGAGCGAGCCCACCACTCCCGCCTCCACGCTCGCCGTGCTGCGCGAGGCGGTGGAGGCCGGGACGACCGTGTGGATCGGCTACGTCGACAACCACGGGTCGTCCGTGGAGCGGGTCGTCGACCCGGTGAAGGTCGAGGCCGGCTGGCTGTCGGCCTTCGACCACCGGACCGAGGCCGTCCGCTCCTTCGCGGTGCACCGGATCAACGCCGTGCGCGTCCTCCCGGGTTGACCCGAAACCCGACATCTGCCGCTCGCACGGAGCAGAATTGTCCGGTCTCCCCTCTCGGGTGGCGAACCCGTCTGGAGGAGTGGCGTTGAGCGCGAGTGCAGCGGAGGCCGGCGACCTCCCGGCCGGCTCGCAGGTCGTGGTCGCCCGCCAGCCGATCGTCGACCTGAACTGCGAGGTCGTCGGCTTCGAGCTGCTCTACCGGCCCCGCGACCCGTCCCTTCCCGCGGCCAGCGGCGAGGAGATGACGGCGCAGGTCGTGCTGGGCGCGCTGACCATCGGCATCGACCAGCTCGTCGGCGACAAGACGATGTTCTGCAACGCCGAGCGCGGCGTGCTGACCGGCGACACCCCGATCACCCTGCCCCCGCACCGCACGGTCATCGAGATCCTCGAGACCGTCCACATCGACGACGAGGCGGTGGCCGGCTGCCGGGCGCTGGTCGAGGCCGGGTTCCGGATCGCCCTCGACGACTTCGAGTGGAGCCCCGGCGCCGAGCGGCTGCTGGAGATGGCCTCGATCGTCAAGATCGACTTCCTCGCCGTACCGCGCGAGGAGCTGCCGTCCCTCGTCGAGCGGTGCCGCGCCTTCGACGTGCTGCTGCTGGCCGAGAAGGTGGAGACCGACGAGGACATCGCGCTGGCGCGGGAGCTCGGCTTCGAGCTCTTCCAGGGGTACGCCGTGCAGCGTCCCGTCATCGTGCGCGGCCAGACCATCGCCGCCTCGGCCCTGGCCCACGTGCAGCTGGCCATGACGATGCTGGCCGAGGACCTGGACTTCGAGCAGGTCGAGGAGATCCTGCGACGCGAGCCCGGTCTCGTCGTACAGGTGCTCCAGATGGCGGCCGTCGGCAGCCAGCACGGCCTGCGCCGGCAGGTGCGCACCGTCCGCGAGGCGCTGGTCCTGCTGGGCACCACGAAGATCCGGCAGTGGGTCGCCCTGACGATCCTGAGCAGCCAGCCGGGGCAGACCACCGACGGGGTCGCCACCGCGCTCGTCCGGGCGCGGATGGCCGAGCTGCTGACCCGGCGCCGCGGCGGCGGGGCCCCCGAGGTCGCGTTCACGGCCGGCCTGCTCTCGGCGCTCGACCTGCTGCTGGGCATCGACCTGGCGGACCTCGAGGACACCCTCGACATCGACGAGGAGCTCAAGGACGGCGCGTTCCGCCGGGCCGGCGCGCTGGGCGCACTGGTCGGCGAGGTGGCGGACTACCAGGACGCCCTGGCCGACGGCTCCGGTCGGGTCGGTGCGTGCGCCGAGCTCGACGCGGTCGCCGCCGCGGCGTTCGCGTGGGCGATGCCCTACGTCTCCGGCCTGGGTGGGCCGGCCTGACCTCAGCCCTGCTGGGGACCCGGCTGGAGCTGCTGGGCCAGCAGCACCTCGAAGGCCTGGGCCGACATCGGCCGGCCGAGCAGCCAGCCCTGCACCAGGTCGCAGCCGAGCTCGCGCAGCACGAACAGCGTCCCGGCGTTCTCGACGCCCTCGGCGACCATCCGCAGGCCGAGCGCGTGGGTCAGGTCGACCGTCGAGCGCACGATCGCGGTCGCGCGCAGCTCGGTGACGATGTTGCTGCAGAACGCGCGGTCGAGCTTGATCTCGTGGATCGGGAGCTTGAGGAGGTACTCCAGGCTGCTGTAGCCGGTGCCGTAGTCGTCCACCGCCAGCCGGACGCCGAGACCCGCCAGCGCCTGCATGACCAGCTGGGCCTGCTCGGGGTCGCGCATCATCGCGGACTCGGTGATCTCCACGGTCAGCATCGCGGGTGGTACGTCGTGCGCGAGCAGCGCCGACGCGACCAGCCGGACCAGCGCCTCGTCGCGGAGGTCGGAGGCCGAGACGTTGACCGACATGGTCAGGTCGGCGCCGCCGCGTCGCCAGCGGGCCAGGTCGCCGAGGGCCACGTCGAGCACCCGCTCGGCGATCGCGGAGGTCAGCTTGTAGCGCTCGGCCGCCTCCAGGAACTCCGCCGGGGACAGCCGTCCGCGGGTCGGGTGGTCCCACCGCACCAGCGCCTCCGTGCCGACGAGCGCGCCCTCGACGGTGAGGATCGGCTGGTACTCCACGGTCAGCTCGTGCCGCTCCAGGGCGGTGTAGAGGTCCTCGGCCACGACCAGCCGCTTGCGCCGGTCGCCCACGGCCGCCGGCGAGTGGAACGAGACCGGCTGCCCCGACGTCTTGGCGGCGTACATCGCGGCGTCGGCGGCGAACAGCATGTCCCCGCGGTTGGTGGCGTGATCCGGGGCGGTGGCGACGCCGATGCTGGCCTGGGCGTGCAGCACGACGTCGCGCAGCTCGATGGGCTCCGCGAGGCTCTCCTCGAGCGCGCTGCAGCAGGCCATCGCGGCGTTGTAGGAGTCCACCTCGTGCAGGATGACGGCGAACTCGTCCCCGCCGAGGCGGGCGAACAGGTGCGGGGTCTGGAGCTGGTCGAGCGCGGCGCAGAACCGGTTGACGACCGCCTGGAGCAGCTCGTCGCCGGTGGCGTGGCCGAAGGAGTCGTTGACCTCCTTGAAGTGGTCGAGGTCGATGAGGGCCAGCGCGAAGCCACGTTGCGGTCGGTCGGGCGTCACCTCGGGGGCGAAGAGGTCGTCGAGCGCCTGGTAGAGCGCACGCCGGTTCGCGGCCCCGGTGAGCTCGTCGGTCAGCGCCAGCTGCCGGACCGCGGCCAGCTCGCGCAGCTGCAGGAAGGCCAGCACGAGCCGCACCGCGCAGGCGCCCAGCGCCAGCAGGGCCAGCACGGTCGGCAGCGAGTTCTCCTGCCAGGGCGGCGCCACCGCCAGGACCCCGATCGTGCTGACCGCGGCGACCGCGACCACGATCAGGGACCGGGCGCCCGGGACGGCACGCCGCACCGTGGGCCGGAGGCTGGTGGCGCCGGCCGCGACCAGCACCAGGCCGGCCGCCCAGAGCACGTCGAGCCAGGTGCCGGCCTGGTAGGTGTCGAAGGCCAGCCGGTAGGCGTAGACGACGTCGGCGCCGCCGAACAGCAGCATGCCGACGGCCCAGACCAGGAAGCCGCGGCCGCGGGTGCGGCCGACCATGCCGACCGCGCCGAAGGTGGCCGCGACCGCGACCGCGGCGCAGACCGGGTAGGCCAGCGTGGTCGCGGCGGTGAGGCTGCCGTCCCACACCTGCGCCACGAGCGGCGCGATCGCCCAGGTCACCACGGCGGCCCCGGCCAGGGTGCCGCTGAGGCCGTCGAGGGCGACGATCAGCCGGACCCCGCGCAGGTCCGCCCGCAGCGCGAGCATCAACCCGGCCAGCAGCAGCGGGTAGGCCATCAGGTAGCCCACGTCGGCGGCCGAGGGCACCATCACCTCCCCGCGGGCGTTCTGCACCATGTAGGCCACGTTGCCGAACAGGTAGACGGTGGTGGCGAGGGCCAGCGGCAGCGTCCAGCTGCGCTGCTCGGGGTGTGAGGCGGCCCGGCGCACGAGCAGCGCGGCGGCACCCACGAACGGCAGGTTGCCGACGACCACGTCGCGGGCCCAGGCCGGCAGCAGGTGGGGCGCGGCGACCACGAGGCAGGCGTAGACCGCCAGCGCCGCGTAGGTGGCGAGGTTCAGCCGCCTCGTACCCCTCACGGGCGCTCCCCCCGACGTGCGCCGACCCCCTCGGTGCCGACGTTCCCAGTCCATCAGATCCACCCTGCTGTCCGCGGCGAAAACGGGACATCCGTTGCAAGGAGGATCGGGTTCCCGGGGGCCCCACTTGACCCTGCTGACCCACCGGTCGTCTTGGCGGGCTGCGTAAGATGTAGGGATGGACTTTGTTCGTTACGCGGAGCGGTCGGCGGGGCTGGTGAACGCCGACCTCGGCGACACCGAGCACCTGCTGCACTTCCTCGACGAGCGGGCGTGGCTGCACGAGCGCGGTCGCCGAGCGCGACGCCAGCGCGCTGCGCCGGTTCGTCAAGGAGCTCCGGCCGGTCTTCGAGGCCTCCAACGACGGCGACCAGCACACCGTGGTCGAGCTGCTCAACGCCCTGCTCGCCAAGCACCCCGTCACGCCGTACATCGCCGGGCACGAGCCGGGGCGGTGGCACATGCACGTCACCGACCGCGACTCGTCGGTCTCCGAGCTGCTCATCGGCGAGTCCCTGATGGGCCTGTCCACCCTGGTCTGCGACCTGGGCGCCACCCGGCTCGGCGTGTGCGACGCCAGCAACTGCACCAACGTCTTCGTGGACACCTCCCCGAACCAGTCCCGGCGCTACTGCTCCGACCGGTGCTCCTCGCGGGCCAACGTCGCCGCCTACCGCGCCCGGCAGAGAGCAGCAGCATGGTCTCGACAGCTCGACCGGCCGGATCCGCATGACCGACGGTCCCCTGATCGTCCAGTCCGACAAGACCCTGCTCCTCGAGATCGACCACGAGCGCGCCCAGGACTGCCGCAAGGCCATCGCGCCGTTCGCCGAGCTCGAGCGCTCCCCCGAGCACGTGCACACCTACCGGCTCACGCCGCTGGGCCTGTGGAACGCGCGCGCCGCCGGGCACGACGCCGAGCAGGTCGTCGACACGCTGCTGAGCTACAGCCGCTACGCCGTGCCGCACGCGCTGCTCGTCGACATCGCCGAGACGATGGCGCGCTACGGCCGGCTGCGGCTCGACAAGCACCCGACGCACGGCCTGGTGCTGACCAGCACCGACCGGCCCGGTGCTCGAGGAGGTGCTGCGCGCCAAGAAGATCAAGGGCATGCTCGGCGAGCGCCTCGACGAGTCGACCGTCGTCGTGCACCCCTCCGAGCGCGGCAACCTCAAGCAGGCGCTGCTCAAGATCGGCTGGCCGGCCGAGGACTTCGCCGGCTACGTCGACGGCGAGGCGCACGCGATCGAGCTGCGCCGAGGACGGCTGGGAGCTCCGGTCCTACCAGCAGGAGGCCGCCGAGTCGTTCTTCGCACGGCGGCTCCGGCGTGGTCGTGCTGCCCTGCGGCGCCGGCAAGACGATCGTCGGTGCGGCCGCGATGGCGCAGGCCAAGGCCACGACGCTGATCCTGGTGACCAACACGGTCTCCGCGCGTCAGTGGAAGGAGGAGCTGCTCGCGCCGTACGTCGCTCACCGAGGACGAGATCGGCGAGTACTCCGGCACCAAGAAGGAGATCCGCCCGGTCACCATCGCGACCTACCAGGTGATGACCACGCGCCGGAAGGGCGTCTACGCCCACCTCGAGCTGTTCGACGCCAAGGACTGGGGCCTGATCATCTACGACGAGGTGCACCTGCTGCCCGCGCCGATCTTCCGGATGACCGCCGACCTGCAGGCCCGTCGTCGCATCGGGCTGACCGCGACGCTGATCCGCGAGGACGGCCGCGAGGGCGACGTGTTCTCCCTGATCGGCCCGAAGAGGTACGACGCACCGTGGAAGGACATCGAGGCGCAGGGCTACATCGCGCCGGCCGACTGCGTCGAGGTGCGCGTGACGCTGCCCGACGGCGAGCGGTTCGCCTACGCGACCGCCGAGCCCGAGGAGCGCTACCGCCTCGCGGCCTGCACCGCGGCCAAGACCCGGCTCGTCGAGGAGCTCGTCGCGAAGCACAAGGGCGAGCCGACCCTGGTGATCGGGCAGTACCTCGACCAGCTCGACGAGATCGGCGAGCGCCTCGACGCCCCGGTCATCAAGGGCGACACCCCGGTCAAGGAGCGCGAGCGGCTGTTCAACGCGTTCCGGCACGGCGAGGTCGACCTGCTGGTCGTCTCGAAGGTCGCGAACTTCTCGGTCGACCTGCCCGTCGGCGGCGGTCGCCATCCAGGTGTCCGGCTCGTTCGGGTCGCGGCAGGAGGAGGCCCAGCGGCTCGGCCGGCTGCTGCGCCCCAAGGCCGACAAGCGCTCGGCGCGGTTCTACGCGATCGTCTCGCGCGACACCGTCGACGCGGACTTCGCCCAGCACCGGCAGCGGTTCCTGGCCGAGCAGGGCTACGCCTACCGGATCGTCGACTCCGACGACATCGCCACGGCCTGAGGCAGCACCTCGGCGAGCCGCTCGTAGTCGGCCGCCTCGTTGTAGACCGTGCCGCTGAGCCGGATCCAGCCGCGGCCGCCGTACGCCACGACCTGGGCCTCGACGCGCGCGGCGCTGAGCCGCTCGTAGAGCGCGTCCGCGTCCTCGGACGTGGCCGCGACGCCGTCGGGCAGGGCGACCAGCCGCAGGCACGGTGACGGCGTGGCCGGCAGGCGCGCGCCTCGACGCGGCAGCCCGGTCCGTCGTACGGCGTCGTCGACCTCGGCCGCGCCCACGTCGAGCAGCGCGCGGCAGCGCTCGGCGATCTCCAGCGCCGCCGGCCCCGCGCCAGAAGTCGACGGCGGCGGCCAGCGAGAACCAGCCGCTGAAGTCGTCGGTGCCGGACGCGTCGAACGGCAGCGGGAAGGGCTGGCCGTGGTTCCAGCTCGTGGTCAGCGGTCGGGTCCCCTCGCGCTCCGGAGCGGCCACCCAGAGCGCGCTGGTGCCGCGGGGCGCGAAGCCCCACTTGTGCCAGGTGCCGGTCCAGAAGTCGGCGCCGGACTCCGCGGGCCGCGCCTCGACGTGGCCGGGGACGTGGGCGGCGTCGACGAACGAGAGCGCGCCGACCTCCCGGGCGGCGGCCGCGATCCCGGCAGCCGGCAGCACGCGTGCCGGTCGGCGACGTGATCGTGTCGGTGACGACCAGCCGCACCCGGTCGCCGCGCTCCTGCACCGACGTCGAACGCGTGCCGGTAGGCCCGCAGCGACCTGCTCGTCGTCGGCGTCCATCGCGAACGAGACGACGTGGTACGCCGCGCCCGCCCGCCCGCACCAGTGCGCCACCGACCGCTTCACGGACTCGTAGCCCTGCTCGTTGAGCACGACCACGTCGCCGGGGCCGAGCCGGCCCTGCTCGTGCAGCGACGACAGCACGACCGAGGTGGCCTGGTCGGGTTGCGCAGCAGGGCGACCTCGTCGGCGCCGACGCCGAGGAAGTCCCCGGCGACCTGCCGGGCCTCCGCCTTGAGCGCCGGGCCCTCGACCCGGAAGAACCGCATCGGGTTGGCCTCCGCGCGGGCCCGGACCCGCCGCTGGTGCTCGGTGACCACGCGCGGCACCGCGCCGAACGATCCGTGGTTGAGATGGGTGAGGGACGGGTCGAGGTCGAAGGCGTCGCGCACCGGCTCAGTCTGTCAGCGCACCCACCCGTCTGGTGGGCGGCCGCGATCGTGCGGCGGACCATCTCGACCCGGCCGGTCGTCCGGGAGCCCGAGTCCCGCGACGTGCCCGCCTCCGGCGACGGGTCGGGTTGCGGGACCGGCGGGCACCGCAGGTCCGAGTGGAAGCCGGGGTGCGCCTCGGCACCGTGCCGTCCCGGAGGTACGCCGCGACCGCCCGGTCGGTGCAGGCCACCCCGGACAGCGAGCCCGCGTGCGTGGTGCCGCCGACCCCCTCGATGAGCGAGGACGTCGGGAACCGCTTGCGGACCTCCAGGCTCCCGGAGTACGGCGTCGCCGCGTCCAGCGTCTCGTCGACGAGCAGGATCGGGTGCTTCACCCGGCCGCCCCTGACCTGGACCGGGCGGCCGGGACCGACCGGCCAGTAGTGGCAGGGCGCGTTGAACCAGGTGTCCCCCCAGGTGGCGAACGGCGCCTCGGCCGCGTTCCGCACGCTGTCGCGGTGCCACGTGATCCACCTGCTCGGCCAACGGGCGTCGGTGCACACGGTGCCGAGGAACATCGCGTAGCCGTTGTCACTGCCGGGCGTCTGCGGGCTCGAGCCGTCGTACATCTCCCGGACGACGGAGTAGTCGTCGTCGATGACCGCCCGGGCGTAGCCGTAAGCCAGGTCTTCCCACGCGAGGACGTTGTAGCCCGCCCCGAGCAGCACGTCGGCGAGCTCGTCCGGCCCGATCGCCCCGCCCGCCGCCGGGTGGGCGTCGAGGGCGGCGAGCTCGGCGTAGTACCCCTTCTCGAGGACCTGGGGGTCGGTGCCGAGGTGGTAGACGTCGTCGTGCTCCGCGAGCCACTGCCAGAACTTCCCGATCGCGGTCTCGAAGGCCGCGGCCTGGGCGAGGCTGTCCTGGTACCAGACACCGCGCGGATCGACGTTGCTGTCGAGCACGAAGCGACGGACCCGGCTGGGGTGCAGCGTGGCGTAGACCTGGGCGAGGTAGGTGCCGTAGGAGAACCCGTAGAAGTTGATCCTCGTCCGGCCGAGAGCGCGCCGGATGCTCTCCATGTCGGCGACCGTGTCCGTGGTCCTCACGTGCTTGAGCAGCGCCGCTCCGTCCGCGGACCAGCAGTCCGCGGCGTACCCGTTCGACCGCTGGAGCCAGGTCCACTCCAGGACGGGGGAGGTGGGGACGTAGTTGGGCCGGTCGTGGCCGAAGTACCGGCTGTCGCAGCTGAGGGAGGGCTTGCTGGCGCCCACCCCGCGTGGGTCCCACCCGATCCAGTCGTAGTCGCCGCTGACGTGACCAGGGATGATGCCCGGGTAGCCGAGGATCGACAGCACGAGGCCGGAGCCGCCCGGGCCGCCCGGGTTGGTGAGCACGACGCCTTGGTAGTGACGGGCCGACGAGGTGTGCCGCAGCCGCGAGACGGCCAGCCGGATCTTCCTGCCGGACGGGTGGGCGTAGCTCAGCGGGACCGTGACCGTCCCGCACCTGGCGCCGACGATCACCAGGATCAGGTCGCCGCACTGCCTCCAGTGGATGGGCGGCGGGGTGTAGGCCCTCGACGGGTGCGGTGCGCTCCGGGCGGCCGCCCGGCATCGGCCGTCGCGGTCTGCGCCGCGAAGAGCCCCGCCGAGGCCAGTGCCAGCGCCAGCGCAGCGGACGCGGCTGTCAGTCGCTTCATCGCACACTCCCTCGTGTCTGCCTGCGATCCAGCCTTACCTCGCGCGCAGGTGGGTGTCCAGAGCCCGGTGAGACCCCCCAGGGCGCGAAACCGGATGACGTCGCACGCCGCGCAGGTGTAGCGTCACCGGGCTCCCACCACCACCTGCGAGGTTCTTCGCGTGCCTGCGCACCAGCCCCCGACCACCGTCCCCGACCCCGACCTCCTCGCCGAGCGCGACCACCTGGCCGCCTCCCGCTCGGCGCTGACCCGGATGCGCGACCGCACCTCCGGCCTCGACTCGTCGGCCGCCGGCGACTGGGTCAGCCAGAAGTTCCTCGAGTCCGCGATCTTCGCGCGCATGAAGGCGCTCGCCGACGACCCGACCGTGCCGCTGTTCTTCGGCCGGCTCGACTACGACGACGACCACGCCGACGCCCGCGGCGAGCGGTTCTACATCGGCCGCCGGCACGTCTCCGACGAGGTCGGCGACCCGATGGTCGTCGACTGGCGGGCCCGGATCAGCCTGCCGTTCTACCGGGCCAGCAAGACCGAGCCGATGGGGGTCGAGCTGCGGCGCCGCTTCGGCTTCCAGCACGGCGAGATGACGGCCTACGAGGACGAGGAGCTGCTCGAGGACCGGCAGCACGACGGGCGGAGGACCACTCCGAGATCCTCGAGCAGGAGATCGAGCGCCCCCGCGTCGGTCCGATGCGCGACATCGTGGCCACCATCCAGCCGGAGCAGGACGTCATCGTCCGCGCGGACCTCGACGGAGTCCGTGTGCGTGCAGGGCGCACCCGGGCACCGGCAAGACCGCGGTCGGCCTGCACCGCGCCGCGTTCCTGCTCTACTCGCACCGCGACCAGCTGTCCCGCCAGGGCGTGCTGGTCGTCGGGCCGAACGCGTCCTTCCTGCGCTACATCGGCGACGTGCTCCCCGCGCTCGGCGAGATCGACGCGCAGCAGACCACCATCGAGGAGCTGGTCGCCAAGACGATGGCCCGGCTCAACGTGAAGTACGCCGTCCGCGGCACCGACGGCCCGCTCGTCGCGACGCTCAAGGGCGACGGTCGCCTGGCCGACGTCGTGCACCGGGCGCTCTGGTCGCAGGTGCAGACCCCCACCGAGCACCTGCTCGTGCCCCGCGGATCGCGACGCTGGCGCCTCGCGCCGTACGAGGTGGAGGAGGTGCTGGCCGCGCTGCGGGCCCGCGGCGTGCGGTACGGCGCCGCCCGCGGGATGCTCGCGCAGCGGCTCGCGCACGCGGATCCTGGTGAAGATGGAGGACGCCGGCGACTCGCCCGACGACCGGGTGCAGGACGCGGTCGCGCGCAGCCGCGAGGTGAAGAAGTACGTCGACCTGCTCTGGCCGGCCGTCGACCCGGCCCGGCTGCGTGCTGCGGCTGCTGTCCGACGCGGACTTCCTGGCCGCGTCGGCCGAGGGCCTGCTGACCGACGACGAGCAGACGCTGCTGCTGTGGGCCAAGCCGTTCAAGGCGCCCGACGTCGGCGAAGTGGTCGCTGGCCGACGCGGTGCTGATCGACGAGGCCGCCGACCTCGTCGAGCGCACCCCGTCGCTCGGGCACGTCGTCGCGGACGAGGCGCAGGACCTGTCGCCGATGATGCTGCGCGCCGTCGGACGGCGCTGCTCGACGGGGTCCACCACCGTGCTCGGCGACCTCGCGCAGGCCACCACCCCGTGGGCGACCCGGTCGTGGGAGGACGCCCTGCGGCACCTCGGCAAGGCGGACGCGCACATCGAGCAGCTCACCAAGGGCTTCCGGGTGCCGGGCGAGGTGATCGAGTACGCCGCGCGGCTGCTGCCCGCCATCGCCCCGGGGCTCGAGCCGCCGACGTCGGTGCGGCGGACCCGCGGCGAGCTGAGCGTGGAGCGGGTCGACGACCTGATCGCCGGCCTCGGTCGAGCTCGTCGAGACCACGGTCGCCCGCGTCGGATCGGTCGGCCTGATCACGCCCGACGCCCTGCTGGCCTCCGTCGTGTCGATGCTCGACGAGGCCGGCATCCGGCACGCGGTGCTCGGGGACGAGCCCGCCGTCGAGGACTTCGAGGTGCAGCTCGACGTCGTACCCGCCTCGCTGGCCAAGGGCCTCGAGTTCGACCACGTCGTCCTGCTCGAGCCCGAGGGCCTGGTGGCCGGCGAGGCCGACCGGGTCACCGGGCTGCGGCGGCTCTACGTCTGCCTGACCCGTGCGGTCACGTCGCTGTCGGTGCTGCACACCGATCCCCTGCCGCCGGAGCTCGGAGCGCCCTGATGGCCGACCTCGCGCGCTTCTGGCCTTCTGTGCTCCCCGTCCTCCTGGCGGACCCGGCTGGAGACGGCCTACGGCCACGAGTCCCGCGGCTACCACGACCTGCTGCACCTGACCGAGGTGCTGCAGCACGTCGACGAGCTGATGGCCGACGACGACCCCGCACGCGAGGCGGTGCTGCTGGCGGCGTGGTTCCACGACGCGGTGTACGACGGGCAGGGCGACGACGAGGAGCGCTCCGCGCGGCTCGCGCTCGACGCCCTCGGCCCGACGCCCCTGGGCGAGGAGGTGGCCCGCCTGGTGCGGCTGACCGCCACCCACCGGCCGCTCGACTCCGACGCCCCCGGGCAGGTGCTCTGCGACGCGGACCTCGGCATCCTGGCCGCGGACCCGGCCCGCTACGCGTCGTACACGGAAGGCGTGCGGCGCGAGTACGCCCACGTCCCCGACGCCGACTTCGCCGCCGGCCGCGCCGCGATCCTCCGCGACCTGCTCGCGAAGCCGACGCTGTTCCACACCGCTCGCGGCCCGGGAGCGGTGGGAGGCAGCGGGCGCGCGCGAACGTGGCGCGGGAGATCGAGGAGCTGACGCGGGAACCGGAGGCATGATGTCCGGGTGCAGACACGCAAGGACAAGGACGCGAAGACCCTCGCGATCGCCCGCGCGTTGGCCATCTTCGTGCTGGTGCTGGGCCTCGCGGGCGTCGGCGTCTACGTCGCCTCGCGGCTGGGCGTGGGCGTGCGCGACTCCTGGGTGCCGGTGGCCGCCGGAGTCGCCGCGCTGCTGTCCGTCCGGTTCCTCGTCCGGCACCGCGACGACTGATCCATACTCGGCGGATGGGACGGCGTCCGAGGTCGGCGTGGGCAGCGAGCGGGTTCCTCGTCGCGCTGCTGGTCGGCGGTGCCCGCTCCTGCGTACGCGTCGTGCGCGGCTGACAGCGGTCCGGACGGCGCACCCGTCGTCTTCGTGGGGACGGCGGACGGGGAGCGCCGGGGGTTCACGCACTTCGCCGTGGCCGAGGTCTGGGCCGGGCCCGATCTCGCGCCGGGTGTCTGGGTGCTGTCGGGCCAGCGGCAGCCGCGGTGGCCGTTCAACCTGTTCAGCGCGGTCAGCAGCTCGGTGGACGCGGACTTCGTCGACGGGGGCGTGTACGTCGTCGGCGCCAGCCGGCAGTTCCAGACGGGCGCCTGCTCCGTCGAGGAGGTCGCCTCGGGCCGGGCGGCACCCGGCCGGCCGGAGGCCGCGCGGGCGCCGACGGCGCAGGGAGTCCCCGGGGTCGATCCGCCGATCGGACCCGTCGGTCAGGTGGTGACCGTCGCGGTTCCGTTGGTGCTGGTCGGCTGCTGCCTCGTGTGGGTCCGGCGACGGCGGTCCGCCTGACCGACCCTCAGGCGGCGAGGACGAGGCGGGCGAAGGCGCGTTCGAGGGCGCTCTCGGAGCGCTCGGCCTGGGTGAGGACGGGGCCGGTGTGGATCGGGTGGGTGCCGTGCTGGTCGACCCGGAACCAGTAGCCGTGCGGGGTCCGCCACAGGTACACACCGGGGACGGGTTGGTGGTGCCGCCAGCCGCGGCCGTGGGTCTTGACCCGGTGGGCGAACCGGGTGAGCGGTCCGAGGTTCTCGACCCGGGTCTGACCCGGTGGACCGCCCCGGTCGGGTGGGACGTAGGGGATCGTGTGGTCGAGGTCCGGCTCGCTCGGCCGTGTGGCGAGTACGGGAAACACGCGACGAGGGCCGGCGACAGCTTCACCGCCTCGCGCATCGAGGCCGGGGACCTCGTAGGCATCCACCGGGAGCTGGTCGCGGAGGTCCAGCACCGGCCGGACCGTGACCCGGCAGTGCCCGAGCAGGTCCCGGACCTGCTGGACCGTCAGCACGCCGACGTTGCTGGCCGCGACCCCGGTCCCGGAGGCGAGGGACTCCTCGGAGAGTCGGACGAACAGGGTGGCGTGCGGGCGGAGCTTGTCCGGGTCGACCGGCCACCGGGCCGCCGCACGTGGCAGGGCGGTCGTCCGCATCGGTCGCCGGTCGCGGCGTGCTTCTGCAGCAGGGCCAGCGCGAGCGCCGGCTGGGCCAGGATCCCGACCGCCTTCGACCGGCGGACATCCACCGGGTCGGTGTCACCGTCCGCGGCCAGGCACTGCGGCGATCCGGTCGCACATCGCGACGAAGAAGATCACGTCCCCGGCGTTGGCCTTCACGACCATCGTCTTGAGACCGAACTCGTCCGACTGCCCGGTGGACACGAACCGGGACAGCGCCTCCGCCACCCGCCGGGCCTCGGCCGCGGCCGGGTCGGCCTCGACGATCTTCGCCTCCACCAGGTGCGTGAACGGCCTGAACGCCAACGCATCGACATAGGGCGCGACCGCCGCGTCCACCACCCGGGCCTGCTCCAGGGTCAGCCGTGCGTCGTGGGTCATCCGCGCCACCCGCCGCGCCTTCCACACCCGACCCCGACCGTCAGCCGAGCCCCGGCCCACAGGACCGGGTGCCGGTGCCGCAGATCCAGCGCGTCCCGGACCAGGTGCTCCGCCGCCACGCACCCGATGCCCATCAGCACCGCCAGCTCCGCACACGCGAACTCCGCCACCAGCGGCGTCCCGTCCCCACCCAGCCGGACCGCCCGCTCGAGACCCGCCAGCACCGGACCAACGGACACCGGGATCGTCTGCTCGTCGTGCAGGTCCGCCCAGTGCGCGGCCAGCGCGAGCTCGCGCCACTCCGCCTCCCGCAGGTCCTGCTGCGTGCCCGCGACCGCCCGGCACGCCGCCGTCGGCGTCCAGGTCAGCGATCCACGAGGTGTCGAACATGTGTTCGATTCTAGACCACACCGCCGACACTGTCGAGAGAGAATCCCCTTGTCCACAAGGGAAAACTCCGCCGTCGTACCCACATCACCCCAGTGGAGCGAGCCGCCTCACGAACCCGCCGAGACGGCAGCCAGCTCGCGCGTGATCGCGGCCCGCAGGACGTCGTGCTGCGGGCCGAGCTGGGTGGCCGGGTCCGACCAGTGCGAGTGCGGGTAGCCCCACACGGGTGCGCCGACGAGGTCCTCGGGCTCCCACTCGTACCGAGGCCACACGTGCGCGTGCAGGAACGGGTCCGTGTTGCCGAGGATCTCGAGGTTCACGCGCCGGAAGGCCGGGTCCAGGGAGGCGCACGCCCGCTCGACGGCCTCGCCGAGGTCGGCCATGCTCTCGAGGTACGCCGACCGCGCCTCCCGCGACAGGTCCGAGAGCCGGGTGGCGGTCGGGTCGTCGGTGAGCAGCACGCAGTAGCCGGGCAGCCACTGCACGTCGCCGATCACCGCGAAGCCCGCTGGGAGCCGGGCCAGCACCGTCGGGTTCTCACCCCTGAGCGCGGACCCGATGCGGTCCTGCCGGAAGTCGTTCACAGCAGCGGAGCCTCCCTCATCACCAGCGTGCCGGCGTCCCCGTCGAGCACGGCGGGCACGCCGAACGCGAAGGCGAGGTTGTGCGGTTCGTGGCCGACCGGCAGCCCCCAGAGCAGGGGTACGCCGAGAGGGCCCAGCCGTTCGACCATCACGTCGCGGACCGCCTCGGGGGTCGCGCAGTCCGTGAACGCGCCCAGGGCGATGCCGCGCACGTCGTCGAACCAGCCGGAGCGCAGCAGCTGCGTCACCATCCGGTCGACCCGGTAGACGTCCTCGCCGATGTCCTCGAGCACCACGACGGACTCGGCCGCCCGCGCCGAGTTCCGGGTGCCGATCTCCGTCGTGAGCAGCGCGAGGTTGCCGCCGACCAGCACGCCCTCGGCCCGCCCGGGCACGAGCACCTCGACCGGCGTGGGGGTCAGTGACGTGCCGGGCACCGGGTCGAACAGCAGGTCCCGCAGGTGCGCGCGCGAGGCGTCGTCGCCGGAGCCCAGCGACGTGACGACCGGTCCGTGCACGGTCGAGAGGCCGAGCCGGGCCGCGAACGCCTGGTGCAGCGCGGTGATGTCCGAGAAGCCGACGAGCGCCTTCGGTCCCGCGGCGGCCAGCGACTCCCAGTCGAGCAGGTCGACCATCCGCTGCGACGCCGTACCCACCCCGGGCGCAGAAGACGGCCTGCACCTCCGGGTCGCACCAGGCGGCCATCAGGTCGTCGGCGCGCGAGGCGTCGTCGGCGGCGAGGTAGCCGAACCGCTCGTGGGTGCCGCGCGCGTGCTCCCCCACCCGTACGTCGAGACCCCACGACCGCAGCACGTCGAGGCCGGCGTCGAGCCGCTCGGGCACCACCGGGCCGGCCGGGGCGACGACCGCCACCGGGTCACCGGGGCGCAGCCGCGACGACCGGATCAGCGAGCGTCCGGGCTTCTTGGGCGCCAGCGCCTCGGCCTTGCGGCGACGGAGCCCGGCGTCGATCAGCCTCGCGATCAGCTCGCGCGAGGTCACCGGGGTGGCGCCGGCCTCGACCACCACGTCGTAGCGCTCGGCCGGGATGTCGTAGTGGTCGCGGTCGAACCCGCGCTGCGGGATGCCGAGCGACTGCGCGAAGTGGTGGAGCTCCGCGTACGACGAGTCGCTGGCCAGGTGCGACCAGAGCCGCCCGTGCCCCGGGGAGTTCGGGGGGTCGATGAGCAGGGTCACCCGGTCGGCCGTCCCGCCGCGCGGTCGGAGGCGTCGTCGAGCAGCATCCGCCAGGACCGGACGTGCGCCGCGTCCACGTGCGCCTTCCAGGACCCGCCCGGACGGACCGAGGAGGCGACCTGGAACTGGCGCACCCCTGCGCGCACCAGCCACGGCACGTGCTCGCCGCGCAGCCCGCCGCCGGCCATCAGCAGGTCCGCGACGCCGGCGTCGCCCACGGCCCGGTCGGTCAGCTCCTCGTGCCCGGTCGCCATGCCCTGCGGCGAGCCGGCCGAGAGCACGGCGTCGAGCCCGGGCATGCCGCGCAGCTGCCGCCAGGCGAGGTCGGTCTCCAGCGACGCGTCGATCGCCCGGTGGAACGTCCAGGGCACCTCGAGCGCCTCGGCCAGGTGCCGGCAGACCTCGACGTCGACGGTCAGGTCGGGGGTCAGGAACCCGAACGAGACACCCTCGGCGCCCACGGCCAGGTAGTCCTCCCCCAGCCCCACGAGGCGGGTCAGCTCACCGCCGGTGGTCGTGTAGGTGTCGTTGAGCCGGAGCATCGCCCGCACCGGCAGGTCGGTCTCCTTGCACACCGCGGAGACCAGGGACGGCTCGGCCGAGAGTCCCCCGGACGGCGAGGTCGTCGACCACGAAGATGCGGTCCGCGCCCCCGTCGTGAGCGCCTCCCACGTCGCGCGGATGCAGCACCACGACCTCGAGGAGGGGGGCCGGGGCGTGCCCCGGGACTTGATCCGTGCTCACAATGGACATCGTGACATCCGACGACCACCAGACAGACGCACTGCTGACCGCGCGCGCCCTCGTGTTGCACGACCTCGAGGCCACCGCGGCAGCCAACCCCGCCTCGGTCTCGGCGCTCGAGGCGTCCGTGACGACCCGGCGGTGGTGGGCCTCCCAGTGGGAGGAGGGGCGTGAGTACGTCGCCGGGCTGATCGCCCAGGACGTGCAGGACGCCATGCTCGAGGAGGTCGGGCGCTGGCCGTTGTGCCGCGCGTGCGACGACCTCGACCCGCACGCGCTGTACATCCACCCGGAGCTCGGCGGGCCCGACCCCGCCTGGGTGTGCGAGAAGTCCGGCATCGCCGTCGCACCCCTGGGGAGCCTGACCCGCTGAGCGACGCCTCAGCCGCGCCGGCGTCCCAGCAGGTAGCCGATGATCAGGGCGACCAGCGCGATCCCGATCTGGGGGCCGTAGGTCTTCGCCAGGATCGGCAGCACCGTGGCCCCGAGGTCCAGCGAGTCGTCGCCCGACGAGGACGGCCGCGGGGCCGCCGACGGGAGGCGGGGCCGTGGAGCAGCCCGGCGGCGGGCTGCGGCGGCACCGTCGACGCCGTCACCGGTCCGGGGTCGGCCTGCGGGGCCGACCCGGTCGTGGCCGCAGCCTCGGCCACCGGCTCCTCGGCCGCGGACGCGGGCGCCCCCACCTTGTCCTGCAGGCAGGTCACGAACTGCTGCAGGAGCTTGTTGGAGATGTCCTCGATGACGCCCCGCCCGAACTGCGCCGGCTTGCCGGTGATCGCCAGGTCGGTGTTGACGTCGACCCGGGTGCAGTCGGGGCCCTCCTCCGCGAACGTCGCGGTGACCGTCGCGCCGGCGGTGCCGTTGCCCCGCTTGTCCTTGCCCTTGGCCTCGATGACGAACCTCCGGGCGGCCTCGTCCTTCTCGAGGAACGTGCCGGAGCCCGGAGTAGACCATCGCGATCGGTCCGAGCTTGACCTTGCAGGTGCCCTTGAAGTCGTCACCGGCGACCTCCGTGACGACGGCACCCGGGAAGCACTCCGCGACGGACTCGATGTCCTCGAAGGTCTGCCAGGTGTCCGCCACGGAGGCCGGCACGGTGAACGAGTGGTTCAGGTCCATCGGGCGATCATGCCCCCGCAGCCGCGAGCACGGCGCGCCGGGTGAGGACCGTGGCGAGGTGCTTGCGGTAGTCCGCGTCGCCGTTGAGGTCCGACGGCGGGTTGGTGCCGTCCGCGGCCGAGGCCGCGGCCGCACGGACCGCCTCGTCGGTGGCGGGCTGCCCGACCAGGGCCGCCTCGACGGAGCGGGCGCGCAGCGGCGTGGAGCCCATGTTGGTCAGCCCCACCCGGGCCTCGCTGATCGTGCCGCCCTCGACCTTGACGGCCGCGGCGACCGCGACGATCGGCCACTGGTGGGCCACCCGCACGAACTTCTCGTAGTGGGCGCCCCAGCCGGCCCGCTTGGGGATGCGGACCTCCTTGAGGATCTCGCCCTCCTCGATCGCGGTGTCGAACAGGTCGACGAAGAAGTCGACCGCCTCGACGGTCCGCTCCCCGCCGGAGCCCGCGATCACGAACTGCGCGTCGAGGGCCAGCGACGGCGCCCCGAGGTCGCCCGCGGGGTCGGCGTGCGCCAGCGCGCCGCCGAAGGTGCCGCGGTGCCGCACCTGCGGGTCGGCGAGCTGCTCGACGGCCTTGGTGATCACGAAGGCGTTCTCGCGCACCAGGGCGTCGTGCAGGACGGTGTCGTGCGTGGTCATGGCGCCGATGACGATCGAGTCGCCGTCGTCGCGTACGCCGCGCAGCGCCTCGATCTTGCCGAGGTCGATCACGACCTCCGGGGCGTTGAGCCGCATCCGGAGCACCGGCAGCAGGCTCTGCCCGCCGGCGATGATCTTCGCGTCGTCCCCGTGCTCGGCCAGCGCCGCGAGCGCCTCCTCGAGGCTGGTCGGAGCCAGGTAGTCGAACTGGGCCGGGATCACAGCGAACCTCCGTCTGTCCTGTCGGCCGTGTCGGCCTCGTCGAAGTGTGGCGTGGCGGCGCCTTCGGTGGCACCACCACCGGACTCGGCGCCGTCCTTGGCGTGGATCGCCTTGTAGATCCGCTCCGGCGTGCACGGCATCCGCACGTCGTTGACCCCGAAGTGCCGGATCGCGTCGACCACCGCGTTGACGACCGCCGGCGTGGAGGCGATGGTGCCGGCCTCGCCGACGCCCTTGGTGCCGAGCGTGTTGGTCAGCGACGCCGTCGTGTTGTGCGCGATGTCGAAGCTGATCGTGTCGGCCGCGGTCGGCACGAGGTAGTCGACGAACGACGCGGACACCAGGGTGCCGGCGTCGTCGTAGACCGCCTCCTCCCACAGCGCCTGCGCGATGCCCTGCACCAGGCCGCCGTGCACCTGGCCCGCCACGATCAGCGGGTTGACGATGTTGCCGATGTCGTCGACGCAGGTGTACTTCCGCATCTTCAGGCCACCGGTCTCGGTGTCGATCTCGACGGCGCACAGGTGCGTGCCGTGCGGGAAGTTGAAGTTCACCGGGTCGTACGTCGAGTCGGCGTCGATGCGAGGGCTCGGTCCCGTCGGGCAGGTTGTGCGCCGCGAACGTCGCCAGCGCCACCTCGCGTGATGGCCATGCCCTTGTCGGTGCCCTTGACCCCGAAGCGCCCCTCCTTGAACTCGAGGTCGTCGACCGAGGCCTCGAGCAGGTGGGCCGCGATCGGCTTGGCCTTCTCGATCACCTTGTCGGCGGCCCGGACGAGCGCCTCGCCGCCGACGACCAGGGACCGGGAGCCGTAGGTGTCCATGCCGCGGTGCGCGACCTGGGTGTCGCCGTGCAGCACCTCGACCGACTCGAACGGGACACCGAGCCGGTCGGCGACGATCTGCGAGAACGCCGTCTCGTGGCCCTGGCCGTGCGCCGAGGTGCCGGTGACGATCTCGACGGAGCCGGTCGCGAGCATCCGGACCGACGCGTGCTCCCAGCCGCCGGCGCCGTAGTCGAGGCTGCCGAGCACCCGCGACGGCGCGAGGCCGCACATCTCGGTGAACGTCGAGACGCCGATGCCGAGCTGGACCGGGTCGTTCGACTCCCGCCGCTGCTTCTGCTCGGCCCGCAGCTCGTCGTACCCGAAGATCTCCTTGGCCTTGGCGGTCGCCGCCTCGTAGTTGCCGGTGTCGTACTCCAGGCCGGCGACGGTCGTGAACGGGAACTCCTCGTGCTTGATCCAGTTCTTCTCGCGTACGACGAACGGGTCGACGCCGAGCTCGGCCGCGAGCTCGTCCATGATCCGCTCGATGCCGAAGGTGGCCTCGGGCCGGCCGGCGCCGCGGTAGGCGTCGGTCCAGGTCTTGTTGGTCAGCACCGTCTGGCACGAGAAGTGGTAGGCCGGGAACTTGTAGATCGCGTTGAACATGAACGCGCCGAGGACCGGCACCCCACCGCCGATGATGGCGACGTAGGAGCCGAGGTCGGCGAGCAGCTCGACCTTGAGGCCGGTGACGGTGCCGTCCTTCTCGGCGGCCAGCGTCAGCTTCTGCCACTGGTCGCGACCGTGGTGGGCCGCCATCAGGGACTCGGAGCGGGTCTCGGTGTACTTCACCGGCTTGCCGAGCCGGCGGGCGACCGCCCAGATGATCCACTCCTCCGGCGCGCACTGGAGCTTGCCGCCGAAGCCGCCGCCGACGTCGGGCGCGATGACCCGGATCTTGGACTCGGGCACGCCGGTCGTGGCCGCCAGGGCGAAGCGCAGGATGTGCGGGATCTGGGTCGCGGACCACATGGTGATCTGCTCGCCGGTCGGGTCGACCACGACCGAGCGCGGCTCCATGAACGCCGGGATCAGCCGCTGCTGGCGGAACTCCCGCTCGATGACGACGCCGTCCGCGCGGGCCGCGGCGATGGCCTCCTCGACGTCGCTGCCGGTGCCGGCCTGCGGCCGAGTCGAAGACCCACAGCGCCGACTTGTTGGTGCCGAGGTCGGGGTGCGCGAGCACCTTGTCCTCGGCCGCCTCCTTGAGGTCGAGCGCCGCGGGGAGCTCCTCGTAGTCGACGTCGACGAGCTCGGCGGCGTCGCGGGCCTCGGCAGCGGTGCGCGCGATCACCACGGCGACGGTCTCGCCGGCGAAGGTGACCCGGTCGGCCGGCATCGGCACGTGGGTGGGTGCCTTCTGGTCGGGCGTGATCGGCCAGGCGTTGATGCAGACGCCCTGGCCCTCACCGAGGTCGGCGCCGGTGAGCACCGCGACGACGTTGGGCGCCGCCTTGGCCTCGCTGGTCTCGATGTTGGTGATCTTCGCGTGCGCGAAGGGGCTGCGGACCATCGCGGCGTGCAGCATGCCGGTCAGCTGGATGTTGTCGGTCCACTTGCTGCGACCGGTGATCAGCCGCTGGTCCTCCTTGCGGCGACGGTCACGGCCGATCTCGGGGCGGGTGGTGGGTGCGTCCTCGGTGACGGTCACGATGCGCTCCCGTCGAGCGATGCGGGCCTGGATTCCTGGCCCGACGCGGTCTGCACGGCGCGGACGATGTTGTGGTAGCCGGTGCACCGGCACAGGTTGCCCTCGAGGCCCTCGCGGATCTCCCGCTCGGTACGGCTTCGGGTTGTCGTTGAGCACGTCGATCGCCTGCATGATCATGCCCGGCGTGCAGTAGCCGCACTGCAGGGCGTGGCACTCGTGGAAGGCGGCCTGCATCGGGTGCAGCTCGCCGTCCTGGGCCAGACCCTCGATCGTCGTGACCTCGGCCCCGTCGGCCTGGACGGCCAGCACGTTGCAGGACTTCACGCTGCGGCCGCCGAGGTGGACGGTGCAGGCGCCGCAGTTGCTGGTGTCGCAGCCGACGACGGTCCCGGTCTTGCCGAGCCGTTCGCGGAGGTAGTGGACGAGAAGCATGCGGGGTTCGACGTCGTCGGAGTAGCTCGCTCCGTCGACGGTGACACTGATCCGGGTCATCGACATCTCCTGGGCCCCAGCGGGCATTCGTGAGTGCAGTTGAGCCGATCGTTGCGGTTTTGACGATGCGAGACAAGGGTCACAGCGGCCAGATTCCGTGACCTCTCCGAACGGATAGGACCCGGACGGATCAGTGGTGGATGCGACCGGCCAGGGACGCGAGTCGCTCGCCCTTGCCGCCCCAGCGCAGTGCGATGATCTCTGCCGCGATGCTGACGGCCGTCTCCTCGGGAGTCCGGGCGCCGAGGTCGAGACCGACCGGCGACGACAGCCGGCCGAGCTCCTCGTGCGTGAGACCGGCCTCGGTCAGCCGCTCCATCCGGTCGTCGTGCGTGCGGCGGGAGCCCATCGCCCCGACGTACGCCACGTCGAGCCGGAGCGCGACCTCGAGCAGGGGTACGTCGAACTTCGGGGTCGTGGGTCAGCACGCACAGCACGCTGCGCTGGTCGACGCGGCCGGCGGCGACCTCGTCGGCGAGGTACTTGTGCGGCCACTTCACGACGACCTCGTCGGCCGACGGGAACCGCGAGTTGGTGGCGAACACCGGCCGGGCGTCGCAGACGGTGACCTTGTAGCCGAGGAAGTTGCCCATCCGGCGCGACCGCCGCGGCGAAGTCGATCGCCCCGAAGACCAGCATCCGCGGCGCCGGCGCGAACGACCACACGAACACCCGCATGCCCTCGCCGCGGCGCTCGCCGTCGGGTCCGTAGGTCAGCGTCTGGTTGTGCCCGGAGGCGAGCATGCCCGAGGGCGTCGTCCTTGACGGCGTCGTTCGGCGCGCGGCGAGCCGATCGAGCCCGAGCACTCCCCTCCGTCCGGTCGTACGACGATCCGCCGGCCGATCCAGGCAGGGTCCGGGTGCTCCACGACGGTGGCGACCGCCACGGGACGGCCGGCCTCGACGTCGTCGGCGATGGCGCCGAGCTCGGGGAACGTCTCCTGGTCGACCTTCTCGACGTACACGTCGAGGATGCCGCCGCAGGTGAGCCCGACCGCGAACGCGTCGTCGTCGCTGACGCCGTAGCGCTGCAGCACCGGGTCGCCGGACCCGACGACGGACTGCGCGAGCTCGTAGACCGCGCCCTCGACGCAGCCGCCCGACACGGAGCCGACCGCCTCGCCGGAGGGGCCGACCAGCATCGAGGCGCCCGGGGGCCGCGGGGCGGACCGGAAGGTGGCGATGACGGTGCCGACGCCGACGGTGCGGCCGTCGCGCCACCACCGCATCAGCTCGGGGAGAACCTCACGCATGGGCGACCACCTCGATCAGGTCCGCGAAGGTGGCGAGCGAGTGACCCGCCACCAAGTCGTCAACGTAGGGAAGGGCCGCCACGATTCCCTGCTGGACCGGGAGGTAGCCGTCCTTGCCGACGTGCGGGTTGACCCAGACCACCCGGTGGGCGATCCGGTGCAGCCGGCGCATCTGCTCCCCGAGCAGGGCGGCGTCGCCGCGCTCCCAGCCGTCGCTGAACACCACCACGACCGACCCGCGGGCCATCCCGCGCTGGCCCCAGCGGTCCAGGAAGATCCGGAGCGTCTCGCCGAGCCGGGTGCCGCCCGACCAGTCGGGCACGGTCTCGCCGGCCGCCACGATCGCCCGCTCGGGGTCGCGCAGCCGCATCGCGCGGGTGACGTGGGTCAGCCGGGTGCCGACCGTGAAGACCTCGACCCGCGGCTGCGGCCCGCGCGTCGCCGGCGGGTGGCTGAACCGGTGGGCCAGCCGGAGCAGGGCGTCGGCGTAGGAGCTCATCGAGCCGGAGACGTCGATGAGCAGCACGATCCGGCGCGGGTCGGGTCGAGCGGCGGCGGTAGGCGACCTCGCCGGGCTCCCCCATCCGCCGCAGCATCTGGCGCAGGGTGCGCTGGGCGTCGACGTCGCCGCGGTGCCAGGCGGTGCGCCGCTGCGCGGTGCGACGGGGCGCCCGCGGCCGCAACGTCTCGAACATCACCGACAGCCGGGCCTTCTCGGACGCGGGCATGTCGGCGATGTCGCGGTGCCGCAGCACCTCGGCCTCGCTGGCCATCGCGTCCAGGGTGTCCTCGTCCGTGTCCGAGCCGGCACCGTCCTGCTCGTCCTCCAGCGACGCCTCGACGACCTGGCGGCGCTCCTCCGGCCGCTTGCCGCGCGGGATGTCCTGGGCGAACCAGGCCGCGAACACCTGGTCGTAGCGGTCCAGGTCGTCGGGGGCGGAGCAGAGCGTCGCCCGCCCGGCCCAGTACGTCGCCCGCTGGTCGTCGAGCCCCACGAGCGCCGTCGCCTCGAGGTAGGCGCGGGTGCGGTCCTGGGTCACCGGGACCCCGGCGGCGCGCAGCGCACGGGCGAAGCCGAGCAGCAGCTCGTCCGGCTCGTGCAGCGGAGCCACCGCCGTCCCGAGGGTGGTCATCCCGCCAGCATCCGGTCCAGGGCCTGGCGCACCCGCTGGGCGTCCTCGCGGTACTTCACGACGGCGCCGAGCGTGGCCGCGGCGTTCTCGACGTCGAGCTCGGTGGCCCCGAGGGCGTCGAGGGCGCGGGCCCAGTCGAGCGTCTCGGCGACGCCGGGTGGCTTGAGCAGCCCCTCCGCCGTACGCAGGCGCTGGACGAGGGTGACGACCTGGCGGGCCAGCGTCTCGGAGACCTCGGGGGCGCGGGACCGCACGATCTCGATCTCCCGGTCGAGGCCCGGGTGCTCGACCCAGTGGTAGAGGCACCGGCGCTTGAGGGCGTCGTGCACCTCGCGGGTGCGGTTGGAGGTGAGCACCACGATCGGCGGCGTCGCCGCGGTGATCGTGCCGAGCTCCGGGATGGTCACCTGGTAGGTCGAGAGGACCTCCAGCAGGAACGCCTCGAACTCGTCGTCGGCGCGGTCGATCTCGTCCACGAGCAGCACGGCCGGCGACTCGCGCAGCGCGCGCAGCACCGGCCGGGCCAGCAGGAACCGCTCGTCGAACAGCGACTCCTCCGCGGCGTCGGCGTCGGTGACCGCGCCGCCGCCCGCGGCCTCCAGCGCCCGCAGGTGCAGGATCTGCCGCGGGAAGTCCCAGTCGTAGAGCGCCTGCCCGGCGTCGATGCCCTCGTAGCACTGCAGCCGGATCAGCGGCAGGTCGAGCGCCTCGGCGAACGCCTCGGCCAGCGCCGTCTTCCCGGTGCCCGGCTCCCCCTCGAGCAGGAGGGGCCGGTGCATCGCGAGCGCGAGGTAGCCGATCGTGGCGAGCGAGTCGTCACAGAGGTAGCCGGTCTCGCCGAGCCGCTTGGCGAGGTCGTCGGGCGAGCCGAGGGTGGTCGGGTGCATGTCCCCCAGCATTCACCACGGCACAACCGCGCGTCACCGGCCGTTCGGCTGTCCAGGTCCTCGGGCGGTCCAGGTCGCGGCCGGTGGCCAGGTCGGCGCACTCGCAGGCGACCGGCTCGTGGGTGCGGAAGTAGGTGCGGGCCCCGCGGTCCCCCTCGGCGGTGGCCACCACGCCCGCCCAGTGGTCGCGCCCGATCAGCACGGGGTGGCCGGGCCGCCCGTCGTACGTCGCCCGGACGAGCGCCCCGCGCACCCGGAGCCGGCACCGAGCACCCGGCGCAGCACCGGCTCGTCCACGTCGGGCAGGTCCACGAGGGTGACGAGCGCGGCGTCGGCGTCCCCGTCGCCCAGCGCCCGGAGGCCGGCGCGCAGGGAGGCGCCCATGCCCTCGTCCCAGTCCGTCGGCGACCACCACGTCGACGGCGTCGTCGGCGGACCAGCCGGCCTCGTCGAGCAGGACCTGGGCGTCGGCCGCCGAGGCCCCGAGCACCACCGTGACGCGGTCGCAGCCGCCGTCGAGCAGCAGGCCGACCGTGCGGTCGAGGTAGGGCACGCCGTGCGGGTCCCGCAGCAGCGCCTTGGGGCCGCCCATCCGGCGGCCGGCGCCGGCGGCGAGGAGCAGTCCGGCGACCCCGCTCACGGGCGGGCCACCGACTCCATGTCGCGCAGGGCGCGGACCACGTTGCCGGACCCGAGGGCGACCAGGTCGTCCTGGGACCAGCCGCGCGTCCGGAGCTCGTCGAACAGCCGCGGGTAGCCGGACACGTCCTCCAGCCCGGCGGGGAAGGTCAGCGAGCCGTCGTAGTCGCCGCCGAGCCCGACGTGCGCGAGCCCGGCCACCTCCCGGACGTGCTCGACGTGGTCGGCGACGAGCGAGACCGACGGCATCGGCGGCGCGAGGTGCAGCCGCTCCCGCATCACCGGGTCGAGCTGCTCGAAGCGGCGGGGGTCACCGCCCCGCTCGCGCAGCGCGTCCATGCAGCCGAAGACCCAGTCCGCGTGCGCCTGGTCCACGAACGGCGGCACGAACGTCACCATGCACACGCCGCCGTTGCCGGCCAGCGTGGTCAGCACGTCGTCGGGGACGTTGCGCGGGTGGTCGCAGATCGCGAGCGCGGAGCTGTGGCTGAAGATCGCCGGGGCGGTGGCCACGGCGAGCGCGTCCCGCATCACGTCGGCGGACACGTGCGAGAGGTCGACGAACATGCCGATCCGGTTCATCTCGCGGACCACGTCCCGGCCGAAGTCCGAGAGGCCGCCGAGCACCGGCTCGTCGGTCGCGGAGTCGGCCCACGGGCACGTTCTCGTTGTGGGTCAGCGTCATGTAGCGCACCCCGAGCGCGTGCATCATCCGCAGCGTGCCGAGCGAGGAGTTGATCGAGTGGCCGCCCTCCATGCCGGTCAGCGAGGCGATCCGGCCCTCGCGCATCGCGGCCTCGACCTGGTCCGCCGTACGGCACAGGGCGAGGTCGTCGGGGAACGCCTCGACCAGCCGGTGCACGAAGTCGACCTGCTCGAGGGTGGCGGTCACCGCCTCGTCGCCGGACAGCGAGCAGGGCACGAACACCGACCAGAACTGGCCCGCGACGCCGCCGGCGCGCAGCCGGGGCAGGTCGGTGTCGCACGGCAGGCTCGCCGCCGGCGAGGTCGACCCGGGACAGGTCGTAGCCGCAGTGCTCGCGCAGCGCCCAGGGCAGGTCGTTGTGCCCGTCGAGGACGGGGACGGCGGGAGCGGTCATCGACCCGGGGTCACCGGGGCGTTCGGGCGCGACAGCGGCACCCACAGGGTGAACCGGTCGGCCCGGTAGGTCGACCGCGACACCTCGACCGCGATGTTGCCCGCGAACGCGCGGCGGGCGATCCGCAGCACGGGCGTGCCCTCGGCGATGCCGAGCAGCTCGGCCTCCTCCTTGCGGGCCAGGGCGGCGTCGACGGAGTCCTCGCCCCAGGTGGGCAGCAGGTCGCGGCGCTGGAGCTCGACGTAGAGGCTGTCGGGCAGCGCCGTGTCCAGGAACTTGGGCAGGATGCTGTCGGCGAGGTAGGCGTCCTCGATGCACATCGGCGCCCCGTCGGCGAGCCGCAGCCGCTGCCAGTGCACGACCTTGTCGCCCTCACCGATCTCGAGGGCGCGGGCGACGCCGGGGCCGGCGGACTCCATGCGGGCCAGCAGCGTGCGGGAGTCGGGCTTCATGCCCCGGCGACCCATCTCCTCGGTGTAGCTGGACAGCCGCACCTGCACGTCGATCTTGGCCCGGGCCACGAAGGTGCCACGACCGGGCACGCGCTCGAGGAGCCCCTCGGCCACGAGGGCGTCGAGGGCCTGGCGCACCGTCATCCGGGCCACGCCGAAGTGGTGCACGAGCTCGCGCTCGGAAGGAGCCGGACTCCCCGGGTCCGCTCCCGCGATCAACCCCCGGACGTACTCACGGACCTGCACGTGCTTGTGCACGGTCGGCCGCGAGCGATCGGGCGTCATCACGTCACCCATTGCACCTCCCTCAGGCCCCCTCTCGACCACCATAGCCTTCCGGGACCGCCCGTGGCGTGGGATCGGGGACCGGCTGACGGGCGTCCATCCGGGTCATGTGCTCCAGGACGACCTCCCGGTCGGGGTCCCGGACCTCGTCCACGACGGCCCCGTCGGCCAGGAACAGCACGCGGTCGGTGAAGGCGGCGGCCACCGGGTCGTGGGTCACCATCACCACCGTCTGGCCGAACTCGTCGACCGAGCGGCGGAGCAGCGTGAGCACCTCCGCGCCGGACCGGGAGTCCAGGTTGCCGGTGGGCTCGTCGGCGAAGACGATGGCCGGCCGGCTGGCCATCGCCCGGGCCACGGCGACCCGCTGCTGCTGCCCGCCGGACAGCTGGTTGGGCCGGTGGCCGAGCCGGTCGCGCGAGGCCGACCGTGTCGATGACGGTGGCGTACCACTCCGGCGTCGGGCTTGCGTCCCGGCGATCGAGAGCGGCAGCAGGATGTTCTCCTCCGCCGTCAGGGTCGGGACGAGGTTGAAGGACTGGAACACGAACCCGATCTCGTCGCGCCGCAGCCGGGTCAGCTCCTTGTCGTTGAGCCGGCTGAGCTCGGTGTCGCCGACGAAGACCGAACCGCTGGTGGGGGTGTCCAGCGCGGCGCAGCAGTGCATCAGCGTGGACTTGCCGGAGCCGGACGGGCCCATCACGGCGGTGAACTCCCCGGCGAAGAGGTCGACGGTCACCGCGTCCAGCGCGGTCACGACCGCGTCACCGGTGCCGTAGGTCTTGGTCAGGTCGACGGTGCGGGCCGCCGGGCGCCGGGTCGACGGCTCGCTGGTCCCACGATCGGTGACGGTCACGGGACCAACCGTAGGCGGCGCGTCCACCCGCGCGGCAGACTTGCCCCGTGGACCCGGTGGAGCAGCGACTCGAGCGCACGATCCTCTCGCTGCTGGAGGCGCGCGCCCGTACGTCGACGATCTGCCCGTCCGACGCAGCCCGCGCGGTCGACGCCGACGGCTGGCGCGACCTCATGGAGCCGGCCCGGGCCGCCGCACGCCGGCTCGTGGACCGGGGCGAGGTGGTCATCACCCAGGGCGGCACCGTCGTCGACCCGGCCACCGCCCGCGGCCCGATCCGGATCCGGCGCGCCTGAACCACTAGAACACCTGTTCGAACCCGGGTAGCCTTCGTGCCATGACCGTGGAGTTCCAGGCATCCCTCTTCGACACCGTCGAGCCGTCCGTCGAGGGCGCCCGGCTCGGCCCCCTCGGGGACACCGTCACCCGCCATCTGCTCACGCGCGGCGCCTGGGTCGACGTACGCCCCGGGTGGCTGTCGGGCTCCGACGAGCTCTTCGCCCGGCTGGTGACCGAGGTGCCGTGGCAGGCCGAGCGGCGGGTGATGTGGGACAACGAGGTGGCCGTGCCCCGGCTGCTCAAGTTCTACGGCGCCGGCGCCCCGCTGCCGGACCCGCTGCTCCTCGAGGCCCGGCGCGCGCTCGACCGGCACTACGCCGAGGAGCTCGGGGAGCCGTTCGTGAGCGCGGGGATGTGCTTCTACCGCGACGGCCGCGACAGCGTGGCCTGGCACGGCGACACCATCGGCCGCAGCAGCAGCCAGGACACGATGGTCGCGATCCTGTCGCTGGGCGAGGCGCGCCGGCTCTCGCTGCGGCCGCGCACCGGCGGCGAGTCGATCTCGTTCCCGGTCGGGCACGGCGACCTGCTCGTGATGGGCGGCTCCTGCCAGCGCACCTGGGAGCACGCCGTGCTCAAGACCGCCCGGCCGGTCGGTCCCCGGATCAGCATCCAGTTCCGGCCCTACGACGTGCGCTAGGCCCGCTCGTGGGCGTCCACGCGGCGAAGATGTCGTGCTCGATGGTCCAGGTGAGGCCGTGGCCCTCGGCCCACTCGACCAGCCAGCCCCGGGTGGGGTACGACGCGAACGACGGGTTCGACGGGTCGAAGCACCGCACGTCGTCGACGAGCACGCTGACCCGGCCCAGCCGCCCGAGGTGCCGGCCGATCACGTCGAGCTCGTCGCGGATCGGGGTGTCGGCCGGCCCCCGGAAGGTCACACCGGCCGAGAAGTGGCCGTCCAGCCAGAACGACACCGGCCCCTCGAGCGTCTCGAGCAGCTCGGGCAGCCGCTCCTCGGACAGGCCCTGGAGGATGCTCACCCGGGTGTCGTCGCGGAACCGCCAGCGCGCCGCCTCGGCGAGCTCGGGACCGGGCTCGATGGAGTGCACGTGCGCCGCCGTGCGCGCGAGGTAGGCCGTCGTGTCGCCCCGGTAGGTCCCCGTCTCCACCCACACGTCGGTGGGCCGGCCGTAGCGCCGCAGCACCGACCACTTGACCCGCTGCGGGGCCGGCATCACGAAGTCGCGCGCCTTCCACTGCTCGAGCGCCGTCGGCTTCTTCTGCGGCGGGGCCGGCGGGGCGCGGCCGGGGCGGGAGCGGGGGTCCGCAGCGAGCGCAGGCGACGCCTGATCGACGGTGGCACGTGGTCTCGCAGCGTCATGGCGCAGATGCTAGTTGGCCTGCCAGATTCACTGGGCACCCGGTTAAACGTGCACGGCCCCGGCGTCGCAACGGCGGGGGTGCGTCGGATTCACTGGGTACCCAGTTAAACGTGCACACCCCCAGCGTCGCAACGCTGGGGGTGTGCCAGATTCACTGGGGACCCAGTGAATCTGCGGTTCAGAGCAGGCGGATCAGAAGTCCATGCCGCCCATGCCGCCGTCGCCACCGGGCATGCCGGCCGGCGCCTTCTCGGGCTTGTCCGCCACGACCGCCTCGGTCGTGAGGAACAGCGCCGCGATGGAGGCAGCGTTCTGCAGGGCCGAGCGCGTGACCTTGGCCGGGTCGAGGATGCCCTCGGCGACCATGTCGACGTACTCGCCGGTGGCCGCGTTGAGCCCGTGACCCGGCGTCAGGTTGCGCACCTTCTCCGCGACGACGCCACCCTCGAGGCCGGCGTTGATCGCGATCTGCTTGAGCGGGGCCTCGGCGGCGAAGCGCACGATCTGCGCACCCGTCGCCTCGTCACCCTCGAGGTCGATCTTCTCGAACGCGGCGTCGGTCGCCTGGACGAGAGCGACGCCACCACCGGCGACGATGCCCTCCTCGACGGCAGCCTTCGCGTTGCGAACGGCGTCCTCGATGCGGTGCTTGCGCTCCTTGAGCTCGACCTCGGTGGCCGCGCCGACCTTGATGACCGCAACGCCGCCGGCCAGCTTGGCCAGGCGCTCCTGCAGCTTCTCGCGGTCGTAGTCGGAGTCGCTCTTCTCGATCTCCGCACGGATCTGGTTGACCCGTCCGGCGATCTGGTCGGCGTCGCCGGCACCCTCGACGATGGTCGTCTCGTCCTTGGTGACGACCACCTTGCGGGCCTGGCCGAGCAGCTCGAGGCCGGTCGACTCGAGCTTGAGGCCGACCTCCTCGGAGATGACCTGGCCGCCCGTGAGGATCGCGATGTCCTGGAGCATGGCCTTGCGACGGTCACCGAAGCCCGGAGCCTTGACGGCGACGGACTTGAAGGTGCCGCGGATCTTGTTGACCACCAGGGTGGACAGCGCCTCGCCGTCGACGTCCTCGGAGAGGATCAGCAGCGGCTTGCCGCTCTGCATGACCTTCTCGAGCACCGGCAGCAGGTCCTTGACGTTCGAGACCTTCTGGTTGGCGATCAGGATGTAGGGCTCGTCGAGCACCGTCTCCATGCGCTCCGCGTCGGTGACGAAGTACGCCGAGATGTAGCCCTTGTCGAACCGCATGCCCTCGGTGAGCTCGAGGTCGAGGCCGAACGTGTTCGACTCCTCGACCGTGATGACGCCTTCCTTGCCGACCTTGTCCATCGCCTCGGCGATGATCTCGCCGACGGTGGTGTCACCGGCGGAGATGGAGGCGGTGGAGGCGATCTGCTCCTTGGTCTCGACGTCCTTGGCCATCGCGAGCAGCTGCTCGGTGATGGCGGTGACGGCGATCTCGATGCCGCGCTTGAGCGACATCGGGTTCGCGCCGGCCGCGACGTTGCGCAGCCCCTCGCGGACCATGGCCTGGGCCAGGACGGTGGCGGTGGTGGTGCCGTCGCCCGCGACGTCGTCGGTCTTCTTGGCGACCTCCTTGACGAGCTCGGCACCGATCTTCTCGTAGGGGTCCTCGAGCTCGATCTCCTTGGCGATGGAGACACCATCGTTGGTGATCGTGGGGGCTCCCCACTTCTTCTCGAGGACGACGTTGCGACCCTTGGGGCCGAGCGTCACCTTCACGGCGTCGGCGAGCGTGTTCATGCCACGCTCCAGGCCGCGCCGGGCTTCCTCGTTGAACGCAATAAGCTTCGGCATTCTCCGCGGTTCCTCACGCTGGAATGAATGGACTGGCCCGGGGGATGCCCGCGACGGACGATCCCCGCTGACCCGGCAGACCCTTCCCGCCGACGCGTGGGACCTCATCTTCCCGGCCCACTTGCTGGCACTCTCATGCTGAGAGTGCTACCTCATGTTTAGCACTCGCCCCCACCGAGTGCAAGACGAGGTGAGCGCGCCAGGTCTAGACCGACGGCGGCACGGACCGGGGCGGCCCTCCGTGACCATTGACCCGCCTTCCGGGACGGGCCTACCGTGAAGGAACCTCGTGGGTGCGACGGGGTTTCGGCCGGAGAACGCGCAAGCGCTCTCCGGCCTCTCGCGTCAGGCGAGCCGGTCCGCCAGCATCGCCGCGAAGTCCGCGGCCACCTCGGGCACCAGGTCCAGGTAGAGCCCCGGCTCGGTGACCTCCAGCTCGCCGACCGCCAGCGTGCCGTCCGCGAGCCGCATCAGGTCCACCCGGGCGTAGGACAGGTCCGCCCCGAGCAGCTCCTCCGCGACCTGCACGGTGCGGACCGCCAGCGCGGCGTGCTCGTCCTCGAGCGGCACGGGCACGGAGCGACCGCCGTACGCCTCGTGCACGCGTACGTCGTCCCCGCCGGCCACCTTGCGGACCTGCGCGACCGCCCGACCGCCGAGCACGAACACCGACACCTCTCCCTCGGTGTGCACCGACTCGACCACCGGCTGCACGAGCCACGGACCGGTCCCGGCGGGCTCGCCCGCGCCGTCCATCACCACGAGGCCGCGCCCGCTCGCCGCGACGGTGGGCTTCACGACGGCCGGGGCGAACCGCGCGGCCGCCTGCCGGGCCTCGTCCGCCGTCGTCGCCAGCACCGTGGGCACGACCGGCAGCCCGGCCGCCACCAGCTCGAGCAGGTAGGCCTTGTCGGTGTTCCAGGCCAGCGCGTCGGCGCCGTTGAGCAGCCCGGGACCGACCGACGCGGGCCCAGCCGAGGAACTCCTCGCGCCGCTTCTCGTAGTCCCAGGTGCTGCGCACCGCGACGGCCCGGGCCGCGGACCAGTCGACGAACGGGTCGTCCCAGGCCACCCAGCGTGCGACGAGCCCGCGCCGGGCGAGCTCGGCCACGAGCAGGTCTCCCCCGTCCTCACCGTCGGGCAGCCAGGAGCACGTCGCCAGCAGCACGTCCGGACGGCCACCGCTCCCGCCGACCCGGTAGCCCTCGACCAGCGGGCCGCCGACGCCGTCGAGCACCTCCCGGACGACCGCCTCCAGCTGCTCCACCCGGCCGTCGACGACCACCGCCCGGTGGCCCTCCACCAGCCGGCCGGCCAGCGAGGGGTCGTGGGCCGCCAGGGCACGGTGCAGGGCCTTGCCGAGACCGCCCCACCGGTCGGCCGCGGCCAGCGCGAGCTGGGCGGTCCGGTCGAGCAGCAGGCCGGCGATCCAGGGCAGCTCGGCCGCGGTCCGGCAGCCCCGGAGGTCGTCGAGCAGGTCGCTCAGCTGGTAGCGCAGGGCGTCGCGCTCCGCATCCTCGAGCGGTCGCGGCCCCGCGGAGAGCAGGCTCGCGCGCCTCGGCCTGGAGCGTCGCCGCCGAGCCGTCGCGGTCCACGACGACGTCGCTGTCCCCGACCATCCGCAGCAGCGAGCAGACCCGTCGTTCCCGGTCGTGCGCGTAGTAGTGGGCGAGGCTCGCGTCGTCGTGCACGAACGTCTCGACCACCCAGCCCTGGTGCCGGAACGTCTCCCGGTAGGGCGCCGGCGGACCGTCGAGCACGACCACGACGTCGAGGTCGGACGTCTCGGTGCGGTGCGGGGTGATGACGCTGCCCCCGAGGAACGCGGCGCGGGCGTCCGGGAAGTGGGTGGCGACGAAGTCGGCGGCGGCCTGGTGCGGGTGCATGCGCAACGTCTACCGTCTCCGGTCGCCCGGGCGCGAACCGTTTGCCACAGTGGACCCATGATCGACACCTGGCTCACCGACACGTTCGGCCTCTCCGTCCCCGTCGTGGGCGCTCCGATGGCCGGTCCGGGCGAGGGCGCGCTCGCCGCGGCGGTCTCGGCGGCCGGCGGTCTCGGCATGGTCGGCGTGAACTCGTCCCGGTCGGCTGACTGGGTCGTCGAGCAGGCGGAGGTCGCGGCCGCCGGCGGCGCGCCGTACGGCGTGGGGCTGATGGCCTGGGTGCTGGAGCAGCGACGACGCACAGCTCCGGGCGGTGCTCGAGGTGCGGCCGGCGCTGGTGTCGGTGAGCTTCGGGCCGTTCGAGAGGTACGTCGACCGGCTGCGCGCCGCAGGGCATCCGGGTGACCGTCCAGGCGGGCACCCCGGACGAGGCGCGCCGGGCCGAGGCGGCCGGCGTCGACCTGGTGGTGGCCCGTGGCGCGGAGGGCGGCGGTCACGGCCGCAACGAGGTCGGCACCCTGCCCCTGCTGCAGGCGGTGCTCGACCAGGTCGACGTACCCGTGCTCGCCGCCGGCGGGATCGGCACCGCTCGAGGCCTGGCCGCGGTGCTCGCCGCCGGGGCGGCCGGTGCGTGGATCGGCACGGCGCTGCTCACCACCCGCGAGGCCGCGACCCGGCCCGCCGCACGCGAGGCGCTGCTGGCCGCGGACGTGACGGGCACGGCCTACGGCCGGGTCTTCGACGTCGCCCAGCGGCTCGACTGGCCGGCGGAGTTCGGCGGCCGGGCGCTCCGCAACGCCTTCTTCGACCGGTGGGAGCACCGGCTCGACGAGCTCGCGACCGACGACGCGGCGGCTGCGGAGGTGGACTACGTCTACGCCGGCCAGGGCGCCGGGCTGCTCGGCTCCGAGCGCAGCGTCGCCGAGGTGCTCCGGGAGCTGGCGGGGGCCGAGGACCTGCTGCGGCGGTTCGCTGGTTGAGGTGCGAGCGCAGCGAGCCTCGAAACCTCTGTGCCCGAGGCTGGGAGGTTTCGAGGGCCTCGGCTAGCGCCTCGGCCACCTCAACCAGCGTCGGGCGGGAAGCCGCCGGTGGCGACCGGGCCCCAGCGCTCGACGGTGATCCGGATCAGCGACTTGTCCTGCTGGCGCATCGCCTCGCGGTACTCGTCCCAGTCCGGGTGCTCGCCGGCGATGCAGCGGAAGTAGTCGACGAGCGGCTCGACCGCGTCCGGCATGTCGATCACCTCGGCGGTGCCGTCGAGCTGGACGTAGGGGCCGTCCCAGTCGTCGGAGTGGATCATGATCGACACCTGCGGGTCGCGCCGCGCGTTGGCGGCCTTCGCCCGCTGCGGGTACGTCGAGACGACCACCCGGCCCTGGTCGTCGAGGCCGCACGCCACCGGGGACATCTGCGGACTCCCGTCGCGGCGACGGGTGACGAGCGTGCCCTTGTGGCGCGGCCGGACGAACTCCTCGAGCGCGTCGCGGTCGACCCGGTCTGCTGTCGCGATCTTGCGTGCCATGCGGGTCAGCCTACGAGCCCCGCCCACCTGACCGAACGGACGATTCCGGCGAACCGCCCCGATCCCTCACACTGGTGGGATGACCGCACCCCTCAAGCCCTGGGTGGTGGCCGCCGTGGCCGTGGCCGTGCTGCTGGTCGCCGCGCTGCCGGCGCTCGCGGTGTCCCTCGCGTCCCGCGACGGGGACGACGCCCGCGGCGGCCAGGGCGCCCGGCACGGGCAGGCGCAGGGGCACCACGGCAAGCCGGGGAAGCCCGGGAAGCAGCACCTGGACAAGAAGGACCGCAAGGCCCTCAAGGGATGGCTCGACAAGCACCGGGGACCGGGCGCCACCTGGCAGGGACTCACGCCGGCCGAGAAGGCCAAGAAGATGGCCACGCTGTCCCGCGAGCACGCGGACGCCATGCAGAAGTGGTCCGACTGCGTCGCTGCCGGCCGGGACGACTGCGTGCGCCCGCTGCCGCCCGGCCTGGCGAAGAAGCGCTAGCAGCCGCCGGCGACCGCCGGGATCACCGAGACCTGGGTGCCCTCGGGGGTGCTCGTGTCGAGCGCCTCGAGGAAGCGCACGTCGTCGTTGCCGACGTACACGTTCACGAACCGGCGGATCGCGCCCTGGTCGTCGAGGATCCGGCCCTTGATCCCGGGGTAGCTCGTGTCCAGGGACTCGATGACCTCGGCGAGCGTGCCGCCGTCGGCCGAGACCTCTGACTCACCGTTGGTGTAGGTGCGCAGGATGGTCGGGATCCGGACGCTGACGCTCATGACTCTCCTCGGTGCTGGGGACTCGGGTGGTGAAGGCTACCGGCGCTCAGACGACGGCGGCGGCCCGGAAGGCGGCGTAGCTCGGCTCGATCGTGGCCGCGGGGCCGACCCGGTCGGCGACCGCGTCGAGGGTCTTGAGCCCGTCGCCGGTGTTGAACACGACCGTGTCGGCCTCGGGGTCGAGCTGGCCGGTGGCGAGCAGCTTCTTGAGCGTGGCGACGGTGACCCCGCCGGCGGTCTCGGCGAAGACGCCCTCGGTGCGGGCGAGCAGCTGGATGCCGTCGCGGACCTCGTCGTCGGTGACGTCCTCGATGGCGCCGCCGGTGCGGCGGGCCACGTCGAGGACGTAGGGGCCGTCGGCCGGGTTGCCGATCGCGAGCGACTTGGCGATGGTGTCCGGCTTGACCGGGCGCACCACGTCGTGGCCGCCCTTGTAGGCCGCGGAGACCGGCGAGCAGCCCTCGGCCTGCGCCCCGAAGATCTTGTACGGCGACTCCTCGACCAGCCCGAGCGAGACCAGCTCGCCGAAGCCCTTGTCGACCTTGGTCAGCTGCGACCCGGAGGCGACCGGGATGACGACCTGCTGCGGCAGCCGCCAGCCGAGCTGCTCGGCGACCTCGTAGCCGAGCGTCTTGGAGCCCTCGGCGTAGTAGGGCCGGACGTTGACGTTCACGAACGCCCAGCCGTCCTCCTCGCCGGCGATCTCCGACGCGAGCCGGTTGACGTCGTCGTAGTTGCCCTTCACGGCGACCAGCGTGCCGCCGTACACCGCGGTGGTGATGACCTTGGGACGCTCGAGGTTGTCGGGGATGAACACGACCGTCTTCATCCCGGCCCGCGCACCGGCGGCCGCGACCGCGTTGGCCAGGTTGCCGGTCGAGGGGCAGGCGAACACCGTGCTGCCGAACTCGCGGGCCGCGCTCAGCGCGATCGCCACCACGCGGTCCTTGAAGGAGTGCGTCGGGTTGCCGGAGTCGTCCTTGACCCAGAGGTTCTTCATGCCGAGCTCGCGGGCCAGGTTGCCGGCCTTGATGAGCCGCGTGTAGCCGGGCTCCATGTTGGGGCTGCCGGTGATGTCGGCGGGCACGGGCAGCAGCTGCTGGTAGCGCCAGATGTTCTTGGGACCGGCCTCGATCTGGGCGCGGGTGACCGCCGGGAAGTCGTAGCCGATCTCCAGCGGGCCGAAGCACTCGTTGCAGGCGTACGACGGGCCGAGGGGCTGGGTGGCGCGGCACTCGCGACAGACGAGCTCGACCGCGTGGCCGAAGGCACCGTCGCGGATCGAGGTGGTGGGGCCGGACAGGACCGAGGTGCTGGGTGCGCTCATGAAGGGGCCTCCTTCTCATCTTCCCCGGTGGGCCGACTCTCGGACCGGGACGGAATTAGCACCGTTGGCACCACAGGCCGGTCGACGGATTTCGACGCGTGCGCGTGGTGGCGGGTTGCCGGGGCTTCAGCGGGCCGTGTCCCTCTGCCCCTCTTGATGAGCAGGATTTACCTTACGCAGCCCGTCTCAGCATGTGCACATCGCATCCACGATCCGAGATCGGCAGAATGGCCCCATGGAGACGCTGGCAGGTCAAGCGGGTCGTCAACGTCGTGAACGGGTCGACGGCCCTGGGCTGCGCGGTGGCGGTGCTCGGGCGGGCGCGGATCGGGGCCGGCCCTCGTGGGCTGCTGGTCGCGACCGGCTACCGGCTCCCCGTGCCGGCCGCGGCGGCGTTCACGATCGGCAACGTCGTCACCACGCGCCACGACCGGGCGTGGCTCGACGAGCGGCCGCGGCTGCTGCTCCACGAGGAGCGGCACACCTGGCAGTACGTCGCGTGCCTCGGGCTGCCGATGGTGCCGCTCTACCTGCTCGCGGCCGGCTGGTCCTACCTGCGGGGCGGCGACCCGGCGCTGCACAACGCGTTCGAGCGGCTGGCCGGGCTCGAGGACGGCGGCTACGTCGCCGGCCGTGAGCGGCCGCGTCGTCGGTGAACCGGGACAGCAGGCCGAGCACACCGCCGGGCCCGTCGACCACGACGTCGGACAGCTCGGCCAGCACCTCCTGCTCCTGCGAGGACGAGCAGACCAGCAGGGTCGGCAGGCCCTGGTCGCGGAGCCGGCGGACCGCCTCGAAGGCCTCCAGGTCACCGAGGTCGTCGCCGGCGAACAGCACGCCGCCCGGCGTGGTGCTCGGCCAGCGCGGCCTCGACCGCCAGCCCCTTGTGCATGCCGGGCGCCCGGACCTCGAGGACCTGCCGGCCGGGCTCGAGGGTGAGCCCGTGCCGCTCCGCCGCGTCGCCCAGCGCCTGCTCGAGCCGCACGAACGCCGTCCGCCGCGTCGGGCAGCCGGCGGGTGTGCACCGCCAGGGCGAGGCCCTTCTCCTCGACGAAGGCGTCGTCGGCGCGCTCCGCCTCGAGCAGCCGGGGCAGCTCGTCGCGGAAGCGCCTGGAGCCCGCGGGGCGGCTCGGGCGAGGTGAACTCGCGGGTGCCGGAGTCCCAGCGCTCGTTGCCGTACTGCCCCATCACGACCAGCCGGGCACCGTCGGCGAGCCCGTCGGCGACGGCCTCGAGACCCCCGAGCTCGACGACCTGGCGCGCGGGACGGCCGGTGACCACGACGACCGCCCGCACGCGGGCGGCCAGCCCGGTCAGGACCCGGGGGCCCTCGGGGTGGATGACGGCGCGGCGCGGGGTCCTCGACGATCGGCGACAGGGTGCCGTCGAAGTCCAGGCCGACGAGCACGTCACGCGCGACGGCGACCAGCCCGTCGTACCGGTCCTGGGACTGGCGGGTGCGGAACTCCATGCCGGGAACCCTGTGCGGGAGGCTACGAGTAGTCGCGGGTGAGGATCACGGTCAGCCGGTCGCCGCGCATCGGGGCGATGGTCGGCTTGAGGCGCTTGATGCCGAGGTCCTTGCCGAGCAGCGCGGCCTGCGCCTTGAGCCGGGCCGGGAAGTAGACCGTGCTGGCCGGGATGGTGCCGTACCAGTTGTCGGAGCCGACGACCTCCCAGCCGGCGCCCTGGGCGCGGGCGGCGGTGCTGCCGGCCAGGCCGCTGATCCCGGAGTTGTTGTAGACCTCGACGTAGGTGCCGCCGCGGCGCACGGGCGCCTTCTTCTTCTTCTTCACCGTGCGCTGCTTGGCGACCGGCGCCGGGGCGGTGGTCGTCGGGGTCGGGGAGGTGCTGGCGACGACCGGCCTGGCGGCCGCCGTCGGGCTCGTCGTCGTGCCCGGTCGTCACGAACGCGGCGCCGGCCACCACGACGGCGGCCACGGAGAGCAGCGCGACCGCCGAGGACATCGCGACGCCTCGCTCGTCGCGTGGCCGAGAGAAGGCGGGGGAACGCACGTCAGACCTCGAAGCCCAGGCGGCGGGCGGAGCGGGCGCGCTGGCGGGCGGCGCGCAGGCGCCGGAGCCGGCGGACCAGCAGCGGGTCGAACACCAGCGACTCGGGACGGTCGATGAGCGCGTTGAGGACCTGGTAGTAGCGCGTCGAGGACATGTCGAACTTGTCCCGCACGGCCTGCTCCTTGGCCCCGGCGTACTTCCACCACTGGCGCTCGAAGTTGAGGATCTCGCGGTCGCGCTCGGAGAGCTCGCTCGACTCGGGGTTCTGGCCCGGGTTCAGGGCGTTCGCGGCGTCCATGTGTGGCGACTCCTGTGGCAAGGCGGTGGCGTGCGGCTGTGAGGACCCAGCATAGGCGACGAACCACATCCATGTAGTTCGCCCCGCGCATCTGTGTCGCCTGTGTCGGATGGGGCAAGAATGGCGCCCATGACGTCACCCAGCACCCTGCCGCAGGACCTGCCCGCGCTCGACGTACCCCCCGGCCCGGTGCGGGCCGAGCCGCTGCCGGCCGACCGGCCCGTGCGGTGGGGGATCCTGGCGACCGGCAAGATCGCGACGGGGTTCGCCGAGAACCTCGCGCTGCTCCCCGAGTGCGAGATCGCGGCCGTCGGCGCCCGGCGGCAGGAGTCCGCGGACGCGTTCGCGTCCACCCACGGCGCCGCGCGGGCGTACGGCGACTACCGCGCGCTCGTCGAGGACCCCGACGTCGACGTGGTGTACGTCGCGACGCCGCACGCGCTGCACCGCGAGCACGTCGAGCTGGCCCTGGAGGCCGGCAAGGCGGTGCTCTGCGAGAAGGCGTTCACGCTCGACGCACCCGACGCCGAGCACCTGGTCGCGCTGGCCCGGGAGAAGAACCTCTTCCTGATGGAGGCGATGTGGATGCGGTGCAACCCGCTGGTCCGCCGCCTCCAGCAGCTGTTCGCGACCGGTGCCCTCGGCGAGGTGCGGCAGGTGCGCGCCGACCTCGGCTTCGTGGTCGACAAGCCGCCGACGGACCGGCTGCTCGACCCGGCCCTGGGCGGCGGGGCGCTGCTCGACATGGGGATCTACGCGCTGACCTTCGCGCACCTGTTCCTGGGCGAGCCCAGCGACGTGGCGGCCACGGCGGCGCTGTCCGAGGCCGGCGCGGACCTCAACGTCGCGGTGAGCCTGGGCTACCCGGGCGGCGCCGTCGCCTCGCTGACCTCGACGATGACCGCCTGGTCCCCGCGGACCGCGTCCATCGCCACCGAGCTCGGCCGCATCGACGTACCCGAGCCCTTCCACCACCCGACCACCGTCACCTGGACGCGGCTGAGCGGCGACCCCGACTTCGAGGCTCCCGCCGAGCCGGAGACGATCCACGAGGACCTGATCGGCACCGGTCTGGCGCACGAGGCCCTCGAGGTGGTCCGGTGCCTGCGGGCCGGCGAGACCGAGAGCCCGCTGGTGCCCCTGGACGACACCGTCGCGCTGATGCGGCTGACCGACCGGATCCGCGAGCAGATCGGGCTGCGCTACGAGACCGGTCATGGTCCGGGCCGCCGCTGGGTAGGTTGAGGGGGTGAGCCCCGCCAGCACGTCCAAGACCAAGAAGAAGGCCGACCTGGTCATCGTGGCCAACCGGCTGCCCGTCGACAAGGTGGTCGAGGCCGACGGGTCCGTGACCTGGCGACGCTCCCCCGGCGGCCTGGTCACCGCCCTCGAGCCGGTGATGCGCGCGAACGACGGCGCCTGGATCGGCTGGTCCGGCGGCAGCGACGACGAGATCGAGCCGTTCGTCGACGACGGCCTGTCGCTCATCCCGGTCCCGCTGAGCGCCGCGGAGGTCGAGGAGTTCTACGAGGGCTTCTCCAACGCCACCCTGTGGCCGCTCTACCACGACGTGGTGGCCAAGCCGGAGTTCCACCGCGAGTGGTGGGACGCCTACGTGCGGGTCAACCGGCGGTTCGCGGAGAAGACCGCCGAGGTCGCCGCCCCGGACGCCACCGTCTGGGTGCACGACTACCAGATGCAGCTGGTGCCGGCGATGCTCCGCGCGCTGCGTCCCGACCTGCGCATCGGCTTCTTCCTGCACATCCCGTTCCCGCCGGCCGAGCTGTTCGCCCAGCTGCCGTGGCGACGCCAGCTCCTCGAGGGCCTGCTCGGCGCCGACGTGGTGGGCTTCCAGCGCCCGGGCGCCTCCCAGAACTTCGTCCGCCTCGTCCGCCAGCGGGTCGGCCACAAGACGCACCGCGACCTGATCTACCTGCCCGACGGCCGGGTCGTGCAGGCCGGGTCCTACCCGATCTCGATCGACACCGCCGGCCTCGACGAGCTCGCCCGCACCGAGGCCGTCGAGCAGCGCGCCAAGGAGATCCGCGAGCAGCTGGGCAACCCGCGCCGCGTGCTGCTGGGCATCGACCGGCTCGACTACACCAAGGGCATCTACGACCGGCTCCGCGCGTTCGGCGAGCTGGTCCGCGACGGGGAGGTCTCCGTCGAGGACGCGGTCTTCGTGCAGGTGGCGACCCCCTCGCGCGAGCGCGTCGAGCAGTACCGCCGCCTCCGCGACGAGATCGACCGGCTCGTGGGCCGGCTCAACGGCGACCTGGGCACCATCGGCAGCCCCGCGATCCACTACATGCACAACTCCTACCCCAAGGACGAGATGGCGGCGCTGTTCCGGGCCGCCGACGTCATGGTCGTCACCCCGCTGCGCGACGGCATGAACCTCGTCGCCAAGGAGTACGTCGCCTGCCGGTACGACGACCAGGGCGCCCTCGTGCTCTCCGAGTTCGCCGGCGCCGCCGACGAGCTCCGGCAGGCGTTCATGGTCAACCCCTACGACATCAACGGCATGAAGGCCGCGATCGTGACCGCGATGAACGCCGACCCCAAGGACCTCTCACGGCGCATGAAGGCGATGCGCAAGACCGTGGCCGAGCACGACGTGAAGGGCTGGGCCCGGAAGTTCCTGGCCGTGCTCGCCGACGTGCAGCCGGCCCACGACAAGAGCCTGCGCCCCTCCCGGACCAGCTGAGGCCGTGGCCCTGCCCGTCCGGCCCGCGGGGCGGCCGTCCCCGCGGGACCTGCTCGCGTCGCTCGAGTCGCAGCTGGGCACGGCGGGTGCCGCCCGGATGTGCGCCGACCTGCTCGCGGCCGACGACCCGCGCGAGCAGGCCGGAGGCCCTGCTCTTCCTCGGCGGGGACGCCGGCCGGTCGGTCCTGGAGGACGGCACCTCCTGGAAGCCCTACTGGGCCCGCGTGTGGGGCGCCCGCGGCCTGCTCTACGTCTGGGACGAGCCGGTCGCGCCGGTCGTGCTGGAGCGGCTGGCCGACGAGCACTGGCGGGTGGCCGAGATGTGCCTGAAGGTCTCCGCCCTGCGCGAGCTGCCCTGCGGCGACGACGCCGTCCGCCTGGCCGGGCACGAGCTGCCGCGCGTGCGCGCCGCCGCGGCCCGCGCGCTCGGGGCCGGTGGGGACGTCGAGCACCTGTCCGCCGTACACGACCTGCTGGACGACCCCGACGAGGACGTGCGGAGGGCCGCCGCCCGGGCACTCGAACGGGCCGCAGGAGCGTTTGGACGTCTGACCCGCTGGTAACTTCACCCCATGGATCTGATCCCCAAGCCGGACCAGATCGTCTCGGCCGCCGCCAACGTCGCGCACAAGATGTTGTACGGCGGCCTGGCCGACCTGCGCCCGATGCCTCGCACGCTGATCGACGAGGGCGTGCTGCGGGAGGTCTACCACTACCGCCCGCGCGCGTCGGCCCGCGAGCACGGCGACCCGGTCCTGCTCGTCACGCCGCTGGCCGCGCCCGCGATCTGCTTCGACCTGCGGCGCGGCTGCTCGCTGGTGGAGCACTTCGTCGACGCCGGCCGCCCCACCTACCTCGTGGAGTACGGCGAGGTGTCGTTCGCCAACCGGGGCCTGGGCATGGAGCACTGGGTCGACGAGGTCGTGCCGCAGGCGATCGAGGAGGTCAGCCGGCACGCCGGCGGCCGTCCGGTGCACGTCATCGGCTGGAGCCTGGGCGCGATCTTCGCGCTGCTCACCGCCGCCGACCGCCCCGACCTGCCGATCGGCTCGCTGACCAGCGTCGGCGCCCCGGTCGACGTCACCCAGGTGCCGCTGGTCGCCCCGATCCGGCCGTTCCTGGGCATCGCCGGCGAGCGGGCCGGCCTCGTCACGCAGTCCTACCGGCTGATGGGCGGCTTCCCGAAGCCGCTGGTGCGCCGCGCCTTCCAGCTCTCGTCGTTCAACAAGCTGGTGACCAAGCCGATCGCGCTGGCCGCGAAGCTCGACGACGCCGACTTCCTGGCCCAGGTCGAGGCGGTCGACCGGTTCACCGCCAACATGATCGCCTACCCCGGCCGGACGTTCGGGCAGCTCTACCACCGGCTGCTCAAGGGCAACCAGCTCGCGTCGGGCACGGTCACGATGGACGACCGGGAGATCCGGCTGGCCGACATCACCGCACCGCTGCTGGCCTTCGGCGGGGCCGGCGACGGGATCGCCCCGGTGCAGTGCGTGCGGCCGATCGTGGACCTGGTCACCGGGGTCGACGACCTCCGGTTCGAGATCGTCCCCGGCGGTCACCTCGGCATGCTCACGGGCCGCGCGGCGCGGTCCACCACCTGGCGGATCATCGACGAGTGGATCGCCGCGCACTCGTCGGCGGCCGCCGAGAAGCCCACGCCCACCGCCCGCAAGAAGACGGCGTCGGCCACCAGGACCGCCGCGCGCAAGCCCGCCACGAAGACCGCCGCTGCCCGCAAGGCGCCCGCCAAGAAGGCGTCCAAGTCGGCCATCGGCGCCAACCCGAGCCGCCGCTACGGCTCCGCCGGCAGCCGGACCCTGGCCGCGAAGAAGAAGTAGGTGGTCTCCGCCGCGACCGGCGGCACCGCGGCCGTCACCCCCGACTGGCGGCTCGCGGTCGTCCTCGTGGCGCTCGTCGCGATGGCCGTCGCGGCGGCCGTGCTGGGGCGGCTCGGCACCCAGCGGGAGTACCCCACCGCCGCCCTGCGCGCGGTCGTGCAGCTCGCGCTGGTGTCCCTCGTCATCGCCGCCGCCCTGGCCAGCGTGTGGCTGTCGCTGGCCTTCGTGGCGGTGATGTTCGCGGTCGCCACCTGGACCTCGACCGGCCGGATCCGGGTGCCGCGCGACCAGCTGCCGTGGGTCGGGTCTCGCGATCGCCTGCGGCATCGTGCCGGTGCTCGCGCTGATCTTCAGCTCCGGCGTCGTGCCCTTCAACGGCCCCGGGATCATCCCGATCGCCGGCATCGTGGTCGGCAACATGATGACCGCCGCGACGCTGACCGGACGGCGTGCCTTCGACGAGCTCGCCGGCCACTTCGGCACCTACGAGGCCGCGCTCGCGATCGGGCTGCCGAGCCCCGACGCGGCCTTCGAGGTGATCGCCCCGACCGCCCGCGAAGCACTCACCCCGGGCTTGGACCAGACGCGTACCGTCGGCCTCGTGACGCTGCCGGGCGCGTTCGTCGGGGTCCTCCTCGGCGGGGGCACCCCGCTCCAGGCCGGGGCCGCCCAGGTCCTGGTGCTGTTCGGGCTGATGGCCGGCCAGGCGATCACGTCGGCCGTGCTCCTGCGACTCGTCGCCGGTGCCCGCCTCGTGCGGCAGGACCTCGTCCCGACGTACCCCCGATGACGCAGGAGGCACCGATGCGCACCGCCCGCCTGACCGCGGCCCTCGCGGTCCTCGCGCTGCTCGCGTCGGCCTGCACCTCGGCGGGCTCCACGGTCGGCGGCCGCTCCGAGGGGAAGGTGCCTCCCCCGCCCCCGACCGGGAGGTACGTCGCCCTGGGCGACTCCTACTCCGCCGGCCCGCTGATCCCGACGACGGACCTGGCCGGCGGCTGCGCGCGCTCGGACCACAACTACCCGTCCCTGGTGGCCGCGGCCCTGAAGGTCAAGACGTTCGTCGACGTGACCTGCAGCGGCGCCACCACGCTCGACCTGGCCCACGTGCAACGGCCGTTCGGCGACGCCCGCATCCCGCCCCAGCTGCGCTCGGTCACCGCGGACACGACGCTGGTCACCCTCGGCATCGGCGGCAACGACTTCGACCTGTTCACCACCCTCGTGCACACCTGCACGCAGCTGCGGTCGTCCGACCCGCAGGGCTCGCCGTGCGCGAGGAGGCTCGCCACGACCGGCGGCCTGGCCGCGCCGCTGCGCCGGATCACCACCCGCGTGGCGGCGAGCCTGCGCGCGATCCAGCGGAAGGCTCCCAAGGCCGAGGTGCTGCTGGTCGGCTACCTCCGGCTGGTCCCCGACACCGGCACCTGCCCCGGGCTGCCGCTGGCCGCGGGCGACTACGCCGAGGGCCGGCGGCTCAGCGAGGGCCTGGACCGCGCGCTGCAGCGGGCGGCCCGGCGCACCGGCACGACGTTCGTGGACATGTACGCCCTCTCCCGCGGGCACGACATCTGCTCGTCCGACCCGTGGGTGAACGGTGCGGTGACCGACCGGCAGAAGGCGCTGGCCTACCACCCCTTCGCGTCCGGGATGCGGGCCGACTCGGCCGCGGTGCTGGCCGCCCTGCCCTAGACCGACCGGGTGGTCGAGGTGCGAGCGGAGCGAGCCTCGAGACCACTGCCCGCAGCACGAGGTCTCGAGGCCCTCGCGCTGCGCGCTCGGGCACCTCGACCAGCCGGGCAACAAGTGCCCTAGGGTGCGGGCATGTCGGGCGAGCTGCCGCGGGGCGTGCGGGTGGGCTACGGCCTCGGGTCGGTGGCGACCGGGGCGTTCGGGACCGTGCCCGGGCTGCTCCTGCTGCCCTACCTGACCGACACCCTCGGGGTGCCGGCGCTCGTCGCGGGCATCGTGGTCTTCGCCCCCAAGGCGTGGGACGTGCTGCTCAACCCGGTCGCCGGGCGGATCAGCGACCGGCACGTCTCCCCGATCGGGCCGCGCCGGCCGTTCCTGCTCCGGGCCGGGGTCGCGCTGGCGGTCTGCTTCGCGCTGCTGTTCGCGGGTCCGCCGCTGGGCTCGACGGCGCTCGACACGGCGTACGTCGTGCTGCTGTTCCTGGCCTGCGCGACGGCCTACGCGTTCTTCCAGGTGCCGTTCGTCGCGATGCCCGCGGAGATGACCGACTCCTACGACGAGCGCACCCGGCTGCTGACCTGGCGGGTGGTGCTGCTCGCGCTGACCATCCTGGTCAGCGGCGCCACCGCCCCGGCGATCCGCAACGCCGTCGGTGGGCACGACGGCTACCGCGCGATGGGCGTCTTCGTCGCGCTGCTGATCCTGCTCGGCACGACGGCGGCGTACGTCGGCACCCGGCGCGCGCCGATCGGGCGGGTCGCGGCGGCCGGCGGAGAGTCTCGGCGAGCAGCTGCGCGTCGTGGCCCGGCAGCGCGACTTCCGGCTGCTGCTGACCACCTTCGTGCTGCAGGCGCTGGCGACCGGATCGATGCTCGCGGGCGTGGACTACGTGGCCCGCAACGTGCTGCACGACGAGGCCGCCTCCACCTACCTGTTCGTCTGCTTCGTCGGTCCCGCGCTGCTGCTCACCCCGGTCTGGGCGGTGGTCGGCGCGACGGGTCGGCAAGCGCACCGGCTACGTCGCGGCGTCGCTGTTCCTCGCCGCCGGGGCCCTGCTCCTCGTGCTCGCCCAGCAGGTCCCCGCCGCCTGTCGTGTACGGCGCGACGGGGCTGGTCGGCGTGGGCTACGCGGGGGCGCAGGTGTTCCCGCTGTCGATGCTGGCCGACGTCGCAGCGGTCGACGCGGTCCGCTCCGGCGCCAACCGGGCCGGTGTCTTCACGGGTGTGTGGACCGCCGGCGAGACGCTGGGGCTCGCCCTGGGGCCGGGCGTCTTCGGCCTGGTGCTCGCGCTCGGGGGCTACGTGTCCTCGACCGGCGCCGACGTCGCCGCAGCCCGGCGTCGGCCGTCACCGCGATCGTGCTCGGCTTCTCCCTGCTCCCCGGGCTGCTCGTGCTGCTCAGCCTCGCGTGGCTGGTCCGGTTCACCCTCACGTCGGCCGACGTGGCCGACGCCCACCTGATGACGGAGGTCTGAGTGCTCGACGTCCTCGCCGCGCTCGAGAAGATGCGCGCCCACGACCTGCCCACGCACGGCGGCCGCACCCTGGCCTACGTCTACGACAGCGGGCTGGCCGAGGCCGACGAGGTGGGCCGCACCGCCCTCGCGTCGTACGCCTCCTCCAACGGGCTGGACCCGACCGCCTTCCCGAGCCTGCTCCAGATGGAGAACGACCTCGTCGGCCACGCGGCCCGGCTGCTGGACGCGCCCGGAGACGTCGTCGGCTCGGTGACGTCCGGCGGCACCGAGTCGATCCTGCTGGCCGTGCAGACCGCCCGCGACGCGCACCCGGAGGTCGAGCGCCCGAGCATGGTGCTGCCGAGCACGGCGCACGCGGCGTTCCACAAGGCGGCGCACTACTTCGGCGTCCGCGCGGTGCTGGTGCCGGTGGGGCCGGACTTCCGGGCCGACCCGGAGGCGACGGCCGCGGCGATCGACGAGACGACGGTGCTCGTCGTGGCGAGCGCACCGTCCTACGCGCACGGCGTGATCGACCCGGTGCCCGCGATCGCGGCGGCCGCTGCCGCTCGGGGCGTGCGCTGCCACGTCGACGCCTGCATCGGCGGCTGGGTGCTGCCCTTCGCGCGACGGGTCGGCCGCGACGTCGCGCCGTGGACGTTCGCCGTCGACGGCGTGACCAGCATCAGCGTCGACCTGCACAAGTACGCCTACACCCCCAAGGGCGCCTCGCTCCTGCTGCACCGCACCCCCGCGCTGCGCAAGCCGCAGTTCTTCGCCAGCGCCGACTGGCCGGGCTACACGATGCTCAACTCGACGACGCAGTCCACCAAGTCCGGCGGCCCGCTTGCCGCGGCGTGGGCGGTGGTGCGGACCATCGGCGACGAGGGGTACGACGGGCTCACCGCGCAGGTGCTCGACGGGGTCGACCGGCTGCTCGCCGGGCTGGTCGAGATCCCGGCCCTGCACGTCGTGGCGGCGCCCGACTCGACGCTGGTCGCCCTGGAGACGGACGGGTCGTGCGACGTGTTCACGATCGCCGACGAGATGGTGGCGGCCGGCTGGTACGTCCAGCCGCAGATCTCCTTCGCCGGCCGGCCGCCCACGCTGCACCTGACGCTGAGCGCCGCGACCGCTCCGCACGTCGAGGAGTTCCTCGTCGGTGCTGCGCGACGCCGTCGCGGCCGCCGTCGCCGGCTGGGCCGGTCGTCGTGGACCCCGGGGTCGCGGACTTCGTCCGGGCCCTCGACCCGGCCGCGCTGAGCGACGACGACTTCGACGGCCTGCTCGCTCGCGGCCGGCCTGACCGGCGACGGGTCGGGCAGCCTGCTGCCGGACCGGATGGCGGAGGTGAACGCCCTGCTCGACCTGGCCGCCCCCGCCCTGCGCGAGGCCCTGCTCATCGCGTTCCTCGACCGGCTGTCCCGGCCGACCTCGCCGGACCCTCCTAGGGTGGCGCCATGAGTGCGCTCGGGAGTCTCGTGGACAAGGGCCTGGTCGCGCCGGACTGGGCGGAGGCGCTCGCCCCGTCGACGGGCAGATCGCCGCGATGGGCGAGTTCCTGCGGGCCGAGGTGGCGGCGGGGCAGACCTACCTGCCCGGCGGGCGACCACATCCTGCGCGCCTTCAGCCGGCCGCTCGCCGACGTCACGGTGCTGGTCGTCGGCCAGGACCCCTACCCCACCCCGGGCCACGCGGTCGGCCTGTCGTTCTCGGTGGCCCCGGACGTCCGGCCGCTGCCGAGGAGCCTGGTGAACATCTACAAGGAGCTGGTCGACGACGTCGGCTGCCCGCCGCCGTCGAACGGCGACCTGACGCCCTGGTTCGAGCAGGGCGTGATGCTGCTCAACCGCTGCCTCACCGTCCGGCCCGGTGCTCCCGCGTCGCACCGCGGCCGCGGCTGGGAGAAGGTCACCGAGCGCGCCATCGAGGTGCTCGCGGCCCGCGGCGGCCCGCTGGCCGCGGTGCTCTGGGGCCGCGACGCCCAGGGCCTCAAGCCGGTGCTCGGCGAGGTGCCGTGGGTCGAGTCGGTGCACCCGAGCCCGCTCTCGGCGTCGCGCGGGTTCTTCGGCTCGCGCCCGTTCAGCCGGGTCAACACGCTGCTGGAGAAGCAGGGCGGCAGTCCCGTCGACTGGCGGCTACCGTGATTTGTCCGAGACTCGATTTCGATCAGTAGTATTTGCCGCATGACGCAGACCCTCGCCCTCCCGAACTTCGAGGACGCCACCGTCGTGGTGCCGGCCCCCGGCAGCGAGCCGGGCAACTGGTCGGGCGCCGCGAGCGCCGTGCTGGTCGACGGCGTCTACTGGCTGACCTACCGCGTCCGCCGCCCGCTGCGCGAGGGTCGCGGCGTCTCCGTCGTGGTCGCCCGCTCCGAGGACGGCGAGCACTTCGTGACCGTCGCGGAGGTGCGGCGCGACGAGTTCGGCGCCGAGTCGTTCGAGCGACCGGTGCTGGTCCGGCGCCCCGACGGCGGCTGGCGGCTCTACGTCTCCTGCGCGACCCCCGGCTCGAAGCACTGGTGGATCGAGGCCGTCGACGCCGACGAGCCCGCGGGCCTCGAGACGGGCACCCGCACCGTCGTACTCCCCGGCTCGGACGACGTCGCCGTCAAGGACCCGGTGGTGCTGGTCGACGAGTCCGGCTGGCGGATGTGGGTCTGCGTGCACCCGCTGACCGAGCCGGGCCACGAGGACCGGATGACCACGGCCTTCGCCACGTCGGCAGCGACGGCCTGGTCTGGGACTGGCACGGCACCGTGCTGTCCCCCACCGACGGCACCTGGGACCAGCGCGGCACCCGGGTCACCGCGGTGCTGTCCGAGAGCCCCCTCGTCGTCCTGTACGACGGGCGCGCCCGCGCCGAGGACAACTGGCACGAGGTCACCGGGGTGGCCCGCTCCACCGACGGCCGCACCCTCGTCGCCGAGGACCTGCCCGTGATCTCCTCGCCGCACAGCGACGGGGCGCTGCGCTACGTCGCCGCCGTGCCGCTGCCGGACGGCGGCACCCGGTTCTACTTCGAGGCCGCGCGCCCCGACGGGGCGCACGACCTGATGACCAGCGTCAGCCGCTGACGGCGCCTCAGCCGGTGGCGGAGCGCTGACCCGTGCCGGGTGTGGAACGAGTCGCCGTCGCGGTGCACGCGCCAGTCGTCGTACGACTCCCCGGTGACCTGCTCGAGCAGCGCGATGTCCTCGAGGAACGGCTGCCGCAGCGCCTCGCCCTGCTCCGGGCGTGAGCCGCGGACGCTCGGGGTTGCCGCGCTGGTGCAGCTGCCCGATCAGCGGGCGGCTGGCCTTGCGCCAGGCCTGCGGCGGGAGGAACTGCCCCGCGGCGGCGCCGGCCCGGACGACCGGCCCGAGCAGCTTCGTCCGCGCGCTCGGGTGCACGAACGGCCGCGAGTTGCCCGACGGGATCTCGGTGACCACGTCCTCGGCGACCCCGAGGAACCGGGCGACCCGGTTGAGGGCGGCGCGCGGGTCGTCGACGAGGTGCCGGTAGCGCAGCACCAGCACCTGCTCGCGCGGGAAGTGCTCGAAGAGGTCGGCGACCTGGCGGCCGTACATCCCGAGACCGCGGTAGTGCCAGAACGGCGCCCAGCCCTCGTCGACGCGCCTCGCCTCGCGGGCGCAGGCCTCCACGACGTCGGCGCACGGCTCGAGCCCGTCGGCCCACAGGTGCATCCAGTTGGAGTAGGCCCGGTCGACCGGGTCGCGCAGCACCGCGACCAGCTTGGCCCGCGGCAGGTCGCGTCGCGATCCGGCGCCGGGCGTCGCGGTGGTAGAGGTAGAACGGCGTGCTCTCGCCCGCCAGCTGCTGGTCGCCCGCACCGGCGAACAGGTCGAGGTAGCGCTGCCGCTGCCAGATCCACTCGCGGTTGCTGTGCGCGTCGCCGGGACCCTTGTACGCCGGCGGGGGCGAGTCGCCGCAGAGGTAGTACTTCGGCTCCTTCACCGGGCTGAGGTACAGCTCGGGATGCTCCGCCAGCGCGGCGTGCAGGGCCGTCGTACCCGCCTTGGGGGCACCGATCAGCAGGAAGTCGGGGAGGCGTCCGCCACGAGGGGCCTGCGACGAGCCGGGAAGTGTCCGCACCATCCCACGATTGTAGATGGATGTCACTAGACTTAGTGGCTCTGGAGGATCGCGTGCTCAGCAGGTGGACTTGAGGCGCGACGCCTCGATGCGCTCCACGATGTGGCCGGCGATCCGGTCCAGCGCCGCGACGTCCTCGGGCGAGAGGTCGTCGAAGACCAGCGCCCGGACCGTCTCGACGTGACCCGGGGCGCCGCGGCGACGAGCACCTGCCAGCCGTCCTCGGTCAGGCTGACCAGCGTCACGCGACGGCTCTGCGGCGAGGGGCTGCGCTCCACCCAGCCCTTCTTCTCGAGCTTGCTGACCACGTGCGAGAGCCGCGACAGGCTGGCGTTCGTCGCGGGCCGCCAGCTCGCTCATCCGCAGCGTGCGCTCGTCGCTCTCCGAGAGCATCGCGAGGCACAGGTAGTCGAAGTGCGTCAGGTCGGAGTCGCGCTGGAGCTGGGAGTCCAGGGTCGGCGCGAGCTTGAGCATCACCCCGGCGAGCTTGAGCCACGCCTGCAGCTCGTCCTCGTCCAGCCATCGCGTCATGCCCCCAGCGTAGAGGCGAGGAGCCCGGCGTCTTCGCAGACACTTGATGCTTCAACTGAATCGGAGTACTCTCGGGCCATGACCGAGACCGACCAGCCGCGGATGCCCGCCCTCTACATCGGGCACGGCGCGCCGCCGCTGCTCGACGACGCCCTCTGGAGCGGCCAGCTCGCGGCCTGGTCGGCGGACCTGCCCCGCCCGAAGGCGATCCTGATCGTCTCCGCGCACTGGGAGTCCGCGCCGGTGATGCTCTCGGCCAGCGCGCCGGGCACGCCGCTGGTCTACGACTTCGGCGGCTTCGCGCAGCGCTACTACGAGATGACCTACGAGACCCCCGACGCGAGCGCGCTGGCCGCCCGGGTCGCGGCGATGATGCCCGACACCGAGCCGGTGCACCAGCACGCCAGCCGCGGCCTCGACCACGGCGCCTGGGTGCCGCTGAAGATCATGTACCCCGCCGGCGACATCCCCGTCCTGCAGATGTCGCTGCCCACCGACGACCCCTACCGGCTCCTCGAGCTCGGCCAGCGGCTGCGCCCGCTGCGCGACGAGGGCGTGCTGATCATCGGGTCCGGCTTCCTGACCCACGGGCTGCCGTTCCTGCGCGAGTTCCGCATCGACGCGGCCGCCCCGGGCTGGTCGACGGAGTTCGACCTCTGGGCCGCCGAGGCGCTCGCCCGTGGCGACGTCGACGAGCTCGCGTCGTACCGCACGAAGGCGCCGGGCATGCCCTACGCCCACCCGACCGTCGAGCACTACACGCCGCTGTTCATCACGCTCGGCGCGGCCAGCGACCCCGAGACGCCGGGCGACCAGGTGGTCGACGGCTACTGGATGGGGCTCTCGAAGCGGTCGCTGCAGGTCGCCTAAGGTCGCCCGCATGGGCATCCTGTCGATCCAGTCGCACGTCGCCTACGGGCACGCCGGCAACAGCGCCGCCGTCTTCCCGCTCCAGCGGCTGGGCCGCGAGGTCTGGCCGGTGATGACCGTGCACTTCTCCAACCACACCGGGTACGGCGCGTGGCGCGGGCCGGTCCTGGCCGCGGCCGAGGTCGCCGAGGTGATCACCGGGATCGAGGAGCGCGGCGCCTTCGCGGACTGCGAGGCGGTGCTCTCGGGCTACCAGGGCGCCGAGGACGTCGGCGCCGTGGTGCTCGACGCCGTGGCCCGGGTCAAGGCGGCCTCGCCGGACGCGATCTACTGCTGCGACCCGGTGATGGGTGACGTCGGCCGCGGCATGTTCGTGCGGCCGGGGATCCCGGAGCTGATGCGCGACCGGGTGGTGCCCGCCGCGGACATCGTCACCCCGAACCACTTCGAGCTCGACTTCCTCACCGGGACCAGCGTCGACGACGATGCCGGAGCTGCTCGACGCCGCCGACCGGCTCCGCTCGGTGGGCCCGTCCGTCGTGCTCGTGACCAGCGCGATCCTCGACGACACCCCGGACGACGCCCTGGACCTGGTCGCGGTCTCGGACGAGGGCGCCTGGCGGACCCGCACGCCGCGGCTCTCGATGAGCCCCAACGGCGGCGGCGACCTGACCACGGCCGTGTTCCTGGCCAACCTCCTCGACGGGCGTCCGCTCCCGGAGGCGCTCGCGCGCACCACCTCGTCGGTGTTCGCGGTCATGTCGGCCACGGCGGCGGCCGGCGAACGGGAGCTGCGCATCGTGCAGACGCAGGACCGGCTCGCCGACCCGCCGATGGAGTTCGAGCCTCAGGCTGTTGCGGTAGCCGACCCGGTCGACCTTGCGGTGGTAGTGCGTGCCGACCGACCCGCCGGCGAGCGCCGCGATCAGGGTGCCGAAGAGCACGACCAGCGCGGCGACGACCCCGCCGGTGGTCAACGCGTCCGCCGTCACCGGGAGGCGCGGGAGGTTCACCCGGCTGAGGATGTCGTACTGCTGGCCGAAGATGGCGCCGAGCGCGATCATCGCGATCGTCACCACGACGCCGGTGATCCAGACGCCGAGGCCCTGGCTGCGTGCCGGAGAAGCGCGACATCCGGCCGGCGACGTAGCCGCCGGAGTAGTAGCCGATCATCAGCACCACGAGCAGCACGATCGCGGCGACGAGCCCGATCGTGCCGGCCTGCGACTGCGGCCTGCGACTGGGTGATCTGGGTGTTGCTGCCGACGGCGGCGACGATCGCGCCGACGATGCCGGTGAGCAGCACGCTGACGGCGATGGCGACCAGCCAGCCGAAGAACGCGGCGCCGGGGTTGAGGCCCCCGAAGCGCTCCTTGCGCACCTCCTGGGCGACCGACGGGTCGCGCCCGTCGGCGTACCCCTCGTCGTAGGCGTCGGCCCGGTCGTGGGCCTGGTCGTGCGGTCTGGGCGTGCCGCGCCTCGGTGCCGACGGTCTCGGTGTCGCTGCGTCTTGGTTCTGCCGAACATGGGTGGACCTCCTGGTCTGCGGGTGCGGACAAATGGGTACCCCTCCGGAGGCACGCCCATGCCCGGACCGGTCGGTCCGGCCGTCCGACGTAGCAGGAGCAGCTCATGCAGGTCAGCAAGCAGCAGGTCGTCGACTTCATCCGGCAGCGCGGCGACGACGACCGGCCGCCGCAGGCCGAGGCGGAGCTGCCCGACACCCTCGACCTGCCGAAGGACGAGGACCTGGTCACGAAGTACGGCGTGGACCCGCTGGACCTGGCCGGGGACGAGCCCGGACCCGGCTGAGTGGAGCCGCTTGTCAGGTTCGAACTGACGACCTTTCGCTTACAAGGCGAGTGCTCTACCAGCTGAGCTAAAGCGGCGGATCTCGTGCGCGCCCATGCTAGGCGAACGTCCGCCTGCGGACGCATCCTTTCGCCCGCCCCGGGTAGCGGCAGGGCACCTACCGAGGAGGATCACATGGGCAACGACGACAAGATCGCCAACAAGACCGACAGCCTGGCCGGCAAGGCCAAGGAGAAGATCGGCGACGCGACGGACAACAAGAGCCTCGAGAACGAGGGCAAGAAGGACCAGAGCAAGGCCGACCTCAAGCAGGCCGGCGAGAAGGTCAAGGACGCGTTCAAGAACTGACGTCCCGCACCTCGGAGGGCCGGCGCGATCGCGCCGGCCCTCCTGCGCGTCCGGACCGGGTCGGCCACGCCAAGTTCAAGTCAGGTTGAGGTCAACTGGATACGATCGCGGACATGCCTGTCGCTCCATCTCACCATCGGCGAGCTGTCCGCCCGCTCCGGCGTCGCCACCTCGGCCCTGCGCTTCTACGAGACGCAGGGGCTGATCGCCTCCGAGCGCACCACCGGCAACCAGCGGCGCTACCGCCGCGCCACCCTGCGCCGCGTCGCCTTCATCCGGTCGGCGCAGCGGGTCGGCCTCACCCTCGAGGAGATCAGCGAGGCGCTGTCGACGCTGCCCGAGGGCCGCACCCCGACGAAGGCCGACTGGGCCCGGCTCTCGCGGGGGTGGCGGCCCCGGATCGACGCCCAGATCGAGCGGCTCGAGCGGCTGCGCGACAAGCTCGACGGCTGCATCGGCTGCGGCTGCCTCAGCCTGCGCACCTGCGCGCTCCAGAACCCCGACGACGTGGTGGCGGAGCGCGGTCCAGGGGCGGTCTACCTGGAGCCCGCCGGGTCGCCGGACGGCTAGGCTGTCGGCATGGCGCTGCGCATCGTCGCGACGAAGCCCAACCCGGCCCTGGTCACCCTCCCCTGGCACCTCTCGCTCGACGAGTGGGGTGACGACGTCGTGGTCCCGCTCCCGCGCGGCATCTCGCGGCACATCGTGCGGATCGTCCGGCTCGGCCAGGACGTCTACGCCGTGAAGCAGACCCGCGAGCAGTGGGCCAACCGGGAGTACCGCCTGCTCCGCGACCTGCGCCGCCTCGGGCTGCCCGCGGTCGAGCCCGTCGGCGTGGTCAGCGGCCGCGAGGCCGCGGACGGCGAGGAGATCGAGCCGGCGCTCGTCACCCGGCACCTGCAGTACTCCCTGCCCTACCGGTCGCTGTTCAGCCACGGTCTCCCCCACGACAGCCTGCCGAAGATCCTCGACGCCCTCGTCGTACTCCTCGTGCGGCTGCACCTGTCCGGCTTCTTCTGGGGCGACGTGTCGCTGTCCAACGTGCTGTTCCGGCGCAGCGCCGGTGAGTTCGCGGCGTACCTCGTCGACGCCGAGACCGGCGAGCTGCACGACACCCTCAGCCCGGGCCAGCGCTCGCACGACCTCGAGGTGGCGCTGACCAACATCTACGGCGAGCTGCTCGACCTGCAGGCCGGCGGGCTGCTCAGCGAGTCGTTCGAGGCCGACGAGATCATCGACCGGCTGCAGGAGAGGTACGACGGCCTGTGGGCCGAGCTCACCGGCACCGAGGAGTTCACGACCGACGAGATCTGGCGGATCGAGCAGCGCATGGAGCGGCTCAACGAGCTCGGCTTCGACGTCGACGAGCTCGACATCGTCACCGACTGGGACGGCTCGACGGTCCGGGTGCAGCCCAAGGTCGTCGAGGCCAACCACCACGCCCGCGAGCTGCAGCGGATGACCGGCCTCGACGTCGAGGACAACCAGGCCCGCCGGCTGCTCAACGACCTGGCCGCCTACACCGCCCACCACGAGCTCGGCGGCGAGAACCGCTCGATCGTCGCGCACCGCTGGCTGACCACCGTCTACGAGCCGATCACCGCGATGGTGCCGCCCGAGCTGCGGGGCCGGCTCGAGCCGGCCGAGGTGTTCCACGAGATCCTCGAGCACCGCTGGTTCCTCTCCGAGCAGCTCGGCCACCCCGTGCACACCATCGACGCCGCCCGGTCCTACATCGACACCGTCCTGGCCGCCCGCCCCGAGGAAGCCATCGCCGCTCCCCCCAGCCCCGACACCGTCGAGCTCCAAGCCGTCCTCGAAGAAGGTTGACCCGGGCCTGGTCACGGTTGACCCGGGCCTGGTTGATGACCCGGGCGTTGTGGTACGACCCGGGCCTGGTGGTGGACGACCCGGGCCTTACGCCAGCCGGAGGGCCGCCCGCAGCTCGCGGAGCCATCGCCCCCGGGTCTCGGCCGAGAAGTCCCCTCGGCGCACCACGATGACCGTCCACCCGTGCCGCTCCAACCAGTCGCGACGGACCCGGTCGGCATCCCGCTGCTCCTGCGTGCGGTCGTGCCACTCCTCCCCGTCGTACTCGACGGCGACGCGGTGCCTCGGATAGGCGAGGTCCAGGCGGAACAGGGGTTCGCCGTGGTGCTCGACCCAGAACTGCAGCACCGGCGCCGGCAGCCCGGCATCGATGATGGCCAGGCGCGTGCGCGACTCGCGAGGCGACTCGGCGAGCGGGTTCGTCAGGGCCACGAGCTCGCGCAGCTTGACCACTCCGCGCCGTCGCCGATAGCGCGGCAGGGACGCTTCCAGGGCTCCGCGCGTGATGCCGTGCTCTCGCCAGAACCGGTCCAGCGCCGCCAGGCCGTCCGGCCGGGGCAGCAGGCACCCGAGATCGAGCGCCGTCCGCAACGGAGTCGTCACCGCGCAGGCCGTGCACGCGCATCACGTCGTACGGCGCGAGGTCCCGTTCGCCACCGGAGCACTCGGGGCGCTCGATGCGCGACCGGTCCCGGAGGACGACGCACTCGATCGGCGGGAGGATCTCCTGCTCGCGGTAGTCGTGCACGTCGACGCCGTGGAGCCAGGCCGCCGTCCTGTCGACGAAGACCGCGCCCGCCGTCACCGCCTTGGCCGGCAGCCAGAGCGCGCGTCTCGACCGTGTCCTCGAGGTCGGCGCGGACGTAGACGTTCCGCAGCACGCGCCGCACGGCGCGGGCCCTCACGAGGTCGCGCAGCACCTGCCGGGAGAGACCGAGCGACGCTGCCTCGGCGAGGGTGAACGGCGTGTCCGGGATATCTGGCATGCCCGGGATCGTGGCTCGGGCCACGCGCCGGCGGAACACCCATCGGTCCCACCTGGGGACCCTCGTGAAGCGCCCGGTCAGGTGGGGACGACATCGGCCGCCCGGACGGAGCCCGGGTCGCCCCACCACAAGACCCGGGTCAACCCACCATGAGGCCCGGGTCAACGAGGGTCAGGCGCGGAACTGGGCGATCGCGTAGAGGGTGACGGAGGCGGCGACGCCGGCGTTGAGGGACTCGAGCGAGTTCACCATCGGGATGCTGACGAGCTGGTCGCAGGTCTCGGCGACCAGGCGCGACAGGCCGTCGCCCTCGGAGCCGACCACCACGACGAGCGGGCCGTCGGCCAGCTCGAGGTCCGGCAGCGACACGTCGCCGTCGGCGGCCAGGCCGATCACCATGCAGCCCGCCTCCTGGTAGGCCTTGAGCTGCCGGGTCAGGTTGACGGCCTGGGCGACGGGGAGCCGGGCGGCGGCGCCGGCCGACGTCTTCCACGCCGACGCGGTCATGCCGGCCGAGCGCCGCTCGGGGATCAGCACGCCGTGCGCGCCGAAGCCGGCGGCCGAGCGGACCACGGCGCCCAGGTTGCGGGGGTCGGTCACCGAGTCGAGCGCGACGATGAGCGCCGGCTCCTTCGCGTCGGCGGCGCGCTCGAGCAGGTCGTCCGGGTGGGCGTACTCGTAGGCCGGGACGCGCGCGGCGAGCCCCTGGTGCACCGCGCCGTCGGTCAGCCGGTCCAGCTCGCCCTTGCTGACCTCGAGCAGGGCGATGCCCCGGTCGGCGGCGACCCGGAACACCTCGCGCAGCCGCCCGTCGCGCTCGGCGCCCTCGGCGACGTACACCGCGCTCACCGGCATGACGGCCCGCAGCGCCTCGACGACCGAGTTGCGGCCGGCGATCCACTCGTTGTCGCCGCCCTTGGCGGTCTGCTTGCGCCGCGGGACGGCCTTCTTCTCGGCGCGCTTGCGGTTCTTGTAGGTGACGTGGCCCTCGCGGTCCTTGGCCTTGGGGGTCGGCCCGCGGCCCTCCAGCCCGCGCTTGACCCGACCGCCGGACCCCGCCGTGGGGTTGCCCTTGCCGGTCTTCTTGATCGCCCCGCGTCGGGAAGAGTTGCCTGCCATCAGATTCCTTCGGTTGTACGTCGTGTGCGACCCGTCATGTCTGCGACGACACGCCGCGAAAAGTGCTGCATAGGTGACGGGTCGGCGTCACAGGGACCAGGTCGGGCCCTGCGGGGTGTCCTCGAGCTCGATGCCGGCGGCCTTGAGCTGGTCGCGGATGGCGTCGGCGGCGGCGAAGTCCTTGGCGGCGCGGGCGGCGGTGCGCTGCTCGAGCAGCACGGAGACGAGGGCGTCGACGGCGGCGTGCAGCCGGGCCTCGCCGTCGGAGGTGCCGCGGCCGGCCCAGTGCGGGTCGAACGGGTCGACGCCGAGCACGGCGAGCATCGCCCGCACCGACGACGCGGCGCCGCGCAGCGCGGGGCTGTCGCCGCCGGCGAGGAGCTTGTTGCCCTCGCGGGTCACGTCGTAGATCGCGGCGACGGCGGCCGGCGTGCCGAGGTCGTCGTCCATGGCCTGCTCGAAGTCGGCGCAGAGGGTGCCGGTCTCGATCGGCCCGACGAGCGCCGCGGCCCGGTTCAGGAACGCCTCGATCCGCGCGAACCCCGTCGCCGCCTCCTCCAGCGCTTCGAAGGAGAACTCCACGTGCGAGCGGTAGTGCGCCGCGACCAGGTAGAACCGCAGGTCGATGCCGCGCACCCGCTCCAGCACCGAGGACACGACCAGCGAGTTGCCGAGCGACTTGCTCATCTTCTCGCCGGCGGTGGTGATCCACGCGTTGTGCATCCAGTACGACGCGAAGCCGAACCCGGCCGCGCGGGACTGCGCCTGCTCGTTCTCGTGGTGCGGGAACCGCAGGTCGACGCCGCCGCCGTGGATGTCGAAGGCGCCGCCGAGGTACTTCAGCGCCATCGCCGAGCACTCGATGTGCCACCCGGGGCGACCCGGCCCCCAGGGCGAAGGCCAGGCGGCCGTCGACGGCTCGGACTCCTTCTTCCAGCCCTTCCAGAGCGCGAAGTCGCGCGGGTCGCGCTTGCCACGAGGATCCGCGTCCTCCGCGGCCTCCATGTCGTCGATGCCCTGGTGCGTGAGCTCGCCGTAGGCCGGCCAGGAGGCCACGTCGAAGTACACGTCGCCCGACCCGTCCTCGGCGGCGTAGGCGTGCCCGCGGGTGATCAGCCGCCCGATGAGCTCGAGCATCTCCGGGACGTGACCGGTCGCGGCCGGCTCGTAGGTCGGCGGCTGCACGTTGAGGGCGTCGTAGGCCGCGTCGAGCTCGCGCTTCATCGCGTAGGCGAGGTTGTACCAGGGACGACCCTGCTCCTCGGCCTTGACGAGGATCTTGTCGTCGATGTCGGTGATGTTGCGGATCAGCGTGACGTCGAGCCCGCGGGCGGTCAGCCAGCGCCGCAGCACGTCGAAGTTCACGGCCGAGCGGACGTGCCCGACGTGCGGCTCGGACTGCACCGTCAGCCCGCACAGGTACATCCCGACGCGTCCCTCCTCGAGGGGGACGAGGTCGCGGATCTCGCGCGTGGCGGTGTCGTAGAGCCGGAAAGTCACCTGCCCATCGTATCGGCGATTCCGGCCCGGCTTTTCGGTGCGGGCGCAGCCCGACCCGCAACATCGTTGACGGGGTGTCGCCGAGCCGAAATGTTGGGGGGCACCACATGTCTCGGGAGGACATCTCATGCGCCGTCACGCCCTCGTCACCGCCGCCGCCGCGTTCGCGCTCGCCGGCTCGACCCTCCTCGCGCCGGCCAGCGCCGCCCCGCCGACGGCGGCTGAGCACGTCACGTTCACCCCCTGGGACTTCGGCGCCCGCAACCCCGGCGGCACGTACGACGGCACGCGGCGAGCCGTGGGCAACGGCGAGCACGCCCTGGAGCTCGGGACGCCGACCGGCACGCGCAGCTACACCGACCCGTTCGCGACCACGCCCACCGCGAAGACCTACGACGAGGGCACCTGGACCTCGCCGCGGGTGAGCACCGCCTTCGGGCTGACCGAGCTGGTCGCGTCGTGGAACGCGCACACCCCCGGCGGCTCGTGGGTCGAGACCTCGGTGCAGGGCGTGGCCGACGACGGCACCACGTCGAAGTGGTACGTCCTGGGCCGCTGGGCCGACGACGACGCCGCGTTCCACCCGACCTCGCTCGGCGGCCAGCGCGACGACCTCGCGACCGTCTCGATCGACACCCTGGTGACCCGCAACGCGCACACGTTCGACAGCTACCGCATCAAGGTGGCGCTGCTCCGGCCCACGGGCAGCACGGTGACGCCGAGCGTGGGGCTGGTCGGCGCGATGGCCTCGAACGTCCCGGACTCCGACACCCCGCCGGTCGCGCCGCCGACGACGATGACCCGCACCGAGGTGCTCGACGTCCCGACGTACTCCCAGGAGCTGCACACCGGCGACTACGAGCAGTGGGACGGCGGCGGCGAGGCCTGGTGCTCGCCCACGTCGACGTCGATGGTCGTCGGCTACTGGAAGCAGGGGGCCGAGCCCGGCCGACTACGCCTGGGTCGACCACCGACCACCCGGGCCACCAGGACCCGCAGGTCGACTACGCGGCCCGGCACACCTTCGACTACAACTACGACGGCGCGGGCAACTGGCCGTTCAACACCGCCTACGCCGGCGAGTTCGGGCTCGAGGGCTTCGTGACCCGGCTGCGCGACCTCGACGAGGCCGAGCAGTTCATCCGGGCCGGCATCCCGGTCGTGGTGAGCGTGTCGTTCGCCAAGGGCGAGCTCGACGGCGCGGGCTACGGCACCAACGGGCACCTGATCACCGTCGTCGGGTTCACGAAGGACGGCGACGTCGTGGTCAACGACCCGGCCTCCCACCTGGTCAAGAGCGACGACGCGGTCCGCACGACCTACGACCGGCAGCAGTTCAGCAACGCCTGGATCGGGCACACCGGCGGCATCGCCTACGTCATCCACCCGGAGTCCGTCCGGCTGCCCCAGCGGGACGCGCTGCAGCGGGGCGAGTCGAACTGGTGATCTCGACAAGCTCGATCGCCCGGAGGACAGGCTCGATCGCCCGGGAGTGGGGTTGATGTGTTGGGTGTTCCTGGAGTGACGGGACTCGGTATCGTGGGCGGGTGCCGTCCTTCCCCCTTCGCACCTCCGGCGCCGTCCTGGCGACCGCCCTCATGACCGCCACGCTGCTGCCCGCCCCGGCACCCGCCCGGGAGACGAAGGCGGCCGACGCCCCGCGCCGGATCGCCTACCGGGCCTGGGACACCACCGCCGAGCTCGGCACCGGCACGTTCGCCGGCACCAAGGCCTCCGCCGGCAAGCTGCGGCTGACGACCCCGACCGCTCGCATCGACGATCGGCCGCACGTCCTACCAGGTGGGCCGCTGGACCTCGCCGTGGGTCTCCCCCGGCTTCGCGCTGAGCGAGCTCGTGCCGTCGTGGGCCGCGAGCACGCCCGAGGGCACCCTCGTCCAGGTCGAGGTGCGCGGCACCAGCGAGGGCGGCACCCGCAGCAGCTGGGACACGCTCGGCCGCTGGGCCCGCGGCGACGCCACGTTCAAGAGGACCAGCCTCGGCAGCCAGACCGACGACCTGGCCCGCGTCGCGACGGACACCTGGGTCGCGAAGTACGGCGGCTTCACGACCTGGCAGCTGCGCGTCAGCCTGCTCCGCCGGACCGGCACGACGCTGACGCCGCTGGTCGGGACGGTCGGCGCGATGACCTCCGACCTGCCGGCCGTCGACTCGGTCAGCACCTCCCGACCCGGGGTGGCCCGCGGCGTCGTCCTCGACGTGCCGCGGTTCTCCCAGATGGTGCACGCCGGCCAGTACCCGCAGTACGGCGGCGGCGGCGAGGCCTGGTGCTCGCCCACGTCGACCTCGATGGTGCTGGCCTACTACAAGAAGCTGCCGCAGAGCGCGGAGTACTCCTGGGTCAAGAAGTCCTACGTCGACCGGGCCGTCGACCACGCCGCCCGGATGACCTTCGACCACGGGTACGACGGCACGGGCAACTGGCCCTTCAACACCGCCTACGCCGCGCGCTACACCGGGCACGCCTTCGTCACCCGGTTCGCCTCGCTGCGCGACCTGGAGCCGCTCGTCAGGGCCGGCATCCCCGTCGTCACCTCGATCACGTTCGCGCGCGGCCAGCTGTCCGGGGCGCCGATCAGCGCCAGCAACGGGCACCTCGTCGTGGTCGTCGGCTTCACCTCGACCGGCGACGTGGTGGTCAACGACCCGGCGTCGCGGACCCGGGCCGGCGTCCGCCGCACCTACGA
>CAVZTB010000010.1:0-162747 GCA_963778095.1 uncultured Actinomycetota bacterium | reverse complement strand
ATGCCCCACGTATTGCTCGTGAGGATCTCGACGTCCCCGGGCGGCACGAGCACGCCTGCGCCGTCGGCCAACGCCGCGACACCGGCAGGTCGAAGCACACGAACGCCAGGCCGTGGGCCATGTACTCCATGACCTTGACCGGAGAGCCTCCTCCTGGAGCGACGTGTCGATGCCCAGGGTGGCCGACGCCAGAGTCCTGAACACCTCGTCCTCCGTCACCCAGCCGGGCAGGGAAACGACATCGTCCAGCTGGCGGGTCACCGCCTCGCTGCGGAGCTCCTCGAGGCACTCACCGTCCCCCAGCAGCACGAAGCGACAATCGCGCCCACCCCCGCCGCGAACCGACCCGCTCGGCGACATCGAGCACCAGGTCCACGCGGTCCTGGCGACCCATCTTCCCGGCCCACACCACGACGCGGTGCCCGTCCTCCACCACGCTCGGGATCCGGTCGCGGGTGCACGCGCGCGAGCACCGGGCCGTTCCACACCACGAAGACCCGTTCCGGAGCCGCCCCGGCCTCCCGCATGCGTCGTTCCAGGAAGTGGTTGACGGTGAGCGTCGCGTGGGCCGCCCGCTGGGTCTCCCTCTCGAACAGGGCGAGCACCCGTTCGACCTTGCGCATGCTCCGGGGGTAGCGGGCACGGAGCAGCTCCGGCATGAGGTCACGCTGGTCGAACACGACGCGAGCGCCGCCGGCCCGCATCAACCAGGCGAAGGGGAAGTAGATGTCCGGCTGGCTGGCAGAACTGGACGACGTGGACGCGGCCCCGGACGCGCAGACGCACCAGGTGCAGCGCGGCCCAGCCGAAGGCGGTCGCGAACTCGGCGCACGTAGCCCAGCGGACCGGTCGGCTCGGGTCCGGGCCGGGTACTCCAGCAGTCGGACACCCTCGGCGACGCCCAGTCGTTGGCCGCGTCCCGCCGGGTCACGACGAGGACCCGGTAGCCGGCGGCCAGCAGCCCGTCCACCTGCTCGACCAGGCGCGTGTCGATGCCGAGGGGCAACGTTCTCGACGACAACGGCCACGTGCCACGAGCCGGGCACCGATCGCGTCCCCGTGCGTCTGCGCCTCATGTGGGGGTCCCCTGCTGCCTGCCGGTGGTGTCGCACGGCGGATCGGCGAGCACCTCGTCACGCAGCTCTCGCGAAGCGACACAAGCGGAGGTGAAGGAACATGACGCGCAACCGACTGCCCCTGTCCGACCACCCGTCCGGGCCGTGCCGCGGGCTCCCTGGCGACGACGGTCGACCTACGCCCTGGCCGTGCTCGTGACAGCCCTGGCGGCCACGCTGCTGGTCGTCGTACGTCCGACGGAGGTGGTGGGTGACGTGGCGGCGAGGGTGGCCAGCGGCCCGCCGCGCTCCTCGGGCTACTTCGTCACCCGCAAGGTGGGGAGCTGGTCGTCCCTGCCGTCCGGCGCAGCCTGCGCGGGACGGGTGCACAGGTCCACCTCGGAGCCACGCCCCGACAACACCGGCGCGAACCACCGGATGCCGAGCGTCCGGCAGGTCCACCAGGCCTTCCGGGCCAGGCCGGTGGCGATCGGCGGTGCCTACAAGAAGCGGTGGGACAGCTGGCTGCTGCAGCGCGTCACCGGTCACGAGACGGGGCGCACAGACGAGATCTTCCAGTGGGCCGCCTGCAAGTGGGGGATCTTCGACAACGTCCTCCGCGCGATCGCGGTGCGCGAGTCGACCTGGTACAGTACGACGTCTACCCGTCGGGCCGGTGCGTCTACACCTACAGCTGCGGCGACATGGTCGTGACTCCCGATTCGGCGACGCGGACGTTCTGCGCGTCCTGGCCCGGCGTGGCCACGACTACCAGGCCGACCACGGCGCCGGCGTGCGCCCGAAGACCTTCGGCATCACCGGCGTGATGGCCTGGCAGGCACCGGAGTGGGGGCGGATGCCCGGCAACCAGAACGGCACCTTCCCCTTCAACCGGAACTCGACCGCGTTCGCCGTCGACTACCTCGCGTCGCAGCTGCGAGGTTGCTACGAGGGCTGGGAGTGGTGGCTGGACAAGACCGGCACCCGCGACTACGGCCCGGGACGGCTGTGGGGCTGCGTCGGCGCTTGGTACGCGGGGAGCGGCGTTCCCACGACGCGCTGAGTACATCGGCCTGGTGAAGCGCGAGCTCCGCAACCGGACCTGGTTGCAGCCCGGATGGCCCCGGGACCGTCCTGCGTGCCACCCGAGTACGGCTGCCCGCGCGGCGTCGCCTGAACGCACGAGCGAGCGGGAGGCGGCCTCATACGGTCATCTGGTCGTGGGACACCGTGCGGACGACGGCTCGCGAGCGAGCCGGCCCCTCGACCTCCCACCGGTCGTCGCGACGGACCACCGTGCTCGCTGCTCGATCCCGCCACCATGCCGCGACGTCGCGAGGCAACGCGTACCACGCCGTGGGGTCGCCGGCCACCGCGTCCAACAGCTCCCGGTAGGCGCTCAAGGCCGCACCGTGGGCGTAGTCCGGGTGCGTGAGGGCGAGCACCATGCCTCCTCGACGTCGCACCTCGTCGCTCTTGGCCACCCACACGGAGCCGTCCCGGTGCCCCAGGATCTCGAAGAGCGTGTGGTCCTGGGGGAGGTGATCGGGAGCTCGACCAGATCGCGGTTGAAGAACGGCAGAAGGCTGCAGCACCCGCCCGGCTGCGGCTCGTAGGGGTCCGTGTCCGCGTAGGACGAGTCGTAGCCGAACCCCAGGCGTGGCATCAGGTCCCACCCCGCTGGGTCGCGGGCGACCGGAAGCCGACCGCGCCCCATCGACGGGCGTACGCACGCATGACCGGTGCTCGTCGGTCGAGGAGTCGTCGGTTGGCCAGGTCCCGGCCGTCGTGGCGCAGACCGTGCACGCCGACCTCGCAGCCGTCCGCGTCGACCTCCTCGCAGGTGCCCGGTCCAGGGCGTAGCGCTCCGGGACGAGTTCCAGGACGAGGGCAGCGACGCCTCCCGCTCCGGGCCGCGCAACAACTCCCTGCTGCGATAGCCGGCCTCCGTCTCGACGTCGTGGGTGAGGACGAGCGCCCAGGAGAGTCCGTCGGGCCACGGCGCGATCCACGGGACGGACCACTGGGTCGTGGTGGCCAGCAGCGTCAGGAACCAGGCGCACAGGTCGTGGAGCCCGTCTTGAGCGGCCAGGCCGGGAACGACGGAGCCTGCTGCGCTCGAGCGAGCCGGCGGCGCAACGACAGCTGCAGGGCGCGAGGGACCAGCGGCCGCACGGCGTAGTAGCCGGCCACCGCCGTTCGACGCAGCGTTCGCCGGGCACGCGTCCGGCGTCCCAGGGACACGTAGGCCTCCGACCACAGCCCCTCCAGCACCGCGCCCGGGTCGAAGGGGAGCAGCACGTTGCCGGACTCGTCGACCCAGACACCCGCGAGAGGCTTTCCGGCCGGGGAGGAGACCTCGTGCAGGAGCGTCCAGCTCGGACCGGGGAGCAGCCGCTCGGGAGGGTCGGTCGCGACGACGCCGGCCACCGAGCACCCCGCCACCGTGAACGGACCGTAGTGGCGACGTCCTGGTCTGCGGGCCGCGTCCACCCAGACCAACCGGGCGCTCGTGCCGGCGTGCTCGACGAACGCGCACTCCAGTCCCGGCGGCAGGTCGCCGTCCCCGGGTCTGTGCACGTGCGGCACCCGGTAGTGGTCGAGCAGCGCGCTGTGCCGCGTCGTGACGAGGGTGGGCATCCTGTCCGGTCACAGTCCTCGCCGCCACGCGATGGACGGGAGCAGGACCACCTCGGCGAGACCCGGCAGCGGGTCGTGCAGCGACAGGACAGCCTCGGTGTCCACCTGCCGGAGGCTCCGCAGGTAGTCGCGCGTCCGCAGCCGCCGGTGCCAGAGGTCGCGCCCGGCGTTGGGCAGATCGGTCGACCACCTCAGCCAGCCCACGCCGTCGCGTGCCTACGCCACCGTGCACCTCGGCCCCGACCTGGTCGCGGTACAGCAGGTCGGGGAAGTCCACGCCGGCGCACGCCCCGAGAGTGTGGTACCCCCAGGTCCGCGCGTTGACGTCCAGGAGCTTGGGTGTGTCGTCACGCGGGTCGACCTTGTACTCCAGCTCGACCAGCCCGTAGTAGTCGATGGTCCGCAGGAACCGCTCGGACGGCTCCGCGAGCTCGGGAAGCCGTTCCGTGCGGACGTAGGTGCTGGCCCGGCCGAAGTCGGACGGGTGCTGCCGCAGGCGCCGGGCGGTCATCGTGGCGACGGCGCCTCCCTGCTTGAAGAAGGCGCAGTAGGACAGCTGGCGGTCACCACCACCCGGCACCATCTCCTGCACGATGATCTCGCTGGGGTCGACGACGCGCAGGGCTCGTTCGAAGGCATCCCGGAGCTGTCGCTCTGTCGTCCGCCCGCCAGGCCTTCACCCCGGTGGCGTAGATGAAGTTCTCCTTGATGGCGGGCTTCACGACGACCGGCGAGCTCAGGTCCACCTCGTCGAGCTCCGCCCGGGTGGTCGGCAACCAGAACCGTGGAGTCGGGATCCCCAACTGTGCGGGCGATGCGGTAGGTCTCCCGCTTGTCCCACGCGGCTCGGACGACCTCCACACCCGGTGTCGGGACCCGGAACAGCCGACGCAGGACGTCGCGGTGCTCGGCGACGAGCACGACGGTCTCCTCGCGGGTGGGGAAGAGCACCCACCGCTGCGGTTGCAGCTGCCGGCCGAGCTCCAGCAGGCTCTCCAGCGCTCGTCCCGGGTCGTGCAGGTCCGGCACGGTGCGGTGACCGGCGGCGTAGCGGGAGTAGCGAGCGATCGACGGCTCGTCGTCGATCACGATGACCGGAACGCCACGTCGCCCGAGACTCCGCACGATCCCGAGGCCCTGGTAGTCGCCTCCGACCACGACGGCGCCCGGCTGCGCATCGCCTGCGCCCGGTTGCAACCGCACCCGAGCCGGGGCGGTGGTCATGCCGCGCTCGGTACGGGACCCGGTCGGGAGGCCTTGGCGCCGGCCTGCGGAGGGGCGATGGCTCGCGCCACAGCCCGTCCGCCGTACCAGCTCCCGGACACGAAGCGCATCGTCGGGCCGATCGCCCTCGCCGCGGGTGCGCCGAGGAAGAACAGTCCGGGGACGGAGGACTGCATGTGGCTGTCGAGCACGGGGTAGCCGCCCGGCCGGGTGGTCGCCACGTGCAGGTCGGGGTCGAGGAACGGATAGCGGGCCAGGTCGACGCGATAACCCGTGCCCATCATCAGGTGGTCGACCGTGGCGACGCTCGCCGTTGTCGAGGTCCACCTGGACCCCGTCGCCGTGCGGAGCAGCCGCGACGACCCGAGTCCCGGTGAGCACGGGTATGTCGAGGAGCCGCGGGCGCAACCACGCGGCGCCCGCGGGCCGGATGGCCCGAGCGGCCATGGGCTCGGCCATGGTCCGCGGGAACTTCCGGAAGAGCCGGGGCTCGGCGACGAGACGGGACAACCCCATCGGGCCGACGTCGGTGGGCGCGTAGACCAGCTTCGAGTAGCGGCCGAGAAGCCGGTGGTACCGGCCACCGTGGAGCCAGTTGATCCGCGTCGACCGGGCGACGACCGTCACCTGCTCGGCGCCGGCCTCGCCGGCGAGCGCCGCCGACTCGAGCGCACTCTGGCCTCCTCCCACGACCAGCAGCGAGGCGCCCGCGGAACCGGGCCAGGTCCCGGTGCTCGGACGTGTGGGAGCACAGCTCGCGGAGGCAGGTCGTCGGCGAAGTCGGGACGGTGGACGAAGTCCGCGATCCCGGCTGCCACCACCACGTGCCGGGCGAGGACCTCGTCACCGTCCTCGAGGGTGACGCGCAGCCCGGACCGTTCCCGTCGCACGTTCGTCACGAGCCGGGTGTCCGTGTCCGGTGCGACCTGCGCGTGCACCCACTCGCCGTAGGCGCAGAACTCCTCGAGGGGCAACGGCAGGGCGAGCGAGGTGCCGGTGCTGCGGCAGTACTCGTCGAGCGACAGGGGACCGTCGTGCTCCGCGATGCTGCGTCGCCGTCCAGTTGGACCGCAGCAGCATGCCCTCGGGCATGGTCCGCCAGAACGACATCGGGCGGCCGAAGACGCGGGTCTCGACGCCGCTCGTCGAAGGTGGGCGACGGCCGAGAGACCGTGTGGTCCCGCCCCGATGACCACGCACTCCGTCGTTGTCCATGCTGTGTTCTCCTCGCCCTCGCAGAAGGTCCGCCTCCGTCACGCTAGGCACCGGACGAGTCGCGGTACAGGGGCGCTCGGCGAATCCCGGGAAAGTTGACGAGGACAGGCGATGCGACCGGCACGAAGTAACTAAGCCGTCCGGGCGACCGTGCTATCCACCGACGGCGATGGTCTCGAAACCGATACCAAGCCGGGCGCGTGCTGGCTGTCGCACTGCCGTCCCCCGGGTTCTTGCAGGTTTGTGCAGATGCGCAAAATGACGGCTGTTGGTGGGCGGCGGAGGGGTGCAGGCTCGGCCTTCGGTCCCGAGCCTCACTGCCCTGGGACCCATCCGATCGGCGGCCGGAGATCCCGGCCTCCGAGGTAGAGAAAGGCACGTACGTGTTGCGAGCACCTCTCGGGACCAGCGCCCGGGCGATCGGTCTGGTCGGCATCGCCGCCCTGGCCATCAGCCCGTTGGCCCTCACCCTCCCCGCCCAGGCCACCCCGGTCAGCACCGCCGCCCCCGCGGCCGCGGCGCCGCAGGCCGGCCGGCCGGACCCCTCCTACACCCCCGCCGAGCGCAAGGCCGCGATCGCCGAGGCCAAGCAGGACCGGGCCGCCACCGCCGACAAGCTCCGTCTCGGTGACAAGGAGCAGCTCGTCGTCAAGGACGTCCTGCGCGACACCGACGGCACCGAGCACACCCGCTACAACCGGACCTACGCCGGCCTGCCCGTCGTCGGCGGCGACCTCGTGGTCGCCCAGCAGGACAACGGCAAGATCGCCGTGACCCGCGCCAACACCTCGAAGATCACCGTCCCGTCGACCGACGCGTCGGTGTCCGGTGCGACCGCGAAGTCCGACGCCGCGAAGCGCTCCGACCTCAAGGCCGGCGGCGCCGACGCGGTCAAGGTCGTGTACGCCGCGCAGCACAAGCCCGTCCTCGCCTGGCAGACCACCGTCGTCGGCACCGAGAAGGACGGCACCCCGATCCGCGACCTCGTCTACACCGACGCGAAGTCCGGCAAGCAGCTCGGCCGCCTCCCGCAGATCATGGACGCCACCGGCTCCGGCCAGTCGCTCTACAGCGGCACGGTCCCGCTGGAGACCACGCTGAGCGGGTCGACGTACCAGCTCACCGACGCCACGCGCGGCGGCCACAAGACCTACGACGCGACCGGCATCACCAGCGAGACCGACTACCGCACCGGCACGCTGTTCACCGACGCCGACAACGCGTGGGGCACCGGCACCACCTCGAGCAAGCAGTCCGCCGCGGTCGACGCGGCGTACGGCGCGGCCAAGACGTGGGACATGTACAAGGCGCACTTCGGTCGCACCGGCATCCGCAACGACGGTGTCGCGGCGTTCTCCCGCGTGCACTTCGGCAACAGCTACGAGAACGCCTTCTGGGACGACTCGTGCTTCTGCATGACGTACGGCGACGGCGGCACGACGTTCAGCCCGCTCACCTCGCTCGACGTGGCCGGCCACGAGATGTCGCACGGCGTCACCGCGGCGACCTCGGGCCTGAACTACTCCGGTGACGCCGGCGGCCTCAACGAGTCCACCTCCGACGTGTTCGGCACGATGGTGGAGTTCGAGGCGGCCAACGCCAGCGACCCGGGTGACTACTACATCGGCGAGAAGATCTCCAAGAACGGCACCTACCTGCGCCGCATGGACAACCCGTCGCTCGACGGCGGCTCGAAGAACTGCTGGACCTCGACGGTCGGCAACCTCGACCCGCACTACTCCTCGGGCGTGGGCAACCACCTGTTCTACCTGCTCGCCGAGGGCACCGGCACCAAGACCATCGGCGGCCGCTCGCACAGCGCGACGTCCTGCAACGGCACCACGCTGACCGGCATCGGCCGGGACCAGGCCGCCGCGATCTGGTACCGCGCGATGTCGACGTACTGGACCTCCACGACGACCTACCCGCAGGCCGCCAACGGCCAGATCAAGGCCGCCAAGGACCTGTACGGCGCGAGCTCGACGCAGTGCACCGCGACGCGTGAACGCCTGGAAGGGTGTCGCGGTCACCCCGACCGAGACCTGCACCACCGGTGGCGGCGGCGACCGGCACCAACCTGCTCGCCAACCCGGGCTTCGAGTCCGGCGCCACCTCGTGGACGCAGACGGCCGGCGTGATCACCAACGACGCCGGCGCCACCCCGCGCACCGGCGCCTACTACGCCTGGCTCGACGGCTACGGCACCACGCACACCGACTCGGTCTCGCAGAGCGTCACGATCCCGGCGGCCTCCGCCGCGACGCTGTCCTTCTACCTCAGGATCGCCAGCGACGAGACCACCACGTCGACGGCCTACGACACCCTCAAGGTGCAGGTCACCAGCGGCTCCACGACCACCACGCTGGCGACGTACTCCAACCTCAACAAGGGCACGTCGCTACGTCGCCCGCTCGGTGAACCTGTCGGCCTACGTCGGCAAGACCGTCACCGTGAAGTTCCTGGGCGCCGAGGACTCCTCGGCGGCGACCAGCTTCCTGGTCGACGACACCTCGCTCACCACGAGCTGAACGACCGCGTCACGCACGACAGGCGCCGCCGGACCGATGGGGTCCGGCGGCGCCTGTCGTCGTGGAGGAGCCTGGGTCAGCGGGCCTGGCGGCGGGTGCGGCGTGCCGTCGCGACCTGGCTGCGGTTGCGGGCCTCGCGCTGACGGTCGGCGATGGCCGACGTGGCGACGTAGAGCATGAGCGAGGGAGCGGTGTTCCCCGTAGACATTTCTGGTCAACTACTTCCGTGCGAGTGGTGCTGCCGGAGGGGTCCCGCCGACTTTTAAATGTTAGCGCGACTGTAAACGTCACACACGGCAAATGGTCCCTACAGGGTGGTGATCTCCGTCTCCCGGGTCCCTGGCCGAATAGTCAGAATCGTCGGAATCGCCTGACGGGGCGCCGCGGAGCCGCTGAGACTGTGCCCATGGGGAGTGCGACGGACCGCGGGGCGGGAGGCGCCGGCCTGCTGCGCGCCCGTGGGTCGGCGGCTCCTGGTCGGCCTTCTGTGGGTGCTGCTGGCCGGTTTCGTGGTCGGCCTGATCCGGCACGGTGCGGGCTTCGAGCCGCTGGTGGACGGGTGGCTGGGCAGCCTCACCACGGTCCTGCCGGCGCGCCCTGCTGGTCGCCGTCGGCTGGTCGAGGACCGGGCCCGAGCGGCGCGAGCTGCTGCTGCTCGGGTGCGGGGTCGTTGGTCTGGAGCCTCGGCGGCGTCTACTTCGTGCTCGCCTCCGCGCAGGGCACCACCCCGCCGTTCCCGTCGTGGGGCGACTTCGCGTTCCTGTGCTTCCCGCCGCTCGTCTTCGCCTCGGTCGCGCTGCGCGTGCGCCGCGAGCTGCGTGGCTTCCAGTCATCCGTGTGGCTGGACAGCGCGCTCGGTGGCCTCGGCGCCGCCGCCGCCCTCGCCGTCCTGCTCGGTCCGCTCGTCAGCGGGGCGACCGGTGCGCCGTCGTCGCCGCGGTGGCCGCTGCCTACCCGCTCGCCGACCTGCTCCTCGTCGCGGCGGTCGTCGGCGTGGTGGCCGCGCACGGCCTGCGTCCGGGGTGGCCCTGGATCTGGATCCTGGCCGGCCTGCTGGTCTTCACGACCGCGGACGTCGTCTACGCCCTGCGGGTCGCGCACGACAGCTACGCCCTCGGCACGCCCGTCGACGCCGGCTGGTCGCTCGGCCTGACCCTGCTCGCGACGGGTGCCGCCCGCCGTACGCAGGTCCGGGTGGTGCGGCCGGGTGCCCACGAGCGAGGGGCCCTGGTCGTCCCGGCGCTCGCGACCGTGGCGGCGCTGGCCATCCTGGTGCTCGGCCGCTGGAGCCGATCAGCCCGTCGCGACGGTGCTGGCCGCGCTGACCCTGGTCGCCGCGGCGGTCCGCACCCAGATCGCGTTCCGGCAGCTCACCCGGATGTACGACCTCGGCCGGCAGGCCCGGACCGACAGCCTCACCGGGCTCGGCAACCGGCGGGTGCTCCACGAGCACCTGGCCGTGCGCCTCGCGACCGAGGAGCCGCTGGCCGTCCTGCTGGTGGACCTCGACCACTTCAAGGAGATCAACGACGCGCTCGGGCACCACGTCGGTGACGAGCTGCTGCGGCAGCTCGGTCCGCGGCTGGCCCCGGCCCTGCGCGACGGCGACCTGCTGGTCCGGCTCGGCGGCGACGAGTTCGCCGTGGTCGTCGGCCTCGGCCGGTTCGACGTGCCCGAGGCCGTCGGCCGAGCGGCTGCTCGAGCGGCTCGTCGAGCCGTTCCACCTCGACGGCGTGACGCTCCGGATCAGCGCCAGCATCGGCCTGGCCCTCGCGCCCGAGCAGGCCGCGGACACCAACGGGCTCCTGCAGCGCGCCGACGTGGCGATGTACGCCGCCAAGGCGGCCGGCGGCGGCGTACGGCGCTACGACCCGGCCCGCGACCAGCACTCCCGGGAGCGGCTGCGCACGATCGAGGAGCTCCGGGACGCCCTGGACGCCGACGAGCTGGTCCTGCACTTCCAGCCGCAGTGCGACGTCGACGGGGGAGGCGTGGTGGGCCTGGAGGCGCTGGTGCGCTGGCAGCACCCGCGGCGCGGGCTGCTCCAGCCCGACCAGTTCCTGCCGCTCGTGGAGCAGACCGGCCTGATGGGCGGCGCTGACCTCGACCGTGCTCGACCGCGCCGTCGCCCAGTGCGCCGCCTGGCGCGCCGGCGGACTCGACGTCGGGCGTCTCCGTGAACGTCTCGGCCAGCAGCCTGCTCGACCAGGCGCTGCCCGGGCGGGTGGCGGACGTCCTGGCCCTGCACGGGCTGCCGCCCTCGGCGCTGACCATCGAGCTGACCGAGAGCACCCTGATGGCCGACCCGGAGATGGGCCGCGACACCCTGGTCCGGCTCAAGGGTCTCGGGGTCTGGCTGTCGATCGACGACTACGGCACCGGCTACTGCTCGCTGTCCTACCTGCAGCAGCTGCCGGTCGACGAGCTCAAGCTGGACCGGGTGTTCCTGGCCGACGTGGGACGCAGCCGCAACGCGGAGATCGTCCGGTCCACGATCGACCTGGCGCACGCCCTCGAGCTGCGGATGGTGGCGGAGGGCGTGGAGGACGAGGACAGCCTCGACCTGCTGCGCCGGCTCGGCTGCGACACGGCGCAGGGCTTCCACCTGGCCCGCCCGATGCCCGCCGCCGACGCCACCCGCTGGCTGCAGGACCGGTCCACGGTGCTGCAGGGGCCCTGGCTGGTCACCGACGCCACCGGCTGAGACCACGGTTACCCGGGGGTAGTCACTGAGAGCGCGGTCACATACTCTCGGTATATGAGCGTTCAGCCGGACCCCGCCGTCAAGGACCCGAGCACCGACCCCACCGCGAGCTACGCCCTCGACCGGGCGTTCGTGGCGGGGCTGACCGACCGGGTCGTCTCGACCACGGGCACCAGCGTGCCGACGTACTGTCCCTTCAACGGGCAGCCCCTCGGCACCATCCCGCAGAGCTCGGCCGACGACGTGGCCGAGGCCTTCCGGCGGGCCCGCCGGGCCCAGCAGCAGTGGGCCCGCACGTCGATCGACGAGCGTCAGCGGCTGCTGCTCCGCCTCCACGACCTGCTGTTCGACCGCGAGTCGGAGATCAGCGACATCATCTGCTGGGAGTCCGGCAAGGCGCGGGTCGACGCCTACGGCGAGACGCTGCACGTCGCGCTCACCGCGCGCTACTACGGCCGCACCGGGCACCGGCACCTGGACACCAAGCGGGTCTCCGGCGTCGTGCCGGGCCTCACCCGGGTCGAGGTCAACCGGATCCCCAAGGGCGTCGTCGGGATCATCTCGCCGTGGAACTACCCCTTCACCCTGGCGCTGTGCGACGGCCTCCCGGCCCTGCTCGCCGGCAACGCCGTCGTGCACAAGCCCGACGCCCAGACCATGCTCACCGCCCTGCTCGGGGTGCAGCTGCTGGAGGAGGCCGGCTTCCCGAAGGACCTCTGGCAGGTCGTCGCCGGTCCCGGCAGCGAGATCGGTCCCGAGCTGATCGGCCGCTCCGACTACGTCTGCTTCACCGGCTCGACGGCCACCGGCAAGACGATCGCGAAGCAGTGCGCCGACCGGCTGATCGGCTGCTCGCTCGAGCTCGGCGGCAAGAACCCGATCCTGGTGCTCCGCGACGCCGACCTCGACCGCGCCGCGGAGGGCGCCGTCCGCGCGAGCTTCTCCAACGCCGGCCAGCTCTGCGTGTCGACGGAGCGGATGTTCGTCGCCGACCAGGTCTACGACCGCTTCGTCGACCGCTTCGTCGCGCGGGTGAAGGCGATGAGGATGCAGCCGGGCCTGGCCTGGGGCGCCGACATGGGCTCGCTGACCAGCCAGCAGCAGCTCGACGCCACCTCGGCGCACGTCGAGGACGCCCGGTCCAAGGGCGTGCGGGTTCTCGCCGGCGGCCGCGCCCGTCCCGACCTCGGGCCCTACTACTACGAGCCCACCGTGCTCGAGGGCGTGACGCCGGACATGACGTGCTTCGGCCACGAGACCTTCGGACCGGTCGTCTCGATCTACCGGTTCTCCGACGAGGCCGACGCGATCGCCCGCGCCAACGACGGCGAGTACGGCCTGAACGCCTCGATCTACAGCCAGGACGGCACCCGGGCCCGCGCCGTCGCGCAGCAGATCCGCTGCGGCACGGTCAACATCAACGAGGCGTTCGCGGCCACGTTCGCCAGCATCGACGCCCCGATGGGCGGCATGCGCGAGTCCGGTCTCGGCCGACGTCAGGGCGGCGAGGGCGTGCTCCGCTACACCGAGACGCAGTCGGTGGCGACCCAGCGGCTGCTCCGCTTCGGGCCGATGCTCGGGCTCTCCGACGAGCGGTTCGCCCAGGTGATGACCGCCCAGTCCCGGCTGCTCAAGAAGCTGGGCCGCGCATGAGCGGGTCCCGGGTGGTCGAGGAGCCCCGGATGGTCGAGGAGCGAGCGGAGCGAGCGTCTCGAGACCCAGACCTCGACTTCGACGTCCTGGTGATCGGCTCCGGCTTCGGCGGCTCGGTCACCGCGCTGCGGCTGACCGAGAAGGGCTACCGCGTCGGCGTGATCGAGGCCGGTGCGCGGTTCGAGGACGCCGACCTGCCCGAGACGTCGTGGGACCTGAAGAAGTACCTCTTCCGGCCCGAGGTCGGCTGCTACGGCATCCAGCGCGTCGACGCCCTCAAGGACTGCATGATCGTCTCGGGCGCCGGGGTCGGCGGGGGCTCGCTGGTCTACGCGAACACCCTCTACGAGCCCCTCGCGCCGTTCTACGACGACCCGCAGTGGCGGCACATCACCGACTGGCGCAGCGAGCTCGCGCCGTACTACGAGCAGGCCAAGCGGATGCTCGGCGTCGTCGAGAACCCGCTCCGCACGCCCGCCGACGACGTGATGGAGAAGGTGGCGACCGACATGGGCGTCGCCGACACGTTCCACCCGACGCCCGTCGGGGTCTTCTTCGGCCGGCCCGGGCAGGCCCAGGGCGAGAAGGTCGCCGACCCCTACTTCGGCGGCGCCGGGCCCGAGCGGACCACCTGCATCGGCTGCGGCGAGTGCATGTCCGGCTGCCGGCACAACGCCAAGAACACCCTGGTGAAGAACTACCTGTACCTCGCCGAGCAGAACGGCGCGCGGGTGCTGCCCCTCACGACGGTCACCCGGGTCTCGCCGCGGACGGGCGGCGGCTACGACGTACGCGTCCGGTTCACGAAGGCCAAGACCGGCCGTCGCTCCGCCACCCGCACGCTGACCGCCGACCAGGTCGTCTTCTCGGCGTCCGCGCTCGGCAGCCAGCGGCTGCTGCACCGGATGCGCGACGAGGGCCACCTGCCGCGCGTCTCGCAGCGGCTCGGCTACCTGTCGCGGACCAACTCCGAGTCGATCCTCGGCGCGATCGCCCCCGACACGAAGGTCGACTACAGCCAGGGCATCGCGATCACGTCGAGCTTCCACCCCGACGAGCACACGCACATCGAGCCCTGCCGCTACGGCAAGGGCAGCAACGCGATGTCGCTGATGCAGACCGTGCTGACCGACGGCGACGGGCCGGCGCCGCGCTGGCGCACCTGGGCCAAGGAGATGTGGAAGGAGCGGGGCAGCGTCCGCGACCTGTACGACGTCCGGCACTGGTCCGAGCGCACGGTGATCGCGCTGGTCATGCAGACCATCGACAACTCGATCACGGTGTTCTCCAAGCGCAGCAAGGTCACCGGCCGCTGGCACCTCTCGTCGCGCCAGGGGCACGGCATCCCGAACCCCACCTGGATCCCGGTCGCCAACCAGGCGGTCCGCAAGATGGCCGAGATCGTCGGCGGCAAGCCCGGCGGCTCGATCGGCGAGCCGTTCAACCGGCCGCTCACCGCGCACTTCCTGGGCGGCTGCACGATCGGGGAGTCCCCGGAGACCGGGCGTGATCGACCCCTACCAGCGGATGTACGGCCACCCCGGCCTGCACGTCGTCGACGGGTCCGCGATCACGGCGAACCTCGGGGTGAACCCGTCCCTGACGATCACCGCCCAGGCCGAGCGCGCGATGGCCTTCTGGCCCAACAAGGGTGACGCCGACCCGCGACCCGCCCTCGGCACGCCGTACGAGCGGATCGCGCCCGTCGCCCCGGTCCACCCGTCCGTCCCCGACGCGGCCCCCGGCGCGCTGCGGCTGCCGATCGTCTCCGTGAGCTGACCGCTTTGCGGGGCGGGGGTGGCCGATTCACTGGGTGCCCAGTGAATCGTGCGGAGCCCCTGCGTTGTAACGGCAGGGCCGTGCACGTTTCTCTGGGGGCCCAGTGAATCTGGCAGACCGGGACTGCCCTGGAACGCCAGGGCCGTGCACGTTTCCCTGGGTGCCCAGTGAATCGTGCCGAGCCCCTGTGTTGTAACGGCAGGGCCGTGCACGTTTCTCTGGGGACCCAGTGAATCTGGCAGCCCGGCAGCCCCGTTAACGGCTTCAGGGCCCGACCGGGAGGGAGGGTGGTCGGGCCCTGAACGGTCCACGCAGCTGCACGGACGCGGGGATCCGGTTCTGGGAGGGAGCAAAGCCACCGGATCCGTGCTGTTCAACGACGCCCCCGGGAGGGGGTTACGCCGCATCCGCGAAAAGTTTCCTACTTCGTCGGCAGACCGTTCTCGTAGAGCCGCGGGACCGGGTGGTTGGCCTTCAGCAGACCGCCCGGGTCGACCGCGGACCGGATGCCCTTGAGCCGCTGCCAGGCCTCCGCCGGGAAGGACGCGCTGACGTCCACGGGCACCTCGGCGAAGTTGAGGTAGTCCCGTCCCTCGCCGTGGACCCGCATCGCGTCCACGAGCGCCGTCCCGTCGGCGTGCCCCTGGGCCGCCATCTCCGGGGTGGCCGCGATGGCCACCGCGAACAGCACGAACTCGCCGTCGAGGACCGGCAGCGCACCGGCCCCTTCGGCGGGCCGCGCGAGCGCGCCGCCGAGCTGCCGGAGCTCGGCCGCCAGCAGGGTGGAGCCGGAGCCCCGGCCGGTCAGGGCCAGGAAGGTCTCGATGGCGGCGTCCGGGAGGTCGGCCAGGATCGTGGAGGCCGACACCGCGGGCGTCGGGCCCTCGGGGTCCATGTGCAGCCGCACCAGCCCGGCCGCCGGGACCCGCGCGAACGTGTCCATCTCCGGCTCGAGGGCGCGCAGCGCGGCCAGGATCTCCCCGGCCGTCTCGTCGTCGGCCAGCACCGCGCCGTCGATGACCACGAGCTGGCGTCCCCGCAGGAACGGCGGCAGCTCCGGCATCGGCGGGAGGTTCATCATCCGGAACGACGTGGTCACGCAGTCCGGGGCGTCGGTGGTCCAGGCGGCCCACGTGCGCAGCACCTTCTCGGCGTGCTCCTGGTCCCACAGGAGCATCCCGGCGTACGCCGTCTCGATGTCGTAGAGCCGGAACTCCATCGCGGTGACGACGCCGAAGCTGCCGCCGCCGCCGCGGACGGCCCAGAACAGGTCGGGGTTGGTGTCCTCGTCGGCGCGCACCTGGGTGCCGTCGCCGAGCACGAGCTCGACCGCGGTGACGCTGTTGGCGGCCATCCCGAGCTGCCGGGCGTACCACCCGATCCCGCCGCCCAGGGAGTAGCCGACGACGCCGACGTCGGGGGAGGAGCCGTGCAGGGCGGCCAGGCCGTGGACGGCGGCCGCCTCCACCACGTCGGCCCACAGCACGCCGGCCCCGACGCGGGCGATCCGCCGCTCCGCGTCGATCTGTACGCCGGTCATGGCCGAGGTGCGCAGCAGCACGACGTCCTCGAGGTCGCCGAGCGGGCCGGCGTTGTGGCCGGTGCCCTGCGGCGCGACGCGCAGGCCGCTGGCGGCCGCGGCGCGGACGATCTCCGACACCTCGTCGGCGGAGGCGGGGTAGGCCACGGCCGCGGGGCGCTGGTCGACGGCCACGTTCCACGGCATCCGCGCCGCGTCGTACCCGTCGTCGCCGGGCAGCAGGACCGCGCCGGCGCACAGGCCGCGGAGCCGGCAGGCCTTGCCGCTCGGCTGGACGGCGGACGAGCCGGTCGCGGTGGAGTCGATGGTCATGATGGGTTCTCCTCGTCGGTGTCACGACCCCGGTCGGGGGTGTGCCACCACTGTCGGCCGAGAGACTTGGGGGTGACTTGGCGCTGACTTGAGGCCGGTCCTCAACCGGCCGGGAGACGGTCGAGCGCGGCGCGCAGCTCGTGCGGTGAGGCGGCGCCGAGCCGCTCGGAGACCGACCCGACGATCGTGGTGACGGTGCGTGTGGTGACGAACAGCGACTGGGCGATCTCCGGGAACGCCGCCCCGTCGGCCGCGAGCTCGGCGATGCGTCGCTCGGACGCGGTGAGGGCGGCCCGCTGCCGCGGCCCCGGGGGTACGTCGACCCCGAGCCCGACCAGCCGGGCCGAGACCTCGGCGTGCAGGGCGTCGGCGGTGCACGTCTCGGCCAGGTCGAGGGCCCGGCCGAGCAGCGTGCGGGCCCGGTCGGGGTCGGAGGCGGCGACGCGTTCGCCGAGCATCGACAGGCCGCGGGCCAGGTCCAGGCGGTTCCGGGTCGTCTCCAGCAGCGCCACGGCCTCCTCGACGAGACCGGTCGTGGACGCGTCACCGGCTCTGGCCAGCAGGTCGGCCAGCACCAGCAGGTTCTTCCCGACCAGGGCGGGCGCTCCCCACCGGCGCGCGAGCACCAGCTCCTCGGCGGCGAGGGAGACCGCCTCGTCCAGCCGGTCCAGGCGGGCCAGCACCCGGGCCCGCATCGAGCGCCACGGCCGCCAGACGGGGTTCTCCATCACGTCGATGTCCGCGGCCACGGAGTCGAGCGTCGCGAGCGCCCGGGCGTGGTCGCCGCGGGTGTGCTCGACCTTGGCCTGCGCCTCGGTGAACAGCCGGGCGCCGTCGCCGATCCGGAACCCGTCCCGGGCGAGGTCGAGGACGTGCTGGGCCTCCTCGAGCGAGCCCCGGTCGAGCAGCATGCAGATCGTGAAGGCGTCGGCGTAGGACTGCCCGATCGCGTAGTTGGAGCCCCACAGCTCGTTCTGCTCGGTGCACTGCACCATCGACTGCAGGGCGTCGGGCAGGTCGCCGTGCTGCCACTGCACGTAGCCCAGCCACAGGTGCACGGCCAGCGCCGCGAAGAGCCCGCCGGTCCGGTAGGCCTCCTGGAGCTCGGCCTCCCAGAACGCCGTCGTGTCCTCGCCGCTCATGCCCGAGCACCATGGCCGCGACCACCCAGAGCAGCCCGGGGTCCGCCTGCTGGAGGATCCGGTCCTCCAGCGCGAAGCGGGCCAGCTCGATGGCCCGCGCCCGGTCCTCGCCGCGGCACAGCGTCTCCCAGGACAGGGCAGCAGCCAGGGCCCGCGCGCCCGCTCCGGCGCCGACGACCTCGGGGGCCGGCCCGGGGTCGTGGTCGGGGAGACCGTGCATGTACGCCGAGATCCGCTCCAGCCCGGCCAGTGCCTGCCGCTCGTCGACCAGGTCGTCGGCCAGGTCCGCCAGCGCCGCGTGCGCGATCCGGGTGGCCTCCCCGCGGTCGCTGGCGAACACCGCGGTGCGGGCCAGCATGATCGCGACCTCCGCACGGCGGGCCGGGTCGGGGTGGGACCGGTACGCCGCCGTGAGGTGCTCGATCGCCGCGACGCCGTCCACCACCGCCTCGAGCCGGCCGAGCTCCGCCAGCAGGTCCGGCAGGTCGTCCCCGGCGGGCGGCTCCAGCAGCGCCCGCCGCAGGTAGGCGGTCGCCGACTCGGTCGACCCGCGGGCCTCGGCCCGGTGCGCGGCCTCGCGGAGCTGCAGGACGACGCCGACGTCGCCTCGCGGCGGCACCGGGAGCAGGTGGGCGGCGACCTTCTCCGGGCTGGCCCCGGCGGCGGCCAGCACGTGGGCCGCCCGGTCGTGGGCCAGCTCGCGCTCGCCGAGCGGCAGGTCGTCGTACACCGCCGCCTCGACCAGCGGGTGCACGAAGCCGAGGGGGTAGTCGGGACGCAGCACCTCCGAGCGGGCCAGCGAGGCGGTCGCGGCCGCGGTCAGGTCGTCGGACAGGCCGGTCATCGCGGCCACCATCGGCAGCGAGGCGCCGTCGCCGAGCACGGCGATGGCCCGGGCCACCTCGCGGTTGCCCTGCGGCATCCTCCGGAAGCGCATCAGCACCATGCTCGACACCGCCCGGGACCCGATGGCCCGGACCGTGTCGGCGTGCGAGGCGTCCGGGCGGATCCCCTCGGCCTCCAGCGCCCGGAGCAGCTGCCGGAGCAGCAGCGGGTTGCCCGACGTGGTCCGGAAGCACGCCGACGCGAACGCTTCATCGGCCCCGTCGAGCCGGCCCCGCACCAGCTCGGCCGTGCCGCGGGCGCTCAGCGGGGCCGGCCGGACCGAGAGCGCGTCGGGCCCGACGGTCAGCTCGTGCAGCAGCTCGTCGTCGGCGTACTGCTCGCCGGTGCGCCAGGTCGCCACGACCAGCACCGGCAGTCCCTCCAGGCGCCGGGCCAGGTAGCCCAGGAAGCGCAGCGACGTCGTGTCGCACCACTGCACGTCGTCGACGGCGATCACGACCGGTCCGTGCGCGGCCAGGTTGCTGGTCAGCCAGTAGAGCCCGTGCAGGATCGTGAACAGGCTCTCGGGCGGCGCCTCGACCGGGGTGTACGTCGCGTCGAAGACCTGCGCCGCCCCGGCGGCGGCCCCGTTCAGCAGCTCCGAGCGCGTCGACGGGTCCGCGAGGGCCGGGTCGAACAGCTGACGGACCGCGCCGAGGCCGAACTCCTTCTCGAGCTGGCTCCCGCGCGCGCTCAGCACCGTCATCCCGGCCTCCCGGGCGTCGTCGCGCACCTGGTGCAGCAGGCTGGTCTTGCCGATCCCGGCGGGGCCCTCGATGACCGCCACCCGCGGCACCCCCTCGAGCACCAGACCCAGGCAGGTGCGGAGCTGGCCGAGCTCGGCGTCACGGTCCACCAGCTCCGGCCGGGCCGACGGGCGGCGCTGGTGGGGCACCCGCACGGGCGCGGGGTCCGGCACCGCCGGCTCCACGACGGGCTCCCCGACCGGCTCCCCGACCGGATCAACCGAGGGGAGGGGCGCGTCGAGGGACGGGGACTGGGCCAGCATCTCGGCCTCCAGCGCCCGCAGCGCCGGTCCCGGGTCGACCCCGAGCTCGTCGGCCAGCAGGGCGCGCGCCCGGCGCAGCGCGTCGAGCGCGTCGGCCTGACGGTGCGCCCGGTAGAGCGCCAGGGCCAGGATCCGCCAGCGCTCCTCGCGCAGCGGTTCCTCGGCCAGCAGCCGCTCGGCCTCCGGCACGACGACCGCGGCCTCGCCCGCGTCGAGACGGGCCGCCAGGAGCCGCTCGCGGGCCACGTCCCGGAGCTCGCCGAGGCGGCGCGCCTCGGTGTCGGCCCAGCCCTGGCCGGCGTACTCCGCCAGCACCGGTCCCCGCCACAGCGCCAGCGCCTCCCGCAGCAGGTCGGCCCGGGCGGTCGGCGCAGGGACCCGGGCCGCGCGGGCGACCAGGTCCTCGAACCGCCAGGCGTCCACGTCGCCGTCCTCGACGACCAGGGCGTAGCCCGAACCCCGGCTCACCAGCACCTGGCTCGGCGTGCGCGGAGCGCGGTCGGGCTCGAGCGCCTTGCGCACGTGCGAGACGTAGGACTGCAGGCTCGCCGCACCGCTCGGAGGAGGGGTGCCGTCCCACAGCGTGTCCAGGAGCCGCTCGGCGCTGACCTGCTGGCCGCGCGCGACGAGCAGCACGGCCACGACCGCCTGCTGGCGCCGTCCTCCGAGCCCGATCTCGGCTCCGTCCAGCGAGGCCGTCAGAGGGCCGAGGATGCCGAGCCTCAGCCGCGTGCGCGGCGTCGTCTCGTCGGTGAGGTCCATGTGGTCTCCACACGTGTCCGGTCCGTCTGAGCCGACCCTAGGCGCGAGAGGCTCCCAGCGGGGCCACCACGGCAGGATTTTGCCCGCGCTGCCCCCGCTAGACTCCTGCCTTCACCCGGCCTCGACCCTCCGGCCGAGAACAGGAAAGGTCCCGTGACCGCCCAGTGACCACCGACCACGACCTCGTCCTCGTCGTCGACTTCGGCGCTCAGTACGCCCAGCTCATCGCCCGCCGGGTCCGCGAGGCCCGCGTCTACTCCGAGATCGTGCCGCACACGGTGCCCGTCGCCGACCTGCTGGCCCGTCAGCCGAAGGCGATCATCCTGTCCGGCGGTCCGTCCTCGGTCTACGAGCCGGGCGCTCCCAACGTGGACGGCGACATCTTCACGGCCGGTGTCCCGGTGTTCGGCATGTGCTACGGCTTCCAGGCGATGGCCCTCAACCTCGGCGGCGAGGTACGACGGACCGGGCGGTCGGAGTACGGCCGGACCGCCGTCGAGGTCACCGACGGCGGCACCCTGCTCGCGGACCTCCCGCGCCAGCACCGGGTCTGGATGAGCCACGGCGACTCGGTCGTCGCGGCGCCGGCCGGGTTCGACGTGCTCGCCTCCACGGCGGACACCCCGGTCGCGGCCTTCGAGGACCTGGACCGGCGGCTCGCCGGGGTGCAGTGGCACCCCGAGGTGCTGCACACCGAGCACGGCCAGGAGGTGCTCAGCCACTTCCTGCTCGACATCGCCGGCTGCCGGCCCACCTGGACGATGGTCAACATCGTCGAGGAGGAGACCGAGAAGATCCGCACCCAGATCGGCGACCGGCGGGCCATCTGCGGCCTGTCCGGCGGCGTCGACTCGGCGGTCGCGGCGGCCCTCGTGCAGCGCGCGATCGGCGACCAGCTGACCTGCGTGTTCGTCGACCAGGGCCTGCTGCGCAAGGGCGAGGCCGAGCAGGTGGAGCGGGACTTCGTGGCCGCCACCGGCGTCTCCCTGCACGTCGTCGACGCCGAGAAGAAGTTCCTCGACGCGCTCGCCGGGGTGATCGACCCGGAGGAGAAGCGCAAGGTCATCGGCCGCGAGTTCATCCGGGCCTTCGAGTCCGCCGAGGTCGAGATCATGGGCGACGCCGCGGCACAGGGCGAGCGGGTCGGGTTCCTGGTGCAGGGCACCCTCTACCCCGACGTGGTCGAGTCCGGCGGCGGCGCCGGCACCTCGAACATCAAGTCGCACCACAACGTGGGCGGCCTGCCCGACGACCTCGAGTTCGAGCTCGTCGAGCCGCTGCGCACCCTGTTCAAGGACGAGGTCCGTCTCGTCGGGGAGCAGCTCGGGCTGCCGGCCGACCTGGTCTGGCGGCACCCGTTCCCCGGACCGGGCCTGGCCATCCGGATCATCGGCGAGGTCACCCGCGAGCGGCTCGACATCCTCCGCGAGGCGGACGCGATCGCCCGCGAGGAGCTCACGCGGGCCGGCCTCGACCGCGACATCTGGCAGTTCCCGGTGGTGCTGCTGGCCGACGTACGCTCCGTCGGCGTGCAGGGCGACGGACGCACCTACGGCCACCCGGTCGTGCTCCGGCCGGTGACCTCCGAGGACGCGATGACCGCCGACTGGGCGCGGCTGCCCTACGACGTCATCGAGACCATCTCCACCCGCATCACCAACGAGGTCCGCGAGATCAACCGGGTCACGATCGACGTGACCAGCAAGCCGCCCGGCACCATCGAGTGGGAGTAGCCCCGCACCCATGCAGTTCGACGTAGGCGCCGAGCTCGCCGAACGCTACGGCCTCGACGTCGCCGGCTGTGCCGGGGAGCCGTTCGGGACCCGGCCCTGGCACCGCGCGACGTACTACGTCGGGGCGCCCGGGCCCGAGCGGCCGACCGCGACCACGATCGCGAGCGTCCGCATCCGCGGCTGGCACAACCTCGGCAACCAGGTGCACCAGCTGCTGCACGCCCTCGCCTTCGCGGAGCAGAACGGCATCGACACGATCTCCGGTCCCGCGACGCCCTGGTTCCGCTCCGGCACCGTCGCCGGGGTCCGGCTGTCGTTCGGCGGGCGGTTCGCACGCCCGGCGCTGGTCGGCCACTACTTCTACCCGCAGCCGCTCGGCGTCGCCGAGCCGTGGCGCCGCACCCACCACCTCCGGGGGCTGCGGGAGCTGTTCGCCGTCGAGCCCGACCCGACCGTGGCGCCCGACGAGATGGTGGTGCACCTGAGGTCCGGCGACGTGTTCGGGGCGGACCCGCACCCCGACTACTTCCCGCCGCACCTCGGCTACTACACGAGCGCCGTCGCCGATGCCGTCGAGCACGCGGCCGTGTCCTCGGTGCGGCTGGTGTGCCAGGACCTCGTGCACCCCTTGATCGAGCCGCTGCGGGCCTGGTGCGGGAGACACGGCCTCGGCGTGACCGTCCAGGTGTCCGACGACCTGCACGCCGACGTGGCCACCCTCGTCGCCGGCCGCACGCTGTGCATCTCCCAGGGCACCCTCGGGCTGTCGGCCGGCTGGCTGTCGCCGGTGCTCCGGACGGTCTACCTGCCCCCCGGCGCCCACGTGAGCGACCTGCTGGACCTGGGGGTCCGGGTGCTCGAGGCCGACCTGCCGGGGACGGGGGAGCCCTGGCAGGCGTCCGCCGACCAGGTCGCCGCACTGGCCCGGGAGACCGGGCCGGTGCCGCTGCGCGACCTGTCCTCGTCCTAGGCGCACCCGCGTCCGCCGCGCGTGGCCGCGTCGGTAGCCTCCTGGGCGTGATCCCCGAGGGCTACGCGGTCGAGACCCTGAGCATCGAGCACGCCGCCGGACTGGCCGCGGCCTACGACCGCAACCGCGACCACCTCGCCCGCTGGGACCCGCGGCGCGAGCCCAGCTTCTTCACCGAGGAGGGCCAGACCGCCGCCCTGGTCGGCCAGCTGTCCTCGATCGACCGCGGCCTCGGCGCCGGATGGGTGATCGTCCACGACGGCCTGGTGGTCGGACGGGTCAACCTCAACAACATCGTGATGGGCGTCCTCCGCAGCGCGAGCGTCGGCTACTGGGTCGACGCCGAGCACCAGGGCCGCGGGCTGGCCTCGGGAGCGGTCGAGCACGCCTGCCAGGCGGGACGGCAGACCGGCCTGCACCGGGTCGAGGCGGGCACCCTGCTGCACAACACCGCCTCCCAGCGGGTGCTGGAGCGCAGCGGCTTCACCTACTACGGCACCGCGGAGCGGTTCTTGTTCATCGACGGCAGCTGGCAGGACCACCGGCTCTACCAGCGGATCCTGCACGACGAGCCGCTCTGACCCTGGTCTGCCCCTGGTTCTGCCCTGGTCCGGCCGTGCCCTGCTCCGCAGCGGGCGCGGTCGGGCATACCCTTTCCCTCGAACCTCCACCCGATCCGCAGGAGCCAGCCGGTGTCACGCCTCACGACGTACCTCAAGGGCAGGGTGCGCCGCCTGCTCATGGCGCGCGTCGCCCAGAAGGGCGGGATCGACCTCTCCCAGCTCGACAAGGTGCCCGACAGCCTCGCCTGGCCGCTGCACCGCGACGGGCCGGACCCGGTCGCCCGGCTCGGCGAGCTGCGGGAGCAGTCCCCGGTCGCCAAGCTGACCTCGTTCCTGGGCATGAACGTCTGGCTCGTCACCGGTGAGACCGAGGCGCGCCAGGTGCTGGCCGACACCACGCAGCTACAGCACGGACATCCGGCCCTTCATGGGCCTGCGCGGCTCCACCACCGACGGCGACATCGGCGGCCTCGGCTTCACCGACCCGCCCGAGCACACCCGGCTGCGCAAGCTGCTGACCCCGGAGTTCACGATGCGCCGGCTGGAGCGGCTGCGGCCGCGGATCGCCGCGATCGTGGAGAGCCAGCTCGACGACGTCGCCGCCCAGGCCGCCGCGAACGGCGGGGTCGTCGACCTGGTGCCGACGTTCGCGTTCCCGATCCCGTTCCTGGTCATCTGCGAGCTGCTCGGCCTGCCCGACGAGGACCGCGAGGTGTTCCGGCAGCTGGGTTCCGCCCGCTTCGACGTGTCGTACGGCGGCACAGGGCGTGTTCGGCGCCGTCTCGGACTCGCGCCGGTTCCTCATGGAGGCCACCGCCAAGCAGCGGCAGCACCCGGGGGACGGCCTGATCGGCCAGATCATCCGCGAGCACGGCTCCGAGATCAACGACTTCGACCTGGCCGGCCTCGCCGACGGTGTCTTCACCGGCGGCCTCGAGACGTCGGCCAGCATGCTGGCGCTGGGCACGGCGGTGCTGCTCGACCACCCCGAGGACTTCCGGGCCGTCGGCTCCGACCCGACGGTCGTCGACCGGGCCGTCGAGGAGCTGCTGCGCTACCTCACCGTCGTGCAGGTGGCCTTCCCGCGCTTCCCGAAGGTCGACGTCGAGGTCGGTGGCCAGCGCGTCGCCCCCGGCGACGTGGTGATCTGCCAGCTCGCCGGCATCAACCGCGACCCCCGCCTGGGCGACCGCATGGAGGCCTTCGACCTGAGCCGGCCGGTGAGCAGCCACCTGGCGTTCGGCTACGGCTTCCACCGCTGCGTCGGCGCCGAGCTGGCCCGCATGGAGCTGCGCACGGCGTTCCCGGCGATCTCGCGACGGTTCCCCGACCTGGCCCTGGCCACGGACAAGGTCGACTACCGCCAGATGTCGATCGTCTACGGGGTGGACGCGTTGCCGGTGCGTCTCGAGCCGGCGCTGCACCCCGCGACCTGACATGGCGGCCGGCGTCTCGGCGGTGGCCGGCTGCGCCGACGCGTCCCGACGTGGGTCGCCTGGCTCGGCGGCCTGCTGATCGTCGCCTTCGCCGCGCTGCCGCTGTGGTACATGGTGGTGCTCAGCCTCGACCGCGACCCGGTCGGCTCCGGCGTCGGCCTCATCCCCAAGCGGGTGTCGTTCGACAACTACCGCGTGCTGTCGCAGCCCGCCTTCGGCTTCTACCCGGCCCTGCGGCACAGCCTGCTGGTCTCGGTGAGCACGACGGTCTTCAGCCTCGCGGTCGCGGTGCCCGCGTCGTACGCCCTGGCGAAGCTGCCGGTCCCGGGACGCGACCGGATCCTCGCCGTGATGCTGGCCCTGATCTTCTTCCCCGGCATCATCCTGCTGACCTCGCTCGGCGTCCTGTTCGAGCGGCTGGACCTGCTCGACCAGCTGTTCGGCATCGGCATCGCGCAGCTCAGCTTCACGGTGCCGATGGCCGTCTGGTTCGTGACCTACGCGTTCCGCCAGGTGCCCGGCGAGGTCGAGGAGGCCGCCAAGATGGACGGCGCAGGAGTCGCCCGGCGGATCTGGCACGTCATCCTCCCGATGGCGCGGCCCGGCGTCGCCGGGGCCACCGTGCTGGTCTTCGTGGCCTCCTGGAACGACTTCATCTTCGGCAGCCAGCTCAACCGCAGCCCGCGCAGCGAGACGCTGCCCGTGATGCTCACCAAGCTGCCCAGCCTCGGCTTCCTCGGCGGCCAGATGGCCGCGGCGGTGCTGGTCTGCCTGCCGGTGATGCTCGTGGTGGCCGCCCTGCTGCGCTGGCTCTCGGCGCGCAACGACGGCCGCCGCACCTGACCCGGCGCTCGTGGTTGGCGGTCCGCCGCTGACCCGGCGCTTGTGGTTGGCGGGATGCCGCTGACCCGGCGCTTGTGTTGCTGGCCCGCCGGTGACTCGTCGCTCGTGCGGCTGGTCGACAACGTCGCAGGTCGTGCGGGCCGCGGAGGGCCGCGACGACGCCTTGGCGACCCCGAGAAGTCCCGGGAGCGGCGGTCGAGGAACAAGCCGAGCGGACGGCCAGGGCCTGCCCGGCCAGCAGGGCGCCCGAGCCGGTCGCGGAGCAGCGCCGGTTGCCGGCCGCGAGCGTCGCTCGCGGAAGCGGCACCTTCGGTTCCACCCTCCCAGGAGACCTCGCCACGGCCTACCGATCACATGACACGCTCACCCTGAACAACGACATCGAGATCGCTGGGACCGGGGTCCAACGCCGCGAGACCCGGCGCCGGCTACGCGACTCGCCACGGCCTGGCCGACGAGCGCGAGGTGCCGATCGAGCTTCCCGCCAGGCCCTGAACCACCGACGGGACCCTCGCGGCGTACCGCGCCCTCGAGACGCTGCTCGCGGACGGCGAGGTCCGCGCCATCGGGGTCAGCAACTTCATGGTCGACCACCTCACCTCGCTGCTCGACACGGCCACGTCGTGCCGGCGGTCAACCAGATCGAGCTGCACCCCTACTTCCAGCAGCGCGAGCGTCCAGGCGTACGGCGCCGAGCGCGGCATCCTCACCCAGGCCTGGTCGCCCATCGGTGGCATCACGTTCTACCGCGACGGCAGCACGGCAGCACCCTCGACGACCCGGTGATCGGCCGGATAGCCGAGGCCCATGGCCGAGACCCCGGCCCAGGTGATGCTGCGCTGGCACCTGCAGGAAGGGCGCTCGGTCATCCCGAAGTCGACCAAGCCGCACCGCATCGCGGAGAACTTCGCCGTCTTCGACTTCGACCTCACCGACGACGAGGCCGCGGCCATCGACGGGCTGGACACCGATCGGCGGGCGGCCCCGAGCCGACCGCCATCACCCTCGAGGCGTTCGGTCGCCCATCCCGGAGGCCTGACGCATGAGCAGGACCCGCCAGCTCCGACACCCACCCCCATCAAGGAGAACCACCATGGAAGCACGCATCCTCGGCTCGCAAGGCCTGCGAGTGTCCCCCCTCGGCCTGGGCTGCATGGGCATGAGCCAGTCCTTCGGTCCCCGGCCACCCCGCGACGAGATGGTCACGTTCCTGCGCGCCGCCGTGGACCGCGGCGTCACCCTGTTCGACACGGCCGAGGTCTACGGCCCGTTCCACAACGAGGAGCTGGTCGGTGAGGCCCTCCAACCGGTCCGCGGGGACGTGGTCATCGCCACCAAGTTCGGGTTCGCGCTCGACGCGGACGGCACGCAGACCGGCGTCACCAGCCGGCCGGACGACATCCGTGCGGCGGTCGAGGGCTCGCTGCGTCGTCTGCGGACCGACGCCATCGACCTGCTCTACCAGCACCGCGTCGACCCGGACGTCCCCATCGAGGACGTCGCCGGCACCGTCAAGGAGCTCATCGACGCGGGCAAGGTCCACCACTTCGGGATGTCCGAGGCCGGCGTCGCCACGATCCGCCGGGCCCACGCGGTCCAGCCGGTCACGGCGTTGCAGAGCGAGTACTCCCTGTTCTGGCGGGAGCCCGAGGACGAGATCCTGCCCGTCCTGGAGGAGCTCGGCATCGGCTTCGTGCCGTTCAGCCCGCTCGGTCGCGGCTTCCTGACCGGCCAGGTCACCGCCGAGACGCACTTCGGCGAGGGCGACATCCGCGCCACCCTCCCGCGCTTCGAGCGCGAGGCCCTCGAGGCCAACCTCGCCCTCGTCGAGCTCGTCACCAAGGTCGCCGAGCGCAAGCACGCCACCGTGGGCCAGGTGGCCCTGGCCTGGCTCCTCGCGCAGAAGCCGTGGGTGGTGCCGATCCCCGGGACCCGGCGGCTCGAGCGGCTCGACGAGAACCTCGGTTCCGCCGCCCTCGACCTCACGCCCGAGGACCTCGCCGAGCTCGACGAGGCGTCCTCGAGCGTGCCGGTCCGGGGCGACCGCTACCCGGAGGCCATGCAGCGGATGATCGACCGCTGACGCCGCGCCCTACGCAGGTCCGCTCTCCCGGCCGGCGACGGGTACGTCGGCGTAGGGGTCGGCGACGCGCGGCCGCGACGCCCGCTCGCGCAGCGGCCAGCGCTCCTCCGCCCAGATCGCGAGCGGGGCGGCGGTGAACATCGTCGAGTAGATCCCGACCGACAACCCCAGCAGCAGGGCGACCGCGAAGTCGGTCAGCGAGTCCCCGCCGAGCACGGCCAGCGCGGCGAGGATGAACATCGCGCCCAGGCCGGTGTTCACCGTGCGCGGCACGGTCTGCAGGATCGCCTCGTTGACGGTCTCGCGCAGCCGGCCCTCCGCGACCCGCGTGCCCTCCCGGATCCGGTCGAACACCACGATCGTGTCGTTGACCGCGAGTCCGATGATGGAGAGCACCGCGGCGAGGAACACCCCGTCGATGGGCTTGCCCAGCCAGGCGAACACGCCCACGACGGTCAGCACGACGTGGCTCATCGACAGCACCGCCGCCGCGGCGTACGTCCACCGGAACCGGAACGCCAGGTAGATCATCTGCGCGCCGACCGCGATCGCGAACGCCGTCAGCGCCTTGGTGCGCAGCTCCTGCCCGAGGGTCGGGCCGATCAGCTCGTCGCGCTCCTTGGTCACGTCACCGGCCGAGGCGGCCAGCGACTCCTCGATGCCCACCGCCTCGTCGTTGCCGATCCGGCCGGTGCGCACCGTGATGTTGTCGCCCGACGAGGTCTGCACGACCGCGCCGGGGAAGCCGGCGTCGGCCACCGCGGCCCGTGCCTGCTCCACGCCGACCGGCTGGCTGGTCGAGAACTCCAGCAGCCGCCCGCCGGTGAACTCGACCCCCAGGTCCAGCCCGCGTACGACGATGCCGCCGACCGCCACCACCGCGACGGCCGCCGTCACCGCGAGCCAGACGCCGACGCGCTTCATCAGGAACGGACCGCTCTCCGTCAGCCAGGTCCGCAGCCGTCCCGCGCCGCCGAGCCCGGAGAGCCGGACGGTCGCGAAGGGCCGCCGCACCGCCCAGTCGGTGAGCACGCGGGCCACCACGAGGGCCGAGACCATCGAGGCGACCACGCCGATCGACAGCGTCACCCCGAAGCCCTTCACCGGTCCGGACGCGAAGAAGAACAGCAGCCCGGCCGCGAGCAGGGTCGTCACGTTGGAGTCCAGGATGGCCGACCAGGCCTTGCGGTAGCCCGTGTCCAGCGCCGGGGCCAGGCCCTCGCCCCGCCGCGCGGCGTACTCCTCCCGGGCCCGCTCGAAGACCAGCACGTTGGCGTCGATCGCCAGCCCGATCGCCAGCACGAAGCCGGCCAGCCCGGGCAGCGTCAGCGTCGCCCCGAGCCAGACCAGCAGGCCGTAGGAGATCAACGCGTAGGTGCCGAGGGCGATCGTGGCCATCAGTCCCATCAGCCGGTAGACCACCACGATGAACAGCCCGGTCAGCGCGATGCCGATGACCGCGGCCTCGATCGAGGCGTCGATGGCGGCGTCACCCAGGGTGGCGCCCACGGTGCGCTGCTCGATGACCTCGACCGGCACCGGCAGGGCGCCGCCCTTGATCAGGATCGCCAGGTCGCCGGCGCTCTGCTGGGTGAACTGCCCGGTGATCTGGGTGGCGGCCCCGGCGCCGGAGCAGAGCTCGGGCTGGACGGCCGGCGAGGAGATCACCTCGCGGTCGAGCAGGATCGCGATGCGCTGGCCGCCCGCCGCGCTCGAGCAGGCCCGGTCGACCAGCTCCCGCCACTGCGGGGCGCCCGCCCGGTTGAACGCGACCGACACCACCCAGGCGCCGACGCCGTCCTGCGGCAGCTCGGCGGACGCGTCGCGCACGCCGTTGCCGTCGAGCACCTGCGGCCCGAGCAGGATCCGCTGGCCCTGCTCGTCGCGGACCGCCGTGGTGCCGGCCGGTGCGTCGCCCTGCGCGGGCGCGGGGCCACGCACGACGTGGAAGCCGAGCTGGGCGGTCCGGCCGATGACCTTCGCCGCCTCCCGCGGGTCCTGGACGCCGGGCAGCTCGACGATGATCCGCTTCTCGCCGGCCCGGGCGAGGGTCGGCTCGGCCACGCCGAGGGCGTCGACGCGGCCGCGCAGCACCTCCAGGGCGCGGTCGGTGGAGGCGCGGTCGGCCTTCACCCGGGGGCTGTCGCGGGTCTCCAGGACGATCTGCGTGCCGCCCTCGAGGTCGAGCCCGAGGCGGGGTGAGAGGGACAGGGCGGCCAGCAGGGCCAGGCCGATGACGGTGAAGGAGGCGAGCGCGCGCCAGAGGGGTGCGCGGGAACGGGACGGTGCTGCGGGCATGCGGGCTCCACGGAGTGGTGGCCCCGGACGACGAGGCCTGACGGACGAGGGTGCGGTGCCGTCAGGCAGGAGGGGCGCGACCGCGGACGGTCCCGTGGGTGCGGCGCGTGCGGTGCGATCGGTGGTCGCGCCACCCGACCCCGCGGTGTACGTCGGACGGGGCGACCCGGCCCGGTCCGGCAGGAGGGCCGGTCCCGTGCCGTCGAGCCGGTGGAGGCTCTGGGCGCGGTGGGTGTGCGGGACGAGCGCCTGGGACGGAGTCGGCGTGAGCGTGGCCGACCGCCGCCACGCGGTGCGCGTGCCCCGGAGAGGCCGTGGCCGCCGGCCCCGGGCACCGCGCCGGCGAGCACCAGCAGCAGGGCGGCCAGCAGCGAGGTGAGGGCCGTGACGACGGCTCCTCGGACCACGGGCCGACGGGTGCGCTGCATCCGTCGAGCCTACGGGGTGCTCAGACCTGTGCTGCTTGGGCGGTGTCCCGAGGTCCAGACCGTGCTCGCTGCAGCCAGGTGTCGACGGCGTCGAGCGGCTCGGGCAGGGCGAGCACGTCGGCGACGACCCCGTCGAACGCGCGGGTCTGGTCGGCGTACTCCACGAGGTTGCGGCCGCCGTACGCCTCGTCGTCGTGAAGTGCCGGGACGCCGACGGACGCGATCCGCACCCCGACCGCGCGCTGCTCCTCGGTGCCGGCGAGGGCAGCGGGTCGATGCGCCGCCAGCTGCCGACGAAGCGGCGACCGCTGCGGCGCACCCGCATCCGGGCCCGCGACAGCGCGTTGAGCACCGGTAGAGGCGGGTTCAGCGACTGGTGGCGTACGACGGACGAGCCGCTGCCCGTGTACGTCGCGAGCAGGCGCGCGTCGAAGACCAGGCCGCAGCGGTTCGCCTCCGTCGCCATCCAGAGCAGCGTCGTGTCGCAGAGCCCGGTCTCTGCGTAGCCGCCGCCGACGTCGGAGTGCACGCCCTCGAACCAGACCTGCTGGACCCGGCCGGACGCCTCGTCGGCCAGCCGGGTCTCCTCGTCGGCCTCCCACAGGCACGGCTCGAACTTCAGCCGCTGCTCGTCGATCGCGAGGGCCTGCCGGGCGCAGCTGCACCGCCTTGCTGAGGTTGACGTCGTGGAACTGGTGGCGCCTGTCTCCAGGCGCCCGGGACGCCGAGGGCGCCGACGGTGTCGAAGACGCCGAGCAGCTGCACGGCGACGTCGGGGTGGCAGTGGTCGCGGCGGAACTCCGCGTCGCTCTCGCCGAACGCGCCCGGACGCCGGACCCCGCCGCTGGTAGCGCGCGACCGCCTCGGGCAGCTTGTCGGCGACCAGCGCGTCGCGCGTGAGCAGGCCGACCCGGCCGACCATGCCGACCAGGCTGCGGGCGGTGTAGGCGCCGCGGCTGAAGCCGAACACGAAGATCTCGTCGCCGGGCTCGTAGTTGAGCGCCAGGAACCGGTAGGCCGAGCGGATGTTGGCGAACAGCCCGAAGCCGAACGCTCCGCCGAGCAGCCGGTCGGCGGCGTAGGAGCCGGCGCCGACGCCCGGACGAGGTAGAGCGTCAGCTGCTGGACGCCGTCGGTGCGCTGCAGGTCGGTCGCCACCGTGCGCGCGATCTTCTCGATGTTCGTGACGTGGTCGCTGTCGGGACGGTTCCAGGTCCCGTCACAGCAGATCACCAGCCGCTTGCTGCGGCGCGCCGCACCGGTAGCCATACCTGTACGTCGAGCAGTCGCGGAGCCGCTTCAGGTGGCTTCGACTGGCCTGAAAGCGGGTCACAGGCCCAGGGAGCGGCCGATGATCTCCTTCTGGATCTCGGTCGTGCCGCCGTAGATCGTCTGCACCCGGCTGTCCAGGAACGCCCTGGCGATCGGGTACTCCGTCATGTAGCCGTAGCCGCCGAAGATCTGCACGCCCTGGTCGACGATCTTCTTCTGCAGCTCGGTGGTCCACCACTTCGCCATCGACGCGAGCTTGGCGTCGAGCTCGCCGGCGTTGTGCCGGCGCACGCAGTCGTCGACGAAGACCCGGCGCGATGTGCGCCTCGGTGGCCATCTCGGCGATCACGAAGCGGGTGTTCTGGAACTTCCCGATCGGGCGGCCGAACGCCTCGCGCTCCTTGGCGTAGTCGAGGCACATCTCGAGCACCGCCTCGCACGCCGCGGCGGCCATCATCGCGATGGACAGCCGCTCCTGCGGGAGGTTCATCATCAGCGAGACGAAGCCGCTGCCCTCCTCGCCGAGCAGGTTCTCCTTGGGCACCACCACGTTGTCGAAGAACAGCTCCGAGGTGTCCTGCGCGTGCAGCCCGACCTTGTCGAGGTTGCGGCCGCGGTCGAAGCCCGCCATGCCCTTCTCGACGACGACGAGCGAGATGCCCTTGTGCCCGAGCCCGCCGTCGGTCTGGGTGTCCGTCCGCGCCACCACGATCACCAGGTCGGCCATCGCGCCGTTGCTGATGAACGTCTTGGAGCCGTTGAGCACGTAGTGGTCGCCCTTGTCGACGGCGCTCGTGCGGATGCCCTGCAGGTCGCTGCCGGCTCCGGGCTCGGTCATCGCGATGGCGGTGATCGTCTCGCCGCTCACGCAGCCGGGCAGCCAGCGCCGCTTCTGCTCGTCGGTCCCCAGGCTGCTGAGGTACGGCACGATGATGTCGGTGTGCACCGGGAACCCGGGACCGCTCGCGCCGGCCCGGGTCATCTCCTCGGCGAGCACCAGGTTGTAGCGGAAGTCCGAGACCCCCGGGCCGCCGTACTCCTCCGCGACGTCGAAGCAGAGCAGGCCCTGAGCGCCCGCCTTGGTCCAGACCTCGCGGCTGACCTGGCCGTCGGCCTCCCACTGGGCGTGGTGCGGCGCGACCTCCTTCTCGAGGAACGACCGGACGGTACGGCGGAAGGCCTCGTGCTCGGCCTCGAGGAACGGGCGGTCGGTGCTCATCAGGACACCCAGTCCTTCAGCTGGGAGACGAGGACGGCGGGGTCGCCCCCGTCGGCGGGGACCGGCACGACCTGGAGGTTGGTCACGCCGGACGCGCGGAACGCCTCGATGCGCTCCTTGACGTAGGACTCGGGGCCGACGAGGTTCACCATCTCGAGCAGCTCGAGGGGCACCACCGCCTCGGCGTCCCGCTTGTTGCCGCCGAGGTAGAGCTCCTGGATCTTGGCCGCCTCGGCCTCGAAGCCGTACTCGCAGGCCAGGGTGTTGTAGAAGTTCTTGCCCTTGGCGCCCATGCCGCCGACGTACAGCGCGACCATCGGGCGGACCAGGTCGAGCATCCCCTTGACGTCCTCGCCGACGCAGACCATGCCGCCCGCGGAGACCTCCAGCGGGCCGAGGCCGTCGTGCCGCTTGGCCCGGCCGGCCGCGAGGGCGTCGCCCCACACGTCGGCGGCCTTCTCGGGGGCGTAGAGGAACGGCAGCCAGCCGTCGGCGTACTCCGCGGTGCCCTCGACGTTCTTCTGGCCGAGCGCCGCGACGTAGATCGGCACGCTGGACCGCTCCGGCTTGGTCAGCATCTTGAGCGGCTTGCCGAGCCCGGTGCCCTGCCCCTCGGGCAGCGGGAGGTCGAAGATCTTGCCGGCGTACTCCAGGCGCTCGCGGCGCAGCGCCATCCGCACGATGTCGACGACCTCGCGGGTCCGGCCCAGCGGCTTGTCGTAGGGCAGCCCGTGCCAGCCCTCGATGACCTGCGGCCCGGACGCGCCGAGGCCGAGGATCGCGCGGCCGCCGCTGACGTTGTCGAGGCCGGCGGCGGTCTGGGCGAGCGCGCCCGGCGTGCGCGAGTAGACGTTGAGGATCGCGGCGCCGATCTCGACCGTCTCGGTCTTGGCCGCGAGGTAGCCCATCAGCGTGGGGGAGTCGAAGCCGTAGGCCTCCGCCACCCAGATCGTGTCCAGCCCCGCCTTCTCGAGCGCCGCGACCTGGTCGGCGGCCTCGCGCGGGTTGCCGGAATACATCAGCTGGGTGGACAGCTTCATCTTCGACCTCGTGATCTGGGCGGTAGCGACGGGTACTACCGTGACAGTAACGCTGTCATGATTTCAAGACTCGTCGAGGAGAGCACGTGACGACCTACGACATCGCCGTGATCGGCGGCACCGGCCCGCAGGGCAAGGGGCTGGCCTACCGCTGGGCGAGCCACGGCCACCGGGTCGTGCTGGGCTCCCGCTCGGCCGAGCGTGCCGCCGACGCGGCGGGCGAGATCACGGCCCGCGTGCCGTCGGCGTCCGTGACCGGCGCCTCCAACGCGGAGGCGGCCGCCGGGGCCGACGTGGTCGTGCTGGCGGTGCCGTACGACGGGCACGACGACCTCGTCGCGTCGCTGGCCGAGCACCTCGCCGGCAAGGTGGTGATCTCCTGCGTCAACCCGCTCGGGCTTCGACAAGCAGGGCCCCTACGGCCTCGACGTCCCCGGCGGCAGCGCCGCCGAGACGGCCGCCGCCCTGGTGCCGGACGCCCGCGTGGTCGGCGCGTTCCACCACGTGTCCGCCCCGTCGCTGTGGGGCGACGAGGAGTTCCTCGACCACGAGGACGTGCTGGTCTGCGGCGACGACGCCGACGCCAAGGCCGTCGCGGTCGAGCTCGCCCGGGCGGTCACCTCACGCGACGGCGTCGACGCCGGCCGGCTCCGCATCGCTCGGCAGCTGGAGCCCTGGACGGCGGTGCTGATCAGCGTCAACAAGCGCTACAAGATCCGCTCCGGCACCAGGATCTCCGGCCTCCCCGACGCTCACGCTGGTTGAGCGCCCACGCTGGTTGAGAACGCCCACGCGTCGGCTGGACCAGCTGTCGCATGCCGGTGGTCTCGTCGCAACCAACGCCACGGCGCGGAACTGACAGCTCAACCAACGTGCGACGACGCGGTGGCGACCTCAGACGGTCCCGGTGCTCGCGGACGTCGGGTAGCTCGCGGTGGCCTGGTCGTGCGAGTACCGCCCACCTTGTCCTTGGCGGCCGCCGCTGCGCTCGCGGCGGCGTCCGTCGCCTTGTCCTTGACGATCGGCGCCTTCTCCTTGGCGAAGTCCTGCGCCTGGGTGGCCTTCTGCTGGACCTTGGGGTTGGTCCAGATGGACTGGGCCTGGGTGACGATCTGGTCGTAGCGCTCACGTCCGGCCTTGGCGCCGAGGACGTACCCGGCGGCTCCGCCGACCAGCAGCGCGATCTTGCCCTTCATGGTGACTCCTCTTCGTCGTCCGTTGACGTACGACGTGCCCGCTCGTGCCCCAGGTAAACGGGGTGCGGCCCCGGCGCACCCCTGCTGAGATGGGGTCATGTCGTCCGTCGAGCTGATCCGCAGCCACGAGCTGACCGATGCCGCGCCCTACGCCTACGCCGCCGTCACCCCCGCCGGCCGCACGGTGTGGACGGCCGGGGCCTGCCCCCTGGACCGGGAGGGGCAGGTCGTGGCGCCGGGTGACGTCGCGCGCCAGGCGCAGAGCGTGATGGAGAACCTCGTGGTCTCGCTGGCCGCGGCGGGGGCCGGGCTCGACGACGTCGCCCGCACGACCGTGTACGTCGCGTCGACGGACCGGGCCGACCTGGTCGCCGCGTGGGACGTCGTGCGGGCGGCCTTCGGCGAGCACGACGCGCCGAGCACCCTGCTGGGTGTCGCGGTGCTCGGCTACCCCGACCAGCTGGTCGAGGTGGAGGCGGTCGCCGTCCTTCCGGCCTGAACGGCCACCGGTCCCTGTCCGAATCAGGTGCCAAAGTCGTTGTATAGCTGGAGAAACTACGTTTCGCGCGCGACGAAATTTCACGGATTTTCGTGGTCAGGGTCTTGGCGGCACTCGGTCCCGTGTGTTCTGTTGAACCGTCGGTTCCGGGGGCTCCGGGGGGAGTGCACATGTCGGGTCGGGTTCTAGCGGTGCTGTCGTCGCTCGTGGTGCTGGTGGCGCCGGCGCTGCTGGCGCCACCGCCGAGCGGGGCCGCCGGTGCGCGCGGTGCGGTGCAGGTCGTCCAAGGCGGTGCCGGGGGCGACGGTGGCGGTGTCCGTCGACGGGAAGACGGTGCAGAGCCAGGTCCGGGAGGGCGCGATCGTCGGGCCACTGGTGCTGTCGTCCGGCCCGCACACCGTGGTGTTCGCCGCGAAGGGCGGCAAGACGGTGCGGACCTCCGTGACCGTGCGCGCCGGCTCGAACACCGACGTCGTGCTGCACCGCCCGGCGGCCGTCTCGGGCGCTCCCGTCGTGCACAGCTACGCGACGCCCCGCAAGGCGATCGGCCCCGGCAAGGCACGGGTGCTGGTCGCCCACACCGCCACGGTCGCCCCGGCCGACGTACGCGTCGACGGGCGCACGGTGTTCACCAACATCGCCAACGGGGAGTACGCCGAGGGGGACCTGCCGGCCGGGAAGCACCGGGTCGCGCTGCTGCCGACCGGGCAGACCTCGGACCCGCTGCTCGGTCCGCTCGACGTGGACCTGGCGCCCCGGACCGTGACGATGGTCTACGCCGTCGGGTCACCCAGCAACGGCTCGATGAAGGTCATCGCGCACGTCGTGCCCGTCGCGGCCGACGGCACCGTGGCGCCGGACCGGATCACGACCGGGAGCGCCGGTCTCGCCGCGTGGTTCCCCGTGGTCCCGTTCGGGGGCTGAGCGTGTCCGGCTCCGGTCGCCCGACGGGACGGGCGGGGCGGTCCTGGGCGGTCTCGACGGTGGCCTGCCTCGGGGCCTTCGTGGTCGTGTGCGCGTCCGCGGCCACGATCACCGCGTGGTCCCGCTCGGACCGGGCGGTCTCCGCGGGCCCCGTCGCCACCGGACGCGTCCGACGGGCCGGCTCCCCGGGTGCAGCCGGCCCGCCGGGCCGGGTCGGTGCCGCCCGAGCGCCCGGTCGCGGCCCGGTTGCCCAGCGGGCGCGTGGTGCCGATCCGCGCGGTGTCGACCAGGCGGGACGGCACGCTCGACGTCCCGGACGACATCACGACGGCGGGCTGGTGGCGTGGCGGTTCCCGGGTCGGCGACCCGTTCGGGTCCCTCCTCGTGGCCGCGCACATCGACTCCCGCACGCAGGGCCTCGGGCCCTACGCCGAGCTCCTCGACGTGCGGGCGGGCGATCGGGTCCGGATGACGTCACGCCACCTCGTGCAGGAGTTCACGGTCCGCTCGCTCCGACTGGTCCCGCAGGGGTCGCTGCGCCGGAGCGCCTGGATCTACTCGCCGTCGGGGCCGCCGCGCCTGACGTTGGTCACCTGCGCCCCGCCGTACGACGCGAGTCGCGGCGGCTACCAGAACCTCGCCGTCGTCACCGGCGTGCCCACGTCCGCCGCGACCCGGAGGGCGTCATGACCAAGAAGAAGCAGCCTCCCCGGCCGTTGCCGCAGGCGACGACACCCGGACCGCCTCCGGTTCCCGCGGCGGCGGTGCCCCGCCCGCCGCCGGCACCGCCGCGCGGCGCCTCGCCCGCGCCGCCGCCCGTGCCGCCGCCCGTGTCGCCGCCTCTCGCGGAGCCGCCACGGCTGCCCTGCGGCTGCCTGGCTCCGCCGCCGGGCTCCGCGGCACCGGGCTCGGCCGGCGGACCTCCGCACGACCACGGACGCCGCCGCCCGCCCGCGGCGGTGCTGGCCGCCCTGGCCGGGGTGGGTGTCCTGGTGCTGGCGGCGGTGCTGCTCGCGCGCGGCCCGGACGGGCCCCCGGAGGCGACCGCTCCCGGGCCGGACCTCTCCGTGTCGGGGGAGGCCCCGCCGGCGGTCGTGGCGGAGCCGGGCTCCTACGCCCGCAGCCGGATCCTCGACAGCGGGGAGATCCGGGTGAGCCAGTGGATCCGCGGCGCCTCGGCGTTGCCGGGGGTCGTCCTCCGGCTCCCGGCCCACCCGCCGCGCGACGGGGCGCGGGCGACCAAGGTCGTCGTCACCGCGGGAGGACTGCGCGTGCCGGGGCCGGCGACCATCGGGGCGACCCCGCAGCACTACGAGTTCCCCGAGGCGGCCGAGCTGGTGCACGTCACCTACTCGCTGACCGGCGCGGTCGTGCGCAGCCCGTCCGTCCCGGGGCGGGCGCTGGCGGAGGTCACCGCGCTGACGGCCGACGTCGCCGGTGGTCCGAGCCGCGTCGACCTCGTCGGCGACGTGACGTCCGCGGCGTGCTCGACCGGCCGCGGCGCGGCACCGCGGCCCTGCGGGGGACCGGACGCCGGGCGGGCCTGGCGCGTGGTGCTGCGGGGCGCCGACCGGGCGGCCACCGTGCAGGCCCAGGTGGACCTGGGCTGAGACGCGGTCAGCGGCAGCCGCTGGGAGCCACCGGGGACTCCGCCCGCGCCCGGCCGAGGTTCCACTCCAGCCAGTCGTCGCCGGACGGGTGGGCGGGCTCGCCGAGGCAGGCGGGGCCGAACCCCGACCGGGCCAGCACCGGGACGGCGTCGTCGGAGAGCCCGGCGAGGTAGACCCGGTCGACCTTGCCGGTCTGCTCGAACCGGTCGACGTTGTGGCGGGCGATCCAGGCGTCCGGGTTGGCCGCCGCCAGCGCCAGCAGCGACACCGCACCGGTCAGCAGCACCGCCCGGGGCACCCAGGCGCCGCGCAGCCGCAGGCCGGCGCCGAGCACGAGCAGCACCACCAGGCCGAGCCAGCCCTCGAAGACCGAGACCAGCAGGCGGAGCCGGGTGAACCCGTAGGCCTGCTCGTAGACGTGCATCCGGAACAGCGCCGACGCGACCACCACCAGGGTCAGCAGGCAGAGCGCGCCGAGCACCGCCCGCAGGACGAGCCGCTCGCGAGCCGTGGCGCGGGGCGCCTTGCGGGCCGCGACGCCGACCACCCCGAGGGTCAGCAGCGTCGCGAAGGTGAGCTGCCCGAACCCCTGGTGGACGTACTCCGCGTAGGTCAGGCCGGTCGTCCGGTGCAGGTAGGCGTGCCCGCCGAACATCACCGCCAGCTGGGCCACGACGAACACCCCGAACAGCACCACCACCGCGCCGACCGGGACCAGCCACTCGAACGGCCGCGCGACCGGCTTCCCGTCGGGCAGCGCCATCTGCTCGACGTGCGGCGGGTTCAGGGCGACGTACACGCCGGTGAGGGTGGCGCCCGCGACGGCGAGCGCGAAGAACGTGCGCCCGACGACGGTGGCGTCCGACAGGTCCGGTACGACGGCGCCCGCCCACGACGCGAACAGCGCGTCGGCCGACGCGAACAGCAGCCCGAACACCAGCACCAGGACCGCCGAGACCGCCAGCGTGCGCAGCACCGGCGCCCACGTCCGGGACGTCCGCGACACGGTGATCGAGCGGCCCAGCCAGGGCAGGCCGCGGAGCGCGGCGAACGGCGGGGCCAGCCCGGAGACGAGCAGCCCGGGCAGCGACCGGCCCTCGGTGAGCACCGCCACCGCCACGGCGGCCGCGGCGAGCACGCAGAGCGAGACGATCCACTGCGCGTCGCGCAGGAACAGGGTGGCGACGAGCAGGGTGCACAGCCCCAGCCCGGCCAGGTGGTACGTCGTGCGGAGCCGGCGGTCCGCGGAGGCGATCACCGCGGCGATCGTCATCAGCACCAGGAAGCTGCCGATCCCCGCCTCCCGGAACGGCACCACCACCGCGGCCAGGAGCTCCGGCGGCCAGCGCGGCGACGACCAGCCGGGGCCTGGCGGGCAGCGACTGGTCGGGCCAGAACGAGCCGAACAGGTCGTCCACGAGGAGCCGGGGTTCCACGGCGGGCTGGGCCGCCGGCTGCGGGACTGCGGGGCTGGTCATGTCGGGATCCCTTCGGGGAGCGTCGCGCGGATGCGGCAGCCGCGGCCGGGCTGGTCGGACTCGGCCACCTCGATGAGGCCGCCGTGCAGCTGGGTGACCCAGCGGGCGATGGCGAGGCCGAGGCCGGTGCCGCCGGCCCCGTCGGCGCCGCCGGTGGTGAAGCGCTCGAAGACGTGCGCGCGGTCCGAGGGGGAGATGCCCGGTCCCTCGTCGGTCACCTCGAGGACCGTGCGGTCCCCGGCCCGCCGCCCGACCACCGTGACGGTGCCGCCGGCCGGGCTGTGCCGGCTGGCGTTGTCGAGCAGGTTGGCGACCAGCTGGTGCAGCCGCGAACGGTCGCCGTGCACCGTGAGGTCCGGCGGGTCGACCCGCACGACGTACTCCACGGGGCGTCCGGTGAGCCGGGCCTCGGCCACGGTCTCGTCGAGGAACGCCCTGCAGGAGCACGGGCTCCCGGCGCAGCGGCACGATCCCCGCGTCGACCCGCGACAGGTCGAGCAGGTCGGTGACCAGGCCGCCGAGCCGCTCGGTCTGGTCGAGGGCCGCCTGCAGGGTCTCCTGGTCCGGCTTCGCGACCCCGTCGACGAGGTTCTCGAGCACGGCGCGCAGGGCGGAGACCGGGGTGCGCAGCTCGTGGGAGACGTTCGCGACCAGGTCGCGGCGCTGCCGGTCGACGGCCTCGAGGTCGGCCGCCATCGTGTTGAACGCCCGGCCCAGCTCGCCGACCTCGTCGTTCGACGACGCGGTGACCCGGCGCGTGTAGTCGCCGGTCGCCATCCGCCGGGCGGCCTGCGGTCATCTCCCGCAGCGGCGAGGTCATGCCGCGGGCCAGCAGCTGGGTGACCACGAGCGCGACGACGACGGTCACCGGCAGGGTCCAACGGGTGCGGATGCCCAGGTGGGCCGAGACCGCCGACAGCAGCAGGGCCACCACCACGCTGGCGGCGACGAGCACGCCGAGCTTGAGCTTGAGGGACCCGACCCGGTCGAGCGGCCTCATGTCCGGCTCTCCAGGGCGTAGCCGACCCCGTGCACCGTGCGGACCAGCTCGGCGCCGATCTTGCCGCGCAGCGACTTCACGTGGCTGTCCACGGTGCGGGTGCCGGCCGCGTCGGGCCAGTCCCACACCTCCGTGAGCAGCTGCTCGCGGGTGTGCACCGTCCCGGGCGACTCCGCCAGGCAGACCAGCAGGTCGAACTCCGTCGGGGTCAGGTGCACGTCGATCCCGTCGACGCGCACGCGGCGGCCCGACCGGTCGATGTCGCACGGGGCCGACCGTCAGGGCCGCCGAGCCCTGGGAGGCGAGCTCGGCGGCCCGGTCGACGCGGCGCAGCAGCACCCGGACCCGGGCCACCAGCTCGCGCATGCTGAACGGCTTGGTCAGGTAGTCGTCGGCGCCGACCCCGAGCCCGACGAGCAGGTCGGTCTCGTCGTCCCGGGCGGTCAGCATCAGCACCGGCACCGGCCGGTCGGCCTGCACCCGGCGGCACACCTCGTGGCCGTCGTAGCCGGGCAGCATCACGTCGAGCACCAGCAGGTGCGGCGTCCACTGGCCGGCGGCTGCGACGGCCGCCGGTCCGTCGTACGCCTGCCGGACGTCGAAGCCCTCGGCGACGAGCCGGTCCGTGACCGCCTGGTTGATGGTCCGCTCGTCCTCGACGACCAGCACCCGTTGACGCACCCCGTTGTCCATGTCCACGAGCGTAGGAGCCCGACCGGTCAGGACGTGGACAGGACGTGTGAAGGTTTCGCACAGGAGTCCGCGGGCGGTACGTGACGACATCGTCACGAGTCCGGCCTACGATCGTGTGCATGGAACAACCGCACGTCGTCGTGCTGTTCGGAGCCACCGGCGACCTCGCTCGCCGCAAGCTGCTCCCTGGTCTGCTGCACCTCTTCGAGGCGGGGCTGCTGCGCGACTGCCGGATCGTGGGGACGTCGCTCGACGACCTCGACACCGAGCAGTTCGTGAAGCTCGCCCGCGAGGGGATCGACGAGTTCAGCAGACCGTTCGACGAGTCGTGCTGGGACGACTTCGCGGGCCGGCTCACCTTCGTGCGGCAGAGCGACGGCCCGCAGGCGCTGGCCGACGCCGTCGCCGACGCGGAGAAGCAGCTCGCTCGGAGAGCGACGGCGAGATCAGCCGGCTGCACTACCTCAGCGTGCCGCCGAAGGCCGCGCTGCCCGTCGTGCGCCAGCTCGCCGAGGCCGGCCTGGTCGAGCGGTCGCGGATCATCATGGAGAAGCCGTTCGGCACCGACCTCGAGTCGGCGCGCAAGCTCAACTCGCGCCTGCACGAGGTGTTCCGCGAGGAGCAGATCTTCCGCATCGACCACTTCCTCGGCAAGGAGGCGGCGCAGAACATCCTGGCGTTCCGCTTCGCCAACGGCCTGTTCGAGCCGATCTGGAACCGCAACTTCATCGACCACATCCAGATCGACGTGCCGGAGACGCTCGGCCTCGAGATGCGGGCGTCGTTCTACGAGTCGACCGGCGCGTTCCGCGACATGGTCGTCACCCACCTGATGCAGGTGCTGGCGTTCATGGCGATGGAGCCGCCGACGTCGCTGGCCCCGGGACCGATCAGCGACGAGAAGCTCAAGGTGTTCCGCTCGATGCGCCCGCTCGAGCCGCACAACGTCGTACGCGGGCAGTACCACGGCTACCGCGACCTCGACGACGTCGCCGACGACTCGGACACCGAGACCTTCGTGGCCCTCAAGGTCGAGATCGACAACTGGCGCTGGGCCGGCGTGCCGTTCTTCCTGCGCACCGGCAAGAAGATGGCCGAGGGTGCGCGGATCATCTCGATCGCGTTCAAGGAGCCGCCCCGCACGATGTTCCCGCAGGGCTCGGGCGTCGGGCGCCGCGGGCCCGGACCACCTGACCTTCGACCTGGCCGACCAGTCCCGGATGTCCCTGTCGTTCTACGGCAAGCGGCCCGGGCCGGGCATGAAGCTCGAGAAGCTGTCGATGCAGTTCGCGACCCACGAGACCGGCAGCTCCAAGTCGGTGCTCGAGGCCTACGAGCGGCTGATCCACGACGCGATGCGCGGCGACCACACGCTGTTCACCACCGCCGACGGGATCGAGCAGCTGTGGGACGTCTCCCACCAGCTGATCTCCGACCCGCCGCCGGTGCGGGGCTACGCGCCCGGCAGCTGGGGCCCGAACGCCATCCACCAGCTCGTCGCGCCGCACGCCTGGCGGCTGCCGTTCGAGCGCTCCTGGCGCCGGCCCAACGTCACCGCCGACTAGTTCGCCTCAACCGACATCGGATGCCGGACCGTGACCCAGAGGTCACGCCCAGGCATCCGATGTCGGAGTGCTGCCCACAGGAGAGCGGTGGTCACTCCTGCGGCATCAGGATCCACGCGACGACGTAGGCGACGAACAGGGAGCCGAAGCCGAAGATCGTGCCGAGCACGACGACCAGCCGGACCAGGTTGGCGTCGATGCCGGCGTAGCGGGCCACGCCGCCGCACACGCCGGACAGCCAGCGGTCGTCGCGGCTCCGGGTCAGTCGCCGCGGTGCGGCGTAGGGGATCTGGGTCTGCGGGTACTCGCTCATCGGTCTCTCCTTCGATGCGGGTGGTCGGGTCGGTGTCGGTGTCGCTGTAGCCGGTCGAGCTCTCGTCGTACGTCGCCCAGGGCTCGTCGGCGACGTTCGGGGTCGACCGTCCGCCGCTCCTGGCGGCCGCGGCTGATGCCCTTGGCGGCGAAGGCGACGAGCCCCACCGTCCCGGCGAACAGCAGCACGGCGGGCACCAGCCAGCGGGCGTCCGGGGTGTCCACGGCGCCGCTGGTGTGCAGGGCCCAGGAGCCGGCGATGCCGAGGAAGACCAGGCCGACCACGAGGTAGCCGACGTTGAGCGGGTGCGTCTTGGGGGTGTTCATCAGGGGTTCCTCACGTCGATGTGGCCGACGGCCAGATGGGTGTAGATGGTCACGGTCCCGGTGCCGGTCGCCGTAGGTGCCGTCGAGGTCGGTGCTGATGCCGCCGGTGCCGTGGCCGGGGAGGTCGATCTGGCCGGGGCCGTCGATCCCGGCCTGCACCTCGCTCCGGATGCCCTCCGGCAGGATCACGACGATCTCGCCCGCTTGGGCGGTCACGTTCACGATCCGTCCGTCCAGGGCCGCCGGGTCGCTGACGTCGCTCAGGTCGAGCTGGATGCGCCCGGTGTCGACGGAGTAGTCGCTGCGCACGTCGCTCGCCACGGTCGGCGCGACGTCGACCTGCTCCCCGTCGCCGAATCCCACGCCGCTGACGACCGTGGTGGCGGCCAGCGCGACCGCCGAGACGAGCCCGAGGAGGATCAGGCCGCCGGCCCGTCCGACGAACGCACCGACCACGAGCATCACGCCGACGACGGTCAGGGCGAGAGCCGGGTAGGCCGAGGCGACGACCGAGCCGCCCGCCACGTCGTAGAGGCCGAGTGCGCCCAGGGCGACCGCGACCAGCGCGAGGGTGAGGCCGAACAGCTTGGGGCCACGCTTGGGGGGCCGCGGCTGGTAGGCCGGGGCGGCCTGCGCGGTCACCGGCGCCCACGGAGGAGCCGGCGGCTGCTGGGCGTACGTCGTGCCGGTGGACGTCGCGGCCGGGTCGGGCATCGGTCCGTAGACGGGCGGGTACGCCGGGCCGTAGGAGCCGGCCGGCGTGCCGGACCGCGAGCCCCTGTCCCGGAAGGCCAGGTAGAGCAGCACACCGAAGCCGACGATGACCAGCGGCCACGGGAACCCGATCCCGTTCCAGCTGTCCCCGAGCACGAGGAGCGCGGCCACGATGCCGACGGCGATCAGCACGCCGTTGCGGGTGCTGTCGCTCATCGACACCTTGCCCTCGGCCTGTCCGTCCTCGGGCACGAGCAGCCACGCGGCGCCGTACGCCACGAAGCCCGCGCCGCCGAAGAAGCACAGCACCACGAAGATCACGCGCAGGATGGTCGGGTCGATGTTGAGGTGCCGACCGAGGCCACCGGCGACGCCGGCGACCTTGCGGTCGGTGGTGCTGCGGCGCAGCCCCTCGTAGTTGCGGAGGTTCTGACGGTCCACGCCCGGCGCGTCGGCCGGGCTGCTCTGCTGCTCGTCCGTGGTGGACGGCCCCTGGGTCTGGTTCATGTCTTCGATCCTGGGCCAGCGCGACGCCGCGCACCATCGGGGAGACCCCTGGTTCGCACCGGGGTGGTTCCCCGGCAGCAGGCGCCGGGAGGAGGCATCGGGGACCAGGGTCGGGCCAGGGTCGCCACGCATGGTTCGGTCCCTCCCGCTGTGTGACGATTGACCCACGATGAGCACCGACGCCCCCACCACCTCCCGCGCGCCCCGCAAGGCGTTCCGGTCGACCGACGAGCGGCTGCTCGGCGGCGTCGCGGCCGGTCTGGCGCAGCACCTCGGTGTCGACGTGATCTACGTCCGCGGGGCCTTCCTGCTGGCGACGGCGGTCGGTGGCCTCGGCGCGTTCCTGTACGCCGGGCTCTGGCTGACCCTGCCGACCGACAGCCACCTCGAGCAGAGCAGCCCCGGTCTCGAGGCGGCCACCCGGCAGGGCAAGCGCCGCCCGGGTCGCGTCCGTCGCCTGGAGGACGTCGGCCTGCTGGTCGCGCTGGCCGCGGTGGCCATCGGGATCGTGGTCCTGGCCCAGACCGTCCTGGGCGGATCGGTGGTCTTCTGGCCGGTCCTGCTCGGCGTCATCGGTCTCGCGGTGCTCTGGCGGCAGGCCGACGAGGCCCAGCGCGAGCGCTGGATCGACAGCACCGGCCGCATCGACCTCGTCAAGGCGGTCGTCGGCAGCGGGGGTACGGCGTCCTGGGCCCGGCTCGCGGGCGGCGTCGGCCTGCTGGTCTCGGCGCTGGTGCTGTTCGCGCTGCAGACCGGGCAGTCCGGCCAGATCGGCGTGGCCCGCGACGTCGTCGTCGCCGGGGCCCTCGGGGTCGCCGGCCTCGCGCTGATGGTCGGACCGTGGCTGGTCCGGCTCACCGGCGACCTGTCCGAGGAGCGTGCCGCGCGGGTGCGCTCGCAGGAGCGGGCCGACATGGCGGCGCACCTGCACGACTCCGTGCTCCAGACGCTCGCGCTCATCCAGAAGCACGCCTCCGACGGGCGCATGGTCGCCACCCTGGCCCGCGCCCAGGAGCGCGACCTCCGGTCCTGGCTGTACGGCGAGGAGCCGCCGCCGGACACCTCGGTGGCCAGCGCCCTGAAGGCGGCGGCGGCCGAGGTCGAGGACGGTCACGGCGTGCCGGTCGAGGTGGTGACCGTCGGGGACACGGCCGTCTCCGAGCGGGTCCGGCCGCTGGTGCTCGCGGCCCGCGAGGCGATGGTCAACGCGGCGAAGCACTCGGGCGCCGACCAGGTCGACGTGTTCGCCGAGTGCACGCCCGAGCGCGTCGAGGTGTTCGTCCGGGACCGCGGCCGGGGCTTCGACGAGAGCACCGTGCCGGACGACCGGCTCGGGGTGCGCAACAGCATCGTCGACCGCATGCAGCGGCACGGCGGCACGGCCGTGATCCGCACCGCCCCCGGCGACGGCACCGAGGTCCGCCTCACGATGACCACCGACGACCAGCACGACGAGGAGAAGCGATGAGTGCCCGACGGGTCGTCGTGGTCGACGACCACGCGATGTTCCGCACCGGCGTCAAGGCCGAGCTGGCCGCCCACCCCGACCGGGTCGAGGTGCTCGGCGAGGCCGCCGACGTCGACCAGGCCGTCGAGGCGGTCACCCGGCTCCGCCCCGAGGTGGTGCTGCTCGACGTACACCTGCCCGGCGGGGGTGGCGCCGAGGTGATGCGGAGGGTCGCGCTGGCGCGGGGCGCGGCGGCACCGGGAGCCGTCGAGACGCGGTTCCTCGCCCTGTCCGTCTCCGACGCCGCGGAGGACGTGATCGGCACCATCCGGGCGGGCGCCCGGGGCTACGTCACCAAGACGATCACCGGTCCCGAGCTCGTCGACGCGATCGACCGCGTCGCGACCGGGGACGCGGTCTTCTCGCCCCGGCTGGCCGGGTTCGTGCTCGACGCGTTCGCCGGCTCGATCGAGGTCGCCCAGGTCGACGAGGACCTCGACCGGCTCACCGAGCGGGAGCGCGAGGTGATGCGGCTGATCGCGCGCGGCTACGCCTACAAGGAGGTGGCCTCCACGCTGTTCATCTCGATCAAGACGGTCGAGACCCACGTGTCCAGCGTGCTGCGCAAGCTGCAGCTGTCCTCCCGCCACGAGCTGACCCGCTGGGCCAACGACCGGCGGCTGCTCTGACCCGCACGCCGGTCCTGCTGGCCGCCGCGCTGCTGCTGGCCGGCTGCACCAGCCCGACGGCCGCGGCCGCAGGAGCCGGCCTCGGCCGCGGCGCCGCCGCGCACGCAGGCCACCGCCCGGGTGTCCCCGTCGAGCCCGCCGGCCCCCACCCCGACGCCGACGCGGACGCGGCGGCCGGTCCGGCTCGACACCTGGACGGTGGGCGCCCACCCGCTGCCGCTCCGCGCCGACGGCTTCGGCGAGGTGCTGCCCACCCCGCGGGTGCTCCGGGTCCGCCGGATGCAGGCGGCCGACGTGCTGCCGCCGCCCGCAGACGGCCGCTTCCACGGCACGGTCGGTCGCATCACGCCGGAGATCCGCCGACGGATGGGGGAGACCTGGTCCCCGGCCTGCCCCGTGGGGCTGGACGACCTGCGCTACCTCACCCTCACCTTCGCGGGCTTCGACGGCCGGCCGCACACCGGCGAGCTCGTGGTCAACGCCTCGGTCGCGCGCGGCGTCGTCAGGGTCTTCCGCACGCTGTACGCCGCCCGCTTCCCGATCGAGGAGATGCGGCTCGTCACCACGGCCGACCTCGACGCCCCGCCCACCGGCGACGGCAACGACACCGCGGCGTACGTCTGCCGCACCACCCGCAAGGCCACCACCTTCTCGGCGCACGCCTCCGGGCTCGCCATCGACCTGAACCCGTTCCTCAACCCCTACCGGTCGGGCGACCTGCTGCTGCCCGAGCTCGCCGGCGCCTACGAGGACCGCTCCTGGCGACGACCCGGGATGGTGCTCCCGGGCGGGGTGGCGACCCGGGCCTTCGCGGCCGCCGGCTGGACCTGGGGCGGCGACTTCCGGAGCGTCTCGGACCTCATGCACTTCTCCGCGGACGGCCGCTAGCCACCCGCTCCGGTGTCCCCGGCGGGCCGTAGGCTGGACGCCATATGAGTGCGTCGTTCCCGATCCCGCAGGCCCCCACGTCGACCCAGACCGAGCTGGCGCTCGATGTCGCGACCCCCGACGCCGCCAAGGCCCGCCGCGGGCCGACGCCCGACGAGCTGCTCGAGGGTCTCAACGACCCGCAGCGCGCCGCGGTCGTGCACGCCGGAGCGCCGCTGCTGGTCGTCGCGGGCGCCGGGTCGGGCAAGACCCGGGTGCTGACCCGCCGGATCGCCTGGCTGATCTCCGAGCGCAACGCCCACCCCGGCTCGATCCTGGCGATCACCTTCACCAACAAGGCCGCCGCCGAGATGCGCGAGCGCGTCGAGGAGCTCGTCGGACGCCGGGCCCGGATCATGTGGGTCTCGACCTTCCACTCGGCCTGCGTGCGCATCCTGCGCAAGGAGATCGACCGGTTCGGCTACAAGTCGTCGTTCTCGATCTACGACGCGGCCGACTCCAAGCGGCTGATGACGCTGGTCTGCAAGGAGCTCGACCTCGACCCGAAGCGCTTCCAGCCGCGGGCGGTGCTCAACTGGATCTCCAACCAGAAGAACGAGCTGGTCGACCACGAGGACGCGTCGAAGAACGCCGCGAACAACCTCGAGGAGACCTACGCCGAGGCCTACTCGCTCTACCAGACCAAGCTGCGGGCGGCCAACGCCCTCGACTTCGACGACCTGATCATGACCACGGTGCACCTGTTCCAGTCGTTCCCGGAGGTGCGCGAGGTCTACCGGCGTCGCTTCCGGCACGTCCTCGTCGACGAGTACCAGGACACCAACCACGCGCAGTACGCCCTGGTCCGCGAGCTCTGCGCGCACGACGTCGGGCGGCCGGCGGTCGACGGGATGGCCGACCCGGACGCCCCCGACGGCGACGGCATCGAGCCGTCGGAGCTGATGGTGGTCGGCGACGCCGACCAGTCGATCTACGCGTTCCGCGGCGCCAACATCCGCAACATCATGGACTTCGAGAAGGACTTCCCGGACGCCAGCACGATCCTGCTCGAGCAGAACTACCGCTCGACGCAGACCATCCTGACCGCCGCCAACGCGGTGATCAGCCGCAACAAGGGCCGCACCGCCAAGAACCTCTGGTCCGACGCCGGCGACGGCGCGCAGATCGTCGGCTACGTCGCCGACGACGAGCACGACGAGGCCCGGTTCGTCTCGGAGGAGATCGACCGGCTCACCGACGCCAAGGACGGCCGCCCCGGAGACGTCGCGGTGTTCTACCGCACCAACGCGCAGTCCCGGGTGTTCGAGGAGGTGTTCATCCGCGTCGGCATGCCCTACAAGGTCGTCGGCGGGGTGCGCTTCTACGAGCGCCGCGAGGTCAAGGACGCGCTGGCCTACCTGCGCATCCTGGTCAACCCCGACGACGAGATCTCGCTGCGGCGGATCCTCAACGTGCCCAAGCGCGGCATCGGCGACCGGGCCGAGGCCTGCGTCGACGCGCTCGCCTCCCGGGACCGGATCAGCTTCTTCGAGGCGCTGCGCCGGGCCGAGGACGCCCCCGGCATCGCCACCCGGTCGCTGACCAACATCCGCGGCTTCGTCGAGATGGTCGAGCAGCTCCAGTCGATGGTCGACGCGGGGGAGCGCGCGGACGTCGTGCTCGAGCAGGTGCTCTCCGCCAGCGGCTACCTCAAGGAGCTCGAGGAGTCCGACGACCCGCAGGACGAGACGCGCGTGGAGAACCTCGCCGAGCTGGTGGCGGTGTCCCGCGAGTTCGCCGACGAGCCCGTCGCGGGCCCGTCCGCCGACCCGGCCGACGAGGCGCCGCCCGTGCCCGGGCTCTCCGACTTCCTCGAGCGCGTCGCCCTGGTCGCCGACTCCGACCAGATCCCCGACGACGAGGCCGGCGTGGTCACGCTGATGACCCTGCACACCGCCAAGGGCCTGGAGTTCCCCGTCGTGTTCCTCACCGGCTTCGAGGACGGCGTCTTCCCGCACATGCGTGCGCTCGGCGACCAGTCCGAGCTGGAGGAGGAGCGCCGGCTGGCGTACGTCGGGGTCACCCGCGCCCAGCAGCGCCTCTACATCTCCCGGGCGGTGGTCCGCTCCGCGTGGGGCGCACCGTCGCACAACCCCGCCTCGCGGTTCCTCGACGAGTTCCCGATCGACCTCGTGGACTGGCGGCGCACCGAGGCCGCGCAGACCTCCTGGAACCGTCCGGTGCTGCCGTCGCTGCCGTCCCGCAACGCCGGGGCACCCACCCGACGGTTCGGCACCGCCGCCGTCCGGGCCGACGCGGCCGCGCGCGGAAAGACCCGCGAGGTCCCGAACCTCTCACCCGGCGACCGGGTCGTGCACGACTCGTTCGGGATGGGCAGCGTCGTGGCGCTCGACGGCGTCGGCGACAAGGCCGTCGCGTCGATCGACTTCGGCTCGCAGGGCGTCAAGCGCCTGCTGCTGCGCTACGCGCCGGTCGAGAAGCTGTAGCCGGCGGGACGGCTCAGGGCTGGAGGCCGTGCGCCAGCATCGCGGCGTAGGGGTCGACCGGGTCGCCCGCGCCGGGCCGCACCTCGATGTGCACGTGCGGGCCGGTCACGTTGCCGGTCGAGCCGACCGAGCCGATGACCTCGCCCGCCCGGACCGACTGGCCGGTGGTCACGGCGTAGGCCGTCTGGTGGCAGTACCACAGCTCGGTGCCGTCCTCGAGCGTCACGACGGTCTTGTTGCCGTAGGACCCGTCGTAGCCGACCGAGGTCACGGTGCCGTTGGCGATCGCGTGGATCGGGGTGCCGCTCGGGGCGGCGAAGTCGAGGCCGGTGTGGCAGTGCGACCAGAGGCCCGAGCACTCGCCGAAGCGGGAGGTCAGGTGGTAGACGCCGGACGAGACGGGCAGCTGCCAGGCGTTCTTGGCGATCAGCGAGGCCTGCTTCTCGGCGCTGGCCGCGAGGGCGGCGAGGGCGGCGTTGCGCTGCTTGGCCTGCTTCTCGGCGGCGGCCTGGAGGTTCTCGTTGGCGGCGTCCTGCAGGGCCTCGCGCTGGGAGTCGCGGCTGACCGCACGGGCCCGGCCGCTCAGCGAGTTGCTCGAGCCGATGCTGCTGGCTCCGGAGAGGACGCTGGCCTGCGCGGAGAGCTTCTGGATGTTGCCCGAGGCGAGCTGCGAGCCGGCGTCGGGGGTGCTGACCGTGACGGCGCCGACGGCGGCCAGGGCGAGCGCGGCGGCACCGATCAGGGTCGGCGCGGAAGGAATGCCGGGAAAGAGGGTTTTGCGAAGACCGCCGTGGGTACTCCGCACCTTGACGGTCGTGATCGCGCGGCTCGACCGGGACCGACCTGCCGGGCTTGACGGCGCGGCGCTTGCCGGGAGCGGAGCGCTCCAGGGCCGGCTCGACGGCCGGCTGGGAGAGGTCCGACGTTCCCCGAACGTCGTCAGAACGGCGCCGCGGGGCGCGCTTCTCTGCACGATGGTTCGACACGAGTGGGTGTGGTCCTTACGTCGGGGGCACGCAGCGGCAAACAATAACGGAACAGTCACGCGCGGGGACAATTTGGTACAGATTCCTGCGTGCTGCGCGTCACGAAGCCGCCAGGCTGCCTCGCTCGGGTTGGGCCCCTGGAGTGTTGACCATGTGGCCGAGTTCACTCACCCCGGGGTCCCGGTCTGGTCAGGGCCGCCGCGGACTCGGCTAGGGTGCCGGGAGTTCCGTCCGTTCGACGAAGGTGTGGTTCTCATGGTGGCTCCGATCAGGATCGTGGTGGCGAAGCCCGGCCTCGACGGCCACGACCGCGGCGCCAAGGTGATCGCCCGCGCGCTGCGCGACGCCGGCCACGAGGTGATCTACACCGGGCTGCACCAGACGCCCGAGCAGATCGTCGAGACCGCCATCCAGGAGGACGCCGACGTGATCGGCCTGTCCGTGCTGTCGGGTGCGCACATGACGCTGTTCAAGAAGCTGATCGGCCTGCTCGCGGACCGCGACGCCGGCGACATCGTGGTGATCGGCGGCGGCATCATCCCCGAGGCCGACATCCCGCTGCTCAAGGAGATGGGCGTCGCCGAGGTGTTCACCCCGGGCGCACCCACCACCAAGATCGTCGACTGGGTCCAGGCCAACGTGGTCGAGGGCCACGCCGTGGGCGCCTGAGCCGGATCAGCCTCCCGCTCGCGTGAAGCGGGCGCCGACCTCCGCCGTACGCTGCCGGAGCTCGTCGGGTCCCTCGACCTCGAAGTCCGCGTCGACCCCGGCCAGCACGAACATCGGCCAGGCCAGGTCGTCGGCCTCCATGGTGAGCCGGCACGACCCGTCCCCGAGGTCCGCCACCTCGCCCCAGCGGCCGACCACCCGGCGTACGACGTCGGGGTCGGTGAGCACGCGCACGGACACGTGGTGCTGCTGCGCGACGTTGCGCAGGCCGCTCTTCACGAACTCGGCCGCGTCGCCGCCCGGCAGCTCGCGCTGACGGAACCGCACGCCGGTCGTGGTGGCGTCGCTCATCCGGTCGAGGCGGAAGCTGCGCCAGTCGTGCCGGGTCAGGTCCCACGCGACGAGGTACCACCGGCGGCCGAGGGAGACCAGCCGGTGCGGCTCGACCGACCGGTCCATCGCGACCCCCTCGCGGGTGCGGTAGCCGAAGCCGACCCGCTCGTCGTCGCGACAGGCCTGGGCCAGGGTGGCCAGCACGTCGGCGTCGAAGGTCGGTCCGGAGCCGCCGGAGAAGACGGCCGGCACGGTGTAGGCCGCCAGGGCGTCGACCCGCCGACGCAGCCGCGGCGGCATCACCTGGACGACCTTGCTGAGCGCCCGCACCGAGGTCTCCTCGATGCCCTGCACCATCCCGCCGGCCGCCGCCTGGAGGCCGACCACGATGGCGACCGCCTCCTCGTCGTCCAGCAGCAGTGGCGGCATCGCCGCGCCGGCCTGGAGCTGGTAGCCGCCGGCCTGGCCGCGCACGGCGTGGACCGGGTAGCCCAGGTCGCGCAAGCGGTCGACGTCGCGGCGCAGGGTGCGGTCGCTGACCTCGAGGCGGCCGGCCAGCTCGGGACCGGGCCAGTAGCGGTGGGTCTGGAGCAGGGACAGCAGCTGGAGCATGCGGGAGCTGGAGCTCATGGATCCGAGACTAGGACCGAATGCGGACGGAAAGTGACCTGAAGGCCCGGAAGCATGGAACCCATGAGCGAACCGATGATCCAGACCAGGGAACTGACCCGGCACTTCACGTCGGGCAAGCAGACCGTCGAGGCCGTGCGCGGCCTCGACCTCACGGTCGAGCGGGGCGAGCTGGTCGCCCTGCTCGGTCCCAACGGAGCCGGCAAGTCCACCACCCTGCGGATGCTGACCACGCTGATCGCGCCGACCTCGGGCACCGCCCGGGTGGCGGGTCACGACGTGGCCTCGCAACCCCGCGAGGTGCGGGCCCGGATCGGCTACATCGGCCAGGGCAACGGCGCCGGTCACCAGCAGCGCGGCCGCGACGAGCTGGTCAGCCAGGGCCGCGCCTACGGCCTCGACCGGGCGCAGGCCCGGGCCCGGGCGGCCGAGCTCGTGGAGTCCCTCGACCTCGGCGCCGTCGCCGACCGCAAGGTCTCCACGCTGTCCGGGGGCCAGCGACGTCGCCTCGACATCGCGATGGGCCTGATCCACGGCCCGGAGCTGCTGTTCCTCGACGAGCCGTCGACCGGCCTCGACCCCCAGAACCGGGCGAACCTGCAGGAGCACGTCGTGGCCCTGCGCGAGCGGTTCGGTACGACGGTCGTCCTCACCACGCACTACCTCGACGAGGCCGACTCCCTCGCCGAACGGGTCGTGGTGATCGACCACGGCACCGTCGTCGCCGACGACACCCCCGACCGGCTCAAGGCGACCCACGCCACGGACCGGATGCGGCTCGGCCTCGGCAGCCCCGACGACGCCGCCACCGTCGCGGCCCGCGTGCTGGCCGCCCACCGCGACGCGCACGTCACCGTCGCGGGCGACCGGGTCGTGGTGGAGATGGTCGGCGCGACGTTCGCGGTGCCGGCCCTGCTGGCCGACCTCGCCGCGCACGGCACGCCCGTCCGGTCCGCCGAGGTCTCCCGGCCGACCCTCGACGACGTGTTCCTCAACCTCACCGGGCGCAGCCTGCGCGAGGGGCACTCGACGTCCGGCGACACCACCAGCACCGAGAAGGAAGAGGTCTTCGCATGAGCACCTGCCAACCACAGCGTCGCTCGGGCGACGGTCGCCGATCTCTGACACTGCGATCGTGCTGTCCCGCGAGCTGAAGCCCGTGCTGCGCGACCCGTTCTCGGTCGTCTTCTCGATGATCCAGCCGCTGTTCTTCCTCGCGCTCTTCGCCCCGCTGCTCAGCAGCGTGACCGGGCTCGGGGCCGGCAGCTCGCTGCAGTGGTTCGTGCCCGGCATCGTGGTGATGTCCTGCCTGTTCGGCGCCTCGATGACCGGCTCCAACCTGCTGCTCGAGATGCAGACCGGGTCGCACGAGCGCACCCTGGTCACCCCGCTGTCGCGGTCCTCGCTGCTGCTCGGCCGGGCCCTGAAGGAGATCGTGCCGGTCGCCGTCCAGGCGGTCGTCGTGGTCGCGGTGGTCGCGCCGACGAGCTTCGAGGTGCACCCGGTCGGCATCGTGGTCGGTCTGCTGATGCTGTCGGTCTTCTGCGTCGGCCTGGGCTCGCTGTCCTACGCGCTGGCGCTGGCCACCAGCGGCAAGGACTGGATCTTCTGGACCGTGCAGCAGACGTTCCTGTTCCCGGTGCTGCTGCTGGCCGGCATGCTGCTGCCGGTCGAGGCCGGCCCGGGCTGGCTGCGGGCGCTGTCGAAGGGCAACCCGCTGACCTACATCGTGGACGCGGAGCGGTCGCTGTTCGCCGGCACGTTCGACGCCGGCCTGGTCCTGCAGGGAACCCTGGCCGCGGTGTTCGTCTGCGCGCTCGGCGTCGCCGTCGGCCTCCGCTCGATGGCGAAGGCCGACTGACGACGCACGGGGCTACTGCAGACGCAGGGGAGTGGTCAGCGGCATCCGGATCAGGCTGGGTGCCGCTGCACTCGTCGTGATGGTCACCGGCTGCGGGGCGGCGTTGCCGGCGTAGGCGAAGTCGCTGGCCGCGATCGTCACCCGGATCCGGTGGCCGGCCGGGAACCGCTGCGCGACGCCCGGCAGCGTGACCGAGACCGGCTTGGTCACGTCGGTGACGCGGACCGGCGAGATCAGCCGGTTGTGCAGCGTCTGGGTGCCGTCGGGCGCGACGTCGTAGATCTTCGCGAACAGCACCAGCTTGCCGGCGGGGTCCGCGCCCTGGCTCTGCGCCGCCAGCGGCGCGGACAGGTTCAGCCGCAGCCGGGAGGAGCCGACCAGGTCGGCCGGCGCCGCGAGCGGATGCGTCGTGAACGACACGGCGGTGCCGGGGGCGTCACTCGGCGGGTTGTTGACCTGGCTGCCCTCGAGGCCAGAGGTCTCGGAGTACGACGTCGGGGCCGCGCCGGCGTTGGCGTAGGACGCCGACCCGGTCGCGACGTTCGAGCTGGTCTGCAGGCCGTCGTTGCCGGTGAAGTAGAGCGTCGCGGTCGGCGCCTGCGAGAACGTCGACTTCTCGGCGTACGCCTTCCTGATCGCGGTGCCGGCCTTGCCCGGGGTGGTGTCGTAGGGCACCCAGTCACGGAAGTAGGAGAACCGCGAGCCGACCGGCGCCTTCGCGGTTGCCCTTGACGTAGTGGTTCATCCAGTTGAGGAACCGGTTGCCGAGGTAGGAGTCGCGCAGCGACTTGGCGTTGAAGTCCAGCTCGCCGGGGGCCGGGTTGCTGTCGGAGTGGCCCCACGACTGCCAGATCATCCGGGTGGGCGTGCCGTGGGCGCGCAGGCCCTTGTAGGTCGCGACCGCCTCCTGGATGTTGAACAGCGTGTCCTTCTGGCCCTGGACCACGAGGGTGGGGGCCGTGACGCGCTTGAGGTACGTCGAGACCGACGCGTGCCGGGCGAGCTGCAGGGTGGCGGCGTCCGGGTAGCCGATGGTGTTCAGCCGGACGGCCGCCGGGCAGGCCGCGTCGGCGAAGTTCGGGCACGGCGGGATGTTGCGGGACGGGTCGATCGCACCGCCCTGCACGCCGTCGGTGATCCCGACGGAGAAGAACAGGTCGACCCACTCCTTCTTGCCGACGCCGGGCGTGGAGTAGGTGACGCCCTTGATGCTCGTGTTGTTCGGCGCGAGCGAGTAGGACAGGTCGTTCCAGGTGATGATCGGGATCAGCGCGTCGACGCGCTTGTCCTGCATGGCCACGGCGTACTGGATCTGGCCGCCGTAGGACCCGCCGATCATGCCGACCCGCGGGTCGCCCTTGGACTCCTGTGCGACGTAGCGGATCCGCTGCGCCTTCTTGTTCGCGTCGAGGTAGGACTTCGTGCCGGCGAGGACGCTGACCATCTGCTTGCCGGCCTTGCCGTCGTAGGCCGGGTCGTCGAGCGTGATCTTGCAGCCGGAGTTGGGGAAGCCGAGGCCGGTGTAGGCGAGCACGACGTAGCCCTGCTTGACGAAACCGCGGCCGATCGCCGACTCGTTGCTGTCGTCCTTGCTGCCGCCGAAGCCGTTGGTGGTCAGGATCGCCGGCTTCTTGTTCGTGCGGGACGCCTTGTCCGGCTTGTAGATGTCGGCGTCGACCACACAGGTGTGGTTGTCGGGACCGACCTTCACGTTGACCGTGATGTGCCGCAGCGAGTAGCCGGGCGTGCTGTCGGCGGCCTGGGCGCTGCCGCCGGTGAGACCGGTGAGGGTCAGCCCGGTGGCGGTGAGGGCGAGAGCCGCGAGCGCGGCGGTGCGGCGGTGAGCCATGTCGGTCCGTTTCGTCGATGCCTCGAGAGTGAGGTGCTGCCGGGTACAACGACGGACCGCCCGAATCGCTACGACGTGTGTGCCCGGTCACACGCTGCCCGCAGCCGGCCGTCGGCAAACGCGGCCCGGCCGCTGGCAGCCCCGACGTACCGTGAGGCCATGACCGCTGCACGCCGCTGGGCCCTCGTCGGGCTGGGCGTGCTCCTGCTCGTCGCGGCGCCGTTCGTGGTCCGGGCGCTGCCCGCGGCGGACTCGGACCTCTCGGCCACCGCGCTGCTGAAGCGCATCCAGGGCTCGCGCGACGTCGCGTTCAGCGGGTACGTCGAGACGGCCGGCTCGGTCGCGCTGCCCAAGGACGACACGCTGTCGAGCCTCAGCAAGCTGCTCGGCGAGACCAACAAGGTCCGGGTCTGGTGGAGCGGCCCGACCACGTGGCGGGTCTCGACCCTGCGGACCACCGGCGAGACCGACCTGATCCACGCCGGCGACCGGATGCTGCGCTGGGTCTACGAGTCCAAGAACGTGACGCTGGTCCCCGACGTCTCCGTGCGGCTGCCGAACACCGCCGACCTGCTGCCCAACGAGCTGGCCCGCCGCGTCCTGTCCGGGGCCCGGGCCGGGGAGCTCAGCCGGCTCCCGGCCCGCCGGCTGGCCGGGCACGACACGCTCGGCCTGCGGCTGGAGCCCGCCGACGCGCAGTCCGCCGTGTCCCGGGTCGACGTCTACGCCGACGCCGCGACCGGCCTGCCCGTGCAGGTGCAGCTGTACGCCAAGGGCCAGGCGTTCCCGTCGCTGACGACCCGGTTCGTCGACCTCCACGTGGGTGAGCCGGACGCGTCGGCGCTGGCGTTCTCGCCGCCGGGCGACTCCCGGGTCCGCACCGACGACGTCGTCGACCTCGCCGACGCCGCCAACCGGTTCGCGGCCCGGGTCCCGCCCCGGAGGCTGGCCGGCCTGCCGGCCCGCGGCACCCGGATCGGCGGCGGTTCCGTCGGTGTCTACGGGCGCGGGCCCACCGTGCTGTTCGCGGTGCCGCTGTGGCACCGCAGCGCCGACCGGGTGCGCGAGAGCCTGCTCCCAGGCGCCCGGCGCGCGGGAGCTGGACCAGGGGATCCTCGTCGGCGCCCCGCCGATCCGGCTGCTGCTCGCCGACGCCGAGCCCAACGACGACAGCTGGTTGCTGGCCGGGACGGTCACCCGCAAGGCCCTGCTGGCCGCCGCCGACCAGCTGGCCGCGAAGCGACCCGGGCTGAGGGTGCCGTGAGGGACACCGAGTCGGTGATCGCCACCCGCGGGCTGACCAAGCGCTACGGCCCGGTCGTCGCCGTCGACGGGATCGACCTCGACGTGCGGGCGGGGGACGTCTACGGCTTCCTGGGCGCGAACGGCTCGGGCAAGACCACGACGGTCCGGATGCTGCTCGGCCTGGTGCTGGCGACCTCGGGCGAGGCCGAGGTGCTCGGCGCGGCGATGCCGCGGTCGGCCAGGACGGTGCTCCCGCAGGTCGGCACGTTGGTCGAGGGCCCCGCGTCGTACCCCCACCTCACGGGGCGCGCCAACCTGGAGCTCTTCGACGCGATGGGGTCGCCGCGGAGGGGGCGCAAGAGCCGGGTCGCCGACGTCCTCGAACGGGTCGGCCTCACCGTCGCGGGGGACCGCAAGGTCAAGGGCTACTCGCTCGGGATGCGGCAGCGGCTCGGGCTGGCCGCGGCCCTGCTGCGCGCACCGCGGCTGCTGGTGCTCGACGAGCCGACCAACGGCCTCGACCCGCAGGGCATCCGCGAGATGCGCGAGCTGCTGCTCGGGCTCAACGCCGAGGGCACCACGATCTTCCTGTCCAGCCACCTGCTGGCCGAGGTCGAGCAGATGTGCACCCGGGTCGGGGTGCTCGACCGCGGCCGGCTCGTCGTGCAGGACGACCTGAGCCACCTGCAGGCGCCGACCGGCCGGGCCGTCGTGGTGACCCCCGACGGTGACGTGGCCCTCGGCCTGCTCGACGGCCGCGTCGAGGCCCGCGAGGGCGACCGTCTCGTCGTCCGCGCCGACGACGCCGCGACGCTCAACCGGCTGCTCGTCGAGGGCGGCGTCCGGGTGCACGAGATCGGACCCGAGCGGCGCGGCCTGGAGCAGGTCGTGCTCGAGGCGACGTCGGTCAAGCACCAGGTCGGGGGCAGCCGATGATCCGCGTGGAGCTGGTCAAGATGCTGCGGCGGCCCCGGACCTGGGTGACCATCGCGATGCTCAACGCGCTGCCGACGCTGGTCGCCGTGCTCCTCGCCGTCACCGACATCGGGCCCCGGCCCGGCGAGGGGCCCGCCTTCCTCTCGGCCGTGCTGACCGACGGGACGCTGTTCCCCCTGGCGGCGTTGGCGATCGTGCTCCCGCTGTTCATGCCGGTCGCGGTCGCGATGGTCTCCGGCGACGCCATCGCCGGCGAGGCCAGCGGCGGCACGCTGCGCTACGTGCTCACCCGGCCGGTCGGTCGCACCCGGCTGCTGGTGGCCAAGCTGGTCGCCGTGCTGGCCTTCGTGCTGCTGTCGGTCGTGGTGGTCGCGGCCGTCGGGTACGTCGTCGGCACGCTGCTGCTGGGCAACGGCGACACCAGCGGTCTCGTCACCGGGGTCTCGGGCAGCAGCCTGACCTCGACCCAGCTCGTCGAGCGGACGCTGATGTCGATCGTCTACGTCTCGCTGTCGATGCTCGGCGTCGCGGCGATGGCGCTGATGCTCTCGACGTTCACCGACTCCCCGATCGGCGCGGCCCTCGGCGCGCTGGCGTTCCTGATCGCCTCGTCGCTGCTGCTCACCCTCGACGCGGCCAACGCGCTCCAGCCCTACCTGCCGACGCGCTACTGGCTGTCGTTCGTCGACCTGTTCCGGGACCCGATCCAGTGGCGCGACCTGACGCGCGGCGTCGGGCTGCAGGGGGTCTACGTGCTGGTGTTCCTGGGTGCGGCCTGGGCGAACTTCACCACCAAGGACATCACCAGCTACGCCTGCCACGTGGTCGCGCCGGTTGGTTGAGGTGCCGAGCCGCCCGGTTGGTCGAGGAGCCGAGCCGCTAGGCGAGGCGTCTCGAGACCATCCGGGCAGTGGTCTCGAGACGGGCTCCGCTAGCGCTCCGCCCTCCTCGACCACCCGTGGCGGCGTCAGCAGGGGACGTCGGTGGGGGGCTTCGGGGCGGCGGGGCCGAGGACGGAGGCGAGGGCGGCCTGCACGACCGGGTCGGCGGGCAGGTCGCCGTGGGAGGACCGGTCCTGCGGGCAGACGGACTGCACGGTGAAGTTCAGGGCCCCGGCCAGCCGGGCGGAGCCGGTGGGCACCACGACCTCGTCGGCGCTCGACCAGACCGAGACGAACACCGGCCCGGCCGGGGTCTCGTCGCGCGCGTTGAGCGCCCGCAGCAGGTCGCTGTCGGGCACGAGCTGCTGGCAGGCCGTGGGGCAGCTGGTGCCGAGGCCCGCGCCGAGCTCGGCGACGTCGGTCCCGTGCTGCGGCGACCCGACGCTGAGCACCCGGCGGGCGACCCCCGCGCCGCCGAAGGAGCGGACCCACTCCCGGGCCACCACGCCGCCGGCGGAGTAGCCCACGACGTCGACCGAGTCGGCCCCGAACCGCTGCATGCGCGGCGTCCACCTGGTCGCCGAGGTCCTGGGCCTGCGCGGCGATGTCGCCGGTGCCCGTCGCCCACCGGTGTCACGACGACGACGTCGCGCCCGGCCCTCTGCAGCGTGCTCCTGATCGGCTCGAGCGAGCGGGTCGAGCCGCCGTACCCGCTGACCAGGAGGACCGGTCCCGGGCCGGTCCTGCGCGACCGGGCTGCCGCCGGTCGCGGCCCGCACGACCACCACCCCGACGACGGCGACGAGCAGCAGCACCGCCGCGCCGGCCACCAGCAGCACCAGCCGGCGGCGGGCGGGGGACAGGGAGTCGAGCACGGCCCCAGTCTCGCGCGTCAGTGGCTGGAGACGTGGCGTACGACGAGGGGCGCGATCGCCTCGGGACGGTTCACGATCACCCAGTGACCCGCGTCGATCCGCTCGACCGTCAGGTCGTCGCAGGCCTCGTGCAGGCCCTGCAGGAACACGTCGGTGATGAAGTGGTCGCGCTCCGGGCTGGATCACCAGCACCGGGACGGCCGTGTGCAGACCGTGCCGGCCCGACGGGGACCGCGCAGCGTGTTGGCGCGGTAGAGCCCGAGCCCGTTGACGGCGTTGCGGCCGAGCCCGGCTCCCCAGTGCCCGCGCGGCAGCCCCTCGCGGCGCTCGCCGGCCCGGCTCAGCAGCGGGTGCCCGAAGCGCCAGAGCAGCACCGGCAGGACGGGGAGGCAGAACAGCCCGATGTACCAGGAGCGCAGCAGCTGCCGCAGCAGGGCCAGTCGCCGGCCGCGCGGGTGCCGGGCCAGCCAGGCGGCGTGGTCGAGGGACGGCGCGCTGATCGACGTGAACGACGCGATCCGGCCGTGCAGCCGCGGGTCGTGCGCCTCGGCCGCGACCGCGTCCCAGAGCTGGGCCGAGCCCCAGTCGTGGCCCACCAGGTGCACGAGCTCACCGTCGGCGAGGACGTGCTCCAGCACCGCGACGAGGTCGTCGACGAGCCGGGCGCAGAGGTACCCCTCCCGCGACGCCGGCGCGTCCGACGAGCCGGCTCCGCGCACGTCGTACGTCACGACGTGCCAGTCGTCGAGGGGGAGCCGGGCGACCAGGGCGTCCCAGGTCTCCTGCTGGTCGGGGTAGCCGTGCACGAGCACGACGGTCGGGCGTCCCGGCCCGGCCGGGCTGTGCTCGCGGACCCCGATCGAGACCTCGCCGGACCGGACACGGACGAGCGGGGGAGCGGGGGGCATGTGACGAAGGGTACGGAACCCTCGATGGTCGTCGCCCCGCCGCCGGGGCTAAGGTCAGCCGAGACCCGCCCGGGGCCGATCCGTGTGCCCTGTGGCCGTGAACACCCGGAAGAGGACGGTCGTAACCGTGGACCTGATGGAGTACCAAGCGAAGGAGCTCTTCGCCAAGCACGGCGTGCCGGTAACGGTCGGCACCGTCGTCGAGAAGGCCGAGGACGCCGCAGCAGCCGCCGAGGAGCAGGGCGGGCGCGTCGTCGTCAAGGCCCAGGTCCAGGCCGGTGGCCGCGGCAAGGCCGGTGGCGTCAAGCTCGCCGAGACCCCCGAGGACGCCGTCGCGCGCGCCGAGGACATCCTCGGCATGGACATCAAGGGCCTCACCGTCCACCGGGTGCTGATCGCCCCGGCCGCGGACATCAAGGACGAGTACTACTTCTCGTTCCTGGTCGACCGCGCCAACCGCGACTACCTCTGCATCGCGAGCGTCGAGGGCGGCGTCGAGATCGAGGTCGTCGCGCACGAGAACCCCGAGGCGCTCGCCAAGGTGTCGATCGACCCGCAGGTCGGCGTCGACGACGCGAAGGCCGCCGAGATCGTCGCGGCCACGAAGTTCCCGGCCGAGATCGCCGACCAGGCGAAGGACGTCATCAAGAAGCTGTGGGACGTCTTCATCAAGGAGGACGCCACCCTGGTCGAGGTGAACCCGCTGTGCCTGCTCGGCGACGGGACCCTCGAGGCCCTCGACGGCAAGGTCACCCTCGACGAGAACGCCGACTTCCGCCACGCGGAGCACGCGGCCTTCGAGGACAAGCACGCGGCCGACCCGCTGGAGGCCAAGGCCAAGGCCAAGGGCCTCAACTACGTCAAGCTCGACGGTGCCGTCGGGCATCATCGGCAACGGCGCGGGCCTGGTCATGTCGACCCTCGACGTGGTCGCCTACGCCGGCGAGAAGCACAACGGCGTCAAGCCCGCGAACTTCCTCGACATCGGCGGCGGCGCGTCCGCCGAGGTGATGGCCAACGGCCTCGACGTGATCCTCAACGACGAGCAGGTCAAGAGCGTCTTCGTGAACGTGTTCGGCGGCATCACGTCGTGCGACGCGGTCGCCAACGGCATCGTGCACGCCCTGGAGATCCTGGGCGACGAGGCCAACAAGCCGCTCGTCGTACGCCTCGACGGCAACAACGTCGAGGAGGGGCGTCGGATCCTGAACGACGCGAACCACCCGCTCGTGACGCTGGTGGACACCATGGACGGCGCAGCTGACCGCGCCGCCGAGCTGGCTTCGAAGTAGAGGGCGGGACATGTCTATCTTCCTGAATGAGAACTCCAAGGTCGTCGTGCAGGGCATGACGGGCTCCGAGGGGCAGAAGCACACCCGGCGGATGATCGCCTCCGGCACCAACATCGTCGGCGGCGTCAACCCGAAGAAGGCCGGCCAGAGCATCGACTTCGACGGCACGTCCGTCCCGGTGTTCGGCTCCGTGCAGGAGGCCATCGACGCCACCGGCGCCGACGTCTCGGTCGTCTTCGTGCCGCCGGCCGGCACCAAGAGCGCGGTCGTCGAGGCCGTCGACGCGGCGATGCCGCTGGTCATCGTGATCACCGAGGGCGTCCCGGTGCACGACACCGCGGACTTCTTCTCCTACGCGCAGGCCAAGGGCACGACGCGGATCATCGGCCCGAACTGTCCCGGCCTGATCAGCCCCGGCAAGTCCAACGCCGGCATCATCCCGGCCGACATCACCAAGGCCGGCCGCGTCGGCCTGGTGTCGAAGTCGGGCACGCTGACCTACCAGATGATGTACGAGCTGCGGGACTACGGCTTCAGCTCCGCGATCGGCATCGGTGGCGACCCGATCATCGGTACGACGCACATCGACGCCCTCCAGGCGTTCGAGGACGACCCGGACACCGACGCGATCGTGATGATCGGCGAGATCGGCGGCGACGCCGAGGAGCGTGCGGCGGCCTACATCAAGGACAACGTGAAGAAGCCGGTCGTCGGCTACGTCGCGGGCTTCACCGCCCCCGAGGGCAAGACGATGGGCCACGCCGGCGCGATCGTGTCCGGCTCGTCCGGCACCGCGCAGGCCAAGAAGGAGGCCCTCGAGGCCGTCGGGGTCAAGGTCGGCAAGACGCCGTCCGAGACCGCCCAGCTGATGCGGGACATCCTGCAGGGCTGATCCATCCGGGGTCGTATGCGTGAGCGGGCGCTCTGAGCGCGCGCTCACGCAGTCGGACGCTAGGTGACCGCGTTCCGCACCCTGTACGACGGGTCCAGGTGCTCGTCGCGCGCCATCACGGCGACCAGCTCGGAGACGGCGTCGAAGACGTCGGCGTGCGAGACGTAGAGCGGCGCGAAGCCGAACCGGGCCACGTCGGGGGTGCGGAAGTCGCCGACGACGCCGCGCGCGATCAGGGCCTGGACCACGCCGTAGGCGTCGGCGTGGCGCAGCGAGACCTGGCTGCCGCGTACGGCGTGCGCGCGCGGCGTGATCACGTCGAAGACGAGGCGAGCCGCTCGTCGACGAGGGCGATGAACAGGTCGGTCAACGAGAGCGACGCCGCCCGCAGGTCGTCGAGCGAGACGCCGTCGAAGACGTCGAGGGCGGCGTCGAGCGCGGACAGCGCGAGCACCGGCGGGGTGCCGGACGCCATCTTGGTGATGCCGTCGGCCGGCACGAACGTGCGGTCCATGTCGAAGGGGTGGGCGTGCCCGAACCAGCCGGTGACCGGCTGGTCCCAGGCGTCCTGGTGCCGCGGGTGCACCCAGGAGAAGGCGGGGGAGCCGGGGCCGCCGTTGAGGTACTTGTAGGTGCAGCCCACCGCGATGTCGGCGTCCGCCTCCATCAGCCCGACGGGGACGGCCCCGGTGGAGTGGCAGAGGTCCCACTGCACGAGCGCGCCGGCGTCGTGGGCGGCCCGGGTCAGCGACGGGATGTCGAACATCGCGCCGGACCGGAAGTCGACGTGGGTCAGCGCGAGCAGCGCCACGTCCTCGTCGAGGGAGGCGGCCGGGTCGGCCGGGTCGCACCAGCGCAGCTCGAGGTCGAGCAGCCGCGCGACGCCCGCGGCGACGTACCCGTCGGTGGGGAAGGTGGTCGGCTCCAGCACGATCACCCGGCGTCCGGGCCGCAGCCGGGCGGCGGCCACGAAGGTCTTGAACAGCGTCACGCTCGTGGAGTCGCCGACGTGCACGTCGCCGGGCGACGCCCCGATCAGCGGTGCGATCCGGTCCCCGACGCGGCGGGACAGCCCGACCCAGTCGGCGGTGTTCCACGACGCGATCAGCCCGCCGCCCCACTCGTCGGCGACGACCTGCTGCATCCGGGGCGCCACGGACCGGGGCAGGGCGCCGAGGGAGTTGCCGTCGAGGTAGACGACCCCGTCGGGCAGGGCGAACAGGTCGCGGCGGGCGCGCAGCGGGCTGGCGTCGTCGAGGGCGACGGCGGCGTCGCGGGTCAGGGACTCGGTCACCCGCGCAGCCTAGAGGTCAGCCGAGCTCGCGCAGCCGGTCCCCGGACCGGACCAGCAGCGCGTGGAAGCTCGTGGCGGTCATGTCGTCGGCCGGCGACGGCGCGAACGTCAGCTGCGCGACGGTGCGGCCGACCCGCACGAAGCCGAGCCGGAAGCGCACCTTCTGCTTGTCGTTGACCTCGGTCTGGAGGTCCCAGCTGGACAGGTCGAGCTGCGGCGACTTCCGGCGCTCGGTGTGCGTGCCGCTGACCTGGGTGGCGAGGTCGCGCTTCTCGCAGCGCCCGACCGTGCCGCGCACGTCGTTCAGGAACCGGCTGGCCGCGGCGGTGCTGCGGAACACGCCGTAGGTCTCGGACAGGCCGAACCGGGCCGGCAGCGACGCCTCCGGGATCAGGTAGGTGCGGGTGCGGGTCCTGGTCGCGCCGGCCTTGGCGAAGCTGGCGCGGTCGCAGGTGGTGGCCGACGGGTTCACCCGGGCGGACGCGGGCTCGGTGCCGACCCACGGCTGCGAGATCCGGCCGACCGGCGGCAGGTCCGCGACCGCGAGGATGCCGCGCTCCTCACCCGACGGCGGCGGGGGTACGACGCGGTAGGTCGGCCGCTTCGCACAGTCGGCGGAGCCGCTGCGGGCGCAGAGCATGGCGACCGAGTCCGCGAGGGACTGGGTGATCTGCTGCGCGGGCGGCGGGGAGGCGCCGACGGTCGTGCCCACGGTCGTCGTGGTGACCTTGCCGGTGCGGGCGACCGCGACCGACATCGTGGTGACGGGCTTCTTCCAGACCTTGACCATCAGCACGTCGGCCTCGTCGCCGATGTTGTCGACGCGGTAGGAGTTGAGCACCTGGAGCCGGCCGAGCCGGCAGCCGGCGAACCAGCCGACGGTCGTGCCGAAGGCCGCCTCGCGCCTTCTTCACGGTCTTGGAGACCTCGACGGTCTGCACCGCCGAGCGGCGCGGCGACCCGGCGGCGGCGAAGGTGCGCACCATGGCGGCGTAGCCGTCCGGGTCGGCGAACCGGCTCTGCTGGCAGACCGAGTTGATGCCGTCGCCGGAGGTGTTGTCGCTCGTGCCGGAGACGTTCCAGGTCTGGGCCGGGCCGAGCCGGCGGATCTGGTCGCGGTCGAGGAGGTTGCGCCCGGTCGGCGCGGTGGCGGACAGGTCCGTGGTGGTCGCCGGAGCCTCGGGCTTCACGAGGCGCAGGTCCTCGGCGTTGCTCGCGGTCGGCTGGTAGGTGAACGCTCCGGCGCCCAGGGCGACGGCGACCGCGACGGCCGCGCCGACCAGCGCGTGGCCCTGCCGGCGCTTGCGGCCCGCGCGCCGCACGATCGGTCCCCGGGGCAGGGTGGCGTGCTCCAGCAGCTGGTCGAGCCCGACGAGCCGGTCCCGTGCCACGTCCGGCTCGACGCCCAGCGCCGTGGCGAGCCCGGCCCGGGCGCGCCGCTGGTTGGTCTCCGCGACGTCGCGGGTGACGCCGAGCTCGCGGGCCGCGTGCGCGCCGTCGAGACCGGCGAGGTCGGTCAGCAGCAGCACGCGGCGCTGGGCGACCGGCAGCTTCGAGAGGGCGTCGAGGACGGCCTTGTGCTCCTCGGACAGGCCCTTGTTGCGGTGCCAGATGCGGGCGGTGTGCCGGCGCTGCGCGAGCTGCCAGGCCCGGGGCCGCACCCAGTCCGAGCGGGTCGTCGAGCCGGGAGACCTTGCGCCAGTGCTGCCACGCGCCGACGTACGCGTCGCGGACCGCCGACTGGGCCGCGGGCAGGTCGCCGGTGAGGGCGAACGCCTGGTGCAGCACCTGACGACGGGTCGCTCGGTAGAAGGAGTCGAAGCTCTCCTCCCGCATGGCGTCTCCTGTCCGTCGGCCGTCCGTCGAACCGCGGATCCGGTCGGGCATGACGCACCGCAGCGGGTCCGCGCGGAAGTCACCCACGGTACGGGCTCTCCCACCCGTGGGGCCAACCGGCGTGGGAGCCCGAGATCGAGATCACGCTCGGCGAGGATGGGCCGGGATGACTGATCTCCTCCACCCCCGTGACACCCGGCTCCCCCCGCGTACGCCCGCGCCCTCGGCCGGGGTGCACCGCCGCTGCGGCCGCTCGCGCTGGGCGCCGCGGTCGCCGGCGTGGCGGCCTCCGGCGCCGTGCTGATGGGCTGCATGGCGCTCGGCCTCGTCGGCTGGTTCGCGGCCGACGCCGGCAGCCACGGCGACACCCGCGACGCGATCCGGGTGGGCGCCGACGGCTGGCTGCTCGCCCACGGCGCGCACCTGCACCTCGCCACCGGCGCGGTCTCCGCGACCGTCACGGCGGTCCCGCTGGGGCTCACCCTGCTCTGCGTGTACGTCGCCCACCGGCTCGGCCTCTGGGCGGCCCGCACCTCGGCCGTCGAGGACCCGGGCACCGTCCTGCTCGGCACGGTCGTGATGTCCGGGCTCTACGGCGTGGTCGCGCTGCTCACCGCGGTGCTGGCCGCGACGGCCACCGCCGAGTCGAGCCTGCTGCGGGCGTTCGCGGGCGGCTTCGCCGTCGCGTTCGTGGGCGGCGGCTCGGGGATCCTGGCCGGCAGCCGCGAGGTCGTGGACTGGCGCTCGAAGGTGCCCGAGACGGTCCGCGCCGTGCTCAAGGGCGGTCTCGCCGCGACCCTGCTGCTCACCGCCGCCTCCGCCGGCCTGCTCGCGGTCGCGCTGCTGCTCGACCTGGGCTCGGCCGCCAACGTGCTGTCCCGGTTGCACACCGACGCCACCGGCGGCCTGCTCTACACCGCCCTGGTCGCCGCCGTGGCCCCCAACGCGGTGCTGCTCACCGGCTCCTACCTGCTCGGTCCCGGCTTCGCGGTCGGCACCGGCACCGTGGTGTCGCCGGCCGCGGTCGTGCTCGGCCCGGTCCCGGCGTTCCCGCTGCTCGCCGCGCTGCCGTCCGAGGGCACCCAGCCCGGCTGGCTGTCCGTGCTCGTCGCCCTGCCGGTGCTGGCCGGTGCGCTGGCCGCGGTGCTGGTGGTCCGGCGCTTCCCGGCCTACGGCTTCGAGACCGGCGCCGTGCCGCGGTCTCGGCTCGGGGGTGGCCGGCGGGGTCCTGTTCACCCTGCTCGTCGGCGTCTCCGGCGGTGCCGTCGGTCCCGGCCGGATGGCCGACCTCGGCGCCGACCTGTGGCCGACGCTGGTCGCGGCGACGGTCGCGATGGGCATCGGCTGGTCTCGTCGGCGGCGTCGGCGCCACCTGGTGGTCGCGCCGTCGGTAGCCTTCGGGGCGTGTCCAGCACCCCCGCCCGCCTCGTCGTGCTCGTCTCCGGCTCCGGTACGAACCTCCAGGCCCTGCTCGACGCCATCGCGCCGACCCGGCGTACGGCGCCGAGATCGTCGCCGTCGGCGCCGACCGCGACGGCATCGAGGGGCTCGAGCGGGCCGAGCGGGCCGGCCTGCCCACCTTCGTGCGCCGGGTCAAGGACCACGCGACCCGCGAGGAGTGGGACGCGGCGCTCACCGAGGCCGTGCCGCGACACGACCCGACCTCGTCGTGCTCCGCCGGCTTCATGAAGATCCGGGGACAAGGAGTTCCTGGCCCGGTTCGGCGGCCGGCACGTCAACACCCACCCCGCGCTGCTGCCCGTCTTCCCCGGGGCGCACGGCGTGCGCGACGCGCTCGCGTACGGCGTCCGGGTCACCGGCTGCACCGTCCACTTCGTCGACGACGGCGTCGACACCGGACCGATCATCGCCCAGGGCGTGGTGGAGGTCGAGGACGACGACGACGAGAGCGCTCTGCACGAGCGCATCAAGGAAGTCGAGCGAACGCTGCTCGTCGACGTCGTCGGCGGCTGGCCCGCGACGGCTCGCCCGTCGACGGCGAAGGTCGCATTGAGCCGGACGAAAGGTGGCCACACGACTGGCGCAGGTGGGCAACCACCGAGAGTGCAGCGAGCGCATCGAACGCCTGGGTGCCCTCATCACCACCAGAGGAGCGCACCATGTCCGACAGCCGACGCCCGCCAGCCGATCCGCCGCGCGCTGGTCAGCGTCTACGACAAGACCGGTCTCGAGGAGCTGGCCCGCGGCGCTGCACGAGGCCGGCGTCGAGCTCGTCTCCACCGGCTCCACCGCCGCGCGGATCGCCGCCGCCGGCGTCCCGGTCACCAAGGTCGAGGAGCTCACCGGCTTCCCCGAGTGCCTGGACGGCCGCGTCAAGACGCTGCACCCGAAGGTGCACGCCGGCATCCTCGCCGACCTGCGCCTCGAGTCGCCACCGCGAGCAGCTCGCACGAGCTCGGCGTCGAGCCGTTCGACCTGGTCGTCGTCAACCTCTACCCGTTCCGCGAGACCGTCGCCTCCGGCGCGACCCCCGACGAGTGCGTCGAGCAGATCGACATCGGCGGCCCGTCGATGGTCCGCGCCGCGGCCAAGAACCACCCGTCGGTCGCCGTCGTCACCAGCCCGGCGCGGTACGCCGACGTGCTCGCCGCCGTCACGGACGGGCGGCTTCGACCTCGCCACCCGCAAGCGGCTCGCCGCCGAGGCGTTCCAGCACACCGCCGCGTACGACGTGGCCGTCGCCTCCTGGTTCGCGGCAGCGTGCTACGCGACGCCGCCGACGGCACCGGCTTCCCGGACTTCCTCGGCGCCACCTGGACAGCGCGAGCACGTCCTGCGCTACGGCGAGAACCCGCACCAGCGCGCCGCGCTCTACACCGACGGCACGGCCGGGCCGGGTCTCGCCGAGGCCGAGCAGCTGCACGGCAAGGAGATGTCGTACAACAACTACATCGGACACCGACGCCGCCCGCCGTGCCGCGTACGACCACGACGAGCCCTGCGTCGCGATCATCAAGCACGCCAACCCGTGCGGTATCGCGGTCGGCGCCGACGTCGCCGAGGCGCACCGCAAGGCGCACGCCTGCGACCCGCTGTCCGCCTTCGGCGGCGTCATCGCCGTCAACCGGCCGGTGACCGTCGAGATGGCCGAGCAGGTCGCCGAGATCTTCACCGAGGTCATCGTCGCGCCCGGCTACGAGGACGGCGCCGCTCGAGGTGCTCGCCCGCAAGAAGAACATCCGCGTGCTGCGCGCCCCGGCGCGCCCGTCGGCCGCGGCTCGAGATCAAGCCGCATCGACGGCGGCGCGCTGCTCCAGGTCACCGACCGGCTCCAGGCCGACGGCGACGACCCGGCGAACTGGACCCTGGCGACCGGCGAGGCCGCTCGACCGCGGGCGAGCTCGGCCGAGCTCGCCTTCGCCTGGCGGGCCTGCCGCGCGGTGAAGTCCAACGCGATCCTGCTCGCCAAGGACGGCGCCTCGGTCGGCGTCGGCATGGGCCAGGTCAACCGGGTCGACTCCGCGAAGCTCGCCGTCGAGCGGGCCGGCGCGAGCGCGCGCGCGGCTCCGTACGCGGCCTCGGACGCGTTCTTCCCGTTCCCCGACGGCCTGGAGATCCTGGCCGACGGCCGGCGTCAAGGCCGTCGTCCAGCCGGGCGGTTCGGTCCGCGACGAGCTGGTCGTCGAGGCCGCGAAGAAGGCCGGCGTGACGATGTACTTCACCGGCACGCGGCACTTCTTCCACTGATCCGCAGCGGACGTCATCCGTCCCGGTCGTCATCGCGACCAGGACGGATGACGTCCCGGGACGCACGAATGATTGGATGACCCCCGTGACCGCACAGATCCTCGACGGCACCGCGACCGCCAAGGCCATCAAGGCCGAGCTGACCACCCGCGTCGCCGCCCTCCGCGAGCAGGGCGTCGTCCCCGGGCTCGGCACCGTCCTGGTCGGCGACGACCCCGGCTCGAAGTGGTACGTCGCGGGCAAGCACAAGGACTGCGCCGAGGTCGGCATCACCTCGATCCGGGTGGACCTGCCCGAGACCGCGACCCAGGCCGAGGTCGAGGAGCACGTCGACCGGCTCAACGCCGACCCGGCCTGCACCGGCTACATCGTGCAGCTGCCGCTGCCCAAGCACATGGACGTCAACGCCGTGCTCGACCGGATGGACCCGGCCAAGGACGTCGACGGCCTGCACCCCACGAACCTCGGCTGGCTGGTCCTGGGCAAGGACGCGCCCGCTGCCCTGCACGCCGTACGGCATCCTCGAGCTGCTGCGCCGCCACGACGTGGAGATCGCCGGCGCCGAGGTGGTCGTGGTCGGCCGCGGGGTCACGGTCGGCCGGCCGCTGGGCCTGCTGCTCACCCGTCGCAGCGAGAACGCCACCGTGACGCTCTGCCACACCGGCACCCGTGACCTGGCCTCGCACGTGCGGACCGCCGACATCGTGGTCGCTGCGGCCGGGGTGCCCGGCATCATCTCCGGCCGACATGGTCAAGCCCGGTGCGGCCGTCCTCGACGTGGGCGTGTCCCGGGTCGACGGCAAGATCGCCGGCGACGTGGCCCCGGACGTGGCCGAGGTCGCGGCGTGGGTGTCCCCGAACCCCGGCGGCGTCGGTCCGATGACCCGGGCGATGCTGCTGTCCAACATCGTGTCCGCCGCCGAGCAGTCGATCGCGCGCTGAGCCGCCACGTGTCGCCCGACAACCCGCTGAAGAAGCCGCAGACCGTCGGCGGCGTGATCTACCTCGCCGTGGCTCGCGGCGTCGCTGGTGGGGCTGGGCATCGTGCTGGCCGGCGCCTGGCGCACCGGCATCAGCTGGATCGGCGCCGGCCTGCTGCTCGCGTCCGCCTCGCGGCTGGTGCTGTCGGAGCGGGGCGCGGGCATGCTCCGGGTCCGGCGCAAGTGGTCCGACGTGCTGATGCTGACCGTGGCGGGCGTCGGGCTGATCGTGCTGGCCGTCGTGGTGCCCAACCAGCCGCCGACCTAGGCGACAGCGGGCCCACAGTGAGGGTGGTGCCCCTGCTCGTCGAGGAGGATCATCCGGGGCATGGACAGCCGTGAGCAGCTGCAGAGGATGGTCACCGGGTTCCGGCTGTCCGCCGCGCTCGCCGTCGCGGCCGACCTGGGGCTCTCCGACGAGCTGGCCGCCGGACCGCGCAGCGTCGGTGACCTGGCCGCCGCGGTGTCGGCGGACGAGGACACCCTGCACCGCCTGATGCGGGCGCTGGCCGCCGCCGGAGTGTACGACGAGCAGGACGACCGCCGGTTCGCGCTCACGCCTCTGGCGAGGGGCTCAGGACGGACGCCACCGCGTCGCTGCGCCCCCTGGCCCGGACGCTCACGGACCCGGCGCTCTGGTCGGCCTGGTCCCACCTCGGTCACAGCGTCCGGACCGGCGACAACGCGTTCGAGGCGCTGCACGGCGTGGACGTCTGGACGCACCGGCAGCGCGAGCCCGAGCAGAACGCCATCTTCAACGACAACATGGCCGCCCTCAGCTCGCTGGTCGCCGACGCCGTCGTGTCGCCTACGACTTCGCCTGGGTGACCAGCGTCGTCGACGTCGGCGGCGGCCACGGCGTCCTGCTCGAGGCCGTGCTGGCCCGCAACGAGCACCTCACCGGCACCGTGTTCGACCTGCCCCAGGCGGTGGCGGAGGAACCCACGGCCGACGCGACGGAGGACGTCGCGTCACGGTGGGGCGCCGTGGCGGGCTAGCTTCTTCGACACGGTCCCCGCCGGGGACTGCTACCTGCTCAAGTCGGTGCTGCACGACTGGCCGGACCACCGGTGCGTCGAGATCCTGCGGACCTGCCGCGGAGCCTCCGGCCGGGAGGGGTCGTGCTGGTCGTCGAGGTCCTGCTCGGCCGGCCGGGGCACGACGAGAGGCCGCCGCGTTCTCCGACCTCAACATGCTGGTCCTCCCGGGCGGCCGCGAGCGCACCGAGGACGAGTACGCCGCCCTCTTCGACGCGGCCGGCCTGCGCCTGGGCCGGGTCATCCACACGGACAGCCGGATGTCGATCCTCGAGGCCCGCGCGCACTGAACGGCGCGCCGTTCCGCTGGGCCCACCCGGCCTGCCCAGACGCAGCCGCCGACGGGAAGGCCGCGCGATGGCCGACGCGGAGACGTGCAGCAAGTGCGGAGCGATGGTCGCTGACGCCTACCGCCACGACCGCTGGCACGAGAAGAGCGACGACGACCTGTCCTCGCTCCAACGGACCGTGCGTGACCTGGAGACGAGCACGAAGCGGACCCTGCAGCAGCTGGAGGCCGCGGCCCGCCGTCCCCGGTGAGGTCGCGCTCGCCGCGCCCCTGGCGGTGCAGCAGGCTGCCGGCTGAGCACCCCGGCCACCACCGCGGGGGCGGCGACCAGCACGGCGAGGAACGGCCCGATGAGCGCCATCGCGACCAGCACCTCTCCCCGCTCGCCTCCGCGGAGGACGACGGCCGCGGCGACGAACGCACCCACGACCAGCCCGGCTCCGACCCACGTGACGGCCAGCCGGCCGACGTCGTGGTGCCGGCCGTCGACGCCGCCCCAGACCAGGGCCGCCACGAGGAGCAGCCCCAGCCCGACGAGGCCACCGCCGATGTCCGTCTCGTGGGGACCGGCGGTCGCGGCGTCCCAGACGCGGGTGAACGCCCACTCGCCGGCCGGCAGGAGACCGGCCCGGAGGCTCAGGTCGAGGGCGATGCGCGTCGGTGTGCTCATGGCTCCAGCGTCCCCGTCCGAGGGCGCCGGCACATCCGCACGCGTACTCAGCCGGAGAAGGTCAGCGGAGCGCGTCGTAGCCGGCGTAGTCGTGCACGGCCATCCCGGCGTACGACGCGACGCCCGACTCGGCGGCGTCGACCTGGTCGAGCGCGGTGTTCACCGCGGCCTCCGTCTTGCCGAAGAAGGTCTGCTTCACCGCGACGGGGTCGTTGCCGAGGTTGTTGGTCTCGACCGCGAGGCGCACCGGCTTGCCCGCGGCCGTGCCCGCCGCCAGCGTCGTCGCGGCGATGGCGGTGATGCTGTCGGCGCCGGTGACGGTGTTGCGGTAGCGATCACCGTCACCTTGTCGACGCGGGACAGCACGGCCGCGTCCACGGGCCTGCCGTCGGCGGCGGTCAGCGTCCAGAGCCAGAACGGCACGTCGGCCTCGAGCGGCAGGGTGGTGGCGGCCTGGAGACGGTCGTACGTCGCGAGGTAGCGGGCGACCACGCCGGCCTGGTCGGTGTTCCAGTCCGGGCGCTGCCACGGCTCGACGTCGACGTGCACGCCGGAGAACAGCCCGGTCGAGAGGGCCGCGTCCTGCCAGGCGACGGCTGCGGCCGGGTCGTCGATCCAGCCCGGGTCGCCGCCGAGCGCCTGCAACCGGATGCCGGCGGGCGTCGCCAGCTTGGCCACCGACCGGACCCACGTGAGCCGGCTGGACGAGGGCAGGTCCGGCGGGACCGAGACGAACAGGTCGGTGATGCCGCGCGCCTGGGCGAACGTCACCAGGTTCTTCGCGGTCGGCTGGTTCCAGACCCACATCCCGCGGGCCCAGGCGGACGGGGCGGGAGCGGTCACGGCGCCCGAGCGGGCGGCCCGGCTGGGCCGCGTCCGCGGCGCCCGAGCCGGTCACCGAGAGCACCGCCGCGGCGAGCAGCGCGCCGAGCACGGCGGGCGCGAGCAAGCGACGGACGGCGGCGAGGGGCACGCCTGTTCTATCGGTGCCGCACCCCCGGTCACTTGAGCAGCAGAGGGGCGGAAGGTCCGATTTGTCTTTAGGACCTTCCACCCCTCCTGGAGCGTGCTCAGATCAGGCCGAGTCCCGTGACGGCGTCGCGCTCCTCGACGAGCTCGGCCGCGGTGGCGTCCATCTTGCCGCGCGAGAAGTCGTCGATCTCGAGGCCCTCGACGATCTCCCAGTCGCCGCCCTTGGTGACGACCGGGTAGGAGTAGACGAGACCCTCGGGGATGCCGTACTCACCCTTCGAGCGGACCGCCATCGAGACCCAGTCGCCCTCGGGGCTGCCGTGCAGCCAGTCGCGGGCGGCGTCGATGGTGGCCGACGCGGCGGAGGCGGCCGACGAGGAGCCGCGCGCCTCGATGATGGCGGCGCCGCGCTTGGCCACGGTCGGGATGAAGTCGTTCTCGATCCAGGCCTGGTCGTCGACCGTCTCGGCGGCGTTGGCGCCGTTGATCTCCGCGTGGAAGATGTCGGAGTACTGCGTCGCGGAGTGGTTGCCCCAGATCGTCAGCTTCTTGATCTCGGCCACCGTGACGCCGGCCTTCTTGGCCAGCTGCGAGAGCGCCCGGTTGTGGTCGAGGCGGGTCAGCGCGGTGAACCGCTCCTGCGGGATGTCGGGGGCGTTGCTCAGCGCGATCAGCGCGTTGGTGTTGGCCGGGTTGCCGGTCACGCCCACCCGGATGTCGTCGGCCGCGACCTCGTTGAGGGCCTTGCCCTGCGCGGTGAAGATCGCGCCGTTGGCCTCGAGCAGGTCGCCGCGCTCCATGCCCTTGGTGCGGGGGCGGGCGCCGACGAGCAGGGCGAGGTTCGCGCCGTCGAAGACGGTGTTGGCGTCGTCGCCGATCTCGACGCCGGCGAGCGTCGGGAAGGCGCAGTCCTCGAGCTCCATGACGACGCCCTCGAGCGCCTTGAGGGCCGGGGTGATCTCGAGCAGCTGCAGCTGCGACCGGGGTGTCCTTGCCGAGCAGGTCCCCGCTCGCGATGCGGAACAGCAGGCTGTAGCCGATCTGGCCGGCGGCGCCGGTGACGGCGACCTTGACTGGGGACTGGCTCACGACACGCTCCTGGGTCTGGGTTCAGTTGTCTGGACTGCTGGCCCGACGCTAGCAAGGTCGGCCCTAGGGTCGGCAGGGTGACCCAACACCTCACGCCCCTGCTCAACGACCTCTCCGTCAGCGTGGCGGCCCCGTCGATCCTGCTCTCCGCCCCCGACGGCCAGGTCGGCGGCGGCGTCGAGGGCTGGTTCGTGGACGACGTACGCCTCCTCGCCGAGCTGCACGTCTCCGTCCGCGGCAGCGACCTCGAGCCGGTCGGCTCGGACCTGAGCGGCGCGGACCGGCAGTCCTACACCTACGTCGCCCGCCGGCTCGGTGGCTGGCTGCACGACCCGCAGGTCACCCTCGACCGGCGCCGCACGGTGACCCCGGCCGGCCTCGTCGAGGAGATCGAGGTCGCCTCCCGGGCGCAGGAGGACGTCCCGCTCACCCTGTACGTCGACCTGGCGACCGACCTGGCCCCGATGGCCGAGGTCCGGCAGGGCCACGAGACCGTCGGCGTCCCCGGGGTGCGCACCGAGCAGGGGATCGCCTGGCGGCAGGGCGACCGTGGCCTCGAGGTCACCCTCGACCCGGCGCCGGACGACGTCGACGAGGGCCGGCGCGTGACCTGGACCGCCACCGTCGCACCGGGGGAGTCGTTCACGGTCCGGCTGGTCTTCGCGGCCGACGGCACCCCGGCCCTCGGCGCCCGGCGGTCCGGCGCCCTGGGGCCCGGTCGCCGTCGAGGCGCCGGACACCCGGCTGCCGCGCCTGGTCCGCCCAGAGCCTCGCCGACCTCGGCGGGCTGCTGATGAAGGACGGGGACGACGCCTTCGTCGCGGCCGGCTCGCCGTGGTTCCTCACCCTCTTCGGCCGCGACTCGCTGTGGGTGGCCCGGCTGCTCATGCCGTTCGGCACCGACCTGGCGCTCTCCACGCTGCGCACCCTGGCCCGCCGCCAGGGCACGAAGGTCGACCCGGACTCGGAGGAGCAGCCCGGCAAGATCCTGCACGAGGTCCGCAACACCACCCTCGAGCTCGGCGGGATGAGCCTGCCGCCGGTCTACTACGGCACCGTCGACGCGACCCCGCTGTTCGTCTGCACGCTGGCCGACGCCTGGCAGTGGGGCGCCGACCGCGACCAGGTCGCGGCGCTCCTGCCGGCCGTGCGCCGCTGCCTGGGGTGGGTGGTGGAGCAGTCCGCGGAGTCGGGCTGGCTGCGCTACGTCGACCTGTCCGGTCGCGGTCTGGCCAACCAGGGCTGGAAGGACAGCGTCGACTCGGTCCAGTTCGCCGACGGCCGGCTGGCCGACCCGCCGATCGCGCTCAGCGAGGTGCAGGGCTACGCCTACGAGGCCGCCGTCCGCGGGGCCGCGCTGCTGGAGGCGTTCGGCGAGCAGCCCGTCGAGGGGCTCGCCGACTGGGCCGCCGTCGCTCAAGGAGCGGTTCGCCCGCGACTTCTGGGTGGACACCCCCGAGGGCGGCCACGTCGCGATCGCCCTCGACGGCACCGGCGCGAAGGTGGACTCGGTGGCCTCCAACATGGGCCACCTGCTCGGCACCGGGATCCTCGGGCCGGAGCAGACCGCCCGCGTCGTCGAGGTGCTCACGGCACCCGACATGGCCTCCGGGTTCGGGCTGCGGACGCTGACCAGCCGGTCGCCGCGGTTCTCCCGGCTGAGCTACCACGGTGGCTCGGTGTGGCCGCACGACACCGCGGTCGCCGTGCGCGGCCTCGCCCGGGACGGGTACGTCGAGCAGGCGGCCGAGCTGACCGCGGGCCTCGTGGCGGCGTCGGAGGGCGTGGCCTACCGGCTGCCCGAGCTGTACGGCGGGGACCAGTCCTCCGACGTGGCGTTCCCCGTCGACTACCCGGCGGCGTGCCGTCCCCAGGCGTGGGCGGCCGCCGCGCCGCTGGCCTGCCTCGCGGCGGTCACCGGCCTCGCGGTGGACGTGCCGGCCGGCCGCGTCCACGTCCCGGGCTCGGTGAGCACCCGGCTCGGCCCGTTCACCCTGTCCGGCGTACGCGCGGGACAGCGGGCGCTGACCGTCCGGGTGGCGGCCGACGGCACCGTCAGGCTGGATCCGTGACCCGGTCCGGGGCGGCGGTGCTGATCCCGGCCAGGTGGCCGCCGAGGTAGCCGCCGACCGAGAGCGTTGCCGCGGCGACCAGGCCCAGCGCCTGCCCGCGGCGGTGGTCGCCGCGCCTGCGGGCCAGCCAGGACGAGGCGAACAGGGCGGCCGCGAACCCGTTGGTGAGCGCGTGCACCACGCCGACGCGCTGGCGCGGCTCGTCGAGCGTCGACCAGTCGGCCCATCCGCTCCAGGCGGTGGGACCGGCCGCCAGCACGCCGAGCCCCACCAGCCGGGTCGCGGCGGGCCGCGCCGAGCGCCCACCGAGCGACGTCGAGGGTCACCGCCGAGGTCCACAGGCCGATCGGGACGTCGGTCAGCACCGGGTGCAGCGGATGACCCAGCCAGGCGCCGCGCAGCAGGTCGCGCCGGACGGGTCCGCGACGAACGTGGCGGCGAACGGCCGGAGGGTGCGCACCACGGGGTCCAGGGCCTCGAGGGACTCGAGGCGGCGGGTCCAGGCCAGTGCGGCGGGAACGGGGGTCATGGTGCTCCTCTCGTCGGAACACCAGTATCCCCTCGTGGGGCGTCGCGTCGAGGGGCCCGACGGACCGCAGCCGTTGGCGTCACGCGGACCGGGTGAGTTATCTTGACGTCAAGAAATCTTTCGGTTGCAGGGAACGAACGGAGAACCGGTGACGGACTCGAAGATCATCTACACGCACACGGACGAGGCGCCGCTGCTGGCGACGTACTCCTTCCTGCCGATCGTCTCGGCCTACGCCTCCACCGCGGGCGTGAGCGTCGAGACCCGCGACATCTCGCTGGCCGGCCGCGTGATCGCGCAGTTCTCCGACCGGCTCCCGGCCGAGCAGCAGGTCGACGACGCGCTGGCCGAGCTCGGTGAGCTGGCCAAGCAGCCCGAGGCCAACATCATCAAGCTGCCGAACATCAGCGCGTCGGTGTCCCAGCTCAAGGCGGTCGTCGCCGAGCTGCAGTCCCAGGGCTACGACCTGCCGGACTACCCCGACAACCCCACCACGGACGAGCAGAAGGACGCGCGCTCGCGCTACGACAAGGTCAAGGGCAGCGCGGTCAACCCGGTGCTGCGCGAGGGCAACTCGGACCGCCGCGCCCCCGACTCCGTGAAGCAGTACGCCCGCAACCACCCGCACTCCATGGGCGCCTGGACCTCCGAGTCCAAGACCAACGTGGCGCACATGGACACCGACGACTTCCGCTCGAACGAGAAGTCCGCGGTCGTCGCCTCCGACGGCAGCCTGCGCATCGAGCTCGTCGGCGACGACGGCGAGACCACCGTGCTGCGCGAGTCGGTCCCGGTGCTGGCCGGCGAGATCGTCGACGCCACCGTGATGCGGGTCGCCGCGCTGCGCGAGTTCCTGACCGCGCAGATCGCCCGGGCCAAGGCCGACGACGTGCTGTTCTCGGTGCACCTCAAGGCCACCATGATGAAGGTCTCCGACCCGATCATCTTCGGCCACGTCGTCCGCGCGTTCCTGCCCGACCTGTTCACCGAGCACGGCGACGCGCTCGCCGAGGCCGGCCTCTCGCCCAACGACGGACTCGCCGGCATCCTCAAGGGCATCGAGTCGCTGCCGCAGGGCGCCGAGATCAAGGCCACCATCGACCGCTGCATCGCCGACGGCCCCGCCCTCGCGATGGTCGACTCCGACAAGGGCATCACCAACCTGCACGTCCCGAGCGACGTCATCGTCGACGCGTCGATGCCCGCGATGATCCGCACCAGCGGGCACATGTGGGGCCCCGACGGCGACGAGGCCGACACGCTCGCGGTGATCCCCGACTCGTCGTACGCCGGGATCTACCAGGTCGTCCTCGACGACTGCCGCGCGAACGGCGCCTACGACCCGGCCACGATGGGCTCGGTGCCCAACGTCGGGCTGATGGCGCAGGCGGCCGAGGAGTACGGCTCCCACGACAAGACCTTCGAGATCCGCACGACGGGCACCGTCCGCGTCGTCGACGAGGCCGGCGACGTGCTCCTCGAGCACGTGGTCAGCGCCGGCGACATCTGGCGGATGTGCCAGACCAAGGACGTCCCGGTCCGCGACTGGGTCAAGCTGGCCGTCACCCGGGCCCGGGCCACCGGCGACCCGGCCGTGTTCTGGCTCGACGAGGGCCGTGCGCACGACGCGAACCTCATCGCCAAGGTCACGGAGTACCTCGACGACCACGACACCGACGGCCTGCAGATCGAGATCATGTCGCCGGTCGACGCGATCGCGTTCTCCCTCGAGCGGATCCGCAAGGGCGAGGACACCATCTCGGTGACCGGCAACGTGCTGCGCGACTACCTCACCGACCTGTTCCCGATCCTCGAGCTCGGCACCAGCGCGAAGATGCTCTCGGTCGTGCCGCTGATCAACGGTGGCGGCCTGTTCGAGACCGGCGCCGGCGGCTCCGCGCCCAAGCACGTGCAGCAGCTCGTCAAGGAGAACCACCTGCGCTGGGACAGCCTCGGTGAGTTCCTCGCGCTGGCGGAGAGCTTCGGCCACCTCGGCGAGTCCACCGACAACGCGCGCGCCCGGATCCTCGCGGCGACGCTGGACAAGGCGACCGGCACGTTCCTCAACGAGAACAAGTCCCCGAGCCGCAAGGTCGGCGAGATCGACAACCGCGGCAGCCACTTCTACCTCGCGCTGTTCTGGGCCGAGGAGCTGAGCAGCCAGACCGACGACGCGGAGCTCGCGACGGCGTTCGGCGAGCTGGCCGACGAGCCTGCGCAGCAACGAGGACGCGATCAACGCCGAGCTGCTCGAGGTGCAGGGCTCCCCGGCGGAGATCGGCGGCTACTACCGTCCCGACGACGCGCTGGCCGAGGCCGTGATGCGCCCGTCGAAGACGCTCAACCAGGCGCTGTCGATCCTCGGCTGACCGGTCATCCGGTCGGCCCGAACCGCTCCACGCGTACGTCGGACGCCGGGACGCCGAGGTCGAGCAGCAACGTGCTCGCGGCCTCGGCGAACCCGGCCGACCCGCACACGTAGACGTCCGCGTCCTCCCGGACCAGGGGCGCGAGGTCGTCCTGCGTGAGCCGGCCGGCGGCGCGTCCGTCGTACGCCTCGCGGGTGAGGACCAGGCGCTGGTCGGCCAGCTCGTCGGCGTAGGGCAGCTCCGCGCGGGTGCGCGCGGAGACCAGCACGCGCACGAGCTCCGGGCGACCGAGGTCGTGGGCGTGCCGCAGCATCGAGACGAGGGGCACGACGCCGGTGCCGCCCGCGACGCCGACCGCCGGCCCCTCGCCGTCCCAGACGAACCAGCCGCCGATCGGACCGCGGAGCTCGAGCTCGTCGCCGGGCTCGACCACGTCGGCGAGGTAGGTCGAGACCTCGCCGTCGTCGAGGCGCTCGACGAAGAACTCCAGCAGCGGGTCGCCCGGCGCGGACGCGACGGAGTAGGACCGCGACGCCGTGTAGCCGTCCTCGGCGGTCAGCCGGAACACGTAGTGCTGGCCCGGCAGGTGGTCGACGCGGCCGGCGACCTCGATGCGCAGCAGCACCGCGTCGGCCGAGGGGTGCCGGACCTCGCGGACCACCCCGGTGCACCAGCCTCCGCTCGGCGCCGTCATCAGTCGCCCTGGTAGCGCTGCTCGAGCCACGGGTCGCCCCGGTCGTGGTAGCCGTTGACCTCCCAGAACCCCTGCTGGTCGTGGTCGAGCAGGGTCAGCCGGGTGACCCACTTCGCGCTCTTCCAGAAGTACAGGTGCGGCACGAGCAGCCGGACCGGTCCGCCGTGGTCGCGCGGCAGCGGCTTGCCGTCGTAGGTCCAGACGACCCAGGCCTTGCCGCCGGTGACGTCGGCGAGCGGCAGGTTGGTGGTGTAGCCGGTGGTGCAGGTGGCGAGCACGAAGGCGGCCTCCGGGGCGGGCCGGGCGGCCTCCAGGAGCACGTCGACCGAGACGCCGCCGAACCGCGTGTCGAACTTCGACCAGGTGGTCACGCAGTGGATGTCGCCGGCGTACTCCGACTGCGGCAGCGCGTGCGCCTCGTCCCAGGTCCAGGTGCGGGGCTCCTCGACGAGCCCGTCGACGGTCATCGTCCAGCGGGCCGGGTCGAGGACCGGCGTGACCTCGGCGGTCAGCACCGGCCAGTCGCGCCCGACGTCGTACTGCCCGGGCGGGAGGCGGTCGGGCTGGGTCGGGCGGCGACGCCCGACGAACCCGCGGGTGACCTTGGCCATGGGCTCAGTGTGGCAGGCCCTACCGGCTGGTCGAGGAGCCGAGCGCCCGGCGCGAGGCGTCTCGAGACCACCCGTGCGCGATCGGGGTGGTCTCGAGACGGACTCCGCTAGCGCTCCGTCCTCCTCGACCACCCGGTTCCGCAGATGTGAGTTCGGTCAAGTCGGCCGCCGGAGGGGTGTTCTCTGTAGCGCTCAAGGGAATACCAGGACAGTCTGGGTCTTTGCACCTGAGTGACCCCGACCCATGAGGACCTGCCCCGTGCCCGCTGAGACCCGCACGCCGCACGTGACGCTTGCGCTGATCGCGCTCGCGACCGGGGGATTCGCCATCGGGACGACCGAGTTCGTGACGATGGGCCTGCTGCCCGACATCGCGCAGGGCATCAACGAGTCGATCCCGACGACCGGGCACATCATCACGGCGTACGCCCTCGGCGTCGTCGTGGGCGCCCCGATCATCGTCAGCCTGGCCGCCCGGCTCCCGAAGCGCGCCCTGGTGATCGGGCTGGTGCTGGCGCTGGGTCTGGGCAACGCGGTGACGGCCATGGCGCACGGCTACTGGCCGGTGATGGCCGCACGGTTCGTCGCGGGCCTCCCGCACGGGGCGTACTTCGGCGTGGCCTCGCTGATCGCCGCCTCGCTGGTCGCGCCGCAGTTCCGCGGACGCGCGGTCTCGTCGGTGATGCTCGGCCTGTCGGTCGCCACCGTCGCGGGCGTGCCGGCCAGCACCTGGCTCGGGCAGAACCTGGGCTGGCGCAGCGCCTACTGGGCGGTCCTCGGCGTGACGGTGGTCACCGCACTGCTGATCCTGACGTTCGTGCCCTCGTCGCCCGGTGACCGCGCGGCCACGGTCCGCGGCGAGCTGTCGGCCCTGAAGAAGCCGCAGGTGCTCTACGCCGCCGCGGCCGGGATGGTGGGGTTCGGCGGGGTGTTCGCGATGTACAGCTACGTCGCGCCCGTCGTCACCCAGGTCACCGATCTGTCCCGCGGGACCATCCCGCTGTTCCTGCTGGCCTTCGGCCTCGGGTCGGTCATCGGCACCTGGGTCGCCGGCCGCCTGGCGGACTGGAACGTCAACCGCTCGGTGGTGGCGTCGTTCGTGGTCAGCATCGCGGTGCTGGTGCTGTTCTCCGTGCTCTCGCCGTACGCCGTCCCGACGCTGCTCCTGGTGTTCGCGGTCGGCGTGCTCGGCTCGGTGCTGGCGATCAACCTGCAGCTCCGGCTGATGCACGCGGCCGGTGACGCGCAGATGCTCGGTGCGGCCCTGAACCACTCGGCGCTCAACACGGCCAACGGGCTCGGCGCCTGGCTGGGTGCGGTCGTGATCTCCGGCGGTCTCGGCTACCGCGCCCCCAGCCTGCTCGGCGCCGGGCTCGCGCTCGCGGGCCTGCTGGTCTTCGGGCTCGGCATGCGCGCCGAGCGTCGCCGGGTCGCGGCGGTCCTCACCGCCGAGCAGATCGACGTCGCCGCCGCTCAGCGCGCCGAGGCGCTCCCGGCGTACTCCTCGACCAGCAGGTCGTAGCAGGCGGTGTCCACCAGGCTGCCGTCGCGCAGCTCGGTGCCGCGTCGCTCGAGGCCGTACTGGGTGAACCCGTTGCTCTCGATCACCCGCCGTGACGCGGAGTTGGCCTCCGCGGCGTAGACGAGGATCCGGCGCAGCCCCAGCCCGCCGTCGTCGGAGGGGATGAACCCGTGCCGCACGACCAGGCCGCAGGCCTCGGTCATCACGCCACGGCCGCGGGCGGCGGGGTGCGTCCAGTAGCCGATCTCGCCCTCCCGGCCGGCCTTCAGGTCGAACAGCGCGATCGAGCCGAGCACCTCGTCGGTCGCCGGGTCGGCCACCGCCCAGTTCACGGCGCGGCCGTCCGCGGCGGCGTCGCCCCGGCCGAGCAGGTAGGCGCGCGCGTCGTCCATCGTGTACGGCGAGGGCATGTTGCCGAGCCACCAGGCGGTCCGCTCGTCGCTGCAGGCCTCCACGACCCGCGGGGCGTCGGCGTCGCGGAAGGGCCGCAGCACCACGCGCTCGCCGGTGATCCGCGGGACGTCGAGCCACGCGCTCCGCGGCACCCGCTCGTCGTCGGCGTGCAGCACGCCCACCCAGGCGTCGAGCAGCTGGCCCGCGCTGCGGCAGCCAGCGGGTGAGCGTGCCGTCGCAGGAGAACCCCAGCCGCCAGGCCGTCCGGCGCGACGCCCAGTTGCCGCGGTTCGCCCACCAGATCACGGCCTTCAGGTCCCGCTCGTCGAAGCCCCAGGACAGCAGCAGCTCCAGGGCGCGCGTCATGAGGCCGCGGCCCCGGGCCCAGGGGTGCGCGCCGTACGCGATCTCCGCCCGGCCGTCGCCCTTGTCGCGCAGCTCGACCGTGCCGCAGTACCGCACCGTGCCGTCACCGTCGAGGGTCTCCACGGCGAACACCGCGTCGCCGCGCGACCAGGCGGCCGGCACCAGCTTCCCGAGCCAGTCGGCGGCGTGCTCGCGGGTGTAGGGCACCGGGACGGTCGTCCACTCCTGGCTCACCGGGTCGACGCACTGCTCGACCACGGGACCGACGTCGGCAGGGGAGTGGGCCCGCAGGGTGACCACCCCGTCGGTGAGCACGGGCACGTCGTCGGGGAACCGCGGGGGACTGGTCACGGGCCCACCCTCGCCGAGTCACGGATACGGCGGCAAACCCTTATCGTTGTGACCATGGACGAAAGCCACAGACCATGAGCGGCACGCTCGCGAACATCGGGCTTGTCATCGTGTTCGTCCTCATCGGCAGCATGTTCGCCGCAGCCGAGATCGCCCTGGTGTCGCTGCGCGACGGGCAGGTGCGCGCGATGGCCGGCCGCGGCCGCCGGGGCGAGGCCGTCGCCCGGCTCGCCGCCGATCCCAACCGTTTCCTCGCCGCCGTGCAGGTCGGCGTCACGCTGGCCGGGTTCCTCTCCGCGTCGTTCGGTGGCGCGACCCTCGCCGGAGACCTCTCGCCCAAGCTCGTCGACCTCGGCGTGCCCGCCGGCGCCGCCGACATCGTCGCGCTGGTGCTGGTCACCATCGCGATCTCCTACGTCTCCCTGGTGCTGGGCGAGCTGGCGCCCAAGCGGCTCGCCCTGCAGCGGGCGGAGGGCTTCGCCCTCGCGCTCGGCCCGACCGTCGACCGGATCGCCAAGATCTCCCGTCCGGTCATCGCCCTGCTGTCCGTCTCCACCAACCTCGTGGTCCGGCTGGTCGGCGGCGACCCGGACGCCAAGAGCGAGCAGATGTCCGACGAGGAGCTGCGCGACCTCGTCAACGCCCACGAGACGCTGGGCGAGGAGGAGCGCCGGATCGTCGAGGACGTCTTCGAGGCCGGTGACCGCCAGATCCGCGAGGTGATGATCCCGCGCACCGAGGTGGACTTCCTGGACGCCTCGACGCCGATCTACAAGGCCGCCAAGGAGGCGCTGCACCAGCCGCACTCGCGCTACCCCGTGATCCGCGGGTCCGCCGACGACGTGATCGGCTTCGTGCACGTGCGCGACCTGCTCGACCCCGAGATGGCCAACAAGTCGCTCCGGGTCGGCGAGCTGGCCCGGCAGACGCTGGTGCTGCCCTGGACCCGGCCGATCCTGGCCGCGCTCGCCGACATGCGGCGCGAGGGCATGCACCTCGCGATCGTGGCCGACGAGTACGGCGGCACCGCCGGCATCGTGACCATGGAGGACCTCGTCGAGGAGCTCATCGGCGACATCAAGGACGAGTACGACCTCGACGAGGCCGAGACCACCGTGCACGGCGGCGGCGACGTCGAGGTCGACGGGCTGCTCAACCTCGACGACTTCGAGGACGAGACCGGCGTCGAGCTCCCCGAGGGGCCCTACGAGACGGTCTCCGGCTTCCTCATGCAGCAGCTCGGCCGGCTGCCGCAGGAGGGCGACTGGGTCGACTACGCCGACCGCCGGATCACCGTGCGCGAGGTCGAGGGCCGCCGGGTGGGCCGGGTCCTCGTCACCGCCGTACCCCTCCAGGTGATGGTGGACCCCGAGCACCCGATCAGCATCGACCCCGAGCACGCCGCCGAGGTCGACGCCCTCGAGGCCGACCGGGCCTCGGCCGAGCAGTCCTAGGAGGCGCCGGGGGACGCCGGGGCGATACCTGGAAGAATCGCCGCCATGGCCGACGCACCGACCGCCCGACCGCGGGTCCTGTCCGGGATCCAGCCGACCGCGGACTCGTTCCACTTCGGCAACTACCTCGGTGCGCTGCGGCAGTGGGTGAGCCTGCAGGACGACCACGAGCCGTTCTTCTTCATCGCCGACCTGCACGCGATCACCGTCGAGCAGGACCCCAAGCAGCTGCGCGACCGGGTGCGCCGGGCCGCGGCCCAGCTGCTCGCGATGGGCATCGACCCGGAGCGCGCCGCGATCTTCGTGCAGTCGCAGGTGCCCGAGCACGCCCAGCTGGCCTGGGTGCTGCAGTGCCTGACCGGCTTCGGCGAGGCCCGCCGGATGACCCAGTTCAAGGACAAGTCCGCCAAGGGCGGGGAGGGGGCCGCCTCCGTCGGGCTGTTCACCTACCCGATCCTCCAGGCCGCCGACATCCTGCTCTACCGCCCGGCCTACGTCCCCGTCGGCGAGGACCAGCGCCAGCACCTCGAGCTCACCCGCGACCTCGCCCAGCGGTTCAACCACCGCTACAAGAAGACGTTCCGGCTGCCGGAGCCCTACATCCTCGAGTCCACCGCCAAGATCACCGACCTCCAGGACCCGCTGGCGAAGATGTCCAAGTCCGCCTCGTCGCCCGCCGGCATCGTGGAGATGCTCGACGACCCCAAGGTGTCGGCCAAGAAGATCCGGTCGGCGGTGACCGACTCGGACTCCGTGGTGCGCTTCGACGAGGCCGAGAAGCCCGGCGTCTCCAACCTGCTGACGATCTTCTCCGCGCTCACCGGGACCAGCGTCGCCGACCTCGAGCAGGCGTACGACGGCAAGGGCTACGGCGACCTGAAGAAGGACCTGGCCGACGTCGTGGTCGAGTTCGTGACGCCGTTCCGGGACCGGACGCTGGAGCTGCTCGACGACGGCCCCCGGCTGGACGCGATCCTGCGGGACGGCGCCGAGAAGGCCGGAGCCGTCGCGCGGCGCACGCTCGCCGACGTCTACGAGCGCGTGGGCTTCGTGGCGCCGGCTCCCGCCCCGGTCCACTAGGGTCGCTGGCGTGAGGACGACGATCGGGGTTGCCATCGCGGTCCCGGAGCCCTGGGGCGAGCAGCTCCAGACCTACCGAGCGAACCTCGGGGACACCACGGCCCTCGGCATCCCCACCCACGTGACGCTGATGCCGCCCACGCAGGTCGACGTGGACGACCTCCCGGTCATCGAGAAGCACCTCGCGGGCGCGTCGTCGCGCAACGAGGCGTTCCGGATCCACCTGCGCGGCACCGGCACGTTCCGGCCGGTCTCCCCGGTGGTGTTCGTGATGCTGGCCGAGGGCATCGCCGGCTGCGAGCAGCTCGCGGCCTCGGTCCGCCGCGGCCCGCTGGCGGTCGACCTCGCGTTCCCCTACCACCCGCACGTCACGGTCGCCCACCACCTCGCCGACGACTCGCTGGACCGGGCGTTCAAGGACCTCGCTCCGTTCGAGTGCGACTTCACGGTCGACCACTTCTCGCTCTACGTCCACGACGCGGACGCGGGCTGGGCGCCGACGCGGGACTTCGCGTTGGCCGAACCCTCCCGTGGGTAAGGCCTCCCCATGGCTTCCCTGAAGGAGCGCGTCACCGCGCCGGTCGAGCGACTGCGCGCGCGCTTCGAGTGGTTCGACCACATCCTCCGGATGGTCAAGCACTACGGCTCGGTCAACGGCAACGCCCAGTCCGGCGCGGTGACCTACTTCGGGTTCCTGTCGTTCTTCCCGATCCTCGCTCTCGGCTTCTTCGTGATCGGTCTCATCGCGCAGTTCTACCCCGACATCAAGGCGCAGATGGTCGACGAGATCAACAGCCTGCTGCCCGGGGTGATCGGGCCGGATCCGGGCCAGATCCCGCTCAAGACCATCGAGGACTACGCCGCCACGATCGGGCTGATCGGCCTGGTGGCGCTGGTGTACTCCGGCCTCGGCTGGCTGTCCGGCATGCGCCAGGCGCTCGAGGTGATGTTCGCGGTCCCCCGCCGGGAGCACCCGAACTTCCTGATCGGCAAGGCCCGCGACCTCGGCACGCTGGCCGTGATCGGCCTGACCCTGATGTTCTCGGTGTCGCTGTCCGGGGCGGTGACCGGGTTCTCCGGGGCGATCCTCGGCCTGTTCGGCATCGATCCGTCGGCCACCGGCCCGACGATCGCCCTGAACCTCGTGGGTCACGCGCTGGCCATCGCGGCCTCGGCCGTGCTGCTGCTGATCATGTTCAAGCTGCTGCTCGTCGACACCCACGTGCCCCGCGGGGCGCTGGTCCGGGGCGCCCTGCTCGGCGCCGTCGGCTTCGAGCTCCTCAAGCTGGTCGCCAACCTGCTGCTCAAGCAGACCCAGGGCAACCCGGCGTTCCAGGCGTTCGGGGTGGCGCTGATCCTGCTCATCTGGATCAACTACTTCTCGCGGCTGGTGATGTACTCCGCGGCCTGGGCCTACACCGCCGGCACCGCCCTCGAGCAGCGCACCGTGGAGGCCCGGCGTGCCCCCGGCGCCGCCCTCGTGCAGGAGGAGCCGGACGCCGGGCCCGAGCCCCCTGCCGTGCCGTCCCGATCTCGCAGCCGGGCCGGCGACCGCGGCGCACCGCGCCGAGGAGCACCCGTCGCCCTGGCGGCCGGTCGCCGTCGCCGCCGGTGTCGCCGTGCTGGGTGCCGTCGTGGTGCGAGGACTGAGAGGAAGCCGATGAGCCGTTACGAGACCTTCGACGTGCCCGTGCCGGGTGGCACCCTGCGCGTGGGGCGGTGGACCGCGAGCGACCCCGCGGCACCGGTGGTCCTCGCCGCGCACGGCGTCACCGCCAACCACCTGGCGTGGAAGGTGCTCGCCGACCTCGACCGGTGCACGGTGGTCGCGCCCGACCTGCGCGGACGCGGCCGCTCCCAGCCCGCCGGGCCCGCCGGCATGGACCGGCACGCCGACGACCTGCTGGCGGTCGCGGACCACCTGGGCCTGGACGCGCCTCTGCTCACCGGCCACTCCATGGGCGGGTTCGTCGCGACCGCGTTCGTCCAGCGGCACGCCGACCGGGTGGCCGGCACCGTGCTGGTCGACGGCGGCCTGCCGCTCGCGCCGGTGCCCGAGGGCACCACGCCGGAGCAGGCGCTCAACGCGGCGATCGGGCCGGCGGCCCAGCGGCTGACCATGACGTTCGACAGCCCGGAGGCCTACCTCGACTTCTGGCGGCCGCACCCCGCGCTGGCCGACGCCTGGTCACCGGACGTCGAGGCCTACCTGACCTACGACCTCGACGGCGACCGGTCGAGCGTCTCCCTGGACGCCGTACGCGACGACTCGGCGGACCTGCTCGACGCGGACCGGGCCGGAGCCCGGGCGGCCACCCTGCCCGCGGGCACGGTCTTCCTGCGGGCACCCGCCGGCATGCTCGGGGACCCGGGCGGGCTCTACCCGGCGGAGGCGGTCGAGGAGCACGCGCGGTCCTGGCCGGGGCTGGTCACCCGGGACGTGCCGGGCACGAACCACTACACGATCGTGATGGGGGAGACGGGGGCCCGGGCCGTGGCCGACGCCCTCGACGAGGTCGGTTGAACCGGTCGGTCAGGATGGGGCCGTGATCCTCCGACGCAAGCACGCCGTCCTGCTCCTCGCCATCGCCGTGTGGAACGTGTTCACCTACGCCACGTTCACCAAGAACCTGGCCGCCGCGCACGCGCGCGGCGAGGACCGTCCCGCCGGCTACTGGATCGCGCACAGCGTGCTGATCGTCGTGAACCTCGTGATCGCCGCGGTGCTGGGCCGGCTCGGGGCCCGGGCCTGGAAGGCCACCGGCGACCGCTCGCCGTCCCTCAGGTGAGCTGCGACAGCACCGCGAGGACCAGGATGATGGCCACGACGATGCCGGCGCCGAGGGCCAGGCGGTTCTGCTGAGCGGCGGGCGAGGGCGCGGACACGTCCGTGACCGCCGGGTCGGCCGTGGCGGCCAGCAGCTGGGCGACCGTGACGGACGCCTTGACCTCCGCCGTACGACGGTGCAGCTCGGCGGTGTCGAAGGCGCCGCGCGCGTGCTCGGAGGCGAGGTGCGCCAGCGCCGCCTCCCGCTGCTGGTCGTCGACCGGGAACTCGTCCATGCCCGCGATTGTCACATCGCCGGGCGCCCGCCGGGCGTGAAAGTGGCCGATCCCTGCACCGACACGCCGCGTCCCGTCGCAGGCATCGGCCACTTCCGGGCCTGCGCGGCCGGCGGGCTACGGTGAGCCCCGTGCTCCGTCGTGCCCTTCTCGCCGCCGGGATCCTGCTGCTGTCAGCGGGTGCAGCGGCGGCTCGCCCTCGGCGTCGTCGTCGGACCCGACGCCGCACCGGTCGAGCCGCCGGCTCGTCGACCTCGGACGGCGCCCTGCTGCGGGGTCTCGACGTCTGCTCGCTGGCCAGCCCCGACCAGGTCGAACGGGTCGGCGGCGTGCCGGGAGACCCCACGAACCGGTCCCTGACCCGCATCCCGGGCTACGCCGCGCTCGTCGACCAGTGCGGTTTCGGGGTCTCCTTCGACTCGCACTCGGTGCTGGTCAGCGTCGGCCTCGCCCCCGCGTCCCGCCAGGACCTCGCCCGGCAGCCGGGCACGCCCGTCGACGGCATCGGCGACGCGGCGCGGACCGACGACACGGCCGACTACACCGAGGTGACGTTCCTCAAGGGCACGACGCTGGTGCAGCTGCGGGCGAACAAGCAGAAGGACGGCACCGACCGGAAGGCCCAGGTCGCGGCGGTCGCCGGCGAGATCGCCCGCCGGGTGCCCGCCGACCCGCCCGAGACCGACGAGCAGACCGACGGCATCTGCGGCCGGGTCGACCCGGCCGCCGTGCGCGACGTCCTCGGGGAGGACCCCGGGGTGTCGCGCTCCTTCACCTACGCCACCGGGTCCGCGACCTGCTCGTGGGCGACCGGGGCGGTCGACGCGAAGGAGGTCAGCGTCGCGGTCTACACGAACTCCTACGCCGGGCCGTTCCTCGCCGACCTGCGCGGCAACGAGCCGACCGCCGACGTGCCCGGCGACGGCGACGCGTTCACGATCCCCGGCGTCGCCTACGCGATCGCCGAGGACGGCCAGGCCGTGTCGGTCCGCGGCACCTTCCCGCCGCGCGTCGGTCCCCGCACCCCGCTGCCCGTCACGCCGCAGCTCAAGGCGCTGCTCGCCGACGCGTTCTCGCTGCTGCGCTAGGCATGCCCTAGACGAACGGCGCGAACGTGGGCGCCGGCAGCGGCCCGGTGTCCCGGTTGCGGGCCTGCTCGTAGCCGTGCCCGATCTCCACCAGGGTCGCCTCGCTGCCCGCCGTACCCCAGAACGAGACGGCGACCGGCAGCCCCGCCGCCAAGCCCGGACGGCACGGTCAGCAGCGGGTAGCCCGCGACCGCCGTGGGGGTGGTGCAGGAGCCCGCCTGCGACTCCGGGTTGACCAGGTCGATCGGCATGGCCGGCGGGTACGACGGGCTCACGAGCGCGTCCAGGTCGTGCTCGCGGAGCAGCGCGTCGAGGCCGTCGCGGCCCTTGCCGCACGCAGCGCGCCCGGGCCTCGGCGTACTCCCGGCTCTCGACGCCCGGCCCCTCCAGCGACTGCTCGAACAGCGACTGCCCGAAGTGCGCGAGCTCCGTGGCGGCGTGGTCCCGGTTGAACGCGACGACGTCGGCCAGGGTGCGGGGACCGTCGCCGCGGCGGGTCGCCGAGGTAGCCCTCCAGCCCGCTGCGCAGCTCGGCCAGCATCACCAGCAGCTCGTCGTGCCAGTCGAAGTCCTCCATCGAGACCAGGTCCGTGCCGTCGACGATGGTCGCGCCCTCGGCGGCCAGCAGGCGCAGGGCCCGCTCGGCGTGCTCGTCGGCGTGCGGGCTGTAGCCCCAGTACGTCGCCCGCGGCACCCCGATCCGCTTGCCGGCCAGCCGGCCGTCCACGGCGTGCGCGGCGTAGTCCACGTCGCCGTCCGCCAGCACGCCGAGCAGGGCGGCCGCGTCGCGCACCGACGTCGCCATCGGGCCGGGGGAGTCCTGCGAGTGCGAGACGGGCACGACCCCGGCGGTCGGCACGAGGCCGACGGTCGGCTTGAGCCCGACGCAGCCGTTGAACGCCGCCGGGCAGGAGATCGAGCCGTCCGTCTCCGTGCCGATCGCGTACGGCGCGATGCCCGCGCCGACCGCGGCGCCGCTGCCGGAGCTCGAGCCGCCCGCGGACCGGTTCAGGGCGTAGGGGTTGCGGGTCAGCCCGCCGTAGGCGCTCCACCCCGAGGCGCTGTTGCCGTCGCGGATGTTGGCCCACTCGCTGAGGTTGGTCTTGCCCAGCACGACCATGCCCGCGGCGCGCAGCCGCTGCGACGAGCGGCGCGTCCTGCGACGGGTTCGGTAGCGCCGCGAGGGCGAGGGACCCCGCCGTCGTGGGGAGGTCCGCGGTGTCGATGTTGTCCTTGACCAGGACCGGTCGGCCGTGCAGCGGCCCGACCGCGCGCTCCGCGCGCCTCGGCGTCGCGCTGCCGCGGCCTGCTCCAGGGCGGCCTCGTTGCGGGTGCAGACCGACGCGATCAGCGGGTCCACCTCGTCGAGCCGGGCCAGCGCCCGCGTCACCTGCTCCACCGAGCTCTGCGCCGTCACCCGATGATCCTGCCACCCGGTCCCACACGGCCCCGCGTTGGTCGAGCGCTAGCCGAGGCCCTCGAAACCTCTGCGCCTGTGGCTGGGAGGTTTCGAGGCCCTCGCGCTTCGCGCTCGGCTCCTCGACCACGGAAGCGCTCGGCACCTCGACCAACGAACGGGGTGGGAAGTCTCACGGTGCACGACGGGGGCCGGTCGCCGTACTGTGCGGGCATGACTGCAGGCGAAGCCCCCACCGCTGGCACCCCCGGCGCGGGCGACGAGAACCGCACCGAGTCCGGCCTCCCGTTCCGGTCCCTCTACGGTCCCGACGCGCTCGACGGGTTCGACCCGGAGACGCAGCTCGGCGAGCCGGGGGAGTACCCGTTCACCCGCGGCGTCTACCCGTCGATGTACACCGGCCGCCCGTGGACGATGCGGCAGTACGCCGGGTTCGGCACCGCCAAGGAGTCCAACGAGCGCTACAAGCAGCTCGTCGCCAACGGCACCGGCGGCCTCTCGGTCGCCTTCGACCTGCCGACGCAGATGGGCCACGACTCGGACTCGGACATCGCGCACGGCGAGGTCGGCAAGGTCGGCGTCGCCATCGACTCCATCGAGGACATGCGGCTGCTGTTCGACGGCCTGCCGCTCGACGAGGTCTCCACCTCGATGACGATCAACGCCCCCGCCGCGCTGCTGCTGCTGATGTACCAGCTCGTCGCGGAGGAGAACGGCATCTCCGGCGACAAGATCACCGGCACGATCCAGAACGACGTGCTCAAGGAGTACATCGCCCGCGGCACCTACATCTACCCGCCGGCGCACTCGCTGCGGCTGATCACCGACATCTTCGCCTACTGCAAGTCGGAGGTGCCGAAGTGGAACACCATCTCCATCTCCGGCTACCACATGGCCGAGGCCGGGGCCACGCCCGCGCAGGAGATCGCGTTCACCCTGGCTGACGGCATCGAGTACGTCCGTGCCGCCGTCAAGGCCGGGCTCGACGTCGACGACTTCGCCGCCCGGCTGTCCTTCTTCTTCGTGTCGCGTACGACGATCCTGGAGGAGGTCGCGAAGTTCCGGGCGGCCCGCCGGATCTGGGCCCAGGTGATGCGCGACGAGTTCGGGGCCAAGAACCCCAAGTCGCAGATGCTCCGCTTCCACACCCAGACCGCCGGCGTGCAGCTGACCGCCCAGCAGCCCGAGGTCAACCTGGTGCGCGTCGCGATCCAGGGCCTCGCCGCCGTGCTCGGCGGCACCCAGTCGCTGCACACCAACTCCTTCGACGAGGCGCTGGCGCTGCCGAGCGAGAAGTCGGCCCGGCTCGCGCTCCGCACCCAGCAGGTCATCGCCTACGAGACCGACGTGACCAAGACCGTCGACCCGTTCGCCGGGTCCTACGCCGTCGAGGCGCTCACCGACGACGTCGAGGCCGAGGCCCGCAAGCTGATGGACCAGGTCGAGGAGATGGGCGGCGCCGTCCGCGCCATCGAGCAGGGCTTCCAGAAGAACGAGATCGAGAAGGCGGCCTACCAGATCGCCCGCGACATCGACTCCAGCGAGCGGATCGTCGTGGGGGTCAACCGCTTCGCCTCCGAGAAGGAGGACCCGTTCGAGGGGCTGCGGGTCGACCCGGCCATCGAGGAGCAGCAGGCCGAGCGGCTCGCGACGCTGCGGGCCGAGCGCGACCAGGACGAGGTCGACAAGCACCTCGCCGCGCTCACGGCCGCGGCCCGGGGCGACGACAACGTGCTCTACCCGATGAAGGACGCGCTGCGCGCGAAGGCCACCGTCGGCGAGGTGTGCAACGCCCTCCGCGAGGTGTGGGGCGTCTACGTCCCGCCGGACGCCTTCTAGGGCACGTCGCGCCTGGCAAGCAAAATCTTCGGAGGTCTGATCTGCGACAAGCAGGATCTTCCGCTCGGGGGGTGCGACGGGTTAGTTTTCGGGCACGATCCGCGCGGTCCCTCTGTGGGGCCGCGCTCGACCCTCCTGGAGAACCGTGCCTCTCTCGAGACAACGACGCAGCCTGGCCCTGCTGGCCGCCGGCGCCGCCCTGACCGCCGGAGCCACCACCGGCTTCCACGCCTCCGCCGCTCCCGCGTCGGGCCCCAAGGACCCGAACTCCGACGCGACCGTGACGACCGGCGTCGACAGCACCAGCGCCGTCGTCGGCCTGTCCCTGCCGCCGCTGGCCACCGACCCGGCGGTCGCGGCCACCAAGGGCAACAAGCGCGACTTCAACAGCAGCGCCGCCAAGAGCGAGCGGGCCAAGATCGTCGCCCAGCGCAACGCGTTCAAGAAGTGGCTGCAGGCCAACGCCCCCAAGGCGCAGGTCACCGGTGAGTACGACGTCGCGGTCAACGCCGTGGCCGTGCGGCTCAACGGCACCGCGTTGACCGCGCTCCGCGGCGGCCCGGGGGTCACCTCCGTCGGCTACCAGGGCACCTACCGCTCCGACGGCCAGCTCCGTCGTGCCCGTCCCGACCGGCCCCGACCCCGATCTCGCCCTGATCAACGCCACCTCCCCGGGCGACCCCGCCGCCGGCACGGACGTCAAGGTGGGCGTCGTCGACACCGGGATCGACATCACGCACCCGTGCTTCTCCGACGCCGGCTACCCGGCCACGGCGCACTACGGACAGACCAAGTACACCAACAACAAGGTCATCGTCGCGAAGGTCTTCGCCAACAAGGCCGCGAAGGAGGGCTTCGACGCCCGCGCGGTCCAGGACCACGGCTCGCACGTCGCCGGCACCATCGCCTGCAACGCGCACACCGCCGCCACCATCGACGGTTCCCCGATGTCCTACGCGCCCAGCGGTGTCGCCCCGCACGCGCTCCTCGGCAGCTACAACGTGTTCCCCGGTGACATCGAGGACGCGCGCAGCGAGGACATCCTCAACGCTCTCGACGCCGCCGCGGCCGACGGCATGGACGTCATCAACATGAGCCTCGGCGGCGACACGAAGGGCGTCGCCGACCTGCTCACCAACGCGGTCGACAACCTCGACAAGGCCGGCATCGTGGTGGCGGTGTCCGCCGGCAACGACGGTCCCGGCCACTACACCGTCGGCTCGCCGGGCTCCGCCGAGCGGGCGTTGACCGCCGGCGCCTCGTCGGTCGGGCACTACATGTCGACCCCCGTCTCCATCGGCGGGACGTCCTACGCCTCCAACGCCGACGGCGACTTCCCGGTCAAGGCGGACGTCACCGGCAGCCTCGTGAAGTCGACCCTCGTCACGGGCGAGACCAGCCCCAACGGCACGCTCGGCATCGGGTGCACGCCCGGCAGCATCCCGGCTGCGGCCAAGGACAACATCGTCCTGGTCTCGCGCGGCACCTGTGCCTTCGCGGTCAAGGTCGACAACGCGGCCGACAAGGGCGCCAAGGCCGTCATCGTGGTCAACAGCGGCCCGGGCGACCCGATCGCGATGGCCGGTGACCCGACCCTCACGGTCGCGCCGGCGGTCATGATCTCGCAGGACGACTACAAGGCCGCCCCGGTTCCCGCGGACGGCGTGCCGACCACCATCACGGCCAAGAAGGCCTACCACGACAGCAACAACGACAACATCATGGGCGACTTCTCCAGCCAGGGCCCCACAGACGTGGACTACCGGGTCAAGCCCGACCTGGTCGCCCCGGGAGTCAACGTCCTGTCGTCGATCCCGAACAACGCCACCTACTGCAACGTCACGATCGACCTCAACGGCTGCTGGGCGTTCTTCAACGGCACGTCGATGGCCAGCCCGCACCTGGCCGGCACGGCGGCTGTCGTCGTCGGGGCTCACCGGCAGTGGTCGGCCGAGCAGGTCCGCTCCGCGATCACGAACACGGCCCAGACCGGCAAGCTGTTCAAGTACAACGCCATCCGCACCCCGGAGACCGACCCGCTCGTCACCGGCGCCGGGCTCGCGGACGTCCGGGCGGCGATCGGTGCGAAGGTCGCGCTGTCGTCGGTCAGCACCTCGTTCGGGGCGGTCCCGTCCGGCAGCGGCCAGTCGCTGAGCCGGACGATCGGCATCAGCAGCCTGACCGGCTCGGCCCAGACGCTGACCTGGAAGATCACGGGTGACAGCGCCTTCGGGCCCGCCACCGGGACCGTCCGGGTCCCCGCGACGGGCACGGCGACGCTGACCGTGACCTACAACCCGGCCAAGGCGGTCGCGAAGGGCGACCACTCGGCCGTGCTCGACCTGGGTGTGGCGCACTCCGTGCTCTACGGGTTCGCCAAGTAGCACTCGCACGACCCGCAGGGGTGGTCCGCCGGTGACGGTGGTCCACCCCTGCGGCACGTCCGGGCCCGGCCCGCACCTCCGGTAACCTTGCCTCTCGTGCCCGCCTCCACGCTCCGCCTCGCCGTCGACGCCGTCGACGCGCTCGAGGCCGAGCTGGTCGGGCTCCGGCGGGAGCTGCACGCGCATCCCGAGCTGGCCTGGCAGGAGACCGTCACCACGGCCCTGGTGGCCGAGCGCCTCGACAAGGCCGGCCTCGACGTCCAGCTGCTGCCCAAGACCGGCTTGATCGCCGAGCTCGGCGCCTCCAGCGGCCCGCTCATCGCGCTCCGCGCGGACCTCGACGGCCTGCCCGTCGACGACCGGGGCGGCGAGCCGTGGGCCAGCACCGTCGACGGGGTCGCCCACGCGTGCGGTCACGACGTGCACACCTCCGCGCTGGTGGGCGCCGGGCTGGCGCTCGCGGCCGCGCACCAGCAGTCCCCGCTGCACGGACGGGTCCGGCTGCTGTTCCAGCCGGCCGAGGAGGTGATGCCCGGGGGAGCCCTCGAGGTGATCGCCACCGGGGCTCTCGACGACGTCGAGCACGTCTACGGCCTGCACTGCGACCCGACGATCGACGTCGGCGAGGTCGGCCTGCGGGTCGGCCCCCTCACCGGTGCCGCCGACGCTCTCACCGTCCGGCTGACCGGCCGCGGCGGGCACACGTCGCGCCCGCACCTGACCGAGGACCTGACCTACGCCCTCGGCAAGCTCGTCACCGAGCTGCCCGGGACGCTGTCCCGCCGCCTGGACCCGCGGGCCGGCGCCAGCCTGGTCTGGGGCGTGGTCCGCGCCGGGTCGGCCAAGAACGTCATCCCAGCGTCCGGTGAGGTCGCCGGCACCCTGCGGATGCTCGACGCCGTCGCCTGGGCGGACGCCGAGGACCTCGTGCGCGAGCTGATCGACCAGATCCTCGCGCCGTACGGCGTCGGGGCGGAGGTCACCTACGTCCGCGGGGTCCCGCCGGTCGTCAACGAGCCGGGTGCCACCGCACTGCTCGGGGAGGCCGTCCGGTCCGTCCTGGGGGAGCGCGGTGCCGTGTCCACGCCGCAGAGCCTCGGCGGCGAGGACTTCGCGTGGTACCTCGAGGACGTGCCCGGCGCGATGGGGCGTCTCGGCACCCGCACGCCCGGGGGGCCGACCTACGACCTGCACCAGGGCGACCTGCACATCGACGAGCGGGCCATCGGCGTGGGCGCCAAGGTGCTCGCCGCGGTCGTGCTGAGCACGATCGACGCCTGAGCGAGCGACGGCGCTCACGCCGGGCGGTCGGTAAACCTGCCCGTTGCTACCGAACAGGTAACAACTTGGGGCAGTGGCCTCAGACCGTGCTCGGGACCCCTCTGCCGGTATTAGGGTGTGCCCTGGTTTGCGCCTGGACAGGTGGCGCACAAAACAAGGAGGCATCTTGCGTCGGCTGACCAAGATCGCAGCCGTCACCGCTGTTATGGCGCTCGCGGTGACCGGTTGTGCCAAGAAGGACACTGAGACGAACACGGCCAGTGGCGGCGACAAGGGCGGCCTCTGCGCCTCCGGAGGCAACGGTCCGAAGATCGGTCTCGCCTACGACATCGGCGGGCGGGGCGACAAGTCGTTCAACGACCTGGCCGCGGCCGGCACCAAGAAGGCCAGCGAGGACCTGGACGCGACCTGCAAGGAGTCCGAGGCTGCTCCCGACGAGCCGGACACCGCCAAGGAGGAGCGTCTCCGCCACGCTCGCCGACGCGGGCTACGACCCGATCATCGCGGTCGGCTTCGTCTACACCCCGATGGTGACCAAGGTCGCCAAGGAGTACCCGAAGCTCAAGTTCGCCATCGTCGACGGTGCGGCCGAGGGTGACAACGTCACCAACCTCGCCTTCTCGCCCGAGCAGGGCTCCTTCCTGGTCGGCGTGGCCGCCGGCCTGAAGACCAAGACCAACAAGGTCGGCTTCGTGGGCGGCGTCAAGGGTCCGATCATCGACCCGTTCGCCGCTGGCTACCAGGCCGGCGTCAAGGCGGTCAACCCCAAGGCGACCGTCGAGATGAAGTGGCTGTCCGACCAGGCCGACCAGAAGGCGTTCGCGAACCCGCCGGGTGGCAAGACCGCCGCGACGGCGCTCTACGACAACGGCGCGGACATCGTGTTCCACGCGTCCGGCCTGTCCGGCAACGGTGTCTTCGAGGCGGCTGCGGCCGAGGACAAGCTCGCCATCGGCGTGGACTCGGACCAGTACCTCACCGCCCCCAAGGACCAGCAGTCCCACATCCTGACCTCGGCGCTCAAGCGCGTCGACGTCGCGGTGTTCGACTTCGCCAAGGCCTTCAAGGACGGCACGACCAAGGCGGGCTTCGACGTCTACGACCTGAAGCGCGACGGTGTCGGCTACGCCACCAGCGGCGGCCAGATCGACGACATCAAGGACCAGATCGACTCCTACAAGGAGAAGATCATCTCGGGCGAGGTCAAGGTGCCCAACAGCCTCTGATCGAGCCTCGCTCGGCCAGACCTCCACGGGGGGCCACGGGCTCGGAACGGGACGCGGTAGCGTTCCCTCCGAGCCCGTGGCGCGTCCACCCGACTTCACCTTCGGCCGTCATCACCTTCGGAGCGTGTGCCATCACCACGAACCAGACCAGCCCTGCCTCTCCTGCGGAGACCGGGACCCTCGCGGTCCGTCTGCGGGGCATCGGGAAACGCTTCCCCGGCGTGATCGCCAACCACGACATCGACATCGACGTCCGTGCCAGCACGGTGCACGCGGTGGTGGGCGAGAACGGTGCCGGCAAGTCGACGCTGATGAAGATCCTGTACGGCGTGCAGAAGCCCGACGACGGCACCATCGAGATCGACGGCGTCGCGGCGACGATGGGCTCGCCCGCCGACGCCATCAAGCTCGGGATCGGCATGGTCTTCCAGCACTTCATGCTGGCCGACAACCTGACGGTGCTCGAGAACGTCGTGCTCGGCGCCGAGAAGCTGCACGGCATCGGCGACAAGGCCCGCGCCAAGGTCGAGGAGATCTCCACGACCTACGGCTTCGGCCTCGACCCCGACGAGCTCGTCGAGGGCCTCGGGGTCGGCGAGCGCCAGCGGGTGGAGATCCTCAAGGTGCTCTACCGCGGCGCGAAGGTGATCATCCTCGACGAGCCCACGGCGGTGCTCGTCCCGCAGGAGGTCGACGCGCTCTTCGCGAACCTCCGCGAGCTCAAGGACCCAGGGCCACACGCTGATCTTCATCTCCCACAAGCTCGACGAGGTCCTCGCCGTGGCCGACGACATCACCGTCGTGCGCCGCGGCACCACCGTCGCCGCCGTACGCCCGGCCGACGTCACCTCCCGCAAGCTCGCGGAGCTGATGGTCGGCTCCGAGCTGCCCTCCCCGAACACCGAGGAGTCCACGGTCACCGACGAGGAGATGCTCGAGCTCGTCGGCGTCACGCTGACCGACGCGTCCGGGCGCAAGCTCCTCGACGACGTCTCGCTGAAGATCCACCGCGGCGAGGTGCTCGGCATCGCCGGCGTCGAGGGCAACGGGCAGACCGAGCTGACCGAGGTCGTGATGGGCATGCGGCACGGCCGCCAGGGCCACGTCGAGCTGGCCGACGCCGACATCTCGACGTGGTCGACCAAGCGGCGCCGCCAGCAGATCGGCTACATCCCCGAGGACCGGCACCGGCACGGGCTGCTGCTCGACTCCCCGCTGTGGGAGAACCGCATCCTCGGCCACCAGACCGGCGAGCCGGTGGTCAAGGGCGTCTGGATCGACCGGGCCGGCGCCCGCAAGGACGCCCAGCGGATCGTGGACGCCTACGACGTCCGCACACCCTCCATCGAGACGACCGCCCACGCGCTGTCCGGCGGCAACCAGCAGAAGTTCATCGTCGGCCGCGAGATGAGCGGCGACCCGGTGCTGCTGGTCGCGTCGCACCCGACCCGCGGCGTCGACGTCGGCGCGCAGGCGGCCATCTGGGACCACATCCGCGACGCCCGCCGGCGGGGCCTCGCGGTGCTGCTCATCTCCGCCGACCTGGACGAGCTGATCGGCCTGTCCGACTCCATCAAGGTGATCCTCCGCGGCCGGTTCGTCGGCGACTTCGACCCGCAGAGCGTCACGCCCGAGGAGCTCGGCTCCGCGATGACCGGTGCTGACGCAGCGGCGAAGGAGGACCGCTGATGCTCAAGCGCATCGTCGTGGGGCTCGCCGCCCCCGTGCTCGCGATCGTGATGGCCATGCTGATCACGATCGGCATCCTGCTGCTGTCCGGGAACTCCGTCTCCGGCTTCCTGACCACGATCTTCTCGGTCCCCGCGCCCCGCAACGTCGTGAACATCATCAACAACTCCTCGGTGCTCTACCTCTCCGCGCTCGCCGCGGCGATCGGGTTCCGGATGAACCTGTTCAACATCGGCGTCGAGGGGCAGTACCGCGTCGCCGTCTTCGCGGCCGCCGCGTTCGCCGGCCAGGGCTGGCTGCCCGGCCCGCTCAACGTGATCGTCGCCGTCCTCGATCGCGATCGTCAGCGGCGCCGCCTGGGCCGCGATCGCCGGCGTCCTCAAGGTCACCCGGGGCGTCTCGGAGGTGATCTCCACGATCATGCTGAACGCCATCGCGGTGTCCCTGACGGCCTACCTGCTGCGCAAGTGGGGCGGCATCGTCGGCAACAGCATCCAGACCAAGCAGCTGCCCAAGGACTCCTGGGTGCCGGGCATCCCGCTCATCCCGGGTGCCCCCAACGAGGTGCTCGGCCTCGCCGTGATCGCCCTGCTGGCCGGCGTCGGCTACGCCGTGCTGCTGGGCCGGTCCCGCTTCGGCTTCGAGCTCCGCGCGACCGGCGCCTCCGCGACCGCCGCGGTGGCCAGCGGCATCGACGTACGCCGGATGGTGGTGATCTCGATGGTCATCTCCGGCGGGATCGCCGCCCTGGTGGGCCTGCCGCTGCTCTTCGGCGACACGCACTCCTACGGCACCACGTTCCAGTCCGGCCTCGGGTTCGCCGGCATCGCGGTCGCCCTGCTGGGCCGCAACAACCCGGTCGGCATCGCGTTCGGCTCGCTGCTGTTCGCGTTCCTCGTCGAGCAGAGCAGCCTGCTGGAGATCAACGCCGGCGTCTCCAACGACATCGTCGTCGATCACCCAGGGGGTGCTGGTGCTCAGCGTCGTGATCGCCTACGAGATCGTCCGTCGCTACACCCAGGCCCAGGAGCAGCGGGCGGTGGCCGAACAGCTCGCCCCGGCCACGACGGAGGTGGCAGGCATGACCGTCGCCAACGACGCCTTCACGCCCGAGATCATCCCGACCCCGGCCGGCCGGGCCCCTCGTCGCGTCCCGATCTGGGGCTGGCTGCTGGTCGCCTTCACGCTGATCTCGTTCGCCCGCGTCATCACCGGCAGCAACGAGCTCGACTCGGCCGGCACCCTGCGCGAGGCGATCACCGCCTTCATCCCGATCGCGCTCGCCGGCCTGGCCGGCCTGTGGGCCGAGCGCGCCGGCGTGGTCAACATCGGCCTCGAGGGCATGATGATCCTCGGCACGATCGGGGCGGGCTACTTCGGCACGTTCTACGGGCCGTGGCAGGCCGTCATCGCGGCGATGGTCTTCGGCGCCATCGGCGGGGCGCTGCACGCGCTCGCCACCGTCATCTTCGGCGTCGACCACATCGTCTCCGGCGTCGCCATCAACATCATGGCCGTCGGCGTCGCGGCGTTCCTCGCCGACCTGTGGTTCTCCGGCCTCCAGGGCGGTGGCCCGACCCAGTCGCCGCCGGTCGACGGCCCTCGCGCTGCTCAACCTGCCGGCGGTCTCCGACTGGGCCAAGACGGTGGAGGACAAGCACTGGTTCCTCGTCTCCGACCTGGCGTCGGTGCTCGGCGCGTTGACCCGCCAGCTGTCGCTGCTGACCGTGCTGTCGCTGCTGCTCGTGCTCGCGACGTACTTCATCCTCTGGCGCACGGCCTTCGGGCTGCGGCTGCGGTCCTGCGGCGAGAGCCCCAGCGCGGCGGAGACCCTGGGCGTGAACGTCTACCGCTACAAGTTCGTCGCGGTGGTGATCTCCGGGGCGATCGCCGGTCTCGCCGGTGGGTTCATCGTGCTCGTCGGGTGCCGGGCTCTACCAGAACGGCATCACCAACAGCGCGGCTTCATCGGCCTGGCCGCGATGATCTTCGGCAACTGGCGACCCGGCGGCCTGCATCGTCGGCGCGGTGCTGTTCGGCTACACCGACGCCCTGCAGCTGCGGGCCGGCGGCGGCGCCGTGCACGCGCTGCTGATCGTGATCGCGATCGTGCTGCTGGTCTACGGCATCTACCAGCTGCGCAAGGGCGTGCGCCGCGCCGGCATCGTCACCATCGTGGCCGCCGTGCTGTTCGCGATCTGGTTCTTCACCACCGACGAGGTGCCCGGCGACTTCACCCGCATGACGCCCTACGTCGCGACGCTCTTCGTGCTGGCGTTCTCCGCCCAACGGCTGCGGATGCCCGCGGCCGACGGGCTGAGATACCGGCGCGGCGAGGCCGGCTGACGTGCCGGAGATCCCCCACGAGGAGCCCTGGCCGCGTCTGGTCGAGGAGGCCACGGCGGTGATGCGGCGCGCCTACGCGCCGTACTCCGACTACCAGGTCGGCTGCGCCGGTCTCGTCGACGACGGCCGGCTGGTCGTCGGCTGCAACGTCGAGAACGCGGCGTACGGCGTCGCGCTCTGCGCCGAGTGCGGCATGGTGTCGTCGCTGCACGCCTCGGGTGGCGGACGCCTCACGCACTTCGCCTGCGTCAACAAGGACGCCGAGGTGATCATGCCGTGCGGGCGCTGCCGCCAGCTGCTGTTCGAGGCGGGCGGCCCGCACTCTCGAGGTGCTGACGGTCTCGGGGGTGCGCCCGATGAGCGAGGTGCTGCCCGACGCGTTCGGTCCCGATGCGCTCGACGCTGTTTGACCCCACGGCCGCCGAGGTGGTGGCCGACCCCTACCCGTTCTTCGCCGAGGAGCGCCGGCTCGGGGCGGTGGCGTGGCACGAGCCCACGTCGTCGTACCTCACCTTCGACCACGCCTGCGCCAACGCCGTGCTCCGGGACCGCCGGCTCGGCCGGATCTGGAGCGACCGGCAGCCGGCCGACCGGCTCGAGCCGTTCAACCTGCTGCACCGCAACCAGATGATGGAGAACGAGCCGCCGGTGCACACCCGGCTGCGCCGGCTCGTCGTCGGTGCGTTCAACCGCGGGCACGTCGAGCGGCTGCGGCCGCGGGTGCGCGAGCTCGCCGCCCGGCTGCTGGCCGAGGTGGACCCGGCCGGCTTCGACGTGGTGGGGGAGTACGCCGAGCCGCTGCCCGTCCTGGTCATCGCCGAGCTGCTCGGCGTCCCCACCGACCTCGCGCCGCGGCTGCGGGACTGGTCGCAGGCCATCGTGCGGATGTACGAGGTGGCGCCGAGCGACGCCGTGGTCGACGCCGCGGTGGCCGCCGCCGAGGAGTTCGCCGACGTGGTGCGCACGCTGGCCCGGTCCCGGGCGGTCGAGCCGCGGGGCGACCTGGTCTCCGACCTCGTCGCGGCCCAGGACGGTGACGCCCGGCTGACCGAGGACGAGGTCGTCGCGTCGGCCGTGCTGCTGCTCAACGCCGGCCACGAGGCGTCGGTCAACGTGTTCGGCAACGGCCTGGTCGCGATGCTGGAGGCCGGGGCCACGCCGACGCCCGGCCAGGTGCCGACCTGCGTGGAGGAGATGCTCCGCTTCGACTCCGCCCTCCAGCTCTTCGAGCGGACCGCGACCGAGCCGGTGACGGTCGGCGACGTCACCGTCGAGCCCGGCCAGAAGATCGCCGCCCTGCTCGGGGCCGCCAACCGCGACCCGGCCGTGTTCGACGACGCCGACACGTTCCGCCCGGGCCGGGACCCCAACCCGCACCTCGCGTTCGGCGCCGGCGTGCACTTCTGCGTCGGCGCACCCCTCGCCCGCATGGAGCTCGTCGAGTCCCTCGGCCTGCTGCTGCGCGAGCACCCCGGCCTGCGGATCACCGAGCCACCCCGGTCGCGCGGCACGTTCGTGCTGCGCGGCTACACGTCCGTCACCGTGGGCAGCTGACCCGCGCAACATGAAGGAGCACCATGGCTGAATCGCACGACGCCGTCGAGGTCATCTCGGCCAAGCGCGACCGTGGCGAGCTGAGCGACTCGCAGATCGACTGGGTGCTCGACGCCTACACGCGCGGCGTGGTGGCCGACGAGCAGATGTCGGCGCTGGCGATGGCGATCCTGCTCAACGGGATGAACCGCCGCGAGATCTCCCGCTGGACCCGGCGCGATGATCGCCTCCGGCGAGCGGATGGACTTCTCCTCGCTGTCCCGGCCCACCGCCGACAAGCACTCGACCGGCGGTGTCGGCGACAAGATCACGCTGCCGCTGGCCCCGCTCGTGGCCGCCTGCGGGGTCGCCGTACCCCAGCTCTCCGGGCGCGGCCTCGGCCACACCGGCGGCACCCTCGACAAGCTCGAGGCCATCCCGGGCTGGCGCGCGGACCTGTCCAACGACGAGATGATGCGCCAGCTCGAGGACGTCGGCGCCGTCATCTGCGCGGCCGGCACCGGCCTCGCGCCCGCCGACAAGAAGCTCTACGCGCTGCGCGACGTCACCGGCACCGTCGAGGCGATCCCGCTGATCGCGTCGTCGATCATGAGCAAGAAGATCGCCGAGGGCACCGGCGCGCTCGTGCTGGACGTCAAGGTCGGCTCCGGGCGCGTTCATGAAGCACGTCGACCAGGCCCGCGAGCTGGCCGAGACGATGGTCGCGCTCGGCACCGACGCCGGCGTCACCACGGTGGCGCTGCTGACCGACATGTCCACCCCGCTGGGGCGTACGGCGGGCAACGGCCTCGAGGTCGCGGAGTCCGTCGAGGTGCTCGTCGGGCGGCGGCCCGGCCGACGTGGTCGAGCTGACCGTGGCGCTGGCCCGGGAGATGCTGCAGGCCGCCGGGGTCGACGACGTCGACCCGGCCGACAGGCTCCGCGACGGCTCGGCGCATGGACGCGTGGCGGCGGATGATCTCCGCGCAGGGCGGCGACCCGGACGCGCCGATGCCGACGGCCCGCGAGACCCACGTCGTCACGGCGGCCGCGTCCGGCGTGCTGACCGGCCTCGACGCGATGGCGGTCGGGCTGGCCGCCTGGCGGCTCGGCGCCGGCCGGGCCCGCAAGGAGGACCCGGTGCAGGCGGCGGCCGGCGTCGAGATGCTGGCCAAGCCCGGCGACACCGTGACCGAGGGCCAGGACCTGCTGGTGCTGCACACCGACGAGCCGGAGCGCTTCGAGCGGGCCCTCGCCGCCCTCGACGGCGGGGTCGTGGTCGTCGCCCGCCGGCACCGCCTACGAGCCGGTGCCGCTGGTCATCGACCGGGTCTCCGCCTAGGCCGGCGCTCGTCCGGCCGGCCGCGCGTCAGGGCGTGTCGTCCCCGGGGGGCGCGTAGGGCGTCTCGATGGCGAAGAACTGGTCGAGACCGGTGATCGCGAGCAGCTTGATCATCTCGGGGTCCGCGACCCGGAGCACCAGCGAGCGGCCCTCGCTCTTGAGCCGGCGGTGGGCGCCGACGAGCACGCCGAGGCCGGAGGAGTCGATGTAGGTCACCTTGCGGAGGTCGACGATGACGTCGTCGACGTCCTCGCGGGACGCCTTGTCGAGCTCGGTGGTCAGCGTGTCCAGGGTGGCGTAGTCGATCTCGCCGTGACCGGCCAGCGTGAGCGTCCGGCCCTCCTCCGTGGTGGAGATGTCGAGTTCCATGCGGTTCGTCCTGTCCTGCAGTCAGGTGCGGTAGGCCTCGTCGAGCCCCTGGGCGTCGCGCGCGTAGTTGCGCAGCCACTGCGAGAACTCGGGGCCGACCTGCAACATCTTGTTCATCGCAGTGTTCCACTCGGTCCACTTGTTCTGGAACGTGGTCGACGCGCCGGGCGTCTGCCACTCGCCGGTCATCAGCTCCGTGGAGGGGTCGCCGGAGCCGCTGCTGCGCGTCCAGGAGGTGGCGGACCGTCCGGTCGATCAGGTCGGCGGTCGCCTGGATCTCCTCGAGACTGATCTCGTGCTCCCCGTGGGGCATGACGCGGTTCTCCTTCGATCCGGGCGACGGTCGGCGACCAGCGTAGACCGCCCACCTGAGAGCCGCTCTCAGGTCAGAGCAGCTCTCAGGTCAGGAGCAGCACCACGGTCTCGGCCACGCAGGCCGGCTTGCTCTCGCCCTCGATCTCGAGCGTGTAGCGGGTCACCATCTGCTTGCCGGCGGGTACGTCGCTCACGTCGGCGATCTCGGCGGTCGCCCGGATGCGCGAGCCGACCTTGACCGGGTTGGGGAACCGCACCTTGTTGACGCCGTAGTTGAGCTTGGCGCCCGGGGTCTCGAGGCTGAACAGCTGCGGGGTGAACTGCGGGATCAGCGACAGCGTGAGGTAGCCGTGCGCGATCGTGCCCTGGAACGGGCCGTCCTTGGCCTTCTCCACGTCCACGTGGATCCACTGGTGGTCCCCGGTCGCGTCCGCGAAGGCGTCGACGCGCTCCTGGGTCACCTCGAGCCAGTCGGTGCTGCCGAGGTCCTCGCCCACGGCCTCGGAGAGCTGGTCGAACGACGTGAAGACCCGCATGGTTGCCCCTTCTCGGTGATCGTCCACGAGCCTGGTTGGATGAGGCCCATGCCTGAGGCCACCGAACGTACCGTCTCGCGCGAGCTGCTCGTGCGCGCCCCCAAGGTCCTGCTGCACGACCACCTCGACGGGGGCCTGCGGCCGCAGACGATCCTCGACCTGGCCGCCGGCGCCGGGCACGACCTGCCGAGCGAGGACGCCGACGGTCTCGGCCGCTGGTTCCCGACTCGGCGGACTCCGGCTCGCTGGAGCGCTACCTGGAGACGTTCGACCACACCGTCGCGGTGATGCAGACCGCGGACAACCTGCGCCGGGTCGCCCGCGAGGCGGTCCTGGACCTGGCCGCGGACGGCGTGGTGTACGCCGAGATCCGCTACGCCCCCGAGCAGCACCTGGCCGGCGGTCTCACGCTCGAGCAGGTCGTCGAGGCCGTGCGCGACGGGTTCGTCGAGGGCCAGGAGGAGGCGCGTCTCGACGGCCGCCCGATCGTCGTACGCCAGCTGCTCACGGCCATGCGCCACCAGGCCCGCAGCCGCGAGATCGCCGAGCTCACCACGGCCTACCGCGACCAGGGCGTCGTCGGCTTCGACATCGCCGGCGCCGAGGCGGGCTACCCGCCCACCCGGCACCTCGACGCGTTCGAGTACCTCCAGCGCGAGAACGCGCACTTCACCATCCACGCCGGCGAGGCCTTCGGGCTGCCGTCGATCTGGCAGGCCATCCAGTGGTGCGGCGCCGACCGGCTCGGCCACGGCGTGCGGATCATCGACGACGTGCACGTCGACGCCGACGGCGTGCCGCAGCTGGGCCGGCTCGCGTCGTACGTCCGGGACAAGCGCATCCCGCTCGAGATGTGCCCGTCCTCGAACATCCAGACCGGCGCCGCGGCCTCGATCGCCGAGCACCCGATCGGCACCCTGACCAGGCTGCGGTTCCGGGTCACGGTCAACACCGACAACCGGCTGATGAGCGGCACCTCGATGAGCGGCGAGATGGGCAAGCTCGTCGACGCGTTCGGCTACGGCATGGACGACCTGCGCTGGTTCACGATCAACGCGATGAAGTCGGCGTTCCTGCCCTTCGACGAGCGGCTCGCGCATCATCGACGAGCAGATCAAGCCGTCGTACGCCGTGCTGAGCGCGGTCAGCTGAGGTCCGCCGGACCTTGTCGAGCGCGGCCACGTCGTCGGCCGACAGGGTGATCTCGCCGGCCTGCAGGTTCTCCTCGAGGTGCGCCACGCTGGACGTCCCGGGGATGAGCAGCACGTTGTCGCGGTGGGCGAGCAGCCACGCGAGACCGACCTGCGCCGGGCTGGCGCCGATGCGGCCGGCGATCTCGAGGACCACGTCGTTCTCGGTCACCTTCGGCATGCCGGGGAACGCGGAGCCGAGCGGGAAGTAGGGCACGTAGGCGACCCCGGCCTCGTGGCAGCGGTCGAGCACCGCGCTGTCGCTGCGGTCGACCAGGCTGAACGCGTTCTGCACGCACACGATGCCGGCCGTGCTCGATGGCCTGCTCGACCTGCGCCAGGGAGACCGTCGAGACGCCGATGCCGGCGATCTTGCCCTCGTCGCGCAGCGCCACCATCTCGGCCAGCTGGTCCTCGAACGGCACCGGCGCCACGCCCTCGGGCAGGTGGTCGTCGGGCATCCGGCGCAGGTTGACCGCGCCGAGCCGCTCGACCCCGAGCGAGCGGAGGTTGTCCTCGACACCGGCCCGCAGGTCGGCGGGGGACTGGGCGGGCACCCAGCCGCCCTCGGCGTCGCGGACGGCGCCGACCTTGGAGACCAGCACCAGGTCGTCGGAGTAGGGGTGCAGGGCCTCGCGGATCAGCGCGTTCGAGACGTCGGGACCGTAGTACTGGGCGGTGTCGATGTGGTCCACGCCGAGCTCGACCGCCCGCCGGAGCACGGCGATCGCGGCGTCGTGGTCGCGCGGCGGCCCGAAGACGCCCGGGCCGGGGAGCTGCATCGCGCCGAAGCCGATGCGGTGGACGGGCGACGTACCGAGGGAGAAGGTGTCCATGCCAACCAACCTAACCGGGCGTGAAAAGGTGACGGCCGTGACGGACAACCGGACAGGCCCACCGCTGCGGGGCGACGAGCGCGAGACCCTGCGCGCCTTCCTCGACTACCACCGCGCCACGTTGGCGATGAAGTGCGAGGGGCTCACCGACGACGAGCTCCGGTCGCGCTCCAGCCCGCCCTCGACGCTGACCCTGCTCGGCCTGGTGCGGCACCTGGCCGAGGTGGAGCGCACCTGGTTCCGCCGGGTGATCGCCGGCGAGGACGTCGGCATGGTCTGGTCCGAGGTGGAGAACGACTTCCAGACGGCGTACGACGCGACGGGCGCGACGCGCGCCGAGGCGTTCGCGGCGTGGGAGGCCGAGGTCGAGCACGCCCGCCGCATCGAGCGGGAGGCCGAGTCGCTCGACGTCACCGCCTACCAGGCCCGGTGGGACGAGCACGTCTCGCTGCGGCTGGTGATGGTGCACATGATCCAGGAGTACGCCCGCCACAACGGGCACGCCGACCTGCTCCGCGAGGGCGTCGACGGCGTCGTCGGCGCCTGAGGGCCGACCCCCCGTTGGCTGAGGTGGCCGAGGAGCCCCGCCTCCCGGGTGGTCGAGGAGCCGAGCGCGAAGCGCGAGGCGTCTCGAGACCACTCAGCACCGGACCGGGGTGGTTTCGACAGGCTCAACCAGCGTGCTGCCACGAGTGGTCTCGAGACGCCTCGGCTAGCGCCTCGGCTCCTCGACCAACCGACCGGTGGCTCGACCACCCGACATGAGCCCGACCAGTCCACCACCTGGCCGTTCGGCTGGTTCTTTACCGAGTTCCTCAAGGGACCCGGCGGCCCGGACGATGCGACAGGGGACGACCGGCCACCTGTGCCGGTCCCGGCGAAGGCGAGGCCCCATGTCGACGTGCCAGTCCCAGCCACCCATGCCGTCCCACGGGTCTGGACCGGATGCCTCGACCCGCTTCGGACCCGGACATAAGGGGTATCTCTCCCTGGTGACCCCGTCCCCCCTCGCCGCCGCGCACTCCGTCAGCGAGCACGTCGCGGAGCACGTGGCCGAGATCGTCGCCGAGGTCAGGCCCCGGATGCGCGGCTGGCTGCACGCCGGGACGGCGCCGCTCACGCTCGTCGGGGGCAGTGCTGCTGGTGCTGTTCTCGCCGGACGGCGCCCCCAAGGTCGGCTCGGCCGTCTTCGCCACCTGCGCCCTGGTCCTGTTCACCGTCTCCGCCACCATGCACCGCGGCGGCTGGTCGCCGCGGGTCGAGAAGGTGCTGACCCGGATGGACCACGCGAGCATCTTCCTGCTGATCGCCGGCAGCTACACGCCGTTCAGCCTGCTGCTGCTCACCGGCTCGGACCGCGTCGTGCTGCTCTGCGTGGCGTGGGGAGGCGCCGCGCTCGGGATCGCGTTCCGGCTCTTCGTGCCGGGGGCGCCGCGCTGGGTCTACACCCCGATCTACATCGCGCTCGGCTGGGCGGCGGTGTTCTTCGCGGGCGACTTCGCGCAGTACCACGTCACCTCGGTGGTCGTGCTGCTCGCGCTCGGCGGCCTGCTCTACACCGTCGGCGGCGTGGTCTACGGGCTGCGCCGGCCCAACCCGGTGCCGCAGTGGTTCGGCTTCCACGAGGTGTTCCACACCTTCACGGTGATCGCGTTCGCCGCGCACTACGCCGGCGTCTCGATCGCGACCTACTCGCTGCGCTGAGCCGCCAGGTCCTCGGCGGCCATCGCCGACAGCCGTTCGAAGGCCTCGTCGGGCGTCATCGGACGGCACCCGCAGGCGACGGCGTGCGCGACGACCTGCGGCTCGGCCCGCATCAGCAGCCAGCCGCGCCGCAGCAGCACCAGCGGCGGCTTGCGGTGCTCGCGCAGGTCGCGGGTGAACCGCCGCCAGAACGTCACGAGCCGGTGGTTGCGCACGCAGACCGCGTCGGCCAGCAGCCCTCGCTCGCGGCAGCCGGCGACCACCTCCTGCGCGAACAGCCCCTCCGCCACGACGTACGACGGGCAGCCGACCGCCACGCGGCGGGTGCCGACCCGGCCGTCGCGCGAGATGTCGTAGACCGGGATGTCCGCGGCGCCGACCCGGCACAGCGTCTCCAGGGCGTCCAGCGCGTCCTCGCAGGACCACGACGCCGGGTCGTCCCAGTCGACGATCTCCTGGCCCGGGGCGAGGTGCAGCCGCGGCAGGGTCGGGTCGTCGCCGTCCTTGTAGAAGTCGTCGAGGTTCACCGTCAGCACGCCGAGCGCGTCGTGCAGGCCGTTCGCAGAGCCGTGACTTGCCGGACCCCGAGGGGCCGGCCACCACGATGACCTGCGCCGGACCATCCTCAGATGCCGATCGGGTGCCAGACCGTCTTGGTCTCCAGGAACCGGGTCATCCGGTCGAGCGCCGGGCTCGGCGGCCCAGTCCGGCTCGGTGGCGGGCGCGCGCAGCACCCGCTTGAGGTTCTCGGCGGCGTCGATCTCGAGGTCGCGCGGCGAGCTCGGCGTCGCCGGCCAGCCCGGTCAGGTCGATCGCGTTGACGTCCATGTGCGAGGCGAGCGTGGGGGCCGTGTCGCCGACCGCGCCGGTGAGCACGTTGACGACGCCGCCCGGCACGTCGGAGGTGGCGAGCACCTCGGACAGCGTGATCGCGGGCAGCGGCCGCTCGTGCGAGGTGGCGACCACGCAGGTGTTGCCGGTGACGATGACCGGCGCGACCACGCTGACCAGGCCGAGCAGCGACGAGCCCTGCGGGCGCGACGACGCCGACGACGCCGGTGGGCTCGGGCAGCGAGAAGTTGAAGTACGGCGCGGCGACCGGGTTGGTGCCGCCGACGACCTGGGCGATCTTGTCGGCCCACCCGGCGTACCAGACCAGCCGGTCGACCGACGCGTCCACGGCGGCCTCGGCCTGCCGCTTGGTGATGCCCTCGGAGCGCTGCACCTCGTCGACGAACTGCACGCGCCGGCCCTCGAGCACCTCGGCGACGCGGTAGACGACCTGCCCGCGGTTGTACGGCGTCCGGCGCGGCCCAGCCGCCGAACGCCTTGCGGGCCGCCTGCACGGCGTCGCGGGCGTCCTTGCGGGAGGCGGCCGACGGCGTTCGCGAGGAACTTCCCCTTGCTGTCGTGCACGACGTAGGTCCGGCCCGACTCCGAGCGGGGGAACGCGCCGCCGACGTACAGCTTGTAGGTCTTCTGCACGTCGATGCGGGCCGTCGTCTCATCGGCAGGTAGCCCTCCAGGCCGTGCCGGCCGCCCTCGCGGCCGTAGCCGGACTCCTTGTAGCCGCCGAAGGGGCTGGTCGGGTCGAACTTGTTGAACGTGTTGGCCCACACCACGCCGGCGCGGAGCTGGTCGGCCATCCAGAGGATGCGCGAGCCCTTGTCGGTCCAGATGCCGGCGGACAGGCCGAACGGCGTGTTGTTGGCCTTCTCGACGGCCTCGGCCGGGGTGCGGAAGGTCAGCACCGACAGCACCGGGCCGAAGATCTCCTCGCGCGCGATGCGGTGCGCCTGGGAGACGCCGGTGAACACCGTCGGCGGGAACCAGAAGCCGTGGCTGGGCAGGTCGCAGGCGGGCGACCAGCGGCCGGCGCCCTCGGCCTCGCCGATGTCGGAGAGCTCGCGGATCTTGGCGAGCTGCTCGGCGGAGTTGATCGCGCCGACGTCGGTGTTCTTGTCGAGCGGGTCGCCGACGCGCAGCGTGGCCATCCGGCGCTTGAGCCGCTCCAGCACCTCGTCGGCGACGGACTCCTGCACCAGCAGCCGGGAGCCGGCGCAGCACACGTGGCCCTGGTTGAAGAAGATGCCGTTGACGATGCCCTCGACGGCCTGGTCGACCGGGGCGTCGTCGAACACGATGTTGGCGGCCTTGCCGCCGAGCTCGAGCGTGACCCGCTTGTCGGTGCCGGCGACGGTCTTGGCGATCAGCCGGCCGACCTCGGTGGAGCCGGTGAACGCGACCTTGTCGACGTCGTCGTGCGCGACGATCGCGCGGCCGGTCTCGCCGGCGCCGGTGACGATGTTGACCACGCCCGGCGGCAGGTCGGCCTGCTGGCAGATCTCCGCGAACAGCAGGGCGGTCAGCGGCGTGGTCTCGGCCGGCTTGAGCACCACGGTGTTGCCGCAGGCCAGCGCCGGCGCGATCTTCCACGCGAGCATCAGCAGCGGGAAGTTCCACGGGATGACCTGGCCGGCGACGCCGAGCGGCTGCGGGTCGGCGCCGAAGCCGGCGTGCCCGAGCTTGTCGGCCCAGCCGGCGTAGTAGAAGAAGTGCGCGGCGGCCGTCGGCACGTCGACGTCGCGGGACTCCTTGATCGGCTTGCCGTTGTCGATCGACTCGAGCACCGCGAACTCGCGGCTGCGCTCCTGGAGGAGGCGCGCGATGCGGAAGAGGTACTTCGACCGCTCGCGGCCCGACATCCGCGACCAGACCCGGGTGTAGGCGCGGCGGGCGGCCTTGACCGCGCAGGTCGACGTCCTCGGCGGAGGCGTCGCCGACCTCGGCGAGCACCTCCTCGGTCGCGGGGTTGATCGTCTTGAACGACTTGCCGCCCGTGGGGTCGACGAACTCGCCGTCGATGAACAGCCCGTAGGACGACTTGATGTCGACGATCGCGCGGGACTCGGGGGCCGGGGCGTAGTCGAACACGTTGGTCGAGCCGGTCGATCGTGTCGAGCTTGTCGAAACCATCGGATCAGTCCAGCGTGAAGTAGTCGGGGCCGGAGTAGCGGCCGGTGGTCATCTTGGTGCGCTGCATGAGCAGGTCGTTGAGCAGCGTGGAGGCGCCGAAGCGGAACCAGTCCGGGTCGAGCCAGTCGGGGCCGGCGACCTCGTTGACCATGACGAGGTACTTGATCGCGTCCTTGGCCGTGCGGATGCCGCCGGCGGGCTTCACGCCGACCATCTGGCCGGTGGCCTCGCGGAAGTCGCGGACCGCCTCGAGCATCACCATCGTCACCGGCAGCGTGGCGGCCGGCTGGACCTTGCCGGTCGAGGTCTTGATGAAGTGCGCGCCGGCCATCATCGCCAGCCAGGAGACGCGGCGGACGTTGTCGTAGGTCTGCAGCTCGCCGGTCTCGAAGATCACCTTGAGGTGCGCCGCCGATCCGTCGGGCCGCTCGCAGGCCTCGCGGACCGCGACGATCTCCTCGAACACCTCGAGGTAGCGGCCGGACAGGAACGCGCCCCGGTCGATGACCATGTCGATCTCGTCGGCGCCGGCCTCGACCGCGTCACGCGTGTCGGCCAGCTTGATGTCCAGGGCGGCGCGGCCGGACGGGAACGCGGTCGCGACCGACGCGACGTGCACGTCGCTGCCGGCGAGGGCCTGCTTGGCGGTGGCGACCATGTCGGGGTAGACGCAGACGGCGGCGGCCGGCGGGCAGGTCTGGTCGGCCGGGTCGGGGCGCATCGCCTTGGCGCACAGCGCCCGGACCTTGCCGGGGGTGTCGGCGCCCTCGAGCGTGGTCAGGTCGACCATCCGGATCGCCAGGTCGAGGGCGAACGCCTTCGCGGTCGTCTTGATCGACCGGGTGCCGAGCGAGGCGGCGCGCGCCTCGGCGCCGACCTGGTCGACGCCGGGCAGTCCGTGCAGGAATCGGCGGAGCGACGCGTCGGTGCCGGTCGCCTCGGCCAGGTGGCCGGGGAGCGGACTTCCGGGCGTCGAGCTCGCCGTTGAGCTCGCAGTCGCAGTCACGGCCACCAGCATAGGTGTGGGCCGCCGGTTGCGGAGAATCGCCTGTGCCGGTGCAGAATCGGGCCATGGCCCCTTCCGCGCAGCCCCGCGCGACGCGACGAACGGGTGCTCGAGCGGTTCAAGCCGACGACCGGGATCGTTCATCGGCTGGGCCGGGATGGCCGTCGCGGCGTTCGCGATCGTCGTACGTCGGCGTTCAGCGTGCACACCGTCGTCGGCCTCCGGATCGGGCTCGGTGCCGCTGTTCGCGGCGGCGCTGGTCTGGGCGACCCAGCTGCGGCCGCGCGTCACGGCGTACACCCGGGACCTGCTCCTGCAGGGCTCGCTGCGCGACGCCTGCGTGCCGTACGTCGCGATCGACGAGGTCTCGATGGGGCAGACGCTGAACGTCTGGGTGGGCGAGCGGCGGTTCGTCTGCATCGGCATCGGCAAGTCGCTCGGCCGCCGACGTCAAGCAGCGGGCCAAGAAGGAGAGCCAGGGCTCGCTGCTCGGCAAGAGCCGGACGCCGGGAGCTCTCGCGACAAGGCGGAGCTCGCCGGCCTGGACCAGACCGCGATGGACTACCAGACGTTCGTGGTCGACCCGCATCGAGGAGCTCGTCGACCAGGCGAAGCGCCAGCGCGAGTTCGCGGGCGACAGCCGGCGAGCTGCCGCCGGTGCGCCGGCCGTACGCCGTCCCCGAGATCGTCGCGCTGGCCGTCGCCGGGCTGCGCCTTCGTGGTCAGCCTGTTCCTCTAGAGCCCGGCGGCGGCGGCGAGGTCGCCGCGGATCGCGTCGAGCCGGCCGGCGGCCGAGATGCGGGCCGCGTCGACGCCGTCCTGCTCGGACGGCGTCGACCGGGACGACCACCTCGAGGTAGCACTTGATCTTCGGCTCGGTGCCGGACGGGCCGCACGATCGACCCGGGCGTGGTCGGCGAGCCGGAAGCGCAGGCCGTCGGTCGGCGGCAGGTCGGCGGCTGCCCTCGGCGAGGTCGTCGACCTGCTCGACCGCGAGGCCGCCGAGCGACGCCGGGCGGCGTGCGTGCGCAGCCGCGTCCATCGCGTCGCGCGATCAGCGACAGGTCGGTGACCCGGACCGAGAGCTGGTCGGTGGCGTAGCAGGCCGTGCTCGCGGGCGATGTCGTCGAGCCGGTCGATCAGCGTCCGGCCCTCGGCCTTCAGCCGGGCGGCCAGCTCGACGACCAGCAGCAGCGCCGAGACGCCGTCCTTGTCGCGCACGAGCGTCGGCGCGACGCAGTAGCCGAGCGCCTCCTCGTAGCCGAACGCCAGTCCCGTCGACGCGGCCGATCCACTTGAAGCCGGTGAGCGTCTCGTCGTGCGGCTGGCCGTGCGCGGCGGCGAGCGCGCCGAGCAGCGAGGACGACACGATCGAGGTGGCGTAGACGCCCTCGGCGCCGCTGCGGAGCAGGAAGTCGCCGAGCAGCGCGCCGACCTCGTCGCCGCGCAGCATCCGCCAGCCGTGCGCGTCCGGCACCGCCACCGCGCACCGGTCGGCGTCCGGGTCGTTGGCGACCACGAGGTCGGCGTCGACCTCGGCGGCCAGCGCCATCGCGAGGTCCATGGCGCCCGGGCTCCTCGGGGTTCGGGAACGCGACGGTCGGGAAGTCCGGGTCGGGCTCGGCCTGCGCGGCCGCGACGTGCGGCGCCGGGAAGCCGGCCCGCTCCATCACCGTGGCGACGGTCTCGCCGCCGACGCCGTGCAGCGGGGTGTAGACCGTGACCAGGTCCCGCGGGCCGTCCGGCTCGACCAGGCGCGCCGACGTCGGCGAGGTAGGCCTCGACGACCTCGTCGCCGAGCCGCGACCAGCCCGCCTCCCGCGGTACGCCGGCGAGCGGGCCGACCGCGTCGATCGCGGCGGAGATCTCGGCGTCCGCGGGCGGCACGATCTGGCTGCCGTCGCCGAGGTAGACCTTGTAGCCGTTGTCCTGCGGCGGGTTGTGCGAGGCGGTCACCATCACGCCGGCGACGCAGCCGAGCGTGCGGATCGCGTAGGCCAGCACCGGGGTCGGCAGCGGGCGGGGGAGCAGCACGCGCCTGCAGGCCCGGCGCCGACCATGACCTCGGCGGTGTCCTCGGCGAACACGTCGGAGTTGTGCCGGGCGTCGTAGCCGACGACGACGGTGCCGCCCGCGTGGCCCGTGGTCGACGAGGTACGCCGCGAGGCCGGCCGCCGCGCGGATCACCACGACCCGGTTCATCCGGTTCGGGCCGGCGCCGAGCGCGCCGCGCAGCCCGGCGGTGCCGAACTCCAGCCGGCCGTCGAAGCGGTCGGCGAGGTCGGCGGCGGCGTCGCCGTCCGGGTCGGCCTCGGCGCGCGCGACGCAGCGCCTCGAGCTCGGCGCGGGTCTGCTCGTCGGGGTCCTCGGCGGCCCAGGCGCGGGCGCGGTCGGTCGAGCTCGCTCATGCGCGTCGCCTCGGCGCTGTCGAGGGCGGGTCGGTGGAACTGCTCGGTGGCGTACGGGCCGCCGACGTGCGCGGCCTCGACCGCGTCGCGCTCCTCGTCGGCGCGTGACCTGGCCGGCGAAGTCCTCGGCGTCGTCCTGCGGGTCGTAGCCCAGCGCCCGGCCCGGCGTCGAGGTCCCACCAGCCGCGGGTGTTGGCCGAGACGCCGTAGAGCACCGCGAAGCCCGGGTCCGGGGCGGTCAGCGCCGCCGCGAACATCCGCACCGCGTCGTCGGGCGACAGCCAGGTCGGCCAGGTTGCGCGGTGGTCTCCGGCTGCGGCAGGAAGCTGCCGATCCGGGTGGACACCGCGTCGATGCCGTAGCGGTCGACGTACAGGCTGCAGCAGCGCCTCGGCGGCGACCTTGGCGACGCCGTAGAAGCGTGTCCGGCCGGGGGCGCACGTCGACCGTGAGCAGCCCGTCGGCGGGGCGCGGCGTGCGGCCCACGGCGTGGTTGCTGCCGGCGTAGACGATCCGGGTCACGCCGTGCCGCGACCATCGCGTCGAGCAGCGCGGCCGTGGTGACGCACGTGCGAGGTGAGCTCGTCGGGCAGCGAGGCCTCGGTCGGGATGCCGGCCAGGTGGACGACCGCGTCGAGCCCGCCGGCCCGGGTCGCGGCCAGCGAACACCGCGTCGACGGCGTCGGGGTCGGCGCAGTCGACGGTGGCCCACTCGCCGGGGAAGCCGTCCGGCTCGGGGGCGAGGTCGAGCCCGACGACCGTGTGGCCGCGGTCGACCAGGCCGGTGCAGAGGACCGCGCCGATGCTGCCGGCGGCGCCGGTGACCAGGACGCGCATCAGATCCTCGGCACGATCGCGCCGAGCAGGTCGCCCATCCGCGAGGCCGCGGCCTTGCCGGCCTCGAGCACCTCCGCGTGGTTGAGCGGCTCGCCGGTGATGCCGGCGGCGAGGTTGGTGACCAGCGAGATGCCGAGCACCTCCAGGCCGGCCTCCCGGGCGGCGATCGCCTCGAGCACCGTGGACATGCCGACCAGGTCGCCGCCGATGGCGCGGACCATCCGGATCTCCGCCGGGGTCTCGTAGTGCGGTCCGGGGAACTGGCACGTAGACGCCCTCGTCGAGCGACGGGTCGACCTCGCGGCACAGCGCCCGGAGCCGGCGGGGAGTAGAGGTCGGTGAGGTCGACGAAGTTGGCGCCCTCGATCGGCGACGTCGCGGTGAGGTTGACGTGGTCGCTGATCAGCACCGGCGTGCCGGGCGTCCAGGTCTCCTTGAGGCCGCCGCAGCCGTTGGTCAGCACGATCGTGCGGCAGCCGGCGGCGGCGGCGGTGCGGACGCCGTGCACCACCGAGGCGCACGCCGAGCCCCTCGTAGAAGTGGGTGCGGCCCAGGAACACCAGCAGGTTCTTGTCCCCGGAGCGCACCGAGCGGATCTTGCCGGCGTGCCCCTGGACGGCCGGCGGCGCGAAGCCGGGCAGGTCGGTGGTGGTCAGCTCGGCGGTCGCCTCGCCGAGGGCGTCGACCGCGGGCAGCCAGCCGGAGCCCATCACCAGGGCGATGTCGTGGGACGCGACCCCGGTCTTCTCGGCGAGGACGGCGGCGGCCTCTGCGGCGAGCTCGGCAGGTGTGCTGGTCATGCCGCGCACCCTATCCGTCGTACGGCGCGAGGATCAGTGCAGCCGTCAGAGGCCGATCGACCGGCAGGGCCGGGCCCGCAGCGCCGCGACGTAGTCCTCGGGGGCGTCGGCGGCCTGCGCGGCCTCCGCCAGGATGCCGAGGTAGCTCGCCGAGGGCAGGCCGCCCTCGTAGGCGTCCAGGACGTAGGCCCAGGCCAGCTGCTCGCCGTCCATCGTGGAGACCCGCACCCGGGTCTTGCGGTAGAGCCCGGTGTCGGCGCTCTCCAGGGCGTCGAGGTGCTGCTCGTCGTCGCCGGTCACGTCGTACACCGCGACGAAGACCTGCTCGAGCGGGTCCTCCACGATCGTCGCGAGCGCGCCGTCCCAGCCGTGCTCCTCGCCGCCGAACGTCAGCCGCCAGCCCGGTGAGCCAGCCGGTGCTGCGCAGCGGGGAGTGCGGGCACCGCTCACCCATCCGACGGGGATCCATGTTCGACCCGAAGGCGGCGTAGAAGGGCACGGCCGCAGACTACCGAGGAGGGTGCGCATAACCCGCGCACGTCCAGGTTTGCGAGGATGGTGGCGTGAATCGTGTGGTGGTGGTCGGTGGCGGTCCCGGCGGGTACGAAGCAGCGCTGGTGGCGGCCCAGCTCGGGGCCGACGTCACCGTCGTCGACACCGACGGCGTCGGCGGCTCCGCGGTGCTCACCGACTGCGTGCCCAGCAAGACCCTGATCGCGACGGCCGAGCTGATGGCCGACATGGCCGAGTCCGAGGAGCTCGGCATCCGCTTCGAGGGGTCCCTGGTCGACCGACCTCGAGCAGGTCAACGAGCGCGTGCTGCGGCTCGCGCAGGCCCAGTCCGCCGACATCGAGCGGCGGCTGACCCGGGAGGGCGTGCGCGTGCTCCGGGCCCGCGGCCGCCTCGACGGACGCGCAGACGCGTCGTCGCCACCCCGGTCGACGGGGGCGAGGAGGAGACGCTCGAGGCGGACGCCGTGCTGCTGGCGACCGGCGCCGCGCCGCGCACGCTCGACTCGGCCGTGCCCGACGGGGAGCGGATCCTGACCTGGGAGCAGGTCTACGCGCTCGACGAGGCGCCCACCCACCTGATCGTCGTCGGGTCGGGCGTCACCGGCGCCGAGTTCGCCAGCGCCTACAACGCGCTCGGCATCGACGTCACGCTGGTCTCCAGCCGCGACCGGGTGCTGCCCGGCGAGGACGCCGACGCCGCCGAGGTGCTCGAGGAGCGTCTTCACCCGCCGCGGCATGACCGTGCTGTCGAAGTCCCGGATGCAGTCCGTGGAGCGGCACGGGGACGCGGTCACCGTGACGCTGACCGACGGGCGCACCGTCGAGGGCTCGCACTGCCTGCTGGCCCTCGGCTCGGTCCCGAACACCGCCGACATGGGGCTCGCCGAGGCCGGGGTGAACCTGGACGACGGCGGCTTCGTCGCGCGTCGACCGGGTCTCCCGCACGTCCGCGCGAGGCGTGTACGCCGCCGGCGACTGCACCGGCGTGCTGATGCTCGCCTCCGTCGCGGCGATGCAGGGCCGGATCGCGATGTGGCACTTCCTCGGCGACGCCGTACAGCCGCTCGACCTCAAGACCGTGTCGTCCAACGTGTTCACCGCCCCGGAGATCGCCACCGTCGGCTGGTCGCAGAACGCCGTCGACGCCGGCGAGATCGACGCCGAGTGCATCACCCTGCCGCTCTCGGGCAACCCGCGGGCGAAGATGCAGGGCGTGCGGGACGGCTTCGTGAAGCTGTTCGCGCGCCCCGGGACCGGCATCGTCGTCGGCGGGGTCGTCGTGGGACCCCGCGCCTCCGAGCTGATCCACCCGGTGGCGATCGCGGTGGCCGAGAACCTCACCGCCGACCAGCTCGCCCACGCGTTCACGGTCTACCCCTCGATGAGCGGCTCCGTCGCCGAGGCCGCCCGCCGGCTGCACGTCTTCAAGACCTAGACCTGGGCTGACCCGGGTGGTCGAGGAGCCGAGCGCGAAGCGCGAGGCGTCTCGAGACCACTGCGCGTGTGTGCCGGTCTCGACGCTCGCCAGCGCTCCGCCCTCCTCGACCACCCGACGGCACGTTGGTTGAGGTGCCCGAGCGCGAGCGCGAGGGCCTCGAAACCTCCCAGCGTGTGTGCGGGTGGTTTCGACAAGCTCAACCAACGTGGGTCCGCCCCGGGTGGTCGAGGAGCCGAGCGCGAAGCGCGAGGCGTCTCGAGACCACTGCGCGCGCGCGCGTGCCCGAGTGGTCTCAGACGGGCTCCGCTAGCGCTCCGCCCTCCTCGACCACCCGACGTGTTCCGGCTCAGAAGCCGCCGAAGTCGCCGCCCCCGAAGTCGCCGCCGCCGAAGTCGAACCCGCCGCCGTCTCCGAGGCCCCCGAAGTCGAACCCACCGCCGTCCCCGCCGCCCGAGTCGCCCCCGCCGCCGTCGTACCCGCCGCCGTCGCCCCCGTCACCGGAGTCGCCGCCGCCGTCGTACCGCCGCCGTCGCCCCCGTCGCCACCCCCGTCGTAGCCGCCGTCGCCGTCCCAGCCGCCGCCGTAGCCGTCCCATCCGGGGGCGAGCATCGTGCCGAGCAGGAAGCCGGGCAGCAGGCCGGACGTGGCGTAGCCGCCGAAGTAGCCGCCGGCCCAGGGCGAGTAGGCCGGACCGCCCTGCCAGTAGGGCACCCGGCCGACGCCCTGCTGGACCGTGCGGATGTCCGGCTCGGCGCCCTGCGAGACGCGGTCGGCGTCGGCCGCGCAGACCGGCACCTGGCGCTGCTGCCCACCGGGCGGCGCCCACTCGATGTCCGTGGTCGACGGGCCGTGCGCCGGGTTGAAGAAGCACGGCGGGCGCCGCGTCGGCAGCGGCCGGCCGGACGTGCGGGCCTGCACGCAGGCCACCGCGTAGCGGCCGTCCTCGAGCGCCTCGGTGACGTGGCGGACGTCCTCGGACCGGGTGACCCGGTCGAGCGAGTCCTTGGCGGACTCGTAGGAGTCCAGCGCGCGCTGGTAGTCCTGCCGGGCGGCCTCGTCGAGCGGGGTCGTCAGCATCTCGGTGTCGAGCCGCTGGAGCTCCTCGCCGAAGCGGGTGACGTCCTCGTCGGTGACCTTGCGGACCGCGTCGAGGTCGGCCTCGCGGCGCTGCTCGAGGGCCTTCTGCTCGTTGCGCCGGGTGACGCGAGCGGGTCACGAGCACGACGGCCCCGATGAGCAGCAGGAGGATCAGGAGCAGGGTCATGCGACGAGGCTACCCGGATGCCCGGAATCCCTTGTGGCACAGGGGTTTCGAACTACATCGATGTAGTTCACCCACGTGGCCGACAGCACTGCTTGTCACGGGCATACCCTGAGCCCCAGCAGGCTCGTCCTGCATCGTTCGTCACGGTCGGTCTTGGGAGGGACTCCGGATGAGATCACCTGTGCGCGGCCTCGCCGTCGGCGCGACGACGGTCCTTGTCGCCGGGCTGGTGACGTCCTCCGTCCCCGCCGGTGGCGTCGAGGTGAACCAGTCGTTCCGGGTGCCGGCCGGCCGGTCCGTCGTGCTCGTGGGTCACGGGTTCGGGCACGGCCACGGCATGTCGCAGTACGGCGCGCAGGGGGCCGCCAAGCAGGGGCTGACCTACCGGCAGATCATCGACTTCTACTACCCCGGCACCACCTGGTCCGAGGTGACCGGCGGCGTGCGGGTGCTGATCAGCGCCGACACCACGTCCGACGTCGTCGTGAAGGCCGTGCCCGGTCTCCGGCTCACCGACATCGGGAGCAGCGTCACCTACCCGGTCCCGATGCCGCACGGCGTCAAGCGCTGGCGGATCACCGTGGGCGCGGGCAACAAGAGCGTCGTGCAGTACCTCACCGGCTCGTGGCACCGCTGGCGTCCCGGCGGCCGCGCCAGCCTCGTCGGTGACGGGCAGTTCGGTGCGCCGACGCCGCTGACCCTGTTCACGCCGTACGGCGCGCGCAGCTACCGCGGGGCGCTGCGCTCGGCCTCGCCGATTCCCGGCGGCAAGGCGCGCGACACCGTCAACGTGCTCTCGATGGACGACTACGTGCGCGGCGTGATCCCGCGCGAGATGCCCGCCTCGTGGCAGCCCGAGGCCGTGCGGGCCCAGGCGGTCGCGGCCCGCACCTACGCGACCTGGTCGCGCGACCAGTACCCCTCGCGCTACTACCAGATCTGCGACACCTCCTACTGCCAGGTGTACGGCGGGCAGGGGGCCGAGGACCCGCGCAGCAACGACGCGGTGACCGCCACGGCCAACCAGATCCTGACCTACGACGGGAAGCCGGCGTTCACGCAGTTCTCGTCGAGCAGCGGCGGCTGGACCTCGGCCGGCAGCGTGCCCTACCTGACCGCGCGGGCGGACCCCTACGACGACTACACCGGCAACCCGGTGCACGCCTGGAGCACCGACCTCGGCGCCGCCAGGATCGAGCGCGCGTACCCGTCCCTCGGCACGCTCCGGGGCATCGCGGTGACCCGCCGCGACGGCAACGGCGAGTGGAAGGGCCGGGTCTGGACGCTGGTCCTGGACGGCAGCAAGTCCGACGTGACCGTCTCCGGCGACGCCTTCCGGGCCCGCTTCGGCCTCAAGTCCGCCTGGTTCACCGTCGGCTGACGCCAGCCCCGCCGCTGGTTGAGGTGTCGAAACCACGCGCACGCAGCGCGAGTGGCCTCGAAACGCTCTCGCGCTGGGCGCTCGGCTCCTCGACCACCCGGCGAGCGCCTCGGCCACCTCAACCAGCGGGAACGGAGGACGAGGACGAGGTCGCCGCCCTCGACCTGCTGGGTGCCGGTGAACGAGAGCCGGTCGACGGTGCCGGCGACGGGGGCCGTGATGGAGGCCTCCATCTTCATCGCCTCGATGGTGGCCACGGTCGCGCCGGCCTCGACGGTGTCGCCCTCGGCGGCCACGATCGTGACCACGCCGTCGAACGGCGCGGCGACGTGCCCGGGCTTGGACGTGTCGGCCTTCTCCACGGTCGGTGCGTCCGCGGCGACCGACTTGTCGCGCACGTTGACCGGCCGCAGCTGGCCGTTGATCGTGCACATCACCGACCGGATGCCGCGCTCGTCGGCCTCGCTGACGGCCTGCAGCCCGAAGATCAGCCGCTTGCCCTCGGAGAGCTCGACCTGGTGCTCGTCGCCGGTGGTGAGGCCGTAGAGGTACTGCGACGTGGGCAGCACCGAGACGTCGCCGTACTTCTGCCGCGACTCCGCGAACTCCTTGCTCGGACCGGGGAACAGCAGCCGGTTGAGGGTGCCGCGCCGGTCGAGCCGCAGGCCCTCCCGCTGCTCGGCGTCGAGCTCGGCGACGACCGGCTTCACGGTCCGGCCGGCCAGCGCCTTGGTGCGGAACGGCTCGGGCCAGCCGCCGGGCGGGTCGCCGAGGTCGCCGGACAGGAAGCCGATGACCGAGTCGGGCACGTCGAACCTGCCGGGCTCCTGCTCGAACTCGGCCGGGTCGGCGCCGACCGCGACGAGGTGCAGCGCGAGGTCGCCGACCACCTTGGACGACGGCGTCACCTTGACGATGTTGCCGAGGATCCTGTTCGCCGCGGCGTACATGTCCTCGATCTGCTCGAACTTCTCGCCGAGTCCGAGCGAGATCGCCTGCTGGCGCAGGTTGGACAGCTGGCCGCCGGGGATCTCGTGCGTGTAGACGCGACCGGTCGGCGACGGCAGGCCGCTCTCGAACGGCGCGTAGACGCGGCGGGTCGCCTCCCAGTAGGGCTCGAGGTCGCAGACCGCGGTCGAGGTCGAGCCCGGTGGCCCGCGTCGAGTGGTCCGTGGTCGCGACCAGCGCCGACAGCGCCGGCTGCGAGGTGGTGCCGGACATCGAGGCCGTCGCGGCGTCCACCGCGTCCACGCCGGCGTCGATCGCGGCGAGGAGGGTGGCGAGCTGGCCGCCGGGGGTGTCGTGCGTGTGCAGGTGGACGGGCAGGTCGAAGCGCTCCCGCAGCGCGCGGACCAGCGTGCGCGCGGCCGGGGCCCGGAGCAGGCCGGCCATGTCCTTGATCGCGAGCACGTGCGCGCCGGCGTCGACGATCCGCTCCGCGAGGCGCAGGTAGTAGTCGAGCGTGTAGAGCCTCTCGTCCGGGTTCGACAGGTCGCCGGTGTAGCAGAGCGCGACCTCCGCGACCGTCGTGCCGGTGGCCCGGACCGCCTCGATCGCCGGCCGCATCTGCTCGACGTCGTTGAGGGCGTCGAAGATCCGGAACACGTCGATGCCGGTCGCCGCCGCCTCGTGCACGAAGGCCTCGGTGACCTCGGTGGGGTACGGCGTGTAGCCGACCGTGTTGCGGCCGCGGAGCAGCATCTGCAGGCAGATGTTCGGCACCGCCTGGCGCAGCACGGCCAGCCGCTCCCACGGGTCCTCGGACAGGAACCGCAGCGCCACGTCGTACGTCGCCCCGCCCCACGCCTCGAGCGACCAGAGCTGCGGCGTCATCCGGGCGACGTGCCCGGCGACCGCGGTCAGGTCACGCGTGCGGACCCGGGTCGCGAGCAGCGACTGGTGCGCGTCGCGGAAGGTGGTGTCCGTGACGGCGACCGGGGTCTGCTCGCGCAGCGTGCGGGCGAACCCCTCCGGGCCCTGGGCCAGCAGCAGCTGGCGGGTGCCGTCGGGGGCGGGCACCGACAGGTCGAGCGCGGGCAGCTTGGTGACCGGGTCGACGCTGACGGGCGCCTCGCCGTAGGGCTTGTTGACCGTCACCTCGGCGAGGTAGGTCAGCAGCTTGGTGCCGCGGTCGGCCGACGAGCGCGCGGTCAGCAGCTGCGGGTGCTCCTCGATGAACGCGGTCGTGATGTGCCCGGACCGGAAGTCCGGGTCGTCGAGCAGCGCCTGGAGGAACGGGATGTTCGTGGACACGCCCCGGATCCGGAACTCGGCCAGGGCACGACGGGCGCGGTCCACGGCGGACGTGAAGTCGCGACCGCGGCAGGTGAGCTTGGCCAGCATCGAGTCGAAGTGCGCGCTGACCTCGGCGCCGGTGTAGGTCGTGCCGCCGTCGAGCCGCACGCCGGCGCCGCCGGGGGAGCGGTAGGTCGTGATCCGGCCGGTGTCCGGACGGAACCCGTTGGCGGGGTCCTCGGTGGTGATCCGGCACTGGAGCGCCGCCCCGCGCAGGGTGATCCGGTCCTGGGACAGCCCGAGGTCGTCGAGGGTCTCGCCGGAGGCGATGCGCATCTGGGCCTGCACGAGGTCGACGTCGGTGACCTCCTCGGTCACGGTGTGCTCCACCTGGATCCGCGGGTTCATCTCGATGAAGACGTAGTTGCCGGCGGGGTCGAGGAGGAACTCCACGGTGCCGGCGTTGCGGTAGCCGATCTCGGTCGCGAAGCGCACCGCGTCGGCGCACATGCGCTCCCGGATCGCCGGGTCGAGGTTGGGGGCCGGCGCGATCTCGACGACCTTCTGGTGCCGGCGCTGCACGGAGCAGTCCCGCTCGAACAGGTGGATGACGTTGCCGGCGCCGTCGGCGAGGATCTGCACCTCGATGTGCCGCGGCTCGACCACGGCCTGCTCGATGAACACGGTCGGGTCGCCGAACGCGCCCTCCGCCTCACGCATGCAGGTCTCGATGGCCTCGCGCAGGGCGCCGGCCTCGTCCACCCTCCGCATGCCGCGGCCGCCGCCGCCGGCGACCGCCTTCACGAACAACGGGTAGGGCATGTCCTTCGAGGACTCGATGAGCGTGTCGGCGTCGGTGGACGGCTCGACCGACGCGAGCGTCGGCACGCCGGCCGCCTTGGCCGCGGCGATCGCGCGCGCCTTGTTGCCGGTCAGCGTGAGCACCTCGGCCGTGGGGCCGATGAAGGTGATGCCGGCGTTGGCGCAGGCCTCCGCCAGGTGCGGGTTCTCGGACAGGAAGCCGTAGCCGGGGTAGACCGCGTCGGCACCGGCCCGGACGGCGGCCGCGACGATCACGTCGGGGTCGAGGTAGGCCCGCACCGGGTGCCCGCGCTCGCCGATCTCGTAGGCCTCGTCGGCCTTGAGCCGGTGCTCGGAGCCCCGGTCCTCGTGCGGGAACACCGCCACCGTCTGCGCGCCGAGCTCGTAGGCGGCCCGGAACGCACGGATGGCGATCTCGCCGCGGTTGGCGACCAACACCTTGGAGAACATGCCTCGCAGGCTAGTGGTCGCGCGTCACGCGCAGATGTCGCGTCTCACTCGTCGGTGGCGGCACGCAGGCGGCGCTTGAGCCGCTTGCGCTTCTTGCGGAGCTTCGCGTTCTCCGCCTCGAGCCGGGTGACGTCGGCGCGGGACCGCTGCACCTCGAGGAGCAGCTCGGCGGTCGCGGCGACGGCGGCGTCCAGCCCGTCGCGGGGGTGCACGTCGTCCGGGTGCGGCCCGTCCTCGCCCGGCGCGACGGGCACCAGCGACGCCAGGGCGCCCCGCACGTCGTACCCCGCCTTGTCGATCTCCTTGACCCAGCGCTCGCCGACGACCGCGAGGTCGTCGTACATGCTCCGCGGGTACGACGGCCCGCGGGGACCGTGCGCGCGGGCAGGATCTCCTGGGCGTAGAGCTGCTTGACCACCTGGCCGTACTCCGGCTGCACGAGCCGCTTGTCGAGGGCGACGTTGACGCGGCGCAGCAGGTCGACCTCGACCGTGCCGAGCGAGGCGTTGGTGCTGTCGGGGCCGGCGGGCTCGAGCCGGACCGCGTCGAACCCGACGACGTCGCCGAACCGCTCCCACAGCAGCCGCGGGTCGGCGTCCGGCTGCGGGCAGCAGACGACGTGCACCTGCGACGGCGGCAGGGAGCCGCCCCAGCGGGCCAGCACGTCGGGCAGGTCCTGGGAGGCGCGGAACCGGCGGGCGTAGTCGGTCTCCGAGGCGGTGTCGAGGACCCGCCGCCGGAACTGCTCGAAGCGCAGCCGGCGGCCGTGCTTGACGCCCTCCTGCCACTCGGCCACGGCCTGCCGGGCAGGGTCGCGGGCGGTCACCACGACGTGCACCTCGAGCCCCTTGAGCATGGTCAGCGCGGCGGTGACCTGGTGGGCGGACGCGGCGGCGAACAGCTCGTGGCTGATCACGGTGGTGCCGTCGTGGGCGCGGGCCTTGCGGCACAGGGCGTCCCACGAGCCGTCGACCTCGGACGCGCCGGCGGCCCCACGCCTTGTGGGCGCCGCGGACGTCGAGGGCGGCGAGGAACATCCGCTCCTGCCCGGCGGGGTAGAGCACGCCGGCCTCGCGGAGCGCCTTGCGGTTGAGGGTCAGCGACGACTGGAGGAACGTCGTGCCGGACTTCGGGACGCCTACGTGGAGGATCACGCGCTGGCTCATGGCTCGACGGTGACGGCCCGGGGTGAACGCGGGGTGGCCGCGCGGGTGGCAGCCGCGTGCAGTTCAGCCGTCGAGGCGCTCGAACAGCTGCAGCCACTCCTCGAGGACCCGGTCGATGCCGTACTGCCGCGCGTCCTCGTGCGCTCGCCGTCCGCAGGCGCGCCGCAGGTCGTCGTCCTCGACCAGCCGCCGCAGCGCCTCGGTGAAGCCGGCGACGTCGCCGTCGTCGACCAGGAGGCCGTTCTTGCCGTCGTCGACGATCTCGCCGGGTCCGCGCGGGCAGTCCATCGCCACCAGCGGGACGCCCGCGCTCATCGCCTCGATCAGCACCATCGGGAAGCCCTCGGCGCGCGAGGTCAGGGCGTACGCCGAGGCGCCGGCCAGCACGCCGCGGAAGTCGTCGGTGTAGCCCGGGCAGCCGGACCCGCCCGTCGAGGCCGAGCCGGGTGATCCGCCGGGTCAGGGACTCCCGCTCGCTGCCCTCGCCGTAGATGTCCAGCCGCCAGTCGGGGTGCTCGCGGGCGACCGGCGCGAACGCGTCGATCATCCGCCCGAAGCCCTTCTCCTGGGCCAGCCGCCCGGCGGCCACGACGACCCGGGAGTCCAGGGCGGCGGGCTGCTCGGCCGGCGGCCAGGGGAGCGCGTTGCGGATCACCTCGACGGGCGTGCCGCAGCCCCGGGCAGCGCGCGCCGGTAGTCCTCGGCGTCGGCGTGGGTGAGCACGACGTACGCGTCGAGCAGCGGCACCGCCGTCCGCAGCACCTCGGCCTGCCGGGGGTTGGCGAACCGGGTGGCGAAGTTCTTGTGGTCCTGGCCGACGACCCGGACGCCGTCCGCGGCCCACTGGGTCGCCGCGAGGTGCAGGGACGGCCGGGTGCTGACACAGGATGCCCGGGTCCAGCCGCGACAGCGCCGCTCGCAGGACCCGGTCGGTCAGCCGCGTCATCCGCTTCTCGGCCGGCTCGGGCCGCAGCCGGGTGGGCCGCGCGTCGAGGAGCCGGTCGAGACGGCCGATCCCGGCGGGCACGTCGATCAGCACGTCGTGGCGGACGCGCGGGTCGAGCGGGTACGCCGGGGTCGCGACCGTGCCGGAACAGGCTGACCACCCGCACGTCGCGGTGGCCCGCCAGGTGGTTGGCGAGGTTGACGACGGTGCGGGCGACGCCGCCGTGACCGGACGCGTCGTACATCAGGAAGGTGACGGGGAGGCGCACGCCGCCATCGTCACCCGGTGCGGGTCGGGTTCCGGCCTGCTCCGCGGGGGAGTTGGCCGAACGTTCATCTCGTCCTTGATCTCGCAGACCACGGCGCCGCTGGTGACGCTGTCGCCGACCGCCGCGGACAGCCCGGTGACCGTGCCGGCCTTGTGGGCCTTGAGCGGCTGCTCCATCTTCATCGCCTCGAGCACCACGATGACGTCGCCCTCGGCGACCTCGGCGCCCTCCTCGACGGCGACCTTGACGATCGTGCCCTGCATCGGGGAGGTGACGCTGTCGCCGCTGGCGGCGGCGCCGGCCTTCTTCTTCTCGCGCTTGGGCTTCTTCTGCGCACCGGCGCCGGCGGCGGCACCCGCGGCGAACCCGGCGGGCAGCACGACCTCGAGCCGGCGACCGCCGACCTCGACGGTGACCGACTGGCGCTCCGAGGCCTCGAGCGCCTCGCTCTCGCCGGAGTACGGCGGGATCTGGTTGTCGAACTCGGTCTCGATCCACTGCGTGTAGACCGAGAAGGACTCGCCGTCGCCGATGAACGCGGGGTCGTCGACCACGGCCCGGTGGAACGGGATCGCCGTCGGCATGCCGTCGACCACGAACTCCGAGAGCGCCCGGCGCGAGCGCTCGAGGGCCTGGGTGCGGTCGCGGCCGGTGACGATCAGCTTGGCCACCAGCGAGTCGAACGAGCCGGGGACGGTCTCGCCCTGGTCGTAGCCGCCGTCGAGCCGGACGCCCGGGCCGGCCGGCGCGTGCCAGCGGGTCAGGGTGCCCGGGGCCGGCATGAAGTTCGAGCCCGGGTCCTCGGCGTTGATGCGGAACTCGATCGAGTGGCCGCTCGATCTCGGGGTCGTCGTAGCCGAGCTCCTCGCCGGCGGCGATGCGGAACATCTCGCGGACCAGGTCGAGGCCGGTGACCTCCTCGGAGACGCGAGTGCTCGACCTGGAGGCGGGTGTTGACCTCGAGGAACGAGATGGTGCCGTCCTGGGCGACCAGGAACTCGCAGGTGCCGGCGCCGACGTACTAGGCCTCGCGCAGGATCGCCTTGGAGCACTCGTAGAGGCGGGTCATCTGCTCCTCGGTGAGGAACGGCGCGGGCGCCTCCTCGACGAGCTTCTGGTTGCGGCGCTGCAGCGAGCAGTCGCGGGTGGAGACGACGACGACGTTGCCGTGCTGGTCGGCCAGGCACTGGGTCTCGACGTGGCGCGGCTTGTCGAGGAACTTCTCCACGAAGCACTCGCCGCGGCCGAAGGCGCTGACCGCCTCGCGGACGGCCGAGTCGAACGGCGTCGGCGATCTCCTCGATCGTGCGGGCGACCTTGAGGCCGCGGCCGCCGCCGCCGAAGACGGCCTTGATCGCGACCGGCAGGCCGTTCTCCTCCGCGAACGCGACGACCTCGTCGGCGTCCTTGACGGCGTCCTTGGTGCCGGCGGCCAGCGGGGCGTTGGCCCGCTCCGCGATGTGCTTGGCCTTGACCTTGTCGCCGAGCGCCTCGATGGCCGCCGGCGGCGGGCCGATCCAGACCAGCCCGGCGTCGATGCACGGCCTGGGCGAAGTCGGCGTTCTCGGCCAGGAAGCCGTAGCCGGGGTGCACCGAGTCGGCGCCGCTGTCCTGCGCGACCTTCACGATCTTGGCGATGTCGAGGTAGGACTCGGCGGGGGTGGCGCCGCCGAGGCTGTGCGCCTCGTCGGCCAGCCGCACGAACAGGGCGTCGCGGTCGGGGTCGGCGTAGACCGCGACGCTGCCGATGCCGGCGTCCTTGCACGCCCGGACCACGCGGACGGCGATCTCGCCCCGGTTGGCGATGAGCACCTTGCGGAGCGGCTTGACCTCGGCCACGTGACTCTCCTTGCTCGTCGGTGGAGGCGTCGGCTGGGCCGTCCCGCCGGAGTCTAGGACGTCGCGGCCGCGGCATCCCGGGCGAGGTGACCCGGGCGAGGAAGTCCATGGCGGCCGGGTAGGCGTCGAGCCGGTTGACCCGCTTGGCGAGACCGTGGCCCTCGTCGTCGTACACCCGCAGCTCGCAGGCGATGCCCTTGGCCTCCAGCGCCGCCGGCGATCTGCTGGGCCTCCGAGAGCGGGACCCGCGGGTCGTTGGCGCCGTGGATCACGAACAGCGGCGCCACGCATGTCGTCGAGGTAGGTGATCGGCGACGCCTTCACCAGCACGTCGTGGTCGCGCTCGAGGAAGCCGTACTCCCGCTCGCGGAACGCCCGCCGGTAGCCCGAGGTGTTCTCCAGGAACGTGACCAGCGACGACATCCCGACGATGTCCACGCCGGCCGCCCACAGGTCCGGCTGCATCGAGACGCCCGCCAGCACCATGTAGCCGCCGTAGGAGCCGCCCCACAGCGCGCTGCGGGCCGGGTCGAGCCCGAGGTCGGGCAGCCAGGCGTGCAGGGCCGCGAGGTCGGCGACGGAGTCGAGCCGCAGGTCGACGTCGTCGAGGGAGTACCACCGCTTGCCGTAGCCCGTCGACCCGCGCACGTTGGGCACCAGCACCGTGAACCCGAGCAGGCTCAGCGCCTGCACGACCGGGCTGAAGATCCGCATCGCGGCGGCCTCGGGCCCGCCGTGCACGTGCACGACCGAGGCGCCGGCCAGCTCGGGGCGTCCCGTCGGCGGCCGCGGCGTAGACGAAGCACGGCACCCGCTCGCCGTCCGGGGTCGGCACCCGGTGGGTCGTCGGCGTCGACGAGCCGGTCGCGCAGCGCGGCGGGCATGCCCTCGCGCCCGTCGACGACGACGCGTCGGCCGCGCCGGTCGCCGCGTCGACGCGGTGGATCGAGCCCGGGGTCGGTCGGGCGCGGTCACGCGAGACGACGAACGCGCGATCCGTCGGCCGCCCACACGACGCTCATCGGCGCGCTCGGCGGGCAGCGTCGACGGTCGCAGCGCTTCGTCGCCGTCGGCCTCGTGGACGGCCAGAGCCGATCGCGCCGTCGTCGAGGGTGCCGACGACCATCGCCGCTGCCGTCCGGCGAGACCCAGAGCTGACAGGTCGTGCTCGGCGTCCTCGACCAGACGTCGGACCAGCAGCCGTCGAGCGCCAGCCGCACGCACGGCGGTGAACTCGCGGTCGTGGTTGGACGACCAGCAGCACGGCGTCGTCGTCGGCGCTCCAGGCGACGTCCTCGTGGGAGGCCGCCTCGTCCGGGTCGGTCAGCGTGCGGCCGCCCGCGGCACCGGTCACCGCGACCGTCATCGAGTTGGGCAGCAGGCTGAGCCGGTTGACCACGGTCGAGCGTGCCGTCGTGCGACACGACCGTCTCGACGACGTAGCCGCCCTCGTCGAAGACCACCCGCTCCTCGCCGGTGGCCAGGTCGCGCACCACCACGTCCATGTCGACGTCGTTGCGGCGGTTGGTGGAGTAGACGAGCGAGGTCGCGGTCACGTCCTGGACGTTGTGCATGTGCGCCGGGTCGTGCGACCAGCGGCTCGAGGTCGTCGAGCGCGGCCGGCCGGCCGAGCGGCGTCGCGAGGTCGAGCAGCGACAGCTGCATGTGCTCGTCGCCGCCGCTGGTCGTGCTCCACCACGACCGGCGCGAGCGCCGGGCAGGTAGCGGCCGCTGCAGCTCGGACGGCAGGTCGGTCAGCGGCGTGCGGGTGCCGTCGGGAGCGACCTCGACGAGCTGGAGGCTGCCGAGGTCGTCGGTGCCGGCCAGCACCCGCCCTCCGCGTCGATGTCGAAGGCCGTCCACATGCGGATGTCGAGGAGCTCGCGCACCAGGTCCTGGAGGTCGGTCGGTCATCGCCCGAACCTAGGGCACGCTAGCGCAGCGCGCCGACGGTCTCCCGCAGGCCGGTGTCGAGGTCGCGGGCGTGCCAGCCGAGCTCGCGCTCGGCCTTGGCGGGCGAGCCGTAGTACGTCGCCAGCGACGCCGCGCATCGTCTCCGCGGCGAAGTCCGGCGGCACCGGTACGACGCGGCCCAGCGCGCCGGTCACCGCCGCGACGCCGCGCACCAGCCCGGTCGGGCAGCACCATCGGCCCCTTGGTGCCGGCGATCGTCGCGACCTGCGCAGGCCCTCGGCCAGCGTCGCGCGGGGCCCGGCGAGCATGTAGGTCTCGCCGGGCACGCCGCTGCTCCATGGCCAGCACGTGCCCGGCCGCGACGTCGTCGACGTGCGCCCAGCAGACGCCGCCGCCGGCCGGGACCTGCGGGCGCTTGCCCGCCACGACCTGGGCGATCAGCGCGCCGGTCTGCGCGGTGTCGCCGGGGCCGTAGACGAGGCCGGGCTGGACGATCACGACCGGGAGCCCGTCGGCCGCGAACCGCTCCGCGACCTCGGTGCGCCTCGGCCTTGGTGCGGTCGTAGTGGCTGACGTGCGTCGCCGGTGTGCCGGTAGCGTCTCGTCGTACACCTCGCCGTGGGTGTCGGAGTTCACCGCCAGCGTGCTCGTGTAGACGACCTTCGGGACCCCGGCGCGCTGCGCGGCGGCGAGCACGTTGCGGGTGCCCTCGACGTTGACCCGGTCGCCGACCGACGGGTCGCGCTGGCCGAGCTTGTACCAGCCGGCGACGTGGAACAGCCCGTCCACGTCCGCGCAGAGCCGGTCGAGCGCGGCGGTGTCGTCGAGGTCGCCCGGGACCAGCTCGACGCCCAGCGCGGACAGCGCCGTGGCCCGGGACGGGTCGCGGACCAGGGCCCGCACCTCGTGCCCGGCGTCGCGGAGCTGGCGGGCGAGGGCGCCCCCGACGAAACCGGTCGCACCGGTGATGGCGTAGCGCATGCGCCCGATCCACCACCGCGGTCCGGCCCGTCGGTCTGCCCGGCGTCAGCCCCGCGTGCCGAGCCGCCCGCGTGGCAAGCCGTCCCGCCGACCGCGGTCCGCGCGCCTGAGCGGCGGCAGCCGGTGCGAGCGCGGTGCCTCAGCATGCGGCGCCGAGCAGCGCCGACTCCCAGTATCTGGCAGTCCTCGGGCAGAGTCAGCACAGGGGCGACGAGCTTGTCGCCCTGCCGCTCCACGGCCTCGAAGACCGGGGCGACGCCGCGACGCCGTGCCGCAGCAGCGTGCGAGGACAGGTCCCGCCGGACCTGCAGCTGGACAGAGCTGCCGATAGCGCACCTGCCGCGGACCGGCCGGCAGGCTCTGCAGCGACCCGGTGGCCTCGACCAGGCACTGGACGCCTCGAGAGAGAGAGAAGGCCCGGAACAGGCCAGTCCCGACGAGTAGCCGTGACTCGCCCGGGCGCGAGTGCGGCCTGCTCGCGGGCGACGGAGGCGGCGTGCTCCCACAGCACCCGGCCGACGCCGCGTCGCCGGTGCGTCGGGCGGCACCTCGAGCTCCACCTCGACGGTCTCCTGGTCGCTGGTCAGCGGCGCGCGACGAGCATCGCGCCGAGACCCGCCCGCTCCCGTCGTACGCCGCGAAGGGGAGGCGCCGGCGCGCGGGCCGGGGCTGCGCATCGTGAACGTGAACGCGGCGTACGTCGAGACGAGGGGACTGTCGCGGTCCGCGCGGGCGCCGGCGTCGATCGCGGAGTACCAGGCGCGGAGCGCGTCGTCGTCGTGCGGGTCGACCGCCGCGACGCCCGGGGGGACCGTCATGCGCGCAGTCTCACCGGCCGGGTGGTCCGGGCTCAACCGTCCCAGGGCGGCCAGGTCCTCGCGGCAGCGCGTCTCGACGTGGGCCAGCTCGTCCATCGTCTCGTCGATGTCGCGGCGCAGCTGGTCCAGCTCGGCCCGTCGTACGTCGATCTGGTCGAGCAGGTACTGCAGCTGGCCGGCCTCGCCGGGCTGCTCGTCGTACATGTTCACGATCGTGCGGATCTCCGGCAGCGAGAAGCCGAGCCGCTTGCCGCGCAGGATCAGCTGCAGCCGGATCCGGTCGCGGGCGTGGAAGACCCGGGTGGTGCCGCGGCGCTCGGGGGTGATCAGCCCGACGTCCTCGTAGTGCCGGATGGTGCGCAGCGTGACGCCGAACTCCTCGGCGAGCGCGGTGATCGACCAGGTCGGCTCGGTCGTCGGCATCGTCTTGCCCTTCCGCTACGGAAGCGTCCTAGCGCTGCTTACGTTCACGTAAGCGTAAGCCGAAGGAGCCACCGTGTCGCCGTTCGAGCTGTCCCCCGAGCACGAGACCTTCCGCAAGAGCGTCCGCGAGTTCGCCCTCGGCGAGATCGCGCCGCACGCCGCGCAGTGGGACAAGGACCACCACTTCCCGACCGACGTCGTGCACAAGATGGGCGACCTCGGGCCTGATGGGCCTGACCGCCCCCGAGGAGTTCGGCGGGATGGGCGACGACGGCGACTTCACCTCGCTGTGCGTCGCGATCGAGGAGATCGGCCGCGTCGACCAGTCGATGGGCATCACCCTCGAGGCGGCCGTCGGCCTCGGCATCAACCCGATCCTGACCTTCGGCACCGACGAGCAGAAGCAGCAGTGGCTGCCCGACCTGGTCGCCGGCCGCACGCTCGCCGGCTTCGGCCTCACCGAGCCCGGTGCCGGCTCCGACGCCGGCGCGACCAGGACCAAGGCCGAGCTCGTCGACGGCGAGTGGGTCGTCAACGGCGCCAAGCAGTTCATCACCAACTCCGGCTCCGACATCACCTCGGTCGTCACGGTGACCGCCCGCACCGGCACCCGGGGTCGACGGCGAACCGGCAAGGCCGAGGTCAGCACGATCATCCTGCCGTCCGGCACGCCCGGCTTCACCGCCGAGCCGGCCTACGACAAGCTCGGCTGGCACGCCTCCGACACGCACCCGCTGACCTTCACCGACGCCCGCGTCCCCGAGGCCAACCTGCTCGGCGAGCGGGGCCGCGGCTTCGCGCAGTTCCTCGCCACCCTCGACGACGGCCGGGTCGCGATCGCCGCGCTCGCGGTCGGCTGCATCCAGGCCTGCCTCGACATGTCCGTGCAGTACGCCGGGGAGCGCACCACCTTCGGCGTGCCCGATCGGCGCCAAGCAGGGCGTCGCGTTCCAGATCGCCGACCTCGAGGTGATGCTCGAGGCGTCGCGGATGCTGACCTACAAGGCCGCCGCCATGAAGGACGCCGGCCGGCCGATGAAGGAGTTCAAGCAGGCCGCGGCCATCGCCAAGCTCTACGCCACCGAGTCGGCGGTCACCGCGACCCGGATCGCCACCCAGGTCTTCGGCGGCTACGGCTTCATGGAGGAGTACCCGGTCACCCGGTTCTACCGCGACGCCAAGGTCCTGGAGATCGGCGAGGGCACCTCGGAGGTCCAGCGGATGCTCATCGCGCGCGGGCGCGGCCTTCCCGTGGAATAAGCCCGGGCCGCGACTACACTGATCTGCCGTGGGTCTATCGCTGGCAGCGCTTCCTCTCCGAGGGCGCCAAGTTCCTCACCGTCGGCGGCGTCGCCACGGTCGTGTCGCTTCGTGATCTTCAACGGGCTGGTGCACGGCTACTTCGGCGGACCCGGGCCGATGCACGACGAGCCGCTGGTCGCGTTCGTCATCGCGAACACCGTCGGCATGGTGGTGAGCTACCGCGGCAGCCGCTCCTGGGCGTTCCGCAACCGGGAGGCGGTGGGCGTGGCCGGCGGCCGGCGTGGCGTTCATCGTGATCAACGTCGTCTCGATGGTGATCCCGCTGGGCTGCCTGTCGTTCACCCGCTACGTCCTCGGTCTCACCGACCCGTTCGCCGACAACATCTCCGCGAACGTCATCGGGCTCGGCCTGGGCACGCTGGCCCGGTTCTGGGCGATCCGCCGGTTCATCTTCCTCAGCCCGGCCGCGTCGAGCAGCGCGAGCTCGCGCGGCGCTGACCCCGCCCGGGTCCGCTGACCGCGCGGTCGCCGGCTACGACGCCGGCACGCGCTCGCGCGTCGACGCACGCGGCCCAGGTGAACCGCGGCGCACTGCTCGAGGCCCCGGTCCACGCCGCGGTCGCCCAGCGCGCGCGCGGTCAGCACGGCCGCGGCCATCGCGGCGGCGTCGTCGGGGTCGAACATCGTCGGCGGCGTCGCCGCAGATCTCCGGCAGCGAGCCGGCGTCGGCGGCGGCGACCGGGCAGCCCGGAGGCCATCGCCTCGAGCGGAGGCAGGCCGAACCCCTCGTAGCGGCTGGGGAAGGCCAGGCACGCGGCGCGCTGGTAGAGCGACAGCAGCTCCTCGCGGCTGACCAGTCCACGGTTGTCCACCCAGGACGGCAGGTCGCCCGAGCGACTCGAGCCCGCCGCCGGTCAGCACCAGCCGCAGCTCGGGCGCCTCGCGCCGTACGAGCTCCATCGCCTCGAGGAGCCGGGCGTGGTTCTTGTGCGGCCAGCCGCGGGCCGGGTAGAGCACGAAGTCCTCGCGGTCCCCGCGCTGCGGCACGAAGTGCGTCGGTGTCGACGCCGAGGTGGGCGACGTGCACCCGGTCGGCCGGGTACGCCGAGGTGCTGCACGATCTGCCGCTTGGAGAACTCGCTGATCGTGATCACGGCGTCGGCCCGCCGTGCGGGACGGTCGTAGGTGAGCGCGCGGTAGGCGACCTCGCCGCGGCCGAACAGGTCGCGCAGGTCGTGGTGCTGCACGTCGAGCAGCGTCTGCACGAACGGCACGCCCCGCGGCGGCGGGCGGGGCCGGCACCGACAGCGGGTAGTGCACGACGTCGGCGGTCGCGCAGGCCGCGCCGCAGGGACGGGCTGGCCAGCGCCGCCCGGAGCCTGCGTGGTGACCCGGCCGACCGCGGACGCGCCGCCGCGGATGTGCCCGGCGACCTGCTCGGGGACGCCCTGGGAGAACCCGGCCGCGCCGCCGACACGATCGCGGTCGCCGACACGCTCGGGCCGGGCGGCGAGGCCGCGGGTCAGCTCGCGGACGTAGGTCTCGCTGCCGCCCATCCCGCCGCGGACCAGGGTCAGCATGGGCAGCGCGACCGCGAGCGGCCGTGCGCTCGCCGGGTCGTCGTCCGTGCATGCCTGCCTCTCGTCGGGTCCCGCCCGGGCGTCCCGCGGGCAGCGGTGCGCCATGCTACGCAGGAGCCGCGGGAGCGCCGGACCCGACGGGCTAGCCCGATCAGCCTCCGTCCTCGTCGGCAGGGCGTCGGCGGCGAAAGGTGGCGGTGTCGTGCTCGGCGGGGAGACGCAGTTCCGGGCGCTGGTGACGGGTGTCTCCGGCCAGGACGGCTGGTACCTCGCCGAGCGCCTGCTGGCCGCCGGGCTGCGAGGTGCACGGGGTCGTCCGGGACGCCGTCCGACGTCGCGCGCCGTCGAGGACCGAGCTGCCCGGCCTCGTCACGCACGTGGCCGACCTCGTCGACGACGCGCGCCCTGCGGCGGCGTCGTCGACGCGGCCGAGCCCGACCGGATCTTCAACCTCGCGGGCTCCACCTCCGTGGCCCGGTCCTGGGACGAGCCCGTCGAGGCCGCGGACGTCATCGGCATCGGCGCGGTCCGGCTGCTCAACGCCGCCTGGCGACCTGCAGGTGCGCAGCGGGCGCGACGGTGCGTTTCCTCCAGGCCTCGAGCGCCGAGGTCTTCGGCGACCCGGTCGCGGTCGCCCCAGGACGAGGACACCGCGCACGCGCCGGTGACGCCGTACGGCGCGGCGAAGGACTTCGCGCACACGATGGTGCAGGTCTACCGCCGCCGGGGCATGTTCGCCTCCGCCGCGATCCTCTACAACCACGAGTCGCCGCGGCGGCCGGCGTCGTTCGTGGCCCGCAAGATCACCCGCGCGGTGGCGGCGATCGCGCGCGGCTCGCAGGACAAGCTCGACGCTCGGCAACATCGACGTGCTGCGCGACTGGGGCTACGCGCCCGACCACGTCGACGGCATGCTGCGGATCCTGGCCGCGGACCGGGCCGACGACTACGTCGTGGCGACCGGCGAGGCGCGCAGCGTCCGCGACTTCGTGCGCGGCGGCCTTCGCGGCGGTCGGCATCGAGCGACTGGGAGGCGCACGTGGACGATCGACCCGGCGCTCTACCGGCCCGCCGACCCGCGCGCCCTGGTCGGCGACGCCGTCCCGGCTACGATCGCTCGGCTGGCGGCCCGAGGTCGGCTTCGAGGAGCTGGTCTCGATCATGGTGCGGGCGGACCTGGACGAGCTCGACCGCACGACGCCCTGCCGACGACCCTGCAACGAGGAGACTCGGCATGTCCTGCCCCACGCACCCGTCGCCACCGCACTGACGACCCGGACCCCGTCCGTCCTCGTGGTCGTCCCGACGCTGGGGGAGCGGATCGAGACGCTCGAGGAGTCGCTCGCCAGCGTGCGGGCCCAGCAGGGCGTCGACGTGCACCTGGTCGTGGTGGTGCCCGACGCGGCGGTCGAGGCGCGCGACGTCGCGCGTCACGGCACGGCGCCACCCTGGTCAGCGACCCGAGACGGGGCTCTCCGCGGCCGTCAACGTCGGCATCGCCGCCCGGCGCGGCGAGGAGTTCTACGCCTGGCTCGGGCGACGACGACCTGCTCGTGCCCGGCGGGCTGGCGACGCTGGCCGGCCTCCTCGACGCGCGACCCGCCGGCGGTGGTGGCCTACGGCGCCTGCCCCTACATCGACGACCGCGGCCGCACCGTGACGGTGAGCCGGGCCGGCGACCTCGCCGCGAGGATCCTGGGCTGGGGCCCCGACCTGGTGCCGCAGCCGGCGTCGCTGACCCGGATCGAGCCGCTGGTCGCCGCCGGGGCGTACGACGAGTCGCTGCGGTTCGCGATGGACCTCGACATGTTCCTGCGGCTCAAGCGCCTGGGCCGGTTCGTGTCGCACCAAGCAGGACGTCGCGGCCTTCCGCTGGCACGCCGACTCGCTCACGGTGGCGAACCGGGGGCTGTCGCTGGCCGAGTCGGAGAAGGTGAAGCGGCGCTACCTGCGCGCCGGGGCTCCGGCCGTTCTCGCCGCTGTGGGACGTGCCGGTGCGGTGCGCGACGCGGCTCGCCGCGCGCCAGGTCAACGCCCGGGCGCGCAAGGTCGCCGCCGGGCTGCCGCCCGGCTGAGCGCCGTCCAGTCGGTGTCGGCGGCGTGGCTCGGCTGCGGCCGTTCTTGTCGAGCTCGATCTCCAGGCGCAGCAGCCGATCTCCTCGGCCAGCGTCCGGGTGCGCTCCTCGAGCCGGCCCATCTCGTAGCTCTGGTGGATGCTGACCCCGAGCAGCAGCATGCTCGCGCCGAAGAACAGCAGGTTGGCCGGCACCGCGACGCCGACGAGGTCGGCCGCCGCGGTGAGGGTGGCCGGGAACAGCGCGATGACGAGCGTGGCCGTCGCGACGATCACCCAGAACACGGCGTACTTCTCGCGCAGCCGGCGGCGGCGCAGCAGCTCGAACAGCAGCGTGAGGGTGATCAGCGAGCCGACCAGCCCCAGGACGTAGGTGGGCTTCACAGGTCCTCCTCGCTCAGGTTCTCGAGGGTGGTCGGCCACTTGCGCACCAGCGCGAGCCCGAGGGCGACGACGGCGCGGAGCAGGTAGACGCTCGCCTTGAGCGGGGTCTGGCTGGCCCGGCCGCCGGAGCGGATCCGCATCGAGACCGGCACCTGCGTGACCGTGCAGCCGGCCCGGATCGCGATGACCAGGGACTCGACGGTGTCGCCGAGGTACTCCGCCGGGTAGTGGTCGGCGAAGACCCGGATGGCGCGGCGGTTGGCCGCGCGGAAGCCGCTGGTCACGTCGGTCATCTTGCTGCCGGCGAGCCGGGTCAGCGTGAAGGCCAGCAGCCGCATCGCCCAGCCGGCGGGGTCCGCGGGCGCGGTAGTCGCCCTCGCCGGCGAAGCGCGCGCCGACCACGATGTCCGCGCGACTCGAGGCCGTCGCACGAGGAGCTTGAGGTAGGTCGGGTCGTGCTGGCCGTCCGCGTCCACCTGGACGGCCGCGTCGTAGCGGTGCCGGAGCGCGTAGCGGTAGCCGGCCCGCATCGCCCCGCCACGCCGAGGTTGTAGGGCAGCTGGCACACCAGTGCCCCCGACCGGCGGGCGATCGCGGCGGTCCGGTCGCCGGAGCCGTCGTCGACGACGAGGATGTCGAGGTCCGGGTAGGCCTCCCGGAGCTCCTCGATCGTCGCGGGCGACCGAGGCCTCCTCGTTGAAGGCAGGCACCACCGCGAGCACGCGGGGCTCGGTGCGCTGCGTTTCGGACATGACCGGCATCCTAGGTCAGGCCGGTCCGGCCCACAGCGACACCCACGGACACGCCGACCGAGGCCAGCAGCTCGCGCAGCAGCGGGAGGCTGATCCCCACGACCGTGTGGTGGTCGCCCTCGATGCCGCGCACGAACGCGCCGCCGAGCCCGTCGATCGGTGAACGCCCCGGCGACCTGGAGCGGCTCGCCGGTCGCGACGTACGCCTCGATCTCGGCGTCGCTGACGTCCGCGAAGTGCACCGTGGTGGCGGCGCCGCGGACCACCTCGTCGTGCGCCGGGGGCGATCACGCAGTGGCCGGTGTGCAGCACGCCGGAGCGGCCGCGCATCGACCGCCAGCGGGCGACGGCCTCGTCGGCGTCGCGCGGCTTGCCGTGGACCGCGCCGTCGAGCGCGAGCACGGAGTCGCAGCCGACCACGACCGCGTCCGGGACTCGTGGCGGCGACGGCGCGGGCCTTGAGCGCGGCGAGCTCGCGACGCCAGCGCGCCGGGTCGGGGGTGGTCACGACCGACTCGTCGACGCCGGAGACCACCACCTCGGGGTCGAGCCCGGCGGCGCGCAGCGTGGCCAGCCGGGCCGGGGACGCGCTGGCCAGGACCAGCCGGGTCACGAGATGCGGGCCAGCGCGGCCTGCAGCGGGTCGAGGCCGAGCGAGCCGAGGTCGAGCGCGGCGCGGTGGAACGACTTGAGGTCGAAGTCGCCGCCGTGGCGGGCCTGGGCGTCCTCGCGGGCCTGCAGCCAGATCCGCTCGCCCACCTTGTACGACGGCGCCTGGCCCGGCCAGCCGAGGTAGCGGTTGACCTCGAAGCGCATGATCTCGTCCTCCATCCGGCAGTGCTGGCGCATGAACTCCAGGCCCAGCTCGGGCGTCCAGGTCTCGCCCGGGTGGAAGCCGAACGGGTTGTCGCGCGGGATCTCCAGCTCCAGGTGCATGCCGATGTCGACGATGACCCGCGCGGCCCGGAAGCCCTGGCCGTCGAGCATGCCGAGCTTGTCGCCCGGGTCGTCGAGGTAGCCGAGCTCGTCCATCAGCCGCTCGGCGTAGAGCGCCCAGCCCTCGCCGTGCCCGGAGACCCAGCACATCAGCCGCTGCCAGCGGTTGAGCAGCTCCTTGCGGTAGGCCGTCTGCGCGACCTGGAGGTGATGGCCCGGCACGCCCTCGTGGAAGACCGTGGTGACCTCGCGCCAGGTGGCGAAGCTGTCGACGCCCTCGGGCACCGCCCACCACATGCGGCCCGGGGCGGATGAAGTCCTCGCTGGGGCCGGTGTAGTAGATGCCGCCGTCGTTGGTCGGCGCGATGCAGCACTCGATGCGCCGGACCGGCTCGGGGATGTCGAAGTGCGTGCCGGCCATGTCGTCGAGGGTGCGGGTGGCGAGGTCCTGCATCCACTCGCGGAAGTTCTCCTTGCCCTCGATGCTGCGGGCCGGGTCGGCGTCGAGCGCGGCGACGGCCTCGTCGACGCGAGCCGCCGGGCACGATCTTGTCGGCGACCCGGCGCCATCTCGTCCTCGATGCGCTTGAGCTCCTCGAAGCCCCAGGCGTAGGTCTCGTCGAGGTCGACGGTGGCGCCGAGGAAGTAGCGCGAGCCGAGGGCGTAGCGCTCGCGGCCGACGGCGTCGCTTGCTCGCGGCCGCGCGGGGCGAGGTCCGTCGCCGAGCCAGCGGCCGAACTCGGCGAACGGCGTCGCTGGCCTCGCCGGGCGTGCCGCTCGAGGTCGCCGCGCAGGCCGTCGACGTCGGTCGCGGCCGACCAGGCCGAGGAAGAAGTTCGTCGCCGCCCTCCTGCCCGGTCCAGCTGCGCACCTGCTCGGCGACCGCGATGAGCTGGCGGCTTGGCGGCGACGTGGCCGTGGTCGGCGGCCTGCGGTCAGGGTCGCGCGGTAGCCGTCGAGGGTGGCCGGGACGGCCGCGAGCCGGGCGTCGATGTTCGTCCAGGCCTCCTCGCCCTCGGTCGGCATCAGGTCGAACACCGAGCGGACCTCGTGCAGCCCGCTGGAGATCACCGACACCTCGGACTGCGGCACGTGGGCGTCGTCCATCTCCACCTCGAGGCCGAGCCGCTCGAGGAACGCGTCCTTGGCGACCTGCTCGCGCTCGTCGGCCGGGGTCGCCGCGGTGGCGTCGGCCAGGGCCCGGCGGGTCAGGTCGGCGCGGGCGGCGTACCCGTCGGGGGAGAGGTCGGTCAGCACGTCGTCGTGGCCCGGCAGGCCGAGGTAGGTCGCGGCGATCGGGTCGAGGGCGGCGTACTCGTCGACGTAGCGCTCGGCGACGGCGTCGACGGGGCGGGACGGGGGCGTGGTCGTGGGTCACGCGAGCACCCTAGACCCGGCTCCCCGCGGTCCCAGGGGTTTCCCCGACGTGGTCGAGGCGGCCGCGACGACGTCGAGCCCTCGCTCGCCGAAGGCGCACGCGGTCATGTCGGCGAGCGCTCCGGACTCGCCCACGTGCTCGGGGGCGCGCATCGCGAGCATCACGTTGAGCAGCATCCCGTGCGCCACGAAGCCGGTGGCCTGCTCGGCGGTGCAGCCGGTGCCGCGGATCACGTCGTAGATCTCGCCCATGCACTGCCGGGCCCTGGCCCCGATCGCCTCGTCGTCGCCGGCCGCGAAGCCGTGCATCATCACCAGCAGGAAGTCCCGGTCGGCGAGCAGCTCGGTGTACGCCGCCCCGAGCCGGCGCCCAGTCGTCCTCGTCCTCGGGGTCGAACGGCTGCTCGTCGAGCACCGCCTCGAAGGCGTCCTGGATCCGCCGCGTCGAGCGCTCGAAGACCGCGAGGAACAGGTCGCGCTTGGTGCCGAACATCCGCACGACGTACGGCTGGGAGACGCCGGCCTCCCGGGCCACCACGTCGGTGCTGGTGCCGGCGTACCCGGTGCGCGCGAAGGCCCGGGTGGCGGCGTCGAGCACCTGGGCGCGGCGGTCGTCGGCGTTCATCCGGGGGATCGGGGCGGCTTTCTGGGCGGACATGGTTGACATGTTATCAGTTGATTACTTAGAGTCTTCGAACTAAGTAATCATTCAATGCCTTCTTGGAGATGTGACTGGCTTCTCTCACCACCCCGGCCCCGGTCGCCGGTCGACCCGCACCCGCCGGTCCGACGCCGCGGCGACGGTCCGCCGACGGTGCCGATCTGGCTGGCCGTCGTGGCCACCTCGCTGCCGATGTTCATGGCCACCCTCGACAACCTGGTGATGACCAGCGCGCTGCCGGTGATCCGCACCGACCTCGGCGGCCTCGGTCGACGACCTGGCGTGGTTCGTGAACGCCTACACGCTGGCGTTCGCGACGTTCATGCTCCCGGTCGCGACGCTCGGCGACCGCTGGGGCCGGCGCCGGTGATGCTCGGCGGGCTGACCCTGTTCACGCTCGCCTCGATCGCCTCCGCGCTGAGCCTGTCCTCCGGCGCGCTGATCGCCGCCCGGGCCGTGCAGGGCCTCGGCGCCGCCGCGGTGATGCCGCTGTCGCTGACCCTGCTCGCCGCGGCCGTGCCCGTCGCGATGCGGCCGGTCGCCATCGGCATCTGGGGCGGCGTCTCCGGCCTCGGCGTCGCGCTCGGCCCGGTGATCGGCGGCGCCGTCGTCGAGGGCGTCAGCTGGCAGGCGATCTTCTGGCTCAACGTCCCGGTCGCCCTCGTCGCCGCCCCGCTGCTGCGGTTCGCGGTCTCCGAGTCGTTCGGCCGCCGCCAGCGCCTCGACGTGCGCGGCACCCTGATGCTCGGCGGCGCGGTGTTCCTCGGCATCTGGGGGATCGTGCACGGCAACGACGACGGCTGGGCCTCGCGCGCGGGTCGCTGGTCCCGCTGGTCGTGGCCGCGCTGCTGGTCCCGGCGTACGTCGCGCACGCCCGCTCCGCGTCGCGCCGGGACTTCGCGGTGCTGCCGCTGCGGCTGTTCGCGTCGCGCGGGTTCTCGGTCGCGAACGTGATCGGGCTGAGCTTCACCATCGGGATGTTCGGCGCGGTGTTCCTGCTCGCCCAGAACCTGCAGATCGTGATGGGCTACAGCCCGCTCGAGGCCGGGCTGCGGACGCTGCCGTGGACCGCGGCGCCGATGGTGGTCGCCCCGATCGCCGGTGCGCTCGCCTCGCGGACCGGGCTGCGGGCGCTGCTGGTGACCGGTCTCGTGCTGCAGGCCGGTGCGCTGGTGTGGCTGGCCGTGGTCACGGAGGCCGGGTCGTCGTACGCCTCGTTCGTGCCGGGCCTGGTGATGGCCGGCGTCGGGATGGGGCTGACCTTCGCGCCCGAGCGCCACCGCCGTGCTCGACGGGATGTCGCGACGACGACTTCGGCACCGCGAGCTCGGCGAACTCCACGATCCGGGAGTTCGGGGTCGCGCTCGGCGTCGCCGGCCTGACCGCGGTGTTCCTGGGCAACGGCGGCGAGCTCACGCCGACCGGCTACACCGGGGCGATCGGTCCGGCCCTGCTCGTCGGTGCGGCGCGCCGTCGCTGGTCGCCGTGGTCGCCGCCCTCTTCGCCCCCGGCCGCCGTCGCTGACCCGGCGACTCTGGCGGCTGGATGCCGCTGACCCGGCGCGTCTGGCGCCGCCAGCAACCCGCGCGCCGGGTCGCGTCGGGTGTGCGGCAACCAGAAGCGCCGGGTCAGCGGGGTGGGCGCAACCAGAAGCGCCGGGTCAGCGGGGGAGGGTGCTGGCGCGCCAGCCGAGGCCGGCGCGAGGGGGGCGCGGTGGCCGCGGCCGGGGGCCGACCACTCGGGGCGCGGCTTCGGCGCTCCGCGGTGCCTGGGCGGCGCCGAGCGCGCCGAGACGACCGCCACCAGGGCGGCCAGCTCCTCGTCGGTGGGGTCGCCCTTCACCACGCGCAGCAGCGGGCGCTGCGGGCTCCTGCGGTCGGCCCGTGGCCACAGCGGGATGTTCCCGTGCTTCTTCGGCGGCAGGGTCTCGCGCTTGGAGCGCAGCAGCCGCAGGGCCCGGACGATCTCGCCGCGGGTCTCGTGCGGCTGGATGACCGCGTCGATGTAGCCGCGCTCGGCGGCGAGGTAGGGGTTGGCGAGGTGGTCCTCGTACTCCTGCACCAGCTCGGCGCGGCTGGCGTCCGGCGTCGTCGGCCTCCGCGAGCTCGGAGCGGTAGAGGATGTTGACCGCGCCCTGCGCGCCCATCACGGCGATCTGCGCGGTCGGCCAGGCGAGGTTCATGTCGGCGCCGAGGTGCTTGGAGCCCATCACGTCGTACGCGCCGCCGTAGGCCTTGCGGGTGATCACGGTGATCAGCGGCACGGTCGCCTCGGCGTAGGCGTAGATCAGCTTGGCGCCGCGGCGGATGATGCCGTTCCACTCCTGGTCGGTGCCGGGCAGGAAGCCGGGTACGTCGACGAAGGTCAGCACCGGCACGTTGAACGCGTCGCAGGTGCGCACGAAGCGCGCGGCCTTCTCGGAGGCGTCGATGTCGAGGGTGCCGGCGAACTGCATCGGCTGGTTGGCCACGACGCCGACCGGGCGGCCCTCGACCCGGCCGAAGCCGATCAGCAGGTTCGGCGCGAACAGCGGCTGCACCTCGAGGAACTCGCCGTCGTCGACGACGGACTCGATCACCGTGTGCATGTCGTAGGGCTGGTTGGGCGAGTCCGGGATCAGCGTGTCGAGCGCCCGGTCCTCGTCGCTCGGCTCGAGGTCGGCCACCTCGTCGTAGGCGAACGGCTCGTCGAGGTTGTTCTGCGGGAGGTAGCCGATGCAGCGCCTTGACGTAGTCGATCGCGTCGGACTCGTCGGTGCCCATGTAGTGCGCGTTGCCGGACTTGGTGTTGTGCGACCGCGCGCCGCCGAGGTCCTCCATCGAGACGTCCTCGCCGGTGACGGTCTTGATCACGTCGGGGCCGGTGATGAACATGTGCGAGGTCTGGTCGACCATCACGGTGAAGTCGGTGACCGCGGGGGAGTACACCGCGCCGCCGGCGCACGGGCCCATGATCAGCGAGATCTGCGGGATGACGCCGGAGGCGTGCACGTTGCGGCGGAAGATCTCGCCGTACAGGCCGAGCGAGACCACGCCCTCCTGGATGCGCGCGCCGCCGGAGTCGTTGATGCCGATGATCGGGCAGCCGGTCTTCATCGCGAGGTCCATGACCTTGACGATCTTCTCGCCGAACACCTCGCCGAGCGAGCCGCCGAAGACGGTGAAGTCCTGGGCGAACACGCACACCTGGCGGCCGTCGATGGTGCCGTAGCCGGTGACCACGCCGTCGCCGTAGGGCCGGTTCTTCTCCAGCCCGAACGCCGTCGAGCGGTGCCGGGCCAGCTCGTCGAGCTCGACGAAGGAGTCCTCGTCGAGCAGCTCGAGGACCCGCTCGCGGGCGGTCTTCTTGCCCTTGGCGTGCTGCTTCTCGATGGCCCGCTCGGAGCCGGCGTGCACGGCCTCGTGCGAGGCGGCGGTCGAGGTCGGCGACCTTGCCGGCGGTGGTGTGGATGTCGATGTCGTCGGGGACCTCGGTGCCCTGGCCCGGCTTCTCGTCGGAGGCATCTCCTGGGCGGGCTTCGCTGATCCTTGGCTCACGGGGTGCAATCTAGTGCCTGTGTCGATCCCCCCGTCCCAGCCGCCCGCCGCTCGACCCGGCCGCCCTGGTCGGCCCCCGGCTGGCGCGTCGAGGTGCGTGCCCGAGTCCCCGTCCACGAACGCCGACGTGGCGCCGGCGCGCGCGCGCCGGGCGAGCCGGCCGGGCTGGTCGTCGTCGACCGAGCACCAGACCGCCGGGCGGGGCCGGCTGGACCGGGTCTGGGTCACCCCGCCGCGCGCGGCGCTGACGTTCTCGCTGCTGGTCCGGCCCGAGGCGGTGCCGGTCGCGCGCTGGCCGTGGCTGCCGCTGCTGACCGGGCTGGCCGTGGTCGACGGGGTGCGTCGCAGCCACCGGGCTCGACGCGCGTGCTCAAGTGGCCCAACGACGTGCTCGTCGCGGACCACAAGGTCGCCGGCATCCTCGTCGAGCGGGTCGAGGGACCGGCCGGGGCCGGCGGCCGCGGTCGTGGGCGTCGGGCTCAACGTCTCCTCGACCCGCGAGGAGCTGCCCGTGCCGACACGGCCACCTCCCTGGAGCTCGTCGGGCGCCGGCGCCGTGGACCGCTCGGCCCTGCTCGTCGCGGTGCTCACCGCCTTCTCCGACCGTGTACGGCGGCTGGGTCGGCGCCGCGGGGCGGGGGCTGCGCCCGTCGTACGCCCGGACGCTGCTCGACGATCGGCCGGCGAGGTGCGGGTCGACCTGCCCGGCGGGGAGCCGCTGCGCGGCCGGGCCGTCGACGTCGACGAGGACGGGCGGCTGCTCGTCGACGACGGGACCCGGGTGCACGCGCTGGGGGCCGGCGACGTCGTGCACGTGCGCCCGGTCTGACGGGGTGCTGCGTGTCATGATGCCCGGGTGGCGATCTCCCAGCAGGCTCCTCAACGAGGGCGAGCACGTCGTCGTGTCCACCCGCACCCACGTCAAGGCGCTGCTGCTGCCGGCGCTCTGGCTGATCCTGGTGGCCGCGCGTGGCCGGCTACGTCTCGACGTTCCCGTCGGCGGGCAGCGCGCAGTCCGCTGCTGGTCGCGGTGATCTGGATCCTCGCGCTGGTCGTCGTGCGTCTGGCTCGTGGTCGCGGCCGTTCCTGCGCTGGCTGACGACGACGTACACCGTCACCGACCGCCGGCTGATCACCCGCACCGGCGTCCTCAGCCGGCGCGGGCACGACATCCCGCTGGCCCGGATCAGCGACGTCGCCTACGAGCACGGCCTGGTCGACCGGATGCTCGGCTGCGGCACGCTGGTGATCTCCGACGCCAGCGAGCAGGGCCGGGTCCGGCTGCCACGACATCCCGCACGTCGAGCAGGTGCACCTGGCGATCAGCGACCTGCTGTTCGGGCACACCGACGACCCGACCGCCGGGAACGCCGCCTCGATGACGGAACCTGAGCCCCGCTTCACCCGCCAGGCGCTCGAGGGCGCGATCCTCGGCGAGAACCCCTCGCTCACCAGCGAGGAGGTCGCCGAGGCGGCCGGCGTGACCCTCGAGGAGGCCCGCCGGCTCTGGCGGGCGCTCGGCTTCCCCGACGCCGGCGACGAGGCCGCGTTCACCGACGGCGACCGGGCGGCGCTGAGCACGATGGTCGGCGCCGTCGACCGCGGGCGCGATCGACTTCGACACCGCCGTCCGGCTGACCCGCGCGGTCGGCCAGACGATGGCCCGGCTCGCCGACTGGGAGGTCGCCACCCTCTCGGCCCGGGTCGAGCAGCTCGAGGCCGGCGACGAGGCCACCGGCAGCCGGGTCGGCAGCGCGCTGCGGCTGGTCGCAGGAGGTCGGCGTGCCCTTCGAGCAGCTGCTGGTCTACTCCTGGCGCCGGCACCTCGCGGCCGCGGTCGCCCGGGTCGAGGCGCTCGGCGCCAACGACGCCGACCTGCACACCACCCAGGTCACGGTCGGCTTCGCCGACCTGGTCCGGTTCACCGCGCTGTCCAACGAGCTCGACGAGGACCGGATCGGCGACCTGGTCGAGATCTTCGAGTCCCGCTGCGCCGACGTGGTCGCCGCCGCAGCGCGGCCGGGTGATCAAGACGCTCGGCGACTCGGTGCTGTTCGTCTCCGAGGACCCGACGCGGGCGATGGACATCGCGCTGAGCATCGTCGACGTGATCGGCCACGACAGCCGGCTGCCCGACGTCCGCATCGGGCTGGCCACCGGCTCGGTGATCATGCAGCTCGGCGACGTGTTCGGGCCCGCCGGTCAACATGGCCGCCCGGCTGACCGGGGTCGCCCGGCGCAACCGGGTGATCACCGACCGGCGCGACCTCCGACCTGCTGTCCCCGGGCCAGTTCGACTCCCGGACGCTGCCGGCCCGTCCGCTGCGCGGGTTCGGGGTCGTCGAGCCGGTCGCCGTACGCCGGCACTGACCGCGCGCGCCGGACGCCCGCGCCTGCCCCGTTCGGACCAGCGTGACTACCGGAAGTGACTAGACCGGGACGTAGTCATTCCGGGTCAATCTGAGAATTCCCCGAACGGTGTCCGTTTTGTCTCTTTACGCTCATCCACATGATGAGTGTGCAGGGTGTGGACCTCGACGCCACCGCGCGTCGTGTCTGGCGCGACGGTGTCGAGATCCGCATGTCCAACAAGGAGTTCGACCTGCTGCATGCCCTGATCAGCCGTCCGGGTGAGATCGTCACCCGCGAGGAGCTGATGCGCGACGTGTGGCAGACCAACTTCTGGACGTCGGCGAAGACCATCGACGTGCACCTCGGCTGGGTGCGCAAGAAGCTCGGCGACGACACCCGTCGACCCGACCCTGATCACCACGATCCGCGGCCGCGGGCTGCGCTTCGAGACCGTCGCCGCCCGTGTACGCCGACGTGGTCGGCCCGCATCGCCAAGACGGCCTCCTGACCCGACGCCGCGGCCGCGCTCGTTACGCTCGTCGCGTGACCGCGCCCTCCTCCGTGCCGACGCCCGTGCTCGCGGTCATCGGCGGCGGCCAGCTCGCCCGGATGATGGCCCAGGCCGCCGTCGCCCTCGGCGTCCCGCTCCGGCTGCTCGCCGAGGGCCCCGACGTCTCCGCCGCCCAGGTGGTGCGCGACCCGCTGGTCGGCGACTACCGCGACCTCGAGACGCTGCGCACGCGTCGCCGAGGGCTGCTCGGTCGTCACCTTCGACCACGAGCACGTGCCGACCGAGCACCTGCACACGCTGACCGCCGAGGGGCACGCCTGCCGGCCCGGGCCCGGACGCCCTCGTGCACGCCCAGGACAAGGCCGTGATGCGGGCCCGGCTCGACGCCCTCGGCGTGCCGAGCCCCCGGCACCGCGGTGGTCGCCGACGCCGCGGAGGCGGTCGCCTTCGCCGCGTCCGTCGGCGGCTTCCCGGTCGTGCTCAAGACCACCCGCGGCGGCTACGACGGCAAGGGCGTCTGGGTCGTCGCCGACGAGGCCGACTGCGCCGACGCGTTCGAGGTGGCCGCCTCGACCGGCGTGCAGATCCTCGCCGAGGAGAAGGTCGACTTCCGCCGCGAGCTGTCCGCGCTGGTGGCCCGGTCGCCCTCCGGCCAGGTCGCGGCCTACCCCGTCGTCGAGTCCGTGCAGCGCGACGGCATCTGCTGGGAGGTGACCGCCCCGGCGCCCGACCTCGACGCAGGCCCTCGCCGTCGAGGCGCAGCGGATCGCGATGCGGGTCGCCGGCGAGCTCGACGTCACCGGCATCCTCGCGGTCGAGATGTTCGAGACCACCGACGGCCGGGTGCTGGTCAACGAGCTCGCGATGCGCCCGCACAACACCGGGCACTGGAGCATGGACGGCGCGGTCACCGGCCAGTTCGAGAACCACCTGCGCGCCGTCCTCGACCTGCCGCTCGGCGTCGCCCGCGGCCCGCGCGCCGTGGACGGTGATGGTCAACATCCTCGGCGGCGACCACGGTGCCGTCTCGGAGAACCTGTACGGCGGCTACCCGCACGCCTTCGCGCGCGACCCGCGCCTCAAGGTGCACCTGTACGGCAAGGACGTGAAGCCCGGGCGCAAGGTCGGCCACGTCACGGCCTACGGCGACGACCTGGACGACGTACGCGAGCGGGCGCGGCACGCCGCCGCGTGGTTCCGCGGCGACCTAGGGATGGAGAGCGAATGAGCACGCCAGTCGAGACCAAGGTCGGGATCGTCATGGGGTCGGACTCCGACTGGCCGACGATGAAGGCGGCCGCGCGAGGCGCTCGAGGAGTTCGGCGTCGGCTTCGAGGCCGACGTCGTCTCGGCGCACCGGATGCCCGAGGAGATGCTGGCCTACGGCAAGGACGCCGCGGGCCGCGGGCTGCGGTGATCATCGCCGGCGCCGGCGGGGCCGCCCACCTGCCCGGCATGCTCGCCGCCGTCACGCCGCTGCCGGTGATCGGCGTGCCGGTGGCGCTGAAGTACCTCGACGGCATGGACTCGCTGCTCTCGATCGTGCAGATGCCGGCCGGGCGTCCCGGTCGCGACGGTCGCCGTCGGCAACGCGCGCAACGCCGGGCCTGCTCGCCGTCCGCATCCTGGCGCGCCTCCGACGAGGCGCTGCGCACGAAGATGGTCGAGTTCCAGGCGTCCCTGCGCGAGAGCGCGCACGAGAAGGGCAAGGTCGTCCGCGACCAGACGCGAGCCGCTCGATCGGCTTCTGACCGGACGCCCTGGCCCGGGACCAGCCCGGTGTGCTCGGCCGCGAACGCGAGCAGGTCGGCGCATCTCCGCCACCACCACCGAGACCGGCTTGCCCAGGCCGTGCCCGGTGGACGTCTCGATCCGGGCCAGCACCGGGGCGTCCCCGGCCTGGGCGTGCTGCAGCGCCGCGGTGAACTTGAAGCTGTGCGCCGGCACCACCCGGTCGTCGTGGTCGCCGGTGAGTCACCAGCGTCGCCGGGTACGCCGTGCCCTCGCGCACGTTGTGCAGCGGCGAGTAGGCCAGCAGCGTCTCGAACATCTCCGGGTCCTCGGGCGAGCCGAAGTCGGAGATCCAGGCCGCGCCGATCGTGAACAGGTGGAAGCGCAGCATGTCCATCACGCCGACCGCCGGCAGGGCGACCGCCGCCGACGTCGGGCCGCTGGGTGATCATCGCGCCGACCAGCAGGCCGCCGTTGCTGCCGCCGTGCACGCGCGAGCTGCGCCGTGCGTCGTGACGCCCTCGGCGACCAGGTGGTCGGCGACCGCCGCGAAGTCGTCGAAGACGTTCTGCTTGCGCTCGAGCCGTCCCGCGTCGTGCCACGCCGCGCCGAACTCGCCGCCGCCGCGCAGGTTCGCGATCGCCAGCACGCCGCCGGCCGCGAGCCAGCCGGCGAAGATCGGCCGGAACGTCGCGAGCTCGGGGATGTCGAAGCCGCCGTAGCCGTAGAGCAGGGTCGGGCGCGGTGCGTCGAGCGGCACGTCCGCGCGGCGAGACCAGGAAGTACGGCACCTCGGTGCCGTCGGGGCTGGTCGCCCGACGTCGCTCGCGTGACCACCTCGGGCGCGGTCCAGTCGATGTCGCCGACGGGCTCGAGCCCGGTGACCTCCTCGACGTCGCCGCTGGCCAGGTCGAGCCGGTAGCGCCGTCGTACGCCGCGTCACGACGACAGGCCGAGGAACACCTCGTCGTCGTCGACGTCGCCGTGCAGCGCGACCACCGCGCCGCCGGGCACGTCGACCGTGCCGAGCGCGAGCCGTCGAGGGCGTAGCGCGTCAGCCGCGGCTGTGCGTCGACCAGGTGCACGGCCGAGCAGCTCGGCGCCGACGGCCTGCACGTCCCGCAGCGCCGACGTCGCCCTCGGGGACCACGTCGACGAGGTCGCGCGCGGCCGGTGTCGGGGAACGCCGCGAGGTCGAGCCGCACCACCCGGCCCAGCGGCGCGTCGAGGTCGGTCCACAGCAGGAGGTCGTCGCCGTCGAGCGCGCACCGGCGTCGTAGCCGGCGATCGCCTCGTCGACGACCTTGAGCGGCTCGCCGATGATCGCGGCGCCGTCGATGGTGTCGCACCGGGTAGCACCCACAGCCGGTTCTTCTCCGAGGTGCCCTCGTGCAGCGTGACGCGAGCCAGCGGCCGTCGTGCGACAGCGTCGGGGTGACTGCTCGAGCCGCGGGTTCTCGGGGAGCTCCAGGACCAGCTCGTCGTTGTCCTGGGGCTCGCCGACGTAGTGCCGCCGCAGCTGGCCGCCGGGCAGCGCGGCCGCCTCGGTGCCGACGCCGGAGCCCGTCGGTCGGGTAGTAGAGGTAGAGGTAGGAGGAGTGGTCGGGCAGCCAGGTCGCCTCGCTGAACTTCACCTTGCGGCACGACGTCGTCGACCTCGTGGCCGCCGGCGAGGTCGAGCAGCCGGATGCTGCTCCAGTCGCTGCCCCCGTCGCTGACCAGGTAGGCCAGCCAGCGGCCGTCCTTGCTGGCGTTGTAGCCGGCCAGCGACGAGGTGCCGTCCGCGGAGAACGTGTTCGGGTCGAGCAGCAGCCGGCCGCCCTGCCGCAGCTCGTCGAGGGTGTCGGCGACGAACCACAGGTCCTGCTGCTGCGAGCCGTCGTTGCGGCTGACGACGTAGCGGTCGCCGACCTTGTCGGGCGTGCCCGCGCGCGGTCGGCCGACGACGCCGGTCATCGTGCGGCGGAACCACTCGCGGGACGGCGAGCGCGTCGAGGTGCTCGCGGCTGTGCCGGTTCTGCTCGGCGACCCAGGCGCGGGTCTCCGCGGAGTCGGGGTCCTCCAGCCAGCGGTACGGGTCGGCGACCTGCTGCCCGTGCAGCGTGTCGACGGTGTCGTCGCGGCGGGTCTGCGGCGTGGCCATCAGGCACCCGCCGCCGCCAGCCGCGGCCACTCGATGGCCGGGCAGGTGTCCATCACCATCGGGACGCCGGCCTCCGTGGTACGGCGGAAGGCGTCGTGGTCGACGACCCCGAGCTGGAACCAGACGCCGCGCGCGCCGACGGCGACGGCCTGGTCGGCGAACTGTCGCCGGCCGGCTCGGAGCGGCGGAACACGTCGACGACGTCGATGCCGAAGGGCACGTCGGCCAGGGTGGCGTACCCCTGCTCGCCGAGCACCGTCGGCGCGTCGGGGTGCACCGGCACGATCCGCTTGCCGTGCTCCTGCAGGAACCGCGCGATCCGGTAGGCCGTGCGGTCGGGGTTGCCGGACAGGCCGACGACGGCCCAGGTCTCGCACGTCCTCGAGCAGGAAGCGGATGGTGTCCCGGTCGAGCCAGGGTGTGGGTGCCATGGTGCAGACGGTACCGAACCGTCCCCCGTGACGCGACCGGGCATGGCTGCATCGGGTGGTTCCGCCGGGTCGCACGATGGAGGCCACGATGGGAGGAGGGGACGGGAGGTCCGCCGTGCCGCAGCCGGCCCGGCGAGCGGTCGTGGCGCCGGTGCTCGTCGACGGGCGCTCGCGGCCCGTGGCCGCCTGCTCGTCGCCGCAGCCCGTGTCCGAGCAGCGCCGCTCCGCGCGCCGACCGGGTCCGCCGCGACGGCCGTCGTACGACGGATGGCTGCGCGAGCGTCGTCGTCCGCGCAGCGTCGCCCGGGCGTGGTCGTCGTGCTGCGGCACGGCGCCCGCGTGCAGGTCGCTCACCGCGGGCGCTGGCGGACACCGCGACCGGTGCCCCGATGTCGCTCGGGCCGCCGCTTCCACGTGGCGAGCCTGACCAAGCCGGTCGTCGCCGCGGTCGTGATGCGGCTGGTGCGCGCGGGCGGCTGTCCTCGACGACACCGTGGAGGAGCTGGCTGCCGGGGCTCGTCGCCCGCGGGGGACCGGATCACCGTCGGCAGACCTGCTCGACCACACCAGCGGGCTCCCGGACTACACCCGCGTCCCGGCCGCGTGGCCGGTGCTGGACCGGCACCCGGTCGACCAGCGCGCGCTCGTGGTCGCGGCCGGCCGGGCGCCGCCGCTGTTCGCGCCGGGGCAGGGGCAGGCGTACTCCAACACCAACTACGCCGCTGCTCGGGCCTGGTCGTCGAGCGGGTCACCGGCCGGCCGCTCGAGGACCGTCCTGGAGCGGCGAGGTCTTCGGTGCCGCTGGGGATGCGCAGCGCGTCGCTGTGCGGCGTCCGGGTCGACGAGCCGCCGGTCGCGCACGGCTACGTCCTTCGGGACCGACGCCACGGGCTGGGACCTCACCTGGGGGTGGGCCGCCGGCGGCCTGGTGACGCGACGCGCCCGACGTCGACCGGTTCTTCGCGGGCGCTGTTCGCCGGCGACCTGCTCTCGCCTCCGGCTCGTCGACGAGATGGCCGAGCCGGCGGCCGGGTGCGCTGGGGCCGTGGTCCGGCTACGGGCTCGGCCTGGCCCGGCTGCCCACGCCCTGCGGCCCGGCGGTGGGGCACTCCGGCGTCGTCGACGGCTACGTGTCGGCGGCGTACACGCAGCCGGACGCGACGGGTCCGCCGTCGTGCTGATGGCGAACACCGACCGGGACCTCCTCGCCGGGCCGCTCCACGACGTGCTCGAGACCGCGCTGTGCGGGAGCGCGTGAGCCCGTGGACGTGGCGTATCCGACAGTCCGGCAGGGCTACTGAGCAGTAGGATTCGACGCATGAACGACTACCCGATGTACGCCCTGTCCGAGGAGCACCAGGCCATCCGCGAGGCCGTCCGCGCGGTCTGCGACGCCAAGGTCGCCCCGCACGCGGCCGAGGTCGACGAGCTCGAGCGAGTTCCCCCAGGCGGCGTACGACGCGCTCGCCGCCTCGGACTTCGCCGCCCCGCACATCGGCGAGGAGTACGGCGGCGCCGGCGCCGACGCGCTCGCCACCTGCATCGTCATCGAGGAGGTCGCCCGCGCGTGCGCCTCGTCGTCGCTGATCCCCGGGGTCAACAAGCTCGGCACGATGCCGATCATCCTGGCCGGCTCGGAGGAGCTGAAGAAGAAGTACCTCTCCCCGGTCGCGGCCGGCACCGCGATGTTCTCCTACTGCCTCTCCGAGCCCGACGCCGGCTCGGACGCCGCCGCCATGAAGACCCGCGCCGTCCGCGACGGCGACGACTGGGTGCTCAACGGCGTCAAGCGCTGGATCACCAACGCCGGGCGTCTCGGAGTACTACACGGTCTTCGCGGTCACCGACGCCGACGAAGCGGTCCAACGGCATCTCCGCCTTCGTCGTGGAGAAGTCCGACGAGGGCGTCTCGTTCGGCGCGCCGGAGAAGAAGCTCGGCATCAAGGGCTCGCCGACCCGCGAGGTCTACCTCGACAACGTGCGCATCCCGGCGGACCGGATGATCGGCGAGGAGGGCACCGGCTTCCTGACCGCGATGCGCACCCTCGACCACACCCGGGTCACGATCGCCGCGCAGGCCGTCGGCATCGCCCAGGGCGCGCTCGACTACGCGCTGGACTACGCCCAGGAGCGCAAGCAGTTCGGCAAGCCGATCGCCGACTTCCAGGGCCTCCAGTTCATGCTCGCCGACATGGGCATGAAGGTGGAGGCCGCGCGTCAGCTGACCTACGCCGCCGCCGGCCGCTCGGAGCGCAACGACAAGGACCTGACGTTCTTCGGCGCCGCCGCGAAGTGCTTCGCCTCCGACACCGCCATGCAGGTCACCGTCGACGCCGTGCAGGTGCTCGGCGGCTACGGCTTCACCAAGGACTACCCGGTGGAGCGGATGATGCGCGACGCCAAGATCACCCAGATCTACGAGGGCACCAACCAGGTGCAGCGCATCGTGATGGCACGTCAGCTGCTCGCCGGGATCCAGTCCGAGATCTGACGAGCGTCTCACGGCACGCGCATTTTGAGGATATCGGCCTCGTTCTTGATCGCGGTCACCTGGCCGCTGAAGGAGCGCGCGGTCTTGATGGCGGCGTTGAGCATGCGCGGGAGATCCTGCAGCCGGAGCGGCGCTTCGTGCTGCCCTTGCGACGGGGAGATCAACAGCCGGAGAACACAAGAGTTTTTGGCTTCGTTTGGCCAACTCCCAGAATCCTTACGCAACTTTTAGTTGCAGCACTTGCCGTTCTGACGCTAGCGCCAGGTGCCGTTAAATGTATCGGTTTCGTTCAGAATTTTCCCATCCATGCTCGGGGGCAGGGCCGATCTTGCAATTCTGTGAGTCCCCAGCATGTCGCAAAAACGAGATCGATCACGCTATCCGCACGACCTTTCGCAACCTGCCGATCCTGGCCAGCGAAGATCGGGAGCAGTACGACGATCTAAAGCGGCTGGTCTTGTCCGACATCCAGCCGCGCGGCGTGCAGGAGATGTTGCTCGCGCGCGACATCGTGGATGCCGAGTGGGAGGTTTGTCGACTGCGGTGGATGAAGGTTGCCATCCTCCACGCCGTATTGCCGCGCGTGATCAAATCGCGGATCTTGGAGGCCCGGGGCACGCGCTCCCTCGATCGGCGTTTGGTGACGAAGATTTGCCAGCACGTGACGGCTGTTGTGGACGGCGATCCGCAGGCGCGGCAACAGCTCGAAACGCTGCTCGAAAATCACAAGCTGAATGTCGACCTCGTCACGGCTGCCGCCTTTGACGACCGCATCGTGTCGCAACTCCACATGGATCGAATGATCACGACGGCCTGGGAACGACGCATCGCCGCCTATGCCGAACTCGACCGTCTGCGCACAGCATCGCGAAACGCCGGTTCCGCGGGATCAGATCTTGGAAATAGAGCACGAAGACCCTCCGACGGCGCCGATTGATGGCGGAGACGGCTCTCAGGCATGACCTCGCCGCGCTAAGATTGCCGCCAACCGGCGCAACGCTCGGCGCAGCACCGGACCGCGCAGCGCCGCCGGCAAGGCGCGCGCCCGCCGCAATGCGTTTCGGCATGGCCTTGCTACCCCGGTGAGCCTCGATCATGTGGCCATGAACCGGATAAACGACCTAGTCGTTGCCTTGACCACGGAATTCCCGAGTCAACTCGAACTTGAGCTCGCGACGCTGGCCGCAGAAGCGCAGAGTGAGATCGAACGCGTGCGCCAATCCAAGGTTAGCATGGTCAACCGTGCCTACGCGCATCTGCGCGACGAGGGGGGTCGTTTGTTGTCCGCCGGTGAGCGCGTCGCATTGGCGTTCGCCGGTAGAACGGGATCCCCATGGCCTGCGAGCGCTATGAACGCCGCGCCATCTCGAGACGCAATCGGGCGCTGCGGGCGCTGGCAAAGCTGCAACGAGAATTGCGGAGGGAGGAGGCGATCGAATTTGTCGGACCCCCTCGTCCGAAGTCGTCGCTTACCCGGTACAACCCATTCCGTGAGGAGAACTACTGCGGTTAGACGTCGAGAAAGTTATGCGAGCTTCGACCCTACGGGGGCGCGGCATTTTTCGTGCACCTGTGAGTGGCAGCCCCACAACACCATGGTTGGGGTGCACGTTAGAACCGAGGGCGATCATGGCTTTCTATACCTGTGCTTTCAAGTCAACGGAAACCAATCGCTCAAACATTTGAGCTCGCCGGCAGCGCTATGCGCGTGGGCGGCGTGAGATGGACCGTCAAATGCCCCGAGAGCGGCAAGAAGGTGCGCGATCTCTATCTTCTCCTTGCCCAAATCACACGCATTTTCGTTCGCGCCATGCCTTGGGCCTGTCCTACTGTTCGAACTGGCCGAAAAACGTCATTGGGAACGTGCCAAGAAGCTTATGGATCGGCTTGGCGCGCGGTGGGGTGAGCCGCCGATACGTCCGAAAAACATGCAGCGGCGGACGTTTAAAAGGCTAGAGGACGAACTGTGGGACGCACTGGCCCCGCCACGCGCCTGCGAACCTCGGAGTGTCGCTGGATTCGCGATGCATTGGCGAACCTCGGGTCGGCGGAGCTGGATGATATCGCCCGGAAAAACGCGTTACAAGGCGCCGCAAGTCGTCGAATTAATGACTGTCATCGCGGGCGACCCGCATCGCATCTTTATTATACCCACCGCGCAACATGCGCGAAAGCGCAGGCTGCGCACCGGCGAGGTCCACGATTATTGGCGGACCGGAGGCTGCGCCGATTCCGTTCCGGCGCAGTCGAAAAGATGACGGGCGATCATCCGCCTAATACCGGCCCGATGCTGCTCGAGCCTGCGCTGTGGGGCCAAAACGCGGTCGGGCAAGCCCTGCGGGTCTCCGGCGGTAAGCGGAGGAAAGCGTTGCCGAGTCACGGTGGTGCGCCGGGATCAGGGGCTCCGCGCGGCAACCAGAATGCGCTGAAGCACGGCCCGCGCGGAGCCATCGAGGAACGTCGGCAACTGCGGGCGCTGATGCGGCAATCGCGGATGCTGATTTAAGACATCGATTGATCGCCTCGGTCCAGGGATACCGGGCGGCGGAGGGTCGATTGCACTGCGCTGTTGTGTCCATCGTTGCTCGCGGGCTCACAAGTGGTCGGAAGCGCCGCGGGCCCTCGTCGAGCAACCGACATTGGTTAGCCGCCTCATGCCGAAAGCGGGTTCGGTTGGCGTTAACCGGTTCGGCTCGCGAGTTACACGCCAAACTGCCGGCTTAGCGTTTGTTGGAATGCGATCGCGACTTGAATGCTTGGGTCACTCGGCGCCACACTTACTGTTTCTCCGTGCGCCTTGGCGGTTTTGCCGCGGACTACTTTCGCGGCAACCCGTCGGCTTTGCGTGCTGCCGGGCTCAGCGGAGCGCGCTGCAGCGGCTTTGGTGAGGCGGACGCCAGGCTGATCACCATTGGTGAACTCGATGCCAGCCGCCTCAAGTGCGCGCTGTAGTGCGTTAATCGTCGATTGTTTCGCATCAGCCCCATTTTCGATACGCGTGACAGTATTGGCAGTGACGCCGGCTTTTTCAGCGAGCTCCCGCACGCCCCACCCGATGGCGGCGCGGGCCATCCTGAGCTGAATGGCCTTCATTAGTACAGTGTCCAAATTAAAGTTGACATGGTACCGATACTGTCCTAATGTACGTGTACTATGTACCAACGCGTTGTGACGGATCATGCCCAATATCGCCTTCACGCAGGTCTGTCGGCCATCAAGACGGCGCTCGGAATCGAAATTCCGCGGCAGCCATCCGTACGGCAAGGCGCGATCGCTCGGCCACCAACCATGCGAACGGTACGCGAAGCAACGGAGAACGCAATGTTTGATAATTCCGCGAAAGCTTGGCATGCCATTAACCGCCGCCACTTCATTGGTGGCTCCGACGCGCGGGCTATTATGGGCGACGAGGAGGGGGCACTCGTCCGCCTATGGCGAGAAAAACGCGGCGAACTGCAGCCGCAAGACCATTCAAACAACCTTCTCGTCCACCTCGGACTGGCAACCGAGCCCCTCAATCGGCAGTGGTACGAGCGCACGACTGGGCAAGTGGTCACAGATGTCCAAAGCTGGGTGCGCCACCCGGTGATCCGCTGGATGGCGGCAACGCTGGACGGCATCGTCGCAGGCACCGGCGCGGTGTTCGAAGCCAAATTCATGCTGCCGTGGTCGTTCTCGGAGGAGGCGGCGGCGGAGAAGCACATGGCCCAGCTCCAGCACAACATGTGGGTCACCAATGCCACCGCCGCGGTGCTCTCGATTATCACCGGCGGCGGCAAGTGGGTCGAGATCAAGATACCAGCCGATTCGCTCTATCAGCACCTTCTTTTGACGGCGGAAAAGAAATTCTGGCGCTGCGTCGAGAGTGGCCAGCCTCCGCGACTGTTCGGTGCCGAACCACCGGGGGCCCGGGCACGGCATTCGAGCCAAACGTTCAAAGTCCGGCGGGGTTGAGTTTCGACCAGCGCTGGGCAATCGCCCGAAACAAAAGGTGCGATTTGCGTCAGCACCGTCAGCATCGTCTGCAAAACCGATGTTGGCTCATTCCGCGACCCCAGCAAGGCCGGGCTGATCGCGGTGAGAGCCATTCCTGCGGGCGGCACCGACGATGCTGACGGTGCTGACGGTATTTTCAGTGCTCGTGCTCACCCTGATCATCCTCGTCCCCAGCCGGCCTTCACGAGAGAACGTGATCTCGATGCCCAGTGTGCGGAGGAACGTCTGCGCCCGCCGTAGTCCGCCGGCGAGCGCCCGCGGATTTTTTGCCCATGATGTGCCCCCCGAGATGTCCTCGCAGCACTCTCCGCGCACAAACGCAAAAGGTCTGACGCGCTTCCGGTCCACATGGTCCGGTCTTCCATGATTGCGCGCACGCAGTTGGCTACTAAGACCTCGTTAGTCCCTCACCGCTTCTTCTTCATTAATCGCACGCCGATGCCGCCGGATGCGTCCTCCTCGGTGAATTGAATTCCGGCTTTCTCAAGGGCCGCCTGAATCCGAGCACGGTCGAGACGTAGCCCATCACTGGACCGGGCTGAGCC
>CAVZTB010000009.1:0-158186 GCA_963778095.1 uncultured Actinomycetota bacterium | reverse complement strand
GCCGGCTGTCTGGCCGATGCGGAGCTCGCTGACCGCGATCGTGTTCCGCGGCCCGCGCTTCGCGTCGAGGATCTCCACGACGACCGCCCGGGCGACGTCGTGACCGGGATCCGGATGCTCTGCATCGCCCGGTTCGCTGCGGCGACGGGTCGAAGGTCTGCTCGACCGTCGTACCGTCGTCGAACACCCAGCGGACCCGGGTGATCCGGTTGTTCTCCGCGTAGCGGTCGACGCCGCTGCGGGCGTCGGTCTTGGCGTAGCCGGGGATCAGGCCGACCTCGCCGATCTTCGTGGTGTCGGCCAGGTCGATCGTGAGCTTCTGCCCGGCCCCGTCGCCGTCGCAGCGCCACGCGGTCGTCATGTCCTGGTCGTAGACGTTGCTCGGCGCGTAGCGCACCTGGTTGCCGGCCGAGTCGACGCCGTTGGCCGCCTCGCAGGTGGCCGACGCGCCGCCGATCGTGGCCGTGCTCGTCTGGCCGGCGTACTTCTTGCCGTGCGGCTTCTTCGAGGGCTGCTTCGACGGGCTCGAGGATCGGCGCGCGGTGGTCGACCCGTCCTCGCTGATCACCACGCCGTCGGGCTTCTCGGTGGCGACCTGCGGTGCCCGACAGGTTGTCGGAGAGCACCCGGCCGATGCCGTACGCCCCGAGCAGGAGTACGACGACCAGGCCGGCCAGCAACGCGGGAACCAGCCAGGCCGGACGGTCCCGCGGCTCGTCGGGCGTCCGGGTCGGAGAAGCTGGTCGTCCAGCGCGGCGCCGGCTCGGGCGCGGGCTCGGCGCGGTGCGCGCCGCGGGGAGCCGGGCCCGGCTCGGCGAACTCGTCGGCGAACAGCGGCCGGTGCTCGGACGTGGACGTGCTCCACTGCCTGGTCCTCGTCGACGGCCTGCCGGTAGGCACGCTCGTAGCCGCGGCGGTACGCCTCGGCGTACTCCGGCGGCAGGTCCGGCGGCACGTCGCCGGGGCTCTTCGGGTCGGACACAACCCAACACCCTACGGATCCAGCGTTTTTCGGCAAATCGCGCTAGACCCGTTGGTTGAGGTCGATCGAGCGCGGCCGGGTGGTCGAGGAGCCGAGCGCGAAGCGCGAGGCGTCTCGAGACGCACGCGACCGAGTGGTTTCGAGACGGGCTCCGCTAGCGCTCCGCCCTCCTCAACCACCGCACGGCGCTCAGATCGCGACGGCGACCTCGGCGACGACGCCCTGCTGGGCGACGACCTTGTTGTCGACGACTCGGCCTTCGGCGCGAGCGTGCGCAGCGTCCACTCGCCCGGGGCCGCGAAGAACCGGAAGTGCCCGGTCGCCGACGTCGGCACCTCGGCGGTGAACTCGCCGGTCCTGTCGAGCAGCCGCACGTAGGCGTTGCCGACCGGCTGGTCGTCACGCGTGACGACGCCCTGGATCACCGACTCCTTGGCGACGTTGACGCCGTCCAGCGAGACGCCGCCGGTGGTCGCGCCGCACATCAGGCGCTCACCCGTCTCGTCGCCGAGGGCGACCGGGACGCCGACGAGGGAGCCGTACTCGGTCCAGGAGCCGTCGTAGTTCTTGACGTTCTGCTGGCCGAGCAGCTCGCGCAGCACGAACCAGGTGTGGCTCGAGCGCTCGCCGATGCGGCAGTAGGCGATCGTGTCCTTGCCCCAGTCGACGCCGGCGTCGGAGTAGATCTGCTTCAGCTCGTCGTCGGAGCGGAACGTGCCGTCGTCGTTCGCGGCCTTGCTCCACGGCACGTTCGCGGCGGTCGGGATGTGACCCGCGCGCTGCGCCTGCTCCTGCGGCAGGTGGGCCGGGGCGAGCAGCCGGCCGGCGTACTCGTCGGGGCTGCGTACGTCGACCAGGTTCTTCACGCCGATGGCCTCGACGGTCTCGTCGCGGAAGGCGCGGATCGAGGTGTCCTGCTCCTGCGCGGTGTAGCTGGTCTTCTCGCGGGTGACGGTGTCGTCGGTCAGCTCGCGGCTGTCGAGCTCCCACTTCTTGCGGCCGCCGTCGAGGAGCTTGACGTCCTGGTGGCCGTAGAGCTTGAAGTACCAGTAGGCGTAGGCGGCGAACCAGTTGTTGTTGCCGCCGTACAGCACGACGGTCTGGTCGTTGGCGACGCCCTTGCTCGGACAGCAGCTCCTCGAACTGCGCCTTGCTGACGAAGTCGCGGCGGACCTGGTCCTGCAGGTCCGTCGTCCAGTCGAGCTTGATGGCGCCGCGGATGTGGCCCTTGTCGTAGGACGTGGTGTCCTCGTCGACCTCGACCAGGACGATGCTCGGGTCGTCGAGATGCTCCTCGACCCAGTCGGCGTTCACGAGTGCGGTGTCGCGGCTCATGGCGTTCCTTTCGTTGCCCGGGCGGTCCGGGCGGTTGTCAGATGTGTGCGGTGAGGTCAGGGGGCCGTGCGGGCGGGGCGGGCGCGCTGGAGCAGGAGGTACACCTCGCAGCCGAGACAGAACCCGAAGGCCGCGTTGAGGAACGCCGCCGCGAGCGCGAAGCCGGTGGCGACGGCGCCGAGCAGGTCGACGCCGGCGACGTACCCGAGCAGCGCGACGACCGCGAAGCCGAGGCCGACGGCCTGCGCGAACCGCGGCGGCGCCGCGTCCTCGAGCTCGGCGGGCGGCCGAGGCGGGGACGGACGAGCGTCTTGAACAGCCAGGAGTACGGCGTGTGCTGGATGCCGAGCGAACGCGCCGATCGCGAACACCACCGCCTGCACGGCGAGCAGCGCGATCGTCGCCGGCGGACGGCGCGAGCACGCAGCGCCACGGCGAGGACCACGGTCGTCAGCGTCGCCGCGAACCGCGGGCCGCGCGGGTCGATCTGGACGCGCGTGCCGGCCGGTGCTCGGCGGTGCGGGTGGTCGTGGACATGTGGGTCTCCTGCGAGGGGATCGGCCTGGGCTGCGGGGCAGAGGCACGGACACGTCGATGCGGCCGGGAGAACCGGTCACACCTCGGATCTTAGTCGAGTAGATCAGTCGACAAAAGAGAGGTGGGCGACGTCCGTCAGGACATTCGACACAGCGCCGAGCGCACGCGGCAGTGGTCCACTGCGCGGCGCTTGGTGAGCATGGTCGAGGACATGACGCCAGAGTACGCAGAGCGGCTCGCCGGTCCGGAAACAGCCGTCTCGCGATGTGGTCACGTCGTCCGTCATGTGGACACTCAGACCGCGCCGGCCAGCGTCGAGAGCACGGCGTCCTTGCGTCGGCGCACCGCTGGCCCGGGAGACCTCGACGCCGTCGGCGTCGAGGATCAGCGTGGTCGGCGTCCGGACGATGCCCAGCCGGCGCACCAGCTCGAGGTGGTGCTCGGCGTCGACCTCGACGTGGGCGACGCCCGGGCACGAGGTCGGCGACCTCGCCGAGGATCCGGCGGGTCGCGCGGCACGGGGCGCAGAAGGCGGAGGAGAACTGCAGCAGCGTCGCCCGCTCCCCCAGCGGGTGGTCCGAGGTCGGCGAGGACCCCCGGCTCGGGCGTCCGCGGCCGGCCGCCTCGGCGGCCGAGCGAGCGTGCGTGCCGCGGAACCGGCCGTCGCGGGCGGCCCGCCACACCCCGAAGGCCGACGGCCAGCACCAGCGCGACGACGAGGACCCGCACACCTTGGCTCATGACGTGTCCCAACCGGCTCGGCGCTGTGTTGATTCCGGGAGCCCGGACGAACCGGACCCCGGGGCGATCCCCCTGGGAGGTGACGGACCGCCCCGAGGCGTCTGTCGGGCCGCGTGCCCGGAGGCGCGCACACCGTCGATCATCGCCCTTGTCCAGCAGGGGAAAGCCGGATCGGAGCGCGGTAAAGATCGACTGCCCTTGGACGGGCGCCGCGTCAGCCGCCGGCGAACGGCGGCAGCAGCTCGACGGTGTCGCCCGGCGCGACAGGTGCACGTCGGCCGCGGCGCGCGGACCCGACCGGGCGGTCGCCGACCAGCACGGAGCACACGCCGACGCACGTCGGCGAGCCTCGCACGAGTCCGGCGTGCAGCGCGCGCACGGCGGCCAGCACGTCGGCCAGCGTCGCGCCCGCGGCGACCGGCACCGGGTCGGACTCGACGCCCGCCGCGGCACGCGCCGCGGCCCAGTAGCGGACGGTGACGCTGCCCACCGCTGAGACGGTTTCGGTCGGACGGGTCGGTCATGTTCGGTATCCTTCCCTATCGCGCAAGACCGGCTCGGGTCGGACCGGCGCATCAGCGGCTCAACGGCGAGTCGGCCAGCCCCGTGCCCGGGAGGTGCCATGAGCACCCTGCTGCTGCTGACGAGCACCACGCAGCCCTCCGCCGACGTGCTGCCCGCGCTCACCCTGCTGTCCCACCAGGTGAAGATCCTGCCCGCCGAGGGCAGCGCGCTGCTCGACGCCCCCGACGTCGACCTGGTCCTCGTCGACGGCCGCAAGGAGCTCGCCCACGCCCGCGACCTCTGCCGGCTGATCCGCACCACCGGCTCCGACGTACCCGTGCTGCTGATCGTCACCGAGGGCGGCCTGTCGGTCGTCGCGGCCGACTGGGGCATGGACGACGTGCTGCTCTCGACCTGCGGCCCGGCCGAGCTCGAGGCCCGGCTCCGGCTGGCCGTCGGGCGGCTGGCCGCGCAGCGCGACGCCGACGACCCCGAGTCGCACGTGATCCGCTCCGGCGAGGTGACCGTCGACGACTCGACGTACACCGCGAAGCTCGGCGGCCGCCCGCTCGACCTGACGTTCAAGGAGTTCGAGCTCCTGAAGTACCTCGTCCAGCACCCCGGCCGGGTGTTCACCCGCGAGCAGCTGCTGCAGGAGGTGTGGGGCTACGACTACTTCGGCGGCACCCGCACCGTCGACGTGCACGTGCGCCGGCTGCGCGCCAAGCTCGGCCCCGAGAACGAGACGCTGATCGGCACCGTGCGCAACGTCGGCTACCGGTTCGTGCTGCCGCCCAAGGAGTCGCTCGCGGAGCGCGAGAACGCCTGAGCGCCTCAGGCCATCGCGGCGCCGGGCACCGCGTCCGGCACCCGCTCGGCCTCCGGCGCGGTGCGCTGGGCGGGGACCAGCACCGGCATCGGTCGGCTGCCGCCGGTGCGCGCGCACCGGGATCGCCAGGATCGGGGCCGGGTCGGGCCGGCGGCCGGCCCGCTGCACGTCCTGCGGCAGCGTGTCCTCGAGGTGCGCGAGCCAGAGCAGCAGCGCGAGACCGAGCAGCGGTGAGAGCACCGCGGCGCACCAGAATGAGCAACACCTGCATCACAGGCCCCTCTCGACACATCGACCATAAGGCTGCGGGCATGACTCCGGCCAGCACCGTGCGCGCGTCGCGCCCGACGATTTCGACTGGACCGTCCGACGCCGGGCCGGCCGCGGACGTCCGTCGGGTCGTCGACGCGGCCACCGCACGAGGACGGGTCGGCGCCGCTGGACGAGGCGGCCCTGCTCACGCTGCGGCACCACGGGCTGGCGGGTTCGGCGCTGGTGGGCGGCCGGCGTCCGCACGGCTTCGCGTGGCTGCACGACGGGGCGCTCGACCTGGTGGTCGCACCCGCGGCGCGCGGGACGGGGCTCGGTGCGGCGCTCGCCGCGGCGGCCGTCCCGCCGACCGGTCGGCCCTGACCGCCTGGTCGCACGGCAACCACCCCGCGGCCGCCGCGCTCGCCCCGCGGTTCGGGCTGCGCCCGCGTGCGCGACCTGTGGGTGATGCGCCGGTCCCTGTCGTCGTTGCCTCCCCGACCTGGCTCGCCGGCCGACGGGTCGACGTTCGCCCGTTCCGGGTGGGCGTCGACGAGGACGCGTTCCTCGCCGTGAACGCCGCCGCCTTCGCGCACCACCCCGAGCAGGGCGGGATGACCCGCGCGGACCTCGACGACCGGATCGCCGAGGACTGGTTCGACCCGGCCGGCTTCTTCCTCGCCTGGGACGGCGACGAGCTCGCTCGGCTTCCACTGGACGAAGGTGCACCTCCCGACGTTCGGCGAGGTGTACGTCGTCGGCATCAGCCCGGACGCGCAGGGCGGCGGGCTCGGCAAGCTCCTCACGCTGACCGGCCTGCACCACCTCGCCGGCCGCGGGCTCGACGAGGTGATCCTGTACGTCGAGTCGGACAACGCGCCGGCCGTCGCGGTCTACGAGCGGCTCGGGTTCACGCACGCCGCCGCGGACACGCACGTGATGTACGCCCGCACCGCTGGGCTCGAGCTCAACCAGCGTGCAGAGCGCGGCCTTGAGCTTGGCGGCGATCTCGGCCACGGCGGCGCGGTTCGACCGGCCCACGCCGACCACGTTGAAGAACCCGTGGATGAACCCGGGGTAGCGCCGCAGCTCCACCGGTACGCCGGCCGTCCGCGAGCGTGCCGCGCGTAGGTCTCCCCCTCGTCGCGCAGCGGGTCGAAGCCGGCGGTGACGACGAGCGCGGGCGCGAGGTCCGTCGGGGAACTTCTCGGTGAGCTGCACCGAGACCAGCGGGTCGGTCAGCTCGTGCTCGCCGGTCACGTAGGACGTGTGCGCGAGCTCGACGAACTCGCTGGTGAGGAAGAAGCCCTCGCCGAACAGCCGGCGGCTCTCGCTCTGCGCGACCATGTTCGTCGCCGGGTAGACCAGCAGCTGGAACCGCAGCGCGACACCCGCCTCGGCCGCCTGGATCGCCGTGACCGCGGACGAGCGTGCCGCCGGCCGAGTCGCCGCCGACGGCGATCCGGTCCGGGGTCGGCGCCGTACGTCGTCGGCGTGCTCGGCGACCCACTGGAGCGCGGCCCAGCAGTCGTCGACGGCCGCGGGGAACGGGTGCTCGGGGGCCAGCCGGTAGTCCACCGCCAGCACCAGCGCGTCGGCCCGCTCGGCGAGCAGCCGGCAGGTCGCGTCGTGGGCGTCCGAGGTCGCCGAACACCATCCCGCCGCCGTGGAGGAAGAACAGCAGCGGCGCCGGGTCGGAGCCGCCGACCCGGGTGCGCGGCGTGTAGAGCCGGGCCCGGATCGGGCCCGTCGGCGCCGGGCACCTCGAGGTCGCGGGTCGCGCCGATCGGCTGGCGCCCACCGGCCAGCCGGGTCGGCCGGTCCGTGTCGCGGCGGATGTCCGCGATGGTGCTCGCCCGAGAAGCCGGGGTCACCGGCGAGCCGCTGCAGCCGCAGCATCAGCTGGGTCTCGGTGTCGAGGGTCTGCCCGTCGCGGACCACCGGCGCGGCCGGCGAGCAGCCGCTGCAGCACCGGGGGCAGGGCCATCACCGCCGTCAGCACCCAGGCCTCGAGGCGGGCGACGAACGCGGGCAGGAAGCGGGGCATGGGCGGAAACGTACCCGCTCAGGGCTTCACGATTCCTTTACCCGATGCCCGTTATGCGGGGCTTTGCGGAAGCCGAAGAGAAGGGTGAGGCCCGCACCGGTTCGCACCGCGAACCACTCGGGCCCGACTCCACCGAACTTCCCCAGGGGGCCCCGATGCGCACCACGACCGCCACCACCCGGCGTACACCGATCACCCGCACGCGGGTCGTCGCCGCCCTCGTGGCCGTCGTCGCGCTCGTCCTGCCCACCGGGATCAGCCTGACGGCCACCGCGTCCGCCTCGTCCGCCGCCCCGGCGGTGACCAAGGTCGTCAAGGTGCACAAGGCCCACGCGAAGCACAAGCACGGCAAGGCCAAGCACGCGAAGAAGGCCAAGAAGGTCGTGCAAGAAGGCGCCGGCGGCCCCCGCCGTGGCGCCGGTCGGCCGCACCGCCGAGCAGCAGAGCTACGAGGACCAGGTCATCTACTACATCAACGTGCAGCGTCGCCAGGGCGGGCTCAAGCCCGTCACCAGCGCGGCCTGCCCGGAGACCACCTCGGCCCTGTGGGCCGGCAAGCTGGCCTCGACCGACGGGTTCTACCACCAGAGCATGTACACGCTGCTCGACAAGTGCCACGCCCACTACGCCGGCGAGACCCTCGGCCGGGGCGACATCAGCCCCGAGACGCTGGTGACGATGTGGATGAACTCGCCGCCCCACCACGCGGTCCTGATGTCCCCCGCCCCCGACCGCATCGGCGTCGGCGCGGTCCGCAACTCCAGCGGCGAGTGGGTCACCGCCGCGAACTTCATCAAGTTCTGAAGCCGTCCGGCGCGGTCCGCCCCGGACGCATCACTACCCCTCGTTCACCTGCGGGTGCCACGATGAGGACATGACCGTCGACTCCTCCTCCGGCAGCTCGCTGGCCGCCCACGTCGGCGGCCCCGTCGCAGGACGGCCCGACCGACCTGCGCGCGGTGCCGTCCGAGCCGTTCGACATCGAGCCGCCGTACGACGCGACCGCCCCGGACCTCGAGCCCGACCGGTTCCTCGACCGCGAGGTGTCCTGGCTGCACTTCAACACCCGGGTGCTCGAGCTCGCCGAGGACGCCAGCGCTGCCGCTGCTCGAGCGGGTCCGGTTCCTGGCGATCTTCGCCTCGAACCTCGACGAGTTCTTCATGGTCCGGGTGGCCGGCCTCAAGCGCCGGATCGCCGCCGGGGTCGCCGTGCCCGCCGCGTCCGGGCTGCTGCCGCGCGAGGTGCTCGAGCAGATCTGGAGCACGACGTCCGCGCTGATGGCGCGGCAGGCCCGGCTGTTCCGCGACGAGATCGTGCCGGCGCTCGCCAAGCAGGACATCGAGCTGCTGCGCTGGGCCGACCTGACCCGCGACGAGCAGAAGCAGTGCAAGAAGCTGTTCAAGGAGCGGGTGTTCCCGGTGCTCACGCCGCTGGCCGTCGACCCGGCGCACCCGTTCCCCTACATCTCCGGGCTGTCGCTCAACCTGGCCGTGCTGGTGCGCAACCCCAAGACCGGCAAGGAGCACTTCGCCCGGGTCAAGGTGCCGCCGATCTTCTCGCGGTTCGTGCCCGTCGGCGACCAGCGGTTCGTGCCGCTCGAGGACGTCATCGCCGACCACATGAAGCGGCTGTTCCCCGGCATGGAGGTGCTCGGCGTCCACACGTTCCGGGTCACCCGCAACGAGGACCTCGAGGTCGAGGAGGACGACGCCGAGAACCTGCTCGCCGCCCTGGAGAAGGAGCTGCTGCGCCGGCGCTTCGGGCCCTCGGTCCGGCTCGAGGTCGAGGAGTCCATCGACGACCACGTCCTCGAGCTGCTGATCTCCGAGCTCGGCGTCTCCGCCGGCGAGGTGGTCCGGCTGCCCGGGCCGCTCGACCTGACCGGGCTGCACGACATCGCCGACATCGACCGGGCCGAGCTGAAGTTCCGCGCCTTCGTGCCGTCGACGCACAACCAGCTCGCGGAGGTCGAGTCGGCCTCGCCGGTCGACGTGTTCAAGGCGGTCCGGCGTCGCGACGTACTCCTGCACCATCCCTACGACTCGTTCGCCACCTCGGTGCAGCGGTTCATCGAGCAGGCCGCCGACGACCCGCACGTGCTCGCGATCAAGCAGACGCTCTACCGCACCTCCGGCGACTCCCCGATCATCGAGGCGCTCATCGACGCCGCCGAGGCCGGCAAGCAGGTGCTGGTGCTCGTCGAGCTCAAGGCCCGCTTCGACGAGCAGGCCAACATCCGCTGGGCCCGCAAGCTCGAGCACGCCGGCTGCCACGTGGTCTACGGCCAGGTCGGGCTCAAGACGCACTGCAAGCTGGCGATGGTGGTGCGCGACGAGCCCGAGGGCATCCGCCGCTACGTGCACATCGGGACGGGCAACTACAACCCGAAGACCGCGCGGATGTACGAGGACTACGGCCTGCTCACCGCGCACGAGGGCATCGGCGAGGACGTCGCGCACCTGTTCAACAACCTGTCCGGCTTCTCGCGCAACGCGAGCTACGAGCACCTGATGGTCGCGCCGGACGGCGTGCGCGACGGGCTGCTCGAGCGGATCCGCGCGCGAGGTCGAGCACCACGCGGCCGGCCGCGCCGGCGCGCATCCGGATCAAGGCGAACTCCATCGTCGACGAGCCGGTCATCGACGAGCTCTACCGCGCGTCCATGGCCGGCGTGCCCGTCGACCTGCTCACCCGGGGCATCTGCTCCGCGCGGCCCGGCGTCCCGGGGCTGTCGGAGAACCTGCGGGTGCGCTCGATCCTCGGCCGGTTCCTCGAGCACAGCCGGGTCTTCTGGTTCGAGAACGGCGGCTCCCCGTCGGCCTGGATCGGCTCGGCCGACCTGATGCACCGCAACCTCGACCGGCGCGTCGAGTGCCTGGTCGAGCTGCCCGGGCAGGCCCAGATCGACGAGGTCGGCCGGCTGCTCGACCTGGCCTTCGACGAGGGTACGGCGTCGTGGTGGCTGACCTCGTCCGGCGACTGGGAGCGGCACCACCTGGACGCCGACGGCGCGCCGCTGCGTCGACCTGCAGGAGCCGGCTGATCGCCTGGAACCGCCGCCGGCGCCGTACCCGCCCCGTCCCGGACCCGACGCCGCCGCGACCGACTGACTCCACCCCTCCCCCGATAGTCCGTGACGTTCTGCAGGTTCTGGGGCCCGCGTTTCCTGCGAAGCGTCACGGACTATCGGGGCCGGGACACTGCCCTGTGGACGACGCCCCACGAGGGCGGTCCTGAGGCGACCCTGGAGGGATGCCTCGACCACGACACCGGTGGGACCCGGTGTGCCTGCCGCCCGACGGGATCGTCCGGCCGGTGCCGGTCGACCCGACCGGCCGGGACGGACCGACCCGCGGGCAGTCCCGGGGACCCCGGTGGCGTACGACGAGCCGCGGGCTGTTCGTGCCCGCCGACGGTCGACGCGACGGTGCCGGAGCAGCGGATCCTCGAGCAGTCGATGCGGCTCACCGGCGGAGCCGTCACCGGGTGGGCCGCCTGCCGCATGCACGGCGCGGCGTTCTTCGACGGGCTGCGCCGCGACGGCCGCACCCCGCTCCCCGTCCCGCTGGCCTGCGGGCCGCTGCACCAGATCCGCCGGCTGCCCGGCGACGACCTGATCCGCGACATCCTGCGCCCCGACGAGATCGAGCTCGTGCGCGGCGTCCCCTGCACGACGGTCCTGCGCGCCACGTTCGACGCCATGCGCTACGCACGCGAACACCCGGGAGGCGGTCGTCGCCCTCGACATGATGGCGGCGGCCGAGCTCACCAGCGTCTCCCGGATGCGGGAGTACGTCGGCGACCGGCAGGGCTGGACGGGCGTCCAGCAGGTCCGCGACGCGGTGGCGCTGGCGGACGACCACAGCCGCTCCCCGCAGGAGACCGGTTCCGGCTCGTCTGGCAGCTCGACGCCGGCCGGCCGCGGCCGCTGGTGAACCGGCCCGTCTTCGACCTCGACGGCCGGCTGCTGGGCTATCCCGACCTCCTCGACGTCGAGGCCGGCGTGATCGGCGAGTACGACGGAGCCGACCACCGGGACGCCCTGACCCACAGCCACGACGTCGGACGGGAGGGCGGGTTCCGCGACCACCTGTTCGAGGTGGTCCGGGTGACCGGGCCGGACATGGCCGACACCCCGCGCGTGACGGGCCGGGTGCACGCGTCGTACGCCCGCGCCCGGTGGGTGCCCGCCCACCGCCGCACCTGGACGCTCACGCCACCGGCGCACTGGCCCCGCGAGGTGCCCCTCGACGAGCTGCTGGACCGTCGCGACCGCGGCACGCCGACGAGCCGGATAGTCCGTGACGTACTGCAGGAGAAACCTGCCTCGGAAGGTGCAGAACGTCACGGACTACCGGGACAGCCGGGTCAGCAGGTGGCGAACAGGACCGGGCCGGAGGTGAGGTCGGAGAGCACCGAGGCGGTGCGGCGGCGTCGGCTTCGTGGTGAGTACGACGTCCTGTCCGTCGGCCCGGCCCGAGGCGAGGGTGAACCGCTCCGCGAAGGAGCCCCCCTGCCCCGGGGCGTCGCCGGCCGCGAGATCCACCCGCGGCTGGAGGTTGCGGGACGCCTGCTCGGAGGTCTCGAAGTGCAGCCCGAAGACGATCGAGCGGTCGGCCTGCTGGGCCATCACCAGCCCGGCGAGCGGGGACACGTCGCCCGCCTTGGCCACGAGCTGGTCACCGACGCGCTGGTCGCCGTCGTCGGCCGCGCCCATCGACAGGTCCTGGCAGGCGAACGTCCCGGTCCACTGGGTCGCGGCCACCGGGTCGCCGGCGGCCTTCGCCAGCGACGACACGCCCTCGTCCTCGAGCAGCGACGGGTCGGACCCCTTCACCACCGCCGTCGACGCCGACAGGTAGGCCGCGTTGTCGGACATCACCACCAGGTGCTGGTCGCCCAGCACCGCCACGTTCTGCTGCACCGGCGTGAGGTCCGGGTCGATCTGCGCGACGAGGTCGGACCCGCCGACCCAGGTGCCGCCGGAGCCGGAGCCGGTCCGCGGCGGCGTGTAGCCCAGGGAGCGCAGCCGCCGCTCCACCCCGGCGAGGTCCACCGAGTCGTCGACGCGCATCACGTCGACCTGGCCGTCCTTGCCCTGCCCGAACGCCTCCCAGTCCGCGTCGAGCGGCGAGAAGCCCAGCTTGTCCTGGAGCGCGTACGTCGACTCCGCGACCGCCGAGCCCGAGGTCAGGTCGAGGTCGTAGGCCCGGGTCAGGAACGCCTGCGACCTTCGCCTTCGACGACGACGCTGCCCGAGCGCCGGCACCACGGGCGCTGGTGCGCACCGCCGCCCAGTCCGTGTACGTCGTCCGCAGCGTCGACTTCGGCAGCGTGCCGAGCGCCTGCTCGTAGCGGGAGGCGCTGTCGAGCAGCCGCCACGCCACGACGCCGGCCAGCGTCACGAGGACCAGCAGGCCGGCGACGTAGACCACCAGGCGAGTACGCACCGAACGTTCACCTTTCTCGGGGCCCGAAGGCCATAACCTAGTGCCGTGCCAGCAGACCTCATCGTCGCAGCGGGGGCCGTGGTCGTGCGCAAGGGCCCCGAGGTGCTGCTCGTGCACCGGCCGAAGTACGACGACTGGTCGTTCCCCAAGGGCAAGCTCGACCCGGGCGAGCACGTCACGACGGCCGCCGTCCGCGAGGTCGCGGAGGAGACCGGTCTCGACGTACGCCTCGGACCGCCGCTGTCCCGGCAGGAGTACACCGTCCGCAACGGCCAGACCCGCCCCAAGCACGTGTACTACTGGGCGGCCCGCGTCGTCGGCGACGACGACGTCTCGACGTACCGGCCGAACCCGGAGGTCGACGCCCTGCGAGTGGGTCCGGCTCGACGACGCCGGCCAAGCTGCTCAGCTACCGGCGCGACCGGGAGACGCTCGCGGAGTTCGTCGGCGTCCGACGCAAGACCTTCCCGCTCGTCGTGCTGCGGCACGGCAAGGCGGCCGCGCGCAAGGCGTGGACCGAGTGACGACCGCAAGCGCCCGCTCGTCGACGAGGGCGAGCTCCAGGCCGAGCAGGTGGTCCCGGTCCTCGGCGCGTTCGGCGTCGACCGGGTCGTCGAGCTCGACGAGCAAGCGGTGCTGGACGACCGTCGGGCCCTACGCCGACGTGGCCGACCTCGACGTCGAGGTCAGCGACGAGCTGTCCGAGGAGGACGCCACCGCCGACGGCGTCGAGAAGCTGGTCCACGAGATCCTCGAGCGCGACCGAGCCCACCGTGCTCTGCACCCACCGGCCGGTGCTCCCGCACGTCTACGCCGCCCTCGGGGTGGCCGACCCGAAGCTCGAGCCCGGCGCGATGCTGGTGGTGCACCACCGTCGCGGGCAGGTCGTCGCCGTGGAGCAGCACCGGGCCTGAGCGACGGCGGTCTCGAGACGGTTTCGAGGCTCGCTCCGCTCGCACCTCGACCAGCGTACCGTGCGAGAGCGCGTCGTTCACGTGACGCGCCGTCTCATGTCCGGCGACGCGTGGCCGAACTGGCTGTTGGCGTTCACCCTCCGTTCACCCGGGACGGCCGGTCGCTTCACCTCGGCTCCCTAACTTGTGTCTCGACCAGTCATGTCCTGACACTCACAGGAGAAGAAGTGAAGCTCTCGTCCCTCCGACGGACCGCAGCACCGTCCGTCGCGATCCTCGCCCTCGGCCTGAGCCTCAGCGCCTGCGCCGCCGGCAACGAGCAGCCCTCGTCCGGCGACGCCTCCAACGCCGGGGGAACCACCCTGTCCGGCACCCTCAACGGGGCCGGCTCCAGCGCCCAGGAGGCCGCCCAGGGCGCCTGGACCGTCGGCCTTCCAGACCGCCAACGACGGCGTCACCGTCAACTACGACCCGGTCGGCTCCGGCGGCGGCCGCGAGCAGTTCCTCGCCGGCGGCGTCGACGTTCGCCGGCTCGGACTCCTACCTGCTGTCGCACCGAGGAGCTGGCCTCCTCGAAGAAGACCTGCAACGGCGACCGAGGCGTTCGAGGTCCCGGCCTACGTCAGCCCGATCGCGCTGGTCTACAACCTCGACGGGCGTCGACAAGCTCCAGCTGTCCGCCGAGACGCATCGCCGGCATCTTCTCCGGCAAGATCACCAAGTGGAACGACCCGGCCATCGCCGCCGACAACCCGGACGCCACACCTGCCGTCCGACCGCATCACCCCGGTGCACCGCTCGGACGACTCGGGCACGCAGGACAACTTCACCCAGTACCTCTCCGCGGCCGGCGCCCGACGCGTGGACCAGCGAGCCCGACGGCGTCTGGCCGCTCAAGTCCGGCGAGGGCGCCAACGGCACCTCCGGTGTCATCGAGTCGGTCAAGAACGGCGAGGGCTCGATCGGCTTCGCCGACGACGAGCCAGGCCGGTGACCTCGGCGTCGCCTCCGTCAAGGTCGGCAGCGAGTACGTCGCCCCGTCGGCCGAGTCGGCCGCCAAGACGTCGACGTCTCGCCCCGCGTGAGGGCCGCGCCGAGAGCGACATCGCGATCGACGTCGACCGCACCACGACCGAGTCCGGTGCCTACCCGATCGTCCTCGTGTCCTACGTCATCGCCTGCCCGACGTACTGCGACGCCAAGAACGCCGACCTGGTCAAGGGCTACCTGTCCTACCTGCGTCGGCGCCGACGGCCAGGCCGCCGCGGCCAAGGCGGCCGGGTCCGCCCCGCTGTCCGAGCAGCGCTGAGCAGCGACGAGGTCGCCAAGCAGGTCGACACCATCAAGGCCGGCTGATCCACACGCAGCACCCGGCTCGGGGTCCGCGTCGCCAGGTCAGCGCGCCGGTGGCGCGGACCCCGATGTCGGTCCGACCAGGTCAGCACCCGAGAGACGAAGGACGAGCACCGTGTCCGCCACCGCAGCACCGCCGACCGGCCGCCGCAAGGCCAAGCAGCGCCCCGGTGACCGTGGTCTTCGCCGGGCTGACCCGCGACGGCCGGCTACGTCATCCTGGTGGCCCTGGCCGGCGTCGCGATCTTCCTGACCGTCGAGGGCATCCCCGCGTTCAGCGTCGGCCCGGACGACCTACTTCGGCGCCAGCAACCTCGTGGCCTACGTGTGGCCGCTGCTGTTCGGCACCGCTGCTCGCCGCGGCGCTCGCGCTCCTGATCGCCACCCCGCTGTCGCTCGGCGTCGCGCTGGTGATCTCGCACTACGCGCCCCGCCGGCTCGCCACAGCGCTCGGCTACGTCGTCGACCTGCTCGCCGCCGTCCCGAGCGTCGTCTACGGCCTGTGGGGCCTCGGCTTCCTGGGCCGCGACGCTGACCCCGGTCTACGCCTGGCTCGAGACGCACCTGGGCTTCCTCCCGTTCTTCGCCGGCCCCGCGTCCGCGACCGGCCGGACCATCCTGACCGCTCGCATCGTGCTGGCCATCATGGTGCTGCCGATCATCACCGCGATCACCCGCGAGATCTTCGCTCCAGACGCCGACGCCTGCACCAGGAGGCCGCGCTGGCCCTGGGCGCCACCCGCTGGGAGATGATCCGGCTCGCGGTGTTCCCCTACGCCCGCTCCGGCATCGTGTCGGCGGTGATGCTCGGCCTGGGCCGCGCCCTCGGCGAGACGATGGCGGTCGCCATGGTGCTCTCGGCCAGCGGCGTCATCACCTTCAACCTGATCAGCAGCGACAACCCGTCGACGATCGCGGCGAACATCGCGCTCGAGTTCCCCGAGGCCACCGGCCTGCGGGTCAACGCGCTGATCGCCAGCGGCCTGGTGCTCTTCGTGCATCACCTTCGCGGTCAACTTCGCGGCCCGCGCGATCGTGGCCCGCGGCGACAGGAGCGCATGATGGCAAGACACCGTCCACGCACCGCACCGTGGCGCACCCCCCGACGCGAGGAGCCGACCGTGAGCGAGCCTCCGCCCTCCGGCCGGGCCGCCCGCGCCCACCTCCCGCTGTCCCAGCCCCGGCTGCCCGCCTGGGCGCCCTGGCTGGTCGCCGGCGTGGCCGCCGCGCGTCGGCGCTGGTGGCCCTGCCGCTCGGCTGGAGCATCGTCGGCTGGGTCGATCGTCGCGGTCATCCTGTTCGCCGTGGCGCTGCCGGTCTGGTCCCGGCTCGTCGAGAACCGCCGGGCCGCCAAGGACCGGCTGGTCACCACGCTGGTCTGGGTCGGCGTTCGCGGTCGCCCTGCTGCCGCTCGTCTCGCTGATCTGAGATCGTGCTCGAGAAGGGCCTGCACGTCATCGACGCGCAGTTCCTGACCTACTCGATGCGCAACGTCGATCGGTGAGGGCGGCGGCATCTACCACGCGATCATCGGCACCCTGCTGATCACGCTCGCGGCCACCGTCATCTCCGTGCCGATCGGCCTGATGACCGCGATCTACCTGGTGGAGTACGGCCGCGGTCGCAGCGCCGCCCGGACGATCACCTTCCTCGTCGACGTGATGACCGGCATCCCCTCGATCGTCGCCGGCCTGTTCGCCTACGCCCTCTTCGTGCTGTTCTTCGGCGAGGGCGTCCGGATGGGCATCGGCGGCTCGGTCGCCCTCTCCCTGCTGATGATCCCGATCGTGGTGCGCTCCTGCGAGGAGATGCTCAAGCTGGTGCCGCGACGAGCTGCGCGAGGCGTCGTACGCCCTGGGCGTGCCGAAGTGGCGCACGATCACCAAGGTCGTGCTGCCGACCTCGCTCGCCGGCATCATCACCGGCGTCACGCTGGCCATCGCCCGCGTGATCGGCGAGACCGCGCCGCTGCTGATCATCGCCGGCTCCACCGACTCGGTGAACACGAACCTGTTCGCCGAGCGGATGATGACGCTGCCGGTGTTCATCTACTACTCCTACACGCAGCCGGGGGTGCCGGCCGAGTACGGCCAGGAGCGCGCCTGGGGCGCCGCGCTCGTGCTGATCGTGATCGTGATGGCCCTCAACCTGCTCGCCCGGCGCCGTCGGGCGCCTCTTCGCCCCCAAGACCGCCCGCTGACCCCCGTCAGCCCGACCGACAGAAGAAGGAACCATGGCCAAGAGCATCGACGTCTCCGACCTCGACATCTACTACGGCGACTTCAAGGCCGTCGAGGGCGTCTCGATGAGCATCGCCGCGCGTTCGGTGACCGCCCTGATCGGCCCGTCCGGCTGCGGCAAGTCCACCTTCCTGCGCTCCCTGAACCGGATGCACGAGGTGATCCCCGGCGCCCGCGTCGAGGGCAAGATCGTGATCGACGGCCAGGACCTGTACGGCGCCGAGGTCGACCCGGTCGAGGTGCGTCGCCAGGTCGGCATGGTCTTCCAGCGGCCCAACCCGTTCCCGACGATGACGATCGCCGACAACGTGCTGGCCGGGTCGCGGCTGAACGCCAAGAAGATCCCGAAGAAGAAGGCCGAGGAGATCGTCGAGAAGTCGCTGCGCGGCGCCAACCTCTGGACCGAGGTCAAGGACCGGCTGAACAAGCCCGGCGCCAGCCTGTCCGGCGGCCAGCAGCAGCGGCTCTGCATCGCCCGCGCGATCGCGGTCGAGCCGCAGGTGCTGCTGATGGACGAGCCCTGCTCGGCGCTCGACCCGATCTCGACCTCGGCGATCGAGGACCTGATCCACGAGCTCAAGAGCGACTACACGATCGTGATCGTCACCCACAACATGCAGCAGGCGGCCCGGGTCTCGGAGGACACCGCGTTCTTCAACCTGTCGGCGGCCGGCAAGCCCGGTCGCCTGGTCGAGATGAACCCGACCCGCAAGATCTTCAGCAACCCGGAGGAGCCGGCCACCGAGGCCTACATCTCCGGCCGCTTCGGCTGATCGATCCGACAACGGTGTCGAAAGGTGACCCCGGGGTCACGGTCAGGTATCCGATGTCGGAGCCAGGGGACGACGGTCAGGGCAGCTGGAAGACGAACCGCAGCACGAGGTAGACCAGCGCGGCGATGGTCCCGGCGGCGGGGAAGGTCAGCACCCACGCGACGAGGATGGTCCGCGCGACGCCCCACCGGACGGCCGAGAAGCGCTTGGTGGCTCCGGCGCCCATGATCGCCGAGGTGATGATGTGCGTCGTGGAGACCGGCGCCTGGAAGAAGAACGCCGTCGCGTAGAGGACGCTGGCGCCGATGGACTCGGCCGCGAAGCCCCGGGGCGGGTCGAGGTGGATGATCCGCCGGCCGAGCGTCCGCATGATCCGGAAGCCACCGGAGTAGGTGCCGAGCGAGATGGCGGTCGCGGCGGCGATGATCACCCAGAGCGGCAGCGGGTCGTCGGCGGCGTAGAAGCCACCGGTGACCAGGGCCAGGAAGATCACGCCCATCGTCTTCTGCGCGTCCTGCAGGCCGTGGCCGAGCGCCAGGGCCGCCGCCGAGAACGTCTGCGCGAACCGGAAGCCGCGTGAGACCCGGTGCGGGTTGCGCTTGTGGAAGATCCACATGATGGCCAGCATCAACAGGAAGGCCAGGACGAAGCCGACGACCGGCGAGAGCACCATCGGGATGACGACCTTGTCGACGATCGTCGCCCAGTGCACCAGCGCACCGGCGGCGAGCGCCGCGCCGACCAGACCGCCGATGAGGGCGTGCGACGACGACGAGGGCAGCCCGAAGTACCAGGTGATCAGGTTCCAGGTGATCGCGCCGAGCAGCCCGGCGAGCACGATGACCAGGCCGGCCGACCCGCTGGGTGGGACGATCGTGTCGCTGACGGTGTGCGCGACCTCCTGGCCGAGCAGTGCGCCGACGAAGTTCATCACCGCGGCCATGATGAGCGCGATCCGCGGGGTCAGGGCCCGGGTGGAGATCGAGGTGGCGATCGCGTTGGCGGCGTCGTGGAACCCGTTCGTGTAGTCGAAGCAGAGCGCGACGACCACGACTGCGACGACGAGCGCGGCCTCCACTCAGGACTCCTTGACGGCGATCTGCTCGACGATGTTGGCGACCGTCTCGAAGGCGTCGATGGCGGCCTCGAGGGAGTCGACGACGTCCTTGAGCTTCATCACCTCGAGCGCTTCGTACTTGCCGCTGAACAGCTTGGCCAGGATCCGCCGGTAGCTCTTGTCGCCGAGGTTCTCCAGCCGGTTGATCTCGATCCAGTACTCCTCGAGGTCCGCCATCGTGCGCAGCCGGGGCATCGACTCGGCGGTCAGCTCGGCGCACCGCTGGATGACCTCGACCTGGTTGGCCAGCTCGGAGGGCAGCTTCACGACCTCGTAGAGCAGGGTCAGGTCGACGGCCTCCTCCATGAAGTCCATGACGTCGTCGAGGCCGGAGGCCAGCGAGTAGATGTCCTCGCGGTCGAACGGGGTGACGAACGTGGTGTTCACCCGGCGGATGATCGCGTGGGTGGTCTCGTCCGCGGCGTGCTCGGCGTCGCGCATCCGCTGCGCGATCCCCTCGCGGTCGTTGCCCTCACCGAGCATCTCGGCCAGCAGGGCGGCGCCGTCGACGAGGTGTCGGGCGGCCTCCGTGAACAGGTCGTAGAAACGTCGTGTCGGCAGGGCGGAAGCGCAAAGCCACGGCGAACTCCTGGATACGGACTCGACAAGCTCGATCACGAGTGTGAATAAGCCGTGGCACATGCTAGGCGTAACCGGGCTGAAGCACGCAACTCAGGGTGCGACCTATACCCACTGGGGGTATATCGTGGTCCCATGGCCGAGACGCACGGGTACCACGACAACAAGGCCGCCTACCTCACCCGCCTGCGGCGCATCGAGGGACAGGTCCGGGGGCTGCAGCGGATGGTCGACGACGACATCTACTGCATCGACATCCTGACCCAGGTGTCCGCGGTCAACAAGGCGCTGCAGAGCGTGGCCGTCGGCCTGGTGGAGGACCACCTCGGCCACTGCGTGCGGGACGCCGTCGCCGCCGGCGGCACCGAGGCCGACGCCAAGGTGGCCGAGGCGTCCGCGGCCATCGCCCGGCTGCTGCGCACCTGACCCCCGACGTACGACGAGGAGACCGACCGTGACCGAGAACACCACCTACACCGTCACCGGGATGACCTGCGCGCACTGCGCCGCCGCCGTCACCGAGGAGGTCTCGGCCGTCGCCGGGCGTGGTCGCCGTCGAGGTGGACGTCGAGCGCGGCACGGTGCTGGTCCGCGGCGAGGGCTTCGGCGACGAGCAGGTGCGGGCGGCCGTCGACGAGGCCGGCTACGCGGTGGTCTGAGTGGTCTCTGACGCTCGCCCCGGCTCCGGAGGCAGCTCGACCGAACGGGAGGCGCACGTCGACCTGCTGGTCGGCGGGATGACCTGCGCCTCGTGCGTCGGCCGGGTCGAGAAGAAGCTCAACCGCCTCGAGGGCGTCAGCGCGAGCGTCAACCTGGCCACCGCCTCCGCGTCGGTCGACTTCCGGCCCGGCGCCGTCGACGTCGACGACCTGCTGCGCACCGTGCGAGACACCGGCTACACCGCCGCGGTGTCGACCGAGGAGTCGTCCTCGGCCGCCTCCGACGAGGAGGCCCGGGTCGCGGACGACTACCGGCGCCGGCTGCTGGTGGCGGCGCCGCTGAGCGTCCTGGTCGCGGTGCTCACGATGGCGCCCGGCGTCCCGGACACGCCCGCCGTCCGCTGGCTCGAGCTCGCCCTGGCGGCGCCGGTCGTGCTGTGGGCCGGCTGGCCGTTCCACCGGGCCGCCGCCGTCAACGCCCGGCACGGCGCCAGCACCATGGACACCCTGGTCTCGCTCGGCACCCTGGTCGCCTACGGCTGGTCGGTGGTGCTGGCGGCCGCCGGCGGCCTGCACACCTACGTCGAGGTCGCCGCGACCGTCACCACGTTCCTGCTGCTCGGCCGGTGGAGCGAGTCGCGGGCCAAGCGCCGGGCCGGCTCGGCGCTCCGCGAGCTGCTCGCCCTCGGCGCCCACGAGGCCACCCTGCTCGAGGACGACGGACCGAGCGGCTCGTCGCGGTCGGCGCTGCTGCGTCCCGGGATGCGCTTCCTGGTGCGCCCCGGTGAGCAGGTCGCCACCGACGGGGTCGTCCTGGACGGTCGCTCCGGGGTGGACGAGTCGATGCTGACCGGCGAGAGCGTCCCGGTCGACAAGGGACCCGGCGACGACGTGGTCGGCGCCACCCTGAACACGTCGGGCCGCCTGGTCGTCGAGGTGACCCGGGTCGGCCGGGACACCGCGGTGGCCCGGATCGCCGACCTGGTGCGGCACGCCCAGTCCACCAAGGCGCCGGTGCAGCGGCTGGCCGACCGGGTGTCGGCGGTCTTCGTCCCGGTCGTGCTCGGGATCGCCGTGCTGACCTTCGCCACCTGGGCGCTGCTCGGCGACCCGACCGGCGGGCTTCACCTCGGCGGTCGCCGTGCTGGTGATCGCCTGCCCCTGCGCGCTCGGCCTGGCGACCCCGACCGCGCTGCTCGTCGGCACCGGTCGGGCCGCCCAGCTCGGCATCGTGATCCGCGAGGCCGGGGTGCTGGAGTCGACCCGGCGCGTCGACACGGTCGTCCTGGACAAGACCGGCACCGTCACGACCGGCCGGATGAGCGTGCACGACGTGGTCACCCTCGACGCCGACGCGGTCCGGCTCGCCGGGGCCCTGGAGGCCTCCTCCGAGCACCCGGTGGCCGGGCCGTGGCGAGCACACGCCGACCGGTCCGCCCTGCCCGGTCGCGGTCCCGACTTCGCCAACCACGAGGGCATCGGGGTCTCCGGGGTCGTCGACGGCCGCCGGGTCGGTCGCGCGTCGGTCCGCCCGGACGCGCGACGGCCGACCCTCCGAGCGCTGCCCTCGCCCTGGCCCAGGCGGTGGGCACGGCGCGCGCGGCCGGCCGGACCGCGGTGCTCGTCGAGGTCGACGGCCGTCCCGCGGCGGTCTTCGACGTCGGCGACACCGTCAAGGACAGCAGCGCGGACGCCGTACGCCGGCTGCGGGGGCTGGGCCTGCACCCGGTGCTGCTCACCGGCGACCACACCACCGCGGCGCGGGCCGTCGCGGACGCGGTCGGCATCGACGACGTGGTCGCCGAGGTGCTGCCGGCCGACAAGGCGGCGGCCGTCGCGGACCTGCGTCGGCAGGGCCGGGTGGTGGCGATGGTCGGGGACGGCGTCAACGACGCGGCCGCCCTGGTCGAGGCGGACCTCGGCGTGGCGATGGGGACGGGTACGGCGGCCGCGATCGAGGCCAGCGACCTGACCCTGACCCACGGCGACCTGCGCGCGGCGGCCGACGCCATCGAGCTGTCGCGCCGCACGCTGACCACGATCCGGCAGAACCTGTTCTGGGCGTTCGCCTACAACGTCGTCGGGATCCCGGTGGCGGCGCTCGGCCTGCTCGACCCGATGTATCGCGGGCGCGGCGATGGCGGCGTCGAGCGTGTGCGTGGTCGGGAACTCGCTGCGGCTGCGGGGGTTCACGCCCGGGTCGCGCCGGGGCTGAGCGGTCGCGGTCAGAGGGAGCGGATCTGCTGGGCCGGGATGGTCCCGCGGCCCTCCGGCTCGTCGTCCAGGCCCAGGAGCCGGTCGACCTCTGCCTGCGGCAGCGCGGCGTCGGCCTCGCTGGCCGCGATGATCAGGTTGGTCGTCAGCTCGACCTCGGCGAGCAGCTCGGCGTCCTCGAGCGGGACGTTCAGCTGGTCATCCATCACGCCGACACCTCCCAGCACCATCTCGTCTCCCATCGACCAAACCGGTGTTCGGTCCTGTCACCAGTCTGACGAATGGATCGAGTTCTACCCATAGTCATTTGGGACAAACACAAGGGCCCCGACGTGATCCGTCGGGGCCCTCATGGGTGCCTGAAGGGTCAGGCGTGTTCTCTTGTCGTGCTCCGACCTAGATCAGAGAGCGCGAACGTTCTCCGCCTGCGGGCCCTTGGGACCCTGCGTGACGTCGAACTCGACCTTCTGGTTCTCGTCGAGGGACTTGTAGCCCTGCGACTGGATGGCCGAGTAGTGCACGAAGACGTCGTCGCCGCCGTCCTCCTGCGCAATGAAGCCGAAGCCCTTCTCGGCGTTGAACCACTTGACGGTGCCCTGAGCCATGCTTGTTACTCCTCATACGGGGGTAGGAACCGCCACCTCGGCGGCCCCTGACAGATGCGGGTGAAACGCCGAGCCCCCTCGAAAAGCTAACGCTCATACAAGAGAAAACGCCGTCGGATCACAAACTCCGCGGGCGTACCTGCTGGAACTTGCATCTGCTGCGTGACGAACCCTACCAACCATCGGCCCGGATTCCGAGTCGGGAGTGTCCACCGGGCGTCGCGCGAGTCCATCTGGGACGCCGCCGGGACCCCGCGGGGCTATCGGAAATGTCGCGCTCGACGGGTACAGTGACCGCACTGCGCGTGGTCGAGACCGCGCGCATCGAATCTGTGGGTTGGCGGTCCTGGGGAGGACCTGGTCGCGGTGGGGGCTTCGACCGACCGGCCCGTCGCCCGAGGGGGGCACATGAGGAAGTTCGTGGACCGGTTCCTGCCGGTCGTCAGCATCGCCGCGCTCGTGGCCGCCCTGGTGCTCGGTGCCGGCTCGCTGAAGTCGCTGCTGTCCGGCGCCGACGGGGTCGCCACCCCGGCCGCGTCCGCGCCGGCGACCAGCGCGTCCGCCGACCCCTCCGCGGACCGACCTCGACCTCGGGGCCACGAACGCCGACGACGTGACCGCCTGCCTCACCCCCGGCTTCGCCACCGACGTCGACAGCGTCGACGTGCTGTACGGCGTCCGGCAGCAGCGCCTCGGCGGCAGCAGCTCCGTGCTCGTGCTCCGCAACGCCGACGGCGACGTCCGGCTCTGCGACCAGTTCGGCGGGGACGCCCCGTCGCAGGCCCCGCAGCCCACCGCGACCTCCTCCCGCCCGGTCGCCTTCCTGTCCACGGGCCGCTCGTCGCTGGACCTGCGCCGGCACCACGCGGGTGCTGCAGAAGTTCGAGCAGTCCACCTGGCTCGTCGTCGTCCCCCGAGCGTCGCGACGGTGCAGCAGCGCTACTGTGTCGGCGGCGTGGCCGGCCCGTGGTTCGAGACCGCCGCCGCGGGTGGCTACGCCCACCTGCAGACCTGGCTCGAGGGACCCGAGCCCGCGGGCACCACCTACGCCCAGGAGTTCCGGGTCCTCGACGCCGACGGCAACGAGGTGGCCCAGGACGCCCTGCCCACCGACCCGGCCGAGCTGGCGGGCTGCCCCGAGGGCGGCTCCGCGGACATCGGGTAGGGCGGTCGGGTAGGCCCGGGGGCCGGTCGGCCCGCCGTCCGATCCACGCCGCAGCGTGCCGCTCGTCACCTTCCGGTTGCGCGCCGCCGCCTCGGGTACGGCGCCCGGGTGACCTACGACCCGACCGACCGCTTCGTGCACGTCCGGGGCGCCAGCGAGCACAACCTCCGCAGCGTCGACGTCGACGTCCCCCGCGACGCGCTGGTCGCGTTCACCGGGGTGTCCGGCTCCGGCAAGTCCTCGCTGGCCTTCGGCACGTTGTACGCCGAGGCGCAGCGCCGCTACTTCGAGTCGGTCGCGCCGTACGCCCGGAGACTGCTGCAGCAGGTCGGGGCCCCGCACGTGCAGGAGATCACCGGGCTGCCGCCGGCCGTGGCCCTGCAGCAGCGGCGCGGCGCGCCGAGCTCCCGGTCGACCGTCGGCACCCTCACCACGCTGTCGAACCTGCTGCGGATGCTCTACTCGCGGGCCGGCAGCTATCCGGCCGGCGCTCCCCGTCTGGCCGCCGAGGCGTTCTCCCCCAACACGGCCGCCGGCGCGTGCCCACGCTGCCACGGGCTCGGCGTGGTGCACGACGTCACCGAGGACCTGCTCGTCCCGGACCCGTCGCTGAGCATCCGCGACGGCGCGATCGCGGCCTGGCCCGGCGCCTGGCAGGGCGCCAACCTGCGCAGCATCGTGTCCGGGCTCGGCATCGACATCGACCGGCCCTGGCGCCGGCTGCGGAAGAAGGACCGCGACTGGCTGCTGTTCACCGAGGAGCAGCCGTCGGTGCTCATCAAGCCCGAGCGGGACCGGATCGACCACGGCTACTACGGCAAGTTCTGGAGCGCCCGGCAGCACGTCATGCACGTGCTGGCCGACTCGACCAGCGAACGGATGCGCGAGCGGGCGCTGCGGTTCGTCGTCGCCACGCCCTGCCCCGAGTGCCACGGCAGCGGCCTGCGCCGGGAGGCGCTCGCGGTGCGGTTCGAGGGCCGCACGATCGCCGAGGTCAACGCGCTCCCGTTCGAGGCGCTGGTGGCCCTGCTGCGGCCGACGGCCGAGCTCTCCGAGGCCGGGGCCGCGACCTCGGACGCGGCGTCCGGCGGCACGACCGAGGTCGCGGTCCGGCTCTGCGCGGACCTGGTGGCCCGGGTCGAGGTGCTGCTGGACCTGGGGCTCGGCTACCTCTCGCTCGGCCGGAGCTCGACCACGCTCTCCCCGGGCGAGGCCCAGCGGCTGCGGATCGCGACCCAGCTGCGCTCGGGCCTGTTCGGCGTGGTCTACGTGCTCGACGAGCCCTCGGCCGGGCTGCACCCGGCCGACGCCGAGCCGCTGCTCGAGGTGCTCGACCGGCTCAAGGCGTCCGGCAACTCGCTGTTCGTCGTCGAGCACGACCTGGACGTCGTACGCCGGGCGGACTGGGTCGTCGACATCGGCCCGGGTGCCGGCGAGGGCGGCGGCCGGGTGCTCTACTCCGGCCCGGTCGCGGGGCTCGAGGCGGTCGCGGAGTCCGTCACCGGCGACCACCTGTTCGGGCGGGCCGTCACCCTCGACCACACCCCGCGCGAGCCCCAGGGCTGGCTGCACCTGCGCGGGGTCACCCGCCACAACCTGGTCGACGTGTCCGTCGACGTGCCGCTCTGCGTGCTGACCGCGGTCACCGGCGTGTCCGGCTCGGGCAAGTCGACGCTGGTCACCCAGGTGCTGGCCGAGGTGGTGCGGAAGCATCTCGGGCAGCAGCCGGACGAGCCGGACGACGACGAGGGGCCGGGGCTCGAGGTCGACGTGGTGGACGCCGCGGGGCTGGAGTCGTTCGACCGGCTCGTCCGGGTCGACCAACGGCCCATCGGGCGCACGCCACGGTCCAACCTCGCGACGTACACCGGGCTGTTCGACGCGGTGCGCAAGGTCTTCGCCGCGACGGACGAGGCGCAGGCGCGGGGGTACGGCGCCGGCCGGTTCTCCTTCAACGTCGCCGAGGGGCGATGCGAGACCTGTCAGGGCGAGGGCTTCGTCGCGGTGGAGCTCCTGTTCCTGCCCGGCACCTACGCACCGTGCCCGGCGTGCCACGGCGCCCGCTACAACCCGGAGACGCTCGAGGTGACCTACCGGGAGCGGACCGTCGCCGACGTGCTGGCGATGACCGTCGACGAGGCCGCGGTGTTCCTCGCCGACGTCCCCGCCGCGTCCCGGAGCCTCGAGACGCTGCGCGACGTGGGCCTGGGCTACCTGCGGCTCGGCCAGCCGGCCACCGAGCTGAGCGGCGGCGAGGCGCAGCGCATCAAGCTGGCCACCGAGCTGCAGCGGGCCCGGCGCGGGCACGCGCTCTACCTGCTCGACGAGCCGACGGCCGGGCTGCACCCAGCGGACATCGCCCTCCTGCTGCGCCAGCTGCACCGGCTCGTGGACGCCGGCAACACCGTCGTCCTGGTCGAGCACGACCTCGACACGATCGCCACCGCCGACTGGGTGATCGACCTCGGCCCCGGCGGTGGCGACGCCGGCGGGACCGTGGTCGCGACCGGTCCGCCGACCGAGGTCGCCCGGTCCGAGGAGAGCGTCACCGCGCCCTATCTCGCCCGCCGGCTGGGCTAGGGTGACCGGGCGGTGCTCGCACCTCACGGGCCTCTAGCTCAATGGGCAGAGCAGCGGACTTTTAATCCGCGGGTTGTCGGTTCGAGTCCGACGGGGCCCACCCCTCCGACCGTCCCCAGCGGGTCGGTCCAGTCCGTGGTTGCGTGCTCCGGACGGGGCTGTAGTCTTCCCTCGGGCCGACCCCGACCATGCATCCCCCGTCATGGTTCGGGGTCGGTTCCTTGACGTCCGGAACCCTTACGTGAGCAGGGCTGCGACGACCAGGATGGCCGGCACGGACAGCACCGTCGTCACGAAGATCGAGTCCCGGGCGAGCACCTCCGCCCGTCCGTAGCGGGTGGCGTGCACGAAGATGTTCTGGGCCGTCGGCAGGGCCGCGAGCACCGTCACCGCGAACACCGCGGTGGCGTCGAGGTCCAGCACGAACCGCGCGACGCCGTACGCCACCAGGGGCTGGACCACCAGCTTGAGGACGCTGATGTAGCCGATCTCGACCGCCGACGTGCCGTGCCCGGGGCGCGGGCCGAGCCGCAGCGAGATGCCGTAGGCCAGCAGCATCGAGGGCACCGCCATGCCGCCGACGAGCTCGAGGGGGTCGAGCACCGGCTGCGGGAGCGTCGTGCCCGTGACCGCCAGCAGCAGGCCGACCATCGACCCGACCGTCAGCGGGTTGGTGAGCGGGCGGCTCAGGGCGCGGCCGAGCGAGAACCGTCGCGACGAGACGGCGTGGTCGAGCACGGCGAGCGCGATCGGCTGCAGCACGAGCAGCTGCATCAGCAGCGTCGGCGCCACCAGGGCCGCGTCACCCAGGACGTAGGCCGCGATCGGCAGACCGAGGTTGCCGGCGTTGACGTAGACCGCCGACAGCGTGCCGATCACCGTGTCCGCGAGCGGCTTGCGCCAGACGAGCCGGGCGGCGACCAGGTAGAGGACGGCGCAGACCAGCACGGCCACCGCCGTCGCGACGAGGTTCTTCGACAGCACGCTGGTGACGTCGGCGCGGCCGAGCACCGTGACCATCAGGGCCGGGCTGGCCACGAAGAAGGACAGCCGCGACAGCACCCGCTGGGCGGTGAGGTCCAGCACGCCGAGCTGGGCGAGCAGCACGCCGAGGGCGATGATCGCGCCGATGGTGGCGAACCCCTCGAACACGCCCTGCACGCGGCCACCCCTCCCTCGACGGACAGCGATTCTCCCAGGCCGCCGCCGGTCAGGCCGACGCGGCCCTGCGCCGGGCCCGGGAGGCGCGGAGGTTGGCGACGTTGCCGCAGGTCCGCACGTCGTGCCACACCCGGCTGTTGTTGCGGGACCGGTCGTAGAACGCGCACGGGCACACCGGGTTGCGGCAGACCTTGAGCCGCTCCCACCGGCCGTCGCGCTGGGCCAGCAGCACCTCGCCCCAGACGGCCGAGGCCAGCCAGCGCACTCCGGTCCCGGCGGGCTGGAGCCGGACCGAGCCGGTCGGCGTCGACGACGAGCGTGGTCGCCACGGGGCACGCCGCCGCGTCCCTCGCCGAGCAGCTGCCGCTCCGACGTCGCGGCGCAGCCGTCGCAGGGCGGGCAGGTCGGCCGACGTGATCCGGCGTACGCCTCCGGTGGCCCCGGACTGCGCCTTCCACGTCGCGCACGGCTCCCGTCGTGCAGCGCTGCGCGTCCGCCACCGTGCCGAGCAGGTCCCGCACGTCGTACGGCGCGACGGGGCGGGTGTTCACCAGGTCCTGCACCAGCTCCAGCCCGCCGGGAGCCGGGCTCGAGGAGGAAGCGTGACGTGGACGACATAGGTGAAGCTACTCGTCTCTGTCATGATGACAGAGACGAATCCGTTCACCTATGTCAGCGAGAGGATCGGCCATGAGCCAGGACCAGACGACCACGACGCGGGAGCGGACCACGACGTGGGAGGACCCGTCCATCTCGCGCCTCGCAGCTGGGACGGGAGCCCGGGCTCGCGATGCTCGAGGCGGTGCGGGACGGGCAGGATCCCGCCGCCGCCGATCGCCGTCACGTGGGCTTCGACCTGGACCTCGTCGAGGACGGGCCGCGCGGTGTTCGCCCTCGAGCCGGCCGAGCACCACTACAACCCGATCGGCTCCGTGCACGGCGGCGTCTTCGCGACGCTGCTCGACTCGGCCACCGGCTGCGCCGTGCACTCGACCCTGGCCGCCGGCGTCGGCTACACCAGCGTCGACCTCAACGTGAAGTTCCTGCGCGGCATGAGCGCGGCGACCGGCCGCGTGACCTGCGAGGGCCGGGTCGTGCAACCGCGGCCGCCGGCTGGTGCTGGCCGAGGCGACCATCACCGACGGCGCCGGGCGGCTGCTGGCGACCGCGACGAGCGCCTGCCTGGTCTTCGACCTGCCGTGAGCCCCGGCTCGACCCGAGCCGAGGCCCGGGTCGACGGTCACTCAGGCCCGGGTCAACGGAGGAGGGAGAGCAGGCCGCGGAGCCGGTGGTCGGCGACGTGCAGCGCCGAGCCGAGCAGCGTGCTGCCGGGCAGCCGGGTCGCGGCGATCGGGCGCTCCCACCCACGACGACCGCACCCAGGCCGGGTCGCTGCGCTCCCGGCCCGAGGCGCGACCGCCGGGACCGTCGGCCAGCACCGCCTCGGCCATCGCCTCGCGCAACGGCAGCGCGTCGGTCAGGTCGACCTTGTCCGGGTCCGGCTGGCCGGGACGGCAGACCATGTCGTGCCGCAGGCTGCGGACCAGGGCGGCCGTCGTCCAGTACGGCGCCGCCGAGACGAGCCCGGCCGTCAGCGACACCGCCGTGACCGGCGCCCCGACGCACGGGCACCTGGATCCGGGGCAGGTGCGGCCGCCTCGGCGTACAGCGCGAGCAGCCGCGGGTAGGTCACCACGTCCGGGCCGCCGACGTCGACGTCGCCGACCGCGTCGCCCTCGAGCGAGTCGGCCAGCGCCCGGAGCACGTCGGCCACCGCGATCGGCTGCACCCGCGAGCGCATCCACAGCGGCACCGGCTGGACCAGCAGCGTCGAGGCGGTCTGCCGGACGATCTCGAAGGACGTCGACCCGGCCCCGATGACGACGCCGGCCCGCAGCGACAGGGTGGCCGCGTCGCTGGCCAGCAGGATCCGCTCGACCTCGAGCCGCGAGGCGATGTGCGGGGACAGCTCGTCCTCGGGGACGTCGGGCACGAGGCCGGAGAGGTAGACGACCCGGCGGATGCCCTGGCTGTCGACCGCGTCGCGCATGTGCTGGGCGGCCATCCGGTCGCGGGTCGGGAAGCCCCGGCCGGACAGGCCGTGCACGAGGTAGCAGACGGCGTCGACGCCCGGCCGTCGCGTGCAGCACCTGGCGAGGCGTCGGTCGCGTCCATCCTGACGAAGTCGACGGCGTCGCCCCAGGAGAACCGGTCCGGGTCGGGCACCGACGAGGACGCCGCGACCACCTCGTGGCCGCGACGCAGCAGCTCGGGGACCAGACGGGAGCCGATGTAGCCGGTGGCTCCGGCGACGAGGATGCGCATCTGCCCAGCATGTCAACCCGCTCCAATCCCGGGCGGGCAGGCCGTCAGGCCGGGAGGGGCCGGCCCTCGGCGTCGAGGTACGTCGTCCCCTGCGGCAGCCGGGCCCGCATCACCTCGACGGCCTGCGGGTTCTCGTCGACGAGCACGAACCGGCGGCCGAGCGCGGCGGCCACCGCGCCCGTCGTACCGCTGCCGGCGAAGAAGTCCAGCACCCGGTCCCCCGGCCGCGACGACGGCTCCAGCACCCGCCGCAGCACGCCCTCGGGCTTCTGGGTCGGGTAGCCGGTCTTCTCCTTGCCGGCCGTCGGCACGATCGTGTGCCACCAGACGTCGGTCGGCAGCTTGCCGCGCGCGGCCTTGGCCTCGCCCGACCAGCGACGGCGCGAGGTAGGGGATCCGGGTGATCTGGTCCTGGTCGAAGAGGTGCGCGCCCATCCGCTTCACGTAGACCAGGATCGTGTCGTGCTTGGCCGGCCAGCGGTTCTTGCCGCGGCCGCCGTAGTCGTAGGCCCAGATCACCTCGTTGAGGAAGCAGTCCCGACCGAAGATCTCGTCGAGCAGCACCTTGCAGTAGTGCGCCTCGCGCCAGTCGAGGTGCACGTAGAGCGTGCCGGACTCGGTCAGCAGCCGGCGGGCCTCCTCCAGCCGCGGGGCCAGGAAGCCGGCGTAGTCGAGGAAGGTGTCCGGGTAGGACATCCGCCCGGTCTCGACGCTCGTGTAGCGCCGGCCGCCGAAGCCGGTGCGGTCGCCCGCGGTCTCGTCGCCCGAGACGTCGCTGCGTGGTCCGGAGCGTACGGCGGTCGCGTCGGCCGCCGGTGTTGAACGGCGGGTCGATGTAGACGAGCTGGAACGACTCGTCCGGGAGCTTGGCCAGCACGTCGGCGTTGTCGCCCTGCACCACCACGTCCACGTCCGCCGTCAGGTCGATCACGGGGTCATCCTCGTCAGCGGCCGGCCGGCTTGGTGGTCTCGACAGGCTCGACCAACCGGAACGGCTCGCACCTCAACCATCGCCGGCGTCGCGAACCGTGGTTCGATGGACCGTGGTCATCGAGTACGCCGCATCGCCGCCGTCCGACGCTCGGCGTCGAGTGGGAGTTCGCGCCTGGTCGACAAGACCACCCGCGACCTGTCCAACACGCGCCAGCGACCTGTTCGACCGGGTCCGCGAGTCCGTCGGCGAGCAGCCCAAGCTGCACAAGGAGCTGCTCCGCAACACCGTCGAGGTGGTCACCGGCATCACCGAGTCGGTGCCCGAGGCGATGGCCGACCTGGCCGACACGCTGCGGCTGGTCCGGCCGGTGGCCGACGAGCTCGGCGTGGACCTCTACTCCGCGGGCACGCACCCGTTCGCCCAGTGGTCGACGCAGCTGCTCACGCCCGGCGCCCGCTACGAGGAGCTGATCGAGCGGACCCAGTGGTGGGGACGGCAGATGCTGATCTGGGGCGTGCACGTGCACGTCGGCATCGGGCACCGCGACCAGGTCATCCCGGTGGTCTCGTCCCTGCTGAACCACTTCCCCCACCTGCAGGCGCTGTCCGCGTCCTCGCCGATGTGGTCGGGGACGGACACCGGCTACGCCAGCAACCGGGCGATGATGTTCCAGCAGCTGCCGACGGCCGGGCTGCCCTTCCAGTTCGAGACGTGGGAGGAGTACGAGTCGTTCGTCGACGACCACCTGCGCACCGGGGTGATCGAGTACCTCAACGACATCCGCTGGGACGTCCGGCCCTCCCCCGCGCTCGGCACCGTCGAGGTGCGGATCTGCGACGGCGTCTCCAACCTGCGCGAGCTGGCCGCCCTCACCGCGCTGACGCACTGCCTGGTCGTCGACCTGACCGACCGGCTCTCCGCCGGCGAGACGCTGCCGACGATGCCGCCGTGGCACGTGCAGGAGAACAAGTGGCGGTCGGCGCGCTACGGCCTCGACGCCGAGATCATCCTCGACGCCGCCGCCAACGAGCGGCTGGTCACCGACGACCTCGCCGACCTGCTGACCCGGCTCGAGCCGGTCGCGGCCCGGCTCGAGCTGCGCCGACGAGCTCCGCGTCCGTCGACGAGATCGTGCAGCGCGGTGCGTCGTACCAGCGGATGCGGCGGGTGGCGGCCGAGACCGGCGGCGACCTGGTCGCGGTCGTCGACTCCGTCGTGCGCGAGCTCGACCTCGGCTGAGACCGCCGCGGGGTTGCCGCTTGGCCGGCCGGGTAAGCCTGGGGCATGAGCGAGAACAGCGGCGAGAACGAGACCTACAACGACTACAGCGTCGACGACGAGGACCAGCCGCAGGGCGACGGCGACAGCCTGGTCAGCGACCGCGGGCTGGCCGAGCCGCTCGACGAGGGCTACTCACCGCCGGAGAAGTGGTCGGTGGGCGAGGGCTACGGCAACACGCCCTACGAGGAGGAGGTCGGCGAGACGCTCGACCAGCGCATCGCGCAGGAGGAGCCCGAGCCGGACCCGTACGCCGAGGCGGACGACGCCCCGAGACCGGGAGGACGTCGGCGGCGAGGTCGGCACCGAGCGCGCCGGACGGCTGGTCGACGAGGACGAGGGCCTCGGCCCGGACGTCGACTCCGAGATGATCGGCGAGGACGTCGGCATCGACGGCGCCGGTGCGAGCGCCGAGGAGGCCGCCGTCCACGTCATCGAGGACTGAGCCCGTCAGCGGGTCGGGTGCGTCCTCGTCCTGGTGGACGCCCCGCTCGCCGGAGTCGGTGAGCCGGGCCTCCTCGGCGGCCTGCGCCTCGAGCTCCGCGCGGCGCGAGGCCTCGAGCAGCGACTGGGTCGCCTCGTAGTCGCCGGGCGAGCTGACCAGGTCGGACGCGCCGCCCTTGAGCCGCTGCAGCGCGGCCCGGGCGAAGATCTGCTGCTCGGTCGCGGTGCGCTCCGAGCGGCCGCGGCCCAGGAAGCTGACCGCCCAGTGCCCGAGCGCCCCGAGCCGGTTCTTGAAGCCGGTCAGGTAGACCAGGTGCACGGCGAGCCACATCAGCCAGGCGACGAAGCCGGTGATCCGGATCTTGCCGACCAGCGCGACGGCCCGGAACCGCGAGATCGTCGCCATGCTGCCCTTGTCGAAGTACTTGAACGGCTGCTGCGGCGCCTGGCCGTCCGAGAGCCGCGCCTTGATCTCCTTGGCGGCGTACTTCGCGCCCTGGATCGCGACCTGCGCGACACCGGGCAGGTGGTCGAGGTTGATCATGTCGCCGACCACGAACACCTCGGGGTGGCCCGGCAGCGTCAGGTCGGGGTTCACGCTGACCCGGCCGGCCCGGTCGACCGGTGCGCCGGACTGCTCGCCGAGCAGCTTGCCGAGCGGGCTGGCCTGCACGCCGGCGGCCCACACCTTGGTGGTCGCCTCGATGCGGCGGCGGGTGCCGTCCTTGTCCTGGACGTCGATGCCCCACTCGTCCACGTCGACGACCATCGCGCCGAGCTGGACCTCGACCCCGAGCTTCTCCAGCGCGGTCTTGGTCTTCGCGCCGAGCTTGGCGCCGAACGGCGGCAGCACCTGCGGCGCCGCGTCGAGCAGGATGACCTTGGCCGAGCGGGTGTTGATCCGCCGGAAGTCCCGGCGCAGCGTGCGGTGCGCGAGCTCGGCGATCTGGCCGGCCATCTCCACGCCGGTCGGGCCGGCGCCGACGACGACGAAGGTGAGCAGCCGCTCGATCTCCTCCTCGCTGTCGGAGATCTCGGCGAGCTCGAACGCGCCGAAGATCCGGCCGCGCAGCTCGAGGGCGTCGTCGATGCTCTTCATGCCCGGCGCGAACTCGGCGAACTGGTCGTTGCCGAAGTAGGACTGGCCGGCGCCGGCCGCGACGATCAGCGAGTCGTACGGCGTCACGGTGACCCGGTTCAGCACGGTCGAGGTGACCGTGCGCGCGGCGAGGTCGATGTCGGTGACCTCGCCGAGGATCACCCGGGCGTTCTTCTGGCCGGACAGGATCTCGCGGGTCGGCGGGGCGATCTCGCCCTCGGAGAGGATGCCGGTCGCCACCTGGTAGAGCAGCGGCTGGAACAGGTGGTGGGTGGTCTTCGCGACCATCGTCACGTCGACGTCGGCGTCTGCGGAGCGCCTTGGTGCCGAACAGCCCACCGAAGCCGGAGCCGATCACCACCACCTGGTGACGGTCGCTCGCTGGGGGTGTTGACGTTCGCCATCGACTGGCCTCTCCTGGTCGTCCTGCCGGTCGGGTCTCGTACCCATTTTCGGCCTTCACCTCACTCAACGCATCTCGGGTCCACTCTGCCTGCACCGCACGGCATGTCCTGCCTCACAGTCCGGAGGCCCGGCGCGGGAGCGGTCCGCCGCGTGTCGCCCGGATCACACGGGCAGGATGGGGGGGTGAGCACCCACTTCGACCTCGCCATCATCGGCACCGGCTCCGGCAACTCGATCGTCGACGAGCGGTTCGCCGACCGGCCGGTCGCGATCCTCGAGAAGGGCACCTTCGGCGGCACCTGCCTCAACGTGGGCTGCATCCCCACGAAGATGTTCGTCTACCCCGCCGACCTCGCCCTGTCCGCGGCGCACGGGCGACCGGCTCGGCGTCGAGACCCGCTTCGACCGGGTCCGCTGGCCCGAGGTCCGCGACCGGATCTTCGGCCGGATCGACCCGATCTCGATCGGCGGCCGCAGCTGGCGGGCCGACGCGAACGAGAACGTCACGCTCTTCGAGGGGCACGCCCGCTTCGTCGACGTCCGCACCCTCGACACGGGCACCGGCGAGACGATCACGGCCGACCAGGTCGTCATCGCGGCGGGTGCCCGGCCCGTCGTACCCGACATCGAGGGGCTGGACGAGGTCGGCTTCCACACCAGCGACACGGTGATGCGGCTCGACGTGCTGCCCGAGCGGCTGCTGATCATCGGCGGCGGGTTCGTGGCCGCGGAGTTCGCGCACGTGTTCGGCGCGTTCGGCACGCCAGGTCACGATCGTGAACCGCTCGGCCGGCGCTGCTGCGCGCCGAGGACGACGAGATCTCGCGCGGCGTTCACCGAGCTCGCCGCGGAGCGCTGGGACGTGCGGCTCGACGACCACGGTGACCAAGGTCGAGGCGTACGACGGCGGCATCCGCGCCCTGCTCTCGGACGGCAGCACCGTCGACGTCGACGCGGTCCTGGTCGCGGCCGGCCGGCGCTCCAACGCCGACGGGCTCGACCTGGACCGGGCCGGCGTGGAGATCGACGAGGACGACGTGGTCGTCGTCGACGAGCACCAGCGCACCAACGTCGACGGGCATCTGGGCGCTCGGCGACATCGCCAACCACTTCCAGCTCAAGCACGTCTCGAACCTCGAGGCGCGGGTGATCCAGCACAACCTGCTGCACCCCGACGACCTCTGGTCACCTCCCGGCACGACGTGGTGCCGAGCGCGGTGTTCTCCAACCCGCAGGTCGCCAGCGTCGGGCTCACCGAGGCGGCAGGCCGTCGAGCAGGGCGTGCGAGCACGTCGTGGCCCGGCAGCGGTACGGCGACACGGCGTACGGCTGGGCGATGGAGGACACCACCGGCTTCGCCAAGCTGCTCGCCGACCCGGACACCGGGCTGATCCTCGGCGCGCACTTCCTCGGCGCGCAGGCCTCCAACCTGATCCAGCCGATCGTGCAGGCGATGAGCTTCGGGCAGACCGCCCACGACGTCGCGCGCGGGCAGTACTGGATCCACCCGGCGCTGATGGAGGTCGTCGAGAACCTGCTCCTCGCCCTCCCCGACCGACGTTGGTCGACCCACGCTGGTTGAGGTGCGAGCGAAGCGAGCCTCGAAACCACGTCTCGACGACCTGGTTTCGAGGCCTCGGCCAGCGGGCTCGAGGCCCTCGACCGCCTGGCTGCGCCTCGGGCTCCTCGACCAACCGGCGAGGGCGTCAGCGGGGGGTGATGAGGTGCTCGGCGACGGTGTCGAGGCGGGGGTGCAGGTGGTCGCCGTCGACGACGGTCCCGGTGTGCCAGCGGACCTCGAGGCCGTCGTCGCGGTCCTCGAGGATCGCGATGCTGTTGTCGAACCACGGGCCGGCCAGGTTCTTCCACGAGAACGGCGCGTCGGGCACCTTGGCCGAGCGCGCGACGACCTTGCCGATCGGGCCGGCGACGGCGTAGGCCAGCACCGCGGTGGCGAAGCGCATCTTGCGCGGCAGCGGGTTGCGGATCGGCGAGCAGACGGCCTGGATGATCCGGCTGCTGCCGGCCCAGTGCGGCCGCTGCACCTCCGAGACGTAGGAGTGGTGCACGTCCCCGGACAGGAACGTGACGGTCTCGGGCGCCTTGCCGCGCTTGCCGTCGGCGACCTCGGTGGCCATCCGCGCGACGGCCTGGAAGGCCTTCTGGAACGCGCGCCCAGTGCTCGAGGTCGACGGCCTGGCGCAGCGTCTCGCCGTACTCCGCGGACCTCCTGCCCCAGGCGCCGTTGCCGACCGCCTCGCTCCACGCCTCCAGGTAGTGCAGGCCCGGCGGCAGCAGGAACGGCAGCGACGTGCCGATGAACAGGTGCTTCACGTCGCCGCGCATCTGCTCGTCGAGCCAGGCCAGCTCGTCGTCGTCGAGCAGGTCGCGCCGGTCGGGCTCGAGCACGCGGGCCGCCCGCGAGTCGACGACGACGAGCCGGTTGCCGGAGATCTCGCGGGCGTAGCTCCAGCGGTAGGTCTCCGGGTGCTGGTCGACGCGCTCGGCGAGGTCGCGCAGCGCCTGGGTGAGGTCGAGCTCGTCGTCGCCCTCGTGGCCGCACCACCCGCTGCCAGATGTCGTCGGCCGCCCGCTCGTCGGGCGAGAGGTTCCCGAGGTGCTGGTGCACCCAGTAGGACACCAGCCCGGACACGATCCGCTCGTGCCACCAGGACGTCTTCTCGATCTCCTGCTTCCACGCGTAGGAGGTGTTCCAGTCGTCGCGGACGTCGTGGTCGTCGAAGATCATCGAGCTCGGCAGCGTGGAGAGCAGCCACCGGTTCAGCGGGTCGCTCCAGGCCAGCGCGTAGAGGTGGGAGTACTCCTCGTAGTCCTTGAGCTCCTTGCCCGGCGGCTCCTCGATGTCGCGCCGCGCCTTGATGAACTCCTGCATCTCCTCGGTGGTCTCGTCGGCGTACACCTGGTCGCCGAGGAACAGCACGAGGTCCGGCCAGCGGCGCGTCGCGGTCGGTCGCCATCTTCAGCGCCAGGCTGCGCAGCGCGTCGACGCCGTGCGTGGTGTTGCCCGCCTCGTCGTGGCCGACGCTGGTGCGGCAGGACCCGAAGGCCATCCGCAGCGGCTTGCCCGGCTTGAGGGTGGTCAGCACGCTCGGCGGGAAGTCGGCTCCCTCCGCGCCCTCGGCCGGCGGCCAGACGCGCTCGCCGTCGAGCTCGACGGTGTACGGCGCGATGGTGCCCGGCTCGAGCCCGTCGACGACGACCAGCGCGTAGTGGTGGCCGTGCACGCCGGAACGTCCGGGCGTCCCACGACCGGGCGCCCTCACCGTCGCCCGTGCGTACGACGACCCGCGCCGCGTCACGCGTCTCGACCCACAGCGACGTCGAGGTCTCGTCGACGTACCGGACCAGCGGACCGAGGACCAGGGGGGATGTCGTCACGGCGACGTTTCTACCCGGCGCGACACCGGTCCGCACCGGCGGCCCGGCAAAGAGTGACGCGACGGTCAAACGGGGTACGTTCTGCCGCGACCCAGGGAGGGCAACGATGAACGTGTCGGCACAGGCCGAGCAGGCAGGACGACGAGCCGACAACAGCGAGTGGATGGACCACGCGGTCCGGGTGGGACTGGTGTCCTACGGGGTCGTGCACCTGGTCCTCGCGTGGCTCACGCTCCAGCTGGTCTTCGGCGGCGGCGGCGGCAGCGCCTCCAACCAGGGCGCCCTGCAGCAGCTCGCGCAGAACGGGCTCGGCCGGTTCTTCCTCTACGTCGCCGCGGCCGGCTTCGTCGCGCTCGTCGTGTGGCAGGCCCTCGAGGCGGTCTGTGGGCCACCGCGACGAGGACGGCGGCAAGCGCGTCCTCAAGCGGGTGACCTCCGCCGCCAAGGTCGTCATCTACGGCGCGCTCGCGCATCAGCTCGTTCAAGACGGCCGTCGGGGTCCTCGTCGAAGGGCGGCGGCACCGAGACCATGACCAGCAAGGTGATGGACCTGCCCGCCGGCCCGCTGCTCGTCGGCCTGATCGGCGCTCGGGCGTCGTCGTGGTCGCCGGGTTCCTGGCCTACCGCGGCTGGAAGGAGAAGTTCCGCTCCAAGCTGGACTTCGAGGGCAACACCGGCAAGGACGGGAAGGCCTACATCCTGTTCGGCAAGATCGGCTACATCGCCAAGGGCGTCGCCCTCGCCGTGGTCGGCGCTGCTGTTCCTGTACGCCGCGGTCACCCACGACTCGTCGAAGTCCGGCGGCCTCGACCAGGCCCTGCACAAGGTGCTCCAGCAGCCGTTCGGCGCGCCTGGTGCTGGTCGTCATCGCGATCGGCTTCGCGGGCTACGGCCTGTTCTGCTTCGCCTGGGCCCGACACCTCGACCGCTCGTGAGCGCCGACGCCGGCTTCGAGCACCGACCGGCTCGTCGTGCGCAGCTGGGGCATCGCCGACGCCGCCGCGTTCTTCGACATCTACCGGCGGTGGGAGGTGGCCCGCTGGCTCGGCGCCGACGCCGCAGGCCCTGGAGACCCTCGACGAGGCCGAGGCCCGCGTCACCCGGTGGGCCGAGCTGAACAAGACCGGTGACGTCGAGGGCCGCTGGGCCGTCCAGCGCCGCGAGGACGGCCGCGTCGTCGGCACCGTGCTGCTGGTCGCCGCTGCCCGGCGGCGACGGCGAGTTCGAGGTCGGCTGGCACTTCCACCCCGACGCCTGGGGCCAGGGCTACGCCACCGAGTCCGCGCGCGGCGCCGTGCGCTGGGGCTTCGAGCGCGGGCTCGACGAGATCAGCGCCGTCGTGCGGCCCGGCAACGCCCCGTCCGCGGCGGTCTGCGGCCGGCTCGGCATGCGGCCGCTCGGCCTGCACCTCCCGCTACTACGACTCGGAGCTCGAGCTGTTCCGACTGCGACGGGCCGAGGTGCCCGACGGGAGCCTCGGACCCCGATAGCCTCGTGCCCATGCCGAGGTGGGTCGACTTCCTGCGCCGTACGCCCTGCCTGGTGCTGCTCGTCGTCCAGCTCGCGGGCGTGCTGCTCTACCCGTTCATGGAGGACGACGTACGCCGGGCAGGCGGCGTTCGCGCTGTTCGGGCTGCTGGTCCTGGGCCTGATCGTGCTCGCCCTGCGGGTCACGCCGTTCCTCACCTGGGTGGCGCTGCTGTTCGCGGCGCCGGCGGCGGTGCTGCTGCTGGTGTCGGTGTTCCGGCAGCGACCGCTCGCTGTTCGCGTGGTCCGCGGGCTTCGAGATGGTGCGTCTACTTCTACGCCGCCGCGAGCATGCTGGCCTACATGCTCCACGACGAGCGGGTGACCACCGACGAGCTGTTCGCGATCCCCGCCGTCTTCACCCTGCTGGCCTGGGCGTTCGCCTATCCTCTTCGTGGTCCTCCAGGCCCTCGACCCGGGTGGTTTCAACCCCGGCGGCCAGGGAACGAGGACCTGGATGGAACTGCTCTTCCTCTCCTTCACCACGCTCTCCAGCACCGGCCTCTCGGACATCACCCCGATCTCGGGTCACGCGCGCAGCGTGGTCATGATCGAGCAGGTCGCCGGGGTCTTCTACATCGCGATGGTGGTCACCCGGCTGGTCGCGCTGCGGGGCCAGCGCCGCGCCGACCGGAGCGCCGACGTGAACCGACCATGAGCACCCTCGAGCTGACCCCGGAGCCGCGGTCGGTGCGGGCCGCCCGCGACCTGGGTCGTCGAGCGAGCTGGAGCGCGATCGGCCGCGAGGACCTCGCCGACGCCGCCGAGCTCGGCGTCTCCGAGCTGGTCACCAACGCGATCCTGCACGCGGACCCGCCGATCACCGTCCGCATCGGCGGCACCGCGACGCACCCGCGCGTCGAGGTGCACGACACCTCGCAGCGTGCCGCCGCGGGTGCGCGACATGACCGACGACGACCGGCTGCTCGCGACCATCGGCCGCGGGCTCGGGCATCGTGGCGATGTACTCCACGACCTGGGGCGCCGAGGTGTCCACCCAGGGCAAGGTCGTCTGGTTCGAGCCGGCCGGCGACGGCCGACGACGGCGCCAACCTCGGCCGGCGACGTCTTCGACCTCGCCGAGGTGGTCGACGAGCGGCTGGCCACGCGCCGGGGAGGCGACCGACCGGATCACCGTGCGGCTGCTCCGCATGCCGGTGCAGGTCTTCGCGCCACTACCGCGTCTGGTACGACGAGCTCCGCCGCGAGCTGCGGCTGCTCGCGCTCAACCACGGCCAGCGACTACCCGCTCGCCCAGGAGCTCACCGAGATCACCCTGCAGGTCGAGCAGGAGCGCCGCCAGGCCCGCGGCGTCGACCGGCTCGACGCGGCGATCGCGGCCGGCGTCGAGACCGGTCGACCTGGAGTACGACGTCCCGGCGACCGCCGGCACCACGATGGCCCGGCTGCTCACGCTGCTCGAGCAGGTCGACGTCTTCTGCCGCGAGCAGCGGCTGCTCACCCTCGAGCCCGGCCCGCAGCAGCTCGAGCTGCGGGACGTGGTACCTCGGCGAGTTCACCCGCCAGGCCGCGGGCGAGGCGGCCCACGCCGTGGCCCGGCGCCATCACGGTCGACGGCCGGTGAGCGCGGCACCCCGCTGCACCTGTCGGTGCTCGGGGCGGTCGCCGTCGGCGGCGCCGCCGGGGCGGTGCTCCGCTACGCGCTGACCGTCGCCTTCCCCGACCCGCACGACGGGTTTCCCGTGGACGATCTTCGCGATCAACGTGCTCGGCTGCTTCGCTCCTCGCGCTGCTGCCGCACGTCCGGGTCGTGCGACGGCACCGGCTGCTGCCGCCGCTGCTCGGCACCGGCGTCCTGGGCGGGTTCACCACCCTGTCGACGTACGCCGAGCAGGCCCGGGCCCTGGTCCGGTCCGGACACGTCGGCACGGCCACCGTCTACGTCGTGGGCACCCTGGCGGCGTGCCTGCTCGCGGTCGTGCGTCGCCGACCGGTTCAGCAGCGCGGTCCAGCGCGCCCGCTTCGCGAAGCGAGGAGGGCGACCTGTGAGCTGGCTGCTCGTCGCGCTCGGCGCCGCCGTCGGTGCGCCGCTGCGCTACGTCGCCGGCCACCTGCTCGACGGCCGGCTGCCCCGCGGCACGATCCTGGTGAACTGGATCGGCTCGCTGCTGCTCGGCTGGTTCAGCGGGCTCGGCCTGACCGGGGACACGCTGGCCCTGCTCGGCACCGGCTTCTGCGGCGGGCTCACGACGTACTCCTCGTTCGTCGTGCAGACGCCACGACCGGGGCCGCGCGTCCTCGGCAGCGCTGACCGTGGTGGTGACCCTCGTGCCGGCCCTGCTGCTGTGCGCGCTGGGGTTCTGGGTCGGCGCGGCTCAGGCGTAGCCGAGGTCGTGCAGCCGGTCGTCGTCGATGCCGAAGTGGTGGGCGATCTCGTGCACGACGGTGATCCGCACCTCGTCGACGACCTCCTCCTCGGTCTCGCACATCTCCAGCGTCGGGCGGCGGAAGATCGTGATCCGGTCCGGCAGCGCCATCGTGTAGCCGCCGTCGCGCTCGGTCAGCGGCGTCCCGTCGTACACCCCGAGCAGGTCCGGGTCGTCGGCCGGCGGGTCGTCCTCGACGAGCACCACGCAGTTGTCGACGAGCGCCGCCAGCTCGGCCGGCACGTCGTCCATGGCGGCCGTCACGAGCTCCTCGAAGCGCTCGCGGGACATGTCGATCACCGTCCCATCGTGTCCGGTGCGTCGAATTTTGTGGCGCCGTCGGCCGAGCCCTATGCTGTGCCGGTCCCCGACGGCAGTCGTGCCCGACGGCCTCTTCGAGGGGGGCAGGCCCCCATCGTCTAGCGGCCTAGGACCCCGCCCTTTCACGGCGGTAGCACGGGTTCGAATCCCGTTGGGGGTGCGAGTCGGTCCGGTCGGCACCGGACTCGATTCGGAGGCGCGGCGGTGATGGGTTAGCCTTTCCCCGCCCAGCAATGAGCAGCACGCACACAGCAGCACAGCAAGGCCCCGTAGCGCAGTTGGTTAGCGCGCCGCCCTGTCACGGCGGAGGCCGCGGGTTCGAGTCCCGTCGGGGTCGCCAGACCTCAGCTCGCCCCGGACGATCATCGTCCGGGGCGAGCTGCGTTTAACCGCTGGTTGAGGTCCGGCGCGCGGCCTCGAGCCGTCCGGACCACTCGCGCGTAGCTGACCCGGTCGAGCACCTGCGTGACGCAGCCCACACGTCGCACGGGAATGTTGAAGTCGTCAATCTATTGCTGTGCCTGGCATGACATCCCTTGACGCTGTCCCCCGAGGCCCAGGACCTGCTCTTCCGCGAGGCCCGCACCGCGAACGCCTTCACCGACGAGCCGGTGACCGACGAGCAGGTCGCCGCGATCTACGACCTGGTGAAGTACGCCCCCACCGCGATGAACACCCAGCCGCTGCGCATCCTGCTGGTCCGCGACGGCGAGCCCCGCGAGCGGCTGCTCAAGCACATGGCCGACGGCAACCGCGACAAGACCGCGAACGCCCCGCTGGTCGCCGTGCTGGCCGCCGACACCGACTTCCACGACCACCTCGGCCGGACCTTCCCGCACTTCCCGGGCGCCCGCGACGTGTTCGCCGACGACGCCGCCCGCGAGCAGGCCGCGAAGTTCAACGCGACGCTGCAGATCGGCTACTTCCTGCTCGGCGTCCGCGCCGCCGGCCTGGCCGCCGGCCCGATGGGCGGCTTCGACGCCGACGGCATCGACGAGGAGTTCTTCGCCGGCCGCAACCTCAAGTCGCTGCTGGTGGTCAACATCGGCCACCCCGCCGAGAACGCCTGGTTCGACCGGCTCCCCCGGCTCGACGCACGACGAGGTCGTCATCGACCGCCTGATCCGGCGGCTGTCCTGGCTGCCAGATCACTGGGCCCTAGGAAACGTACGCACCCCCTGCGTTGCAACGGCAGGGCCGTGCACGTTCCCGGGAGCGCCCGGTGAATCGCACCTCGATGAGCACGTTTCACTGGGGACCCAGTGAATCTGGCACCCGGGGCGTCAGGCGCAGGGTGACGATCTGGAACGGCCCGAGCGGGAACGTCAGCCCGTCGTCGGCGACCTGCGAGCGGCGCGAGGTCGGCGGCGACGTCGTCGTCCTGCTCGTGCAGGTCGGTGACCCGCACGTCCGCGACGTCGAACCCGGCCTCGAGGAGTACGTCGCCGCGACCGCCGTACGCCTCGTAGACGCCGCACCACGACGTCGCCGCTGCGGTCCTCGGCCAGCTTCACGGCCTCGACGACCGCGGGCCCCGCGACGACCCGCACGACGGGCTCGACGGCGCGCGCCGGTGACCGACCGCGGCGGCAGGTGCGAACGCGTAGCCCTCCTCGACGGCGGCCGGCATGTCCGCGCCGGCGACCAGGCCGTAGCGGAACGTGTGCCGGCCGCGGTCGGTGTCCGGGTCGGGGAAGCGCGGGCTGCGGGCCAGCGTGAGCCGCACCGTCGTCGGGCTCGGGCCGCGCCGGTCGCCGCCGCGTCGAGCGCGCGACGTCGTGGCCGTAGGTGCCGGCGTTGACCAGCGCCACGCCGTAGCCCGGCTCGCCGACGTGGATCCACCGGTGCGCGCAGATCTCGAACTGCGCGGCGTCCCAGCCGGTGTTCGCGTGCGTCGGCCGGTGCACGTGGCCGTAGCCGATCTCCGAGGTGGAGCGGTCGGCGTGCACGTCGAGCGGGAACGCCACCTTGAGCATCGTCTCGTCGTGCTGCCAGTCCACGGCCGGTCTCGAAGTCGACCCGCCGGCTGCCCGGCGCGAGCCGCACCCACTGCTCGAACGACGACGGCCCCGACCGGCGTACGACGTGCACCTCGGCCGTCCCGTCGTCGCGGCAGCCGGGTACGTCGACCGAGATCGGCGTCGTGCAGCGAGGTGACCCGGTGCGTGGCGAAGGCCTCGACGTCCCAGGCGTCGAAGCGGTTCGGGGTGTCCGGGTGCAGCTGGAGCAGGTTCGCGGGGGCGGCGAGCACCTCGCGGCCGGCGGCGAGGTCGAGGCACGGAGACGACCAGGCCGCGGGCGTCCACCTCGACGCGGAGGTGCTCGTTCTGCAGGAACGTGCCGGCCTCGCCGGCGCGTCACGCGTCGCCGCCGCGCACCGGCCGGCGACCGGTCCGCCGCCCAGCGCGGGCACCCCGTCGACGGCGAACGGCGAGGCGTTGAACGCCACCGGCAGCCGACCCGTCGCCGGACAGCGCGGCGCAGCGCCGTGCCGATGACCGACTCGAGCGCGCCGGCCAGCGCGGCGTAGGTCTCGCGGGCCTCGCGGTGCACCCAGGCGATCGAGCTGCCCGGCAGGATGTCGTGGAACTGGTAGCAGCAGCGTCGAGCGCCAGAGCCGCTCCAGCTCGTCGTAGGGGTAGGCCGCCCCGGTCCGCAGCGTGGCCAGGCGTCGACCAGAGCTCGGCCTCGCGGAGCAGGTGCTCGGTGCGGCGGTTGCCCTGCTTCATCGCGATCTGCGAGGTGTAGACGCCGCGGTGGTACTCCAGGTACATCTCCCCGGACCACACCGGCGCGTCGGCGTACTCCTCCTCGGCGCCGGCGAAGAACTCCGCCGGCGACTCCAGCCGACCCGCGGCATGCCCTCGAGGTCGGCGAACCGGTGGGCCCGCTCGACCATCTCCCGGGTGGGTCCGCCGCCGCCGTCGCCGTACCCGAACAGCAGCAGCGACCGCGACGCCGGCCCGGCGTCGCGGAAGCCCGACATGCCGCGGGCGAGCTCGGCCGCGGTCACCTCGGCGTTGTAGGTGTCGGTGGGCGGGAAGTGCGTGAAGACCCGGGTGCCGTCGATGCCCTCCCACCAGAACGTGTGGTGCGGGAAGTCGTCGGTCTGGTTCCACGACATCTTCTGGCTGAGGAACCACCGCTTGCCGGCCAGCCGGACGATCTGCGGGCAGCGAGCCGGTGTAGCCGAACGAGTCGGGCAGCCACACCTCGGCGGTCTCGACGCCGAGCTCCTCGGCGGAAGAACCGGGTGCCGTGCACGAGCTGGCGGACCATCGCCTCGCCGCTCGGCAGGTTGGTGTCGGACTCGACCCACATGCCGCCGACCGGCACGAAGGTGCCCGGCCGCGACGCCGGCCCGGATCCGCTCGAACAGCTCGGGCTGCTCCTCGGCACCCAGGCGTACTGCTGCGCCGACGAGCAGGCGAACCGCAGGTCGGGGTGCTCCTCGGCGAGCGCGACGACGTTGGCGAACGTGCGGGCGCACTTGCGCATGGTCTCGCGCACCGGCCACAGCCAGGCCGAGTCGATGTGCGCGTGCCCGGCGGCCGAGACGCGGTGGCGCGCTGGCGTTGGCGGGCGAGGCGAGCACGTCGGCCAGCCGGGCGCGCGCGGCGCCGGCGCCGTCCGGCGATGTCGTTGACGTCGAGGTGGTCGGCCATCGTCCTGGAGCGCGGTGAGCACCCGGGCCCGGCGCGGGTCGCCCTCGAGCATCGAGGTGACCGTGCCGAGCAGCACCTCGACGTCGTGCCCGAGCGCGCGCACCTCGGTCTCGACGGCCACCAGCTCGGCCTGCGCCAGCCGGTAGAGCGGGTCCCGTCGGAGCGGTCAGCACGTCGCCGAGCGGGGTCTGCGGGAAGCCCGCGACGAACACCGTCGGGTTGGCCGCGGCCTCGACGTAGACGTCGACGCTGCGTCGCGCCGGCGCACCGGGACGTAGGCCGTCCGCGGCTCGACGCCCTTGAGCACCCGGCCCGTCGCGTCGTACGCCAGCCCCTCGGCCTGGAAGCCGGGCGTCGCCGCGGTGAAGCCGAGGTCGACGTGCAGCTCGAGGTCGCGGCCGCGCAGGGCGGCCGGCACCTCGCCGGTCAGGTGGAACCAGCTGGTGGACCACGGCCGGCCCCCAGGCGTCGCCCGACCGCGCACGGCTCGAACGGGCGGCGTACGACGTCGGCGAACGGCTCGGGCTCGCCGGCGAGGTGCTGGACCTCGACGCGAGACGGGCTGGCGGTCGACGTACGTCGCGGCCCGGACCCGGCGCAGGGTCCGCTCCGATCCGCAGGACCGGGTCGAAGAGGTTGCGGTGCACGCCGCCAGCCTTCCACGTCGCGGGCCCGGGGATGGTCTGGCCGCATCATGATCGACGACTTTCGGCAGGCGACGACACTCGATTCGGGGAGCACGCCGGGCCTGTTGTAGAGTTCTGCGCGCTTGGGCAGGTAGCTCAGTTGGTACGAGCGTCCGCCTGAAAAGTGGAAGGTCGGCGGTTCGACCCCGCCCCTGCCCACAAGCACCAGCCGCAGGTCAGAGTCTCTCTGGCCTGCGGCTCCTTCATCTACTCCTCCAGGTCAGTCGGCATGCTCGTCGGACACGCGCGATCGGCACCGCGGCGGGCAGCTGACCTGCGGGCGGTGCTCAGCGTCTGCGACGCGCGACGGTGAGGTGAACGCCGTCTCGACCGCCGTGTTCCTGCGCGACTACATGACTGAGTTCCGGGATCACGTGGAGCGGGTCCTCACCGTTTCCGCGGTGCTGACCGTTCGTGCGCGTTCCGCTCGGAGCTGCTGCCCATCTGTCAGCGCGTAGCGACTCGTACAGCCCGCTGTCCTCAGGACGGAGTCACCCGGTTCGGGTCAGCCTTCGGCGGTCCTGCGAGGCCAGCATCTCTGATGGCGTGGAGCCGGCAAGGAGGAGCTACCTGTGGGTCTGACGCTCGTGGATCAGACAAGCCTGCGGCGGCGCGCTGCGCAGCTGGGCTGGCTGACCGCCGGTCTCACGGTCCTCGGCGTCGGGCTCCTCGCGGTGGCAGGCGTGCTCGTGGTCACGCAGGGCTCCGAGGCACGTCTCGACGCGGTCGTGCTTCCGCTCGACGTCGACCTGGTGAACCCCGGCGCCGCGGTCCTGGCCGCGGCGGCGCTCATGGTGGCGACGACGTTCCTCGGCCTCGGCGGTGTTCAGACGGCGGCGACCATGCGTGTCCTGGCCCGCGACCGGCACGTTCCGCCGCCACCACCTCCCGCGGTGCGTCGCGCCCGACGCGTGATGCTCGGACCCCTCGGGATCGAGCTGGGCATCACCGAATCGACAACCGTTCTGCCTCCCACGGCTCTGCCAACCCGGGAGGAGCTGCCAGCCGACACAGTCCTCCGGTGCACGGTGCTGATCCCGGCGCACGACGAGGAAGCCACCCTCGGGCTGACCCTGGAGTCGCTGGCACGGCAGACCCGCCGACCGGACCGGGTGGTCGTCGTCGCCGACAACTGCACTGATGCCACCGTCGAGGTCGCGCGGGCGCATCAGGTCCAGGTCGTCGAGACGGTGGGGAACACGGAGAAGAAGGCCGGTGCGCTGAACCAGCAGCTGAGCCGGCTGCTGCCCCAGGCCGAGCACCGCGACGTGGTGATGGTGATGGACGCAGACTCCGCCCTGGCTTCGGAGTTCCTGGAAGTGGCGCTGGGGCTGATGGAGAACGACCGAGACCTGGTAGCCGTCGGAGGGTTGTTCTACGGCGAGGACGGCGGCCGACTCGTCGGTCAGTTCCAGCGCAACGAGTACAGCCGCTACCAACGGCTGGTAGCGCGCACGCTCGGCCGCGTGTTCGTGCTCACCGGGACCGCTTCCCTCATCCGGGCATACGCCCTACGGGCCGTAGCGGAGGCGCGCGGGCCGTTGCTTCCGGGACCGGCGGGGAAGGTCTACGACACCCTCGCGCTGACCGAGGACAACGAGCTCACGTTGGCGCTGAAGACGCTGGGCGCACGGATGGTTTCACCGCCGCAGTGTCGCGTGACGACCGAGATCATGACGTCCTGGCGGGACCTGTGGCGTCAGCGGCTGCGGTGGCACCGCGGTGCGCTGGAGAACATCGCCGCGTACGGCCTGACCCGAGCCACCGCGCTGTACTGGGGCCAGCAGCTCGCCCTGGCCTACGGCGTCGTGGCGCTGCAGTCGTACCTACTGCTGATGACGGTGAGCCTCCTTGCAGCGGACAGCATCCGATGGTCGCCGTTCTGGGTGACGATCGGGCTGATCTTCCTGGCGGAGCGGATCGTCACGGTCTGGCGCGCCGGGTGGAAGGGCCGGTTGCTCGCCGCGCCGATCATCCCCGAGCTCGGGTACGCCGTCTTCCTGCAGGCCTGCTTCATCACCTCGCTGGTGCAGATCCTGCTCGGGCGCAAGGCGGGCTGGAACTACGTGCCCCGACCCGCGGTGCACGGGCTCCTGTTGCCTGCACCGCTCGTCGTCGGGCTCGTCACCACGTGGGGAATCCTGCTACCGGCGTCGATCCTCCAGAGCGACTGGTACGCAGCGTTGGCCTGGTGGGTCGGCTTCAACACCCTGATCTTCGCCTTCCTCAGCCTCCTGCAGCTGCTGCCACCGCTGCATCGGCGCCGGAAGTCCAGCTAGGTCGTGGTGCAGTGGACATCGACGTTCTGAGTGTCGACCGGCTCCGTTTCAGCAACGGCGCGCCCGTTCGCTCGGCGTCCGCGGTGGTCCCGTTCGGCGGCGGCTTCCTCGTCGTGCCGGACGACGCCACCCACGCTGCCTGGTTCCGCGAAGACACCGTGACCGTCGTACGCCTTCTCCCACCGGTCGCCGGCCTCGAGCTGTTCGACGAGGCGTCGGGGACCAAGCACCTGAAGCCCGACCTCGAGGCGGCTTGCCAGGTCACGGTCGATGGTGCGCCGGCGGCGTTGGTGCTGGGGTCGGGATCGTCCCCGGCCCGGATGCGGTGGTCGCTCGTCCGCCTCGTCCACGGCGAACCCCGGGCCGTGGCGGCGGACATGACGCCGGTGTACGCCGCCGTCGCCGCCGCCATGTCCCTCGACGCCGAGGTCCTCAACCTGGAGGGTGCCTGCATCGTCGGGGGTGCGCTGCGGTGGTATCACCGCGGGCTTCCCTCAGCCGGCCTGCTCTCCGGAAGCGTCGACATCGACCTCACCACCGCGCTGGCCGCCACCCTCGGTCTGGCCGACCCGGGCGCCGTGACGGTGACCAAACCTCGGCACTACGACCTGGGCGCCGTGGACGGCGTGGCGCTGGCTGTCACCGACGTCGTCGCCTTGCCCGGTGGAACCCTCCTGGCCAGTGCGGCGGCCGAGGACAGCCCCAACCCACGCGACGACGGGCCGGTTGTCGCGTCGGCCCTCGCACGGCTCGGGGGTGACGTCGTCGAAGAGGTCGTGCCCCTGCCCTCGTTCGAGGGCAGCGTCATCAAGGTGGAAGGGCTGATGGTGATCGAGGCCGCCGAGCGCCAGACGCTGCTGCTCGCGGTCGCCGACGTCGACGACCCGGCAGCAGCATCGTGGGCGATCCGGCTTCGCGTCAGGCACTGACGGCTCGAAGCCGGTTCTCCCCACGCCCACCAGCAGTGCCGCAGGTCAGGCGTCTCGTCTGTCTCATTCTCGTCGGCTTGCATGGCGGCAGCCTTGATGTCGTCGGCGGCGGCCTTGTCGACTGCTCGTTCGACGATCCCCTTTGCGGCGGCAAGTGCCTGTCGGATCCTCACCTCGCCGCGATCGGAGACGAGGGCGATCTGGCCTGCGGCTTCTTGGTTCCTACGACACCCGCGGGTGTCGGATCCCGTCGGTCGGGTACGACGGCCCCGACGACGTACCCACGGGGAGGCAGCCATGTCCGAGGCCACGAAGCAGCCACGAGCGGCGACCGAGGACGTGCCACCGGCGGGCCTGACCGGGCTGATGCTCGCGGCGGCCGTCGTCTCGGCGGTGTCGGGCCTCCTCTACGGCTACGACACCGGCATCATCTCCGGAGCCCTCCTGCAGATCAGCAAGGAGTTCGACACCGGCAACGGCATGGAGCAGGTCATCGCCGCGAGCATCCTGCTCGGCGCGGTCATCGGCGCCCTCTCGTGCAGCTTCCTGAGCGAGCGCCTCGGCCGCAAGCGCACCATCCTCATCGTCTGCGCCGTCTTCGTCGTCGGCACCCTGGCCAGCGCCGCCGCGCCCGCCCCGCTGATGCTGGCCCTGGGCCGGGTGGTGCTCGGGTTCGCGGTCGGCGGCGCGACCCAGACCGTCCCGATGTACGTCGCGGAGCTCGCCCCCGCCAACCTGCGGGGACGGCTCGTGCTCTGCTTCCAGCTCGCGATCGGCGTCGGCATCGTGATCTCGACGCTCGTCGGCGCGAGCGAGTCGGTGTCCTGGCGGATCTCGATCGGGTCGGCCGCCGTGCCTGCCCTGCTGATGCTGCTGGTCATGCTCCGGCTCCCGGAGAGCCCGCGCTGGCTGGTCAAGCACGACGAGACCGACGCCGCGCGCAGCGTGCTCGAGTCGGTGCGGCCCGACGACTACGACGTCGACCCGGAGCTGCGGAGCATCGTGGAGCTGGAGGAGCGCAAGCAGGAGACGAAGCGCAGCAACCGGGGCTGGAGCGGGCTGCGCCAGCCCTGGGTGCGGCCGGCGCTCGTGGTCGGCTGCGGGATCGCCATCTTCACCCAGCTGTCCGGCATCGAGATGATCATCTACTACTCGCCGACGATCCTGACCGACAACGGGTTCTCCACGACGGCCGCCCTCCGGGTGAGCGTCGGGCTCGGGCTGACCTACCTGGTGATGATGATCGTCGGGCTCACGATCGTCGACAAGGTCGGCCGCCGCCGGCTCACCATGGTCATGGTGCCCGGGCGCGGCGCTGAGCCTGTTCGTCCTCGGCACGTTCTTCGTCACCGGCAACGACGGGCGGGCGCAGACGCCGTACATCGTCGCCACCCTGCTGGTGTTCATGTTCTTCAACGCCGGCGGCCTGCAGCTGATGGGCTGGCTGACCGGGTCGGAGATCTACCCGCTCGCCGTCCGCGGCGCCGGCACCGCGGCGCAGTCGGCCAGCCTGTGGGGCACCAACCTGCTCATCACGCTGACCCTGCTCACGATGATCGACCTGTTCGGCGTGGGCCAGGTGTTCTGGATCTACGGGCTGTTCAACGTGGCCGCGTTCCTGTTCGTGTGGCGGCGGATGCCCGAGCTGACCGGCCACAGCCTGGAGGACGTCGAGAAGCACCTGCAGGACGGGAAGTTCCGGCCCGCGGACTTCCGCACGACCTCGGGACGTCAGGCGAGCGAGCGCACCAGCGCCGCGTAGGTCTCCTCGACGGCGTCGGGCTCGCTGCGCACGACGACGGCCGAGGGCCGCTGCCGCACGAGGTCGACCAGCGCGTCGTACATCTGCTCGAGCAGCACCGGCCCGCCCAGGGACGCGACCAGCCGGCGGTTGTGCTCGTCCCAGGCGCCGTCGTCGCGACGGCGGTCGAACCGGGCGACCGACTCGGCCCGGTCGTGCAGCAGGACCACCTCGCGGAACTCCGCGCCCTGGTCGCGGGCGACCTGCTCGAACGCGTCGACCTCGACGGGGCGGGCGAGGTACTGCGGGAGGACGACGTCGCGGCCGCCCGCCAGATGGGTCGACGCCATCGCCAGCGCGACCGGCCGCAGCACGTCGTGCGTGCGGTGGTCGGGGTCCTCCCACCCGCCGACCAGCCGGTGCAGACGGTCGATGTCCAGGTTGAGGGTGCCGGGGTGCCGGTCCGCGTAGAGCGCCGAGAGCGTGGACTTCCCGATCCCCGGCGGACCGTTCAGGTGGACGAGGGTGCTCACCCGGCCTGCCAGGCCTCCCACGCGGTCGTGACCATGTCGGCGAGGTCGCGCTGCGAGTGCCAGTCGAGCTCGGAGGCGATCAGCGACACGTCGGCCGCCAGGACCGCGGGGTCACCCGCGCGACGCGGGGCCACGTCGGGCGTGGTGTCGCGCCCGGTGGCCTCGGCGATGGCGGCGAGCACCTCCCGCACCGACGACCCCTCACCACGGCCGACGTTGAAGACCCGCGCACCGTCGGTGCCCTCGATCCGGCGGACGTGGTCGAGGCAGCGGACGTGCGCATCGGCGAGGTCCAGGACGTGGATGTAGTCGCGGATGCAGGTGCCGTCGGGCGTCTCGTAGTCGTCGCCGAAGAGCACCGGCCGCTGGCCGGAGGTCAGCCGGGAGAACACGATCGGGATGAGGTTGAGGGCCGCCGGGTCCCCGAGGTCGGGCCAGCCGGCACCGGCGACGTTGAAGTAGCGCAGCGCCGACCAGGACAGTCCCCAGGCGCGTTCGGCGTTGCGGCACATCCACTCGCCGATCAGCTTGGTCTCGCCGTAGGGGCTGAGCGGGACGCCGCGCACGTCCTCGGTCAGGTAGCCGGACTCGGGCGCGTCCGTCGGCGCGCCGTACGTCGCCGCCGAGGAGGAGAAGATCAGCCGGCGGACGTCGCGGCCTCCATGGCCGTCAGGACGTTGGCCAGGCCCCCGACGTTCTGCGCGTAGTAGTACGTCGGCCGCTCGACCGACTCGCCGACCTGCTTCTTGGCGGCGAGGTGGATGACGCTGTCCACCGCGTGCTCCTTGAGCACGGCGGTGAGCGCCTCGTCGGCGCCCGGGGAGGCGATGTCGAGGTCGACCAGCGTCGCGCCCGCCGACCCGGGACGCGCTCCCGGTGCTCAGGTCGTCGACCACGACGACGTCGCCCGTGGTCTCCAGCAGCCGGACGATGTGGGCGCCGATGTAGCCGGCTCCGCCGATCACGAGTGTCGTCATGGCGGCACGCTATCCAGGGCGACGTCGTCCGACCGATTTCGGGCCCGGCCTTCTCTACCGGTACAGTAGATCCGATGCCCCTCCCCCTCCGCTCCGGCCGCCCGTGGCTGCTCGCGCTCGTCCTGGTGACCGGCGTCGGCCCGCTGGCCACCGACACCTACCTCGCCTCGCTGCCCCAGGTGCAGCGGTCGCTGGGCACGTCGTCGACGGTCGTGCAGCTGACGATGACCTCGTTCATCGTCGGCATGGCGCTCGGCCAGCTGCTGTCCGGGTCGGTCAGCGACAGCGTCGGACGGCGCGGCATGATCCTGCTCGGCGCCGCCACCTTCACGCTCATCTCGCTGGTCTGCGCCGTGTCGCCCCGACGGGCTGGACTCTGGTGGCCGAGCGGGCCGTGCAGGGACTGGTCGCGGGCGTCGGCGTCGCGGTGGGACGGGCCGTCGTCAGCGACCGGTACGACGGACCGCGGGCCGCGGCGATGTACGGCACCCTCGCGTCGTTCTCGCTCATCGGGCCGGTCGTCGCACCCGCCATCGGCAGCGGCGCTGCTGACCGTCGGCGACTGGCGGACGATCTTCCTGTTCCTCGACCGCGCTCGGCGTCCTGATGACCACGTTCGCGGCCGTCGGCATCCCGGAGACGCTGCCGCGTCGACGAGCGCCAGGCCACCGGGCTCCGCGACGTCGCCGGCGGATGCGCGACCTGCTGACGGACCGGGTGTTCGTGGCGCCGGTGGCTCGTCCAGTGCCTGATCATGGCCGGGTTCTTCGTCTACATCGGCGGCTCGTCGATCGTGCTGCAGACGCCAGCTCGGGCTCAGCCCCGCGCAGTACACCCTGCTGTTCGCGACCAACGCCGCTCGGCATGGTGCTGGCCAGCGTGGCCTTCCGGCTCCTCGTCGTCCGCACCGGCGCGGTCGTGCTGCGCACGATCGCCCTCACGGTCGCGACCTGCGCCGGCTTCGTGCTGTTCGCGTTCTGCCTGCTCGCCCCGGACCACCCCCCGCCGCTGCCCCTGGTGTGGGCGCCGCTCGCGGTGATGCTCGCCGGGCTCGGGATGTTCCTGCCCGCGAGCACCGTGATCGTCCAGGCGCGCGGGCCGTCGGCTCGCCGGCACGGCCGCCGCGCTCGGCGGTGGCGTGCCGTTCTTCGTCGGCGCGCTCACCACGCCGCTGACCGGCCTGCTCGGCAGCCAGACCGTGCTGACGATGGCGTCGGGCACCGTCGTTCTTCTACGCGCTCGCCGTGCTCGTCGCCTGGCGGTTCCGGCGCCTGGTGCCGAGCGACCGCCCGGCAGAGCGACGTCGTGCCCGTGAGCCGGAGCTCGTCGGCCAGTCCTAGGAATGCACAGCCCGGTGCGACGTTGTGCCTGGTTCGACCCCCCACACCCCCGAGGAGAACCTCCCGTATGACGCAGACCGTTGACGCCCTGGTGACCACCGGCCCGAGCGCAAGCCTTCGAGCGGAGCACCATCGAGCGCCGCGACCCGCGCCCGCACGACGTGGTGATCGACATCGCCTACGCCGGCATCTGCCACTCCGACATCCACCAGGCGCGCGAGGAGTGGGGCCAGGCCCTGTTCCCGATGGTGCCGGGCCACGAGATCGCCGGCGTGGTCCGCGAGGTCGGCCCCGAGGTCACGAAGTACGCCGTCGGCGACCGGGTCGGCGTCGGCTGCTTCGTGGACTCCTGCCGCGAGTGCGAGAACTGCAAGGCCGGCGAGGAGCAGTACTGCCTGCGGGGTGAGGTGCGCGACGTACAACGGCACGCAGTACGACGGCGAGCCCACCTTCGGCGGCTACAGCAGGTCCGTCGTGGTGGACGAGAACTACGTGCTCGGCATCCCCGAGGGCATCGGCCTCGACGAGGCCGCGCCGCTGCTGTGCGCCGGCATCACGCTCTACTCCCCGCTCAAGCACTGGGGCGCCGGCCCGGGCCAGCAAGGTCGCCATCGTCGGCATGGGCGGCCTCGGCCACATGGGCGTCAAGATCGCCCACGCCCTCGGCGCCGAGGTGACCGTGCTCAGCCAGACGCTGTCGAAGGAGGAGGACGGCAAGCGGTTCGGTGCCGACCACTACTACGCCACCAGCGACGAGAAGACCTTCGAGACGCTGGCGAACAGCTTCGACCTGATCGTGAACACGGTCGCGGCGAACCTGCCGGTCGACGACTACCTGTCGCTGCTGCGGCTCGACGGCACCATGGTCAACGTCGGCATCCCCGAGAGCCCCGACACGCTTCCACGCGTTCTCGCTGGCCAGCGGTGCGCCGCCGGATGGCCGGCTCCAAGATCGGCGGCATCCGCGAGACCCAGGAGATGCTCGACTTCTGCGCCGAGCACGGGCTGGGTGCCGAGATCGAGACCATCGGCGTCGACGACGTCAACGGCGCCTACGACCGGGTCGTGAAGAGCGACGTGCGCTACCGGTTCGTCATCGACATCGCGTCGTTCGACCGCGCCTGACGCACCGCCGAGCGACCACGGCCAGCGGCCACAGCGCCTCGGCGCCGGCCGCCACCCGCTCGGTGAGGCCGAGCAGGTCGCACCGTCCCCGAGCTCGAGGCGAGCGAACCAGCCGCAGGAGCGCGGCGAGGCCGGCGGTCGCCCAGCGACCGCCGGCCGGCGTCGGCAGCCCGGACAGCGGCCGGCCACACCGCCAGCGCCACGAAGCTGGCCGTCGCCGCCGGGAAGTGACCGGCCGAGGGCTGCGGGAAGGCCGCGACCAGGGCGGCGGTCACGCCGCCGAAGGCCAGCACGACCCGGCCCGCGGGCGCCGCCTCCTCGAGGCCGGCCGCGGTCGCGACGTGCGCGGCACCCAGGGCCGCGAGGGCGCCGGTCATCAGCCAGCGGTCGTCGGCCCCGTGCGCGGCCAGCGCGCTGATCGTGTCCCGCACCTGGTCGAAGCCGCCCCGCTGGCGGGACGCCGCGAGCGTCCAGCCGCCGATCAGGACGGTCGGAGCCAAGCCGGCCGAGAACGGCACCCATCTGCGCATGCCGCGAGTATGACGGGCCGTGGGTGTCCGGGTCAGCGCTGGACGGCGGAGGCGAAGGTGCTGCCGTCGATGTGGGCGTCGCTGACCACGATCGGGTGGTCGCTGGTCCGCCTGTTCACGGCCCCGCGGTCCTCGACGTAGTCGCTGAAGTCGAGCTGCTTGCTGCCGAACGCCCAGTCGACGTACTTCGGGTCGCCGGCGCGGCAGGTGCCGTCGGTGTGGCTGCCGCCGCGGGCGGCCTGCAGCGGCGCCGAGCCGGTCAGCGGGCAGAACGCCTGCTCCCGCTCGTTCATGTCGCCGGTGAGGAACACCGGGACGCCGGTGTCGTGCAGCCGCCGGGCCAGTCGCGCCTCGGCCCGGATCGCCCGGGCGCGCCAGCGGGCGGAGCCGCCGTGCTCGCGCGTCGACGCCGGGTTGTGCACGTTGGCGAACCAGGCGGTCATGCCGGTCTCCTGGTTGCGCAGCTTGACCAGCGGCATGGTGCGGCGGTTGCCGTGGAAGTAGGGGATCGTGAAGGTGCGCTTCTCGACGGCCTCCCAGGTCGACCGGTCCCAGGCCAGCGAGTTCTCGCCGTCGATCTCGCGCTCGCCGGAGAAGCCCGGGTACATCGCGTAGGCGCCGTCGGTGCGCCGCTGGAAGCTGCGCATCTGGTCGGACTGCATCTCCTGGAGGCCCACGACCTCGACGTCGTGCTTGGCCAGCAGGCGGACGACGCCCTTGGTGCGGCGCACGCCGGAGGCGTAGCCGTGGGCGCCGCGCGTGTGGCTGCTGCCCAGCACGTTGAACGACGCGATCGTCAGGTCGGTGCTCGCGTCCGCAGGGGCCGGCGCGGGGCCGGGCGCCGGGGCCGGCGTGCCGGGCGCGCGGGTACGTCGACGGCGTCGGCGGGGCCGGCCAGGCCCACCCCGAGGACGGCGGAGAGGGCGGCGCCGACGGCGACGGCACGGGTGATCGACGGCCTGCGGGCGGGGGAGGTCATCGAACGACCGTAGGAAACCCCGGCCGCAGGGGCAAATCGGCCCCAGCGGGTGGTCGAGGAGGACGAAGCGCTAGCGGAGTCCGCTCGAGACCACTGTGCCCCGCCGCGGTGGTCTCGAGACGCCTCGCGCTGCGCGCTCGGCTCCTCGACCAACCGGAGGCGCTACCCGGCGGTGAACGCCTCCGCGCGGGCGCGCTCCGCGTCGGTCACCCGTCGCGACGCACCCGACGCCGGCGTCGCGCAGCACGCAGACCGAGCGGCCGCGGGCGACCACGCGGCCGTCCTGGGCGAGCAGCGTCTCGCGCGAGCGTGAGGCTGGTCGCGCCGACGCGCTCGACCACGAAGTCCGCGGTGACCCAGGCGTCCGTCGCGGACCAGGCTGCTGACGTAGTCGACCTCGACCCGGGCCAGCACGTAGTCGCCCGGCGTCGTCGAGCCGGAGCACGTCGCCGAACCACGGGTGCGTGCCTCGTCGAGCAGGGTGAGGTACTCCGCGTGGTAGACGTGCCCGAACGCGTCGAGGTCGCGGAAGCGCAGCGCGAACCTGCGCCTCCTCCACCGTCAGCCCTTCGCCGACAGCACGCACCACACGGCCTTGCCGTGCTCGGTGGGCCGGGTGCCCCAGCGGGCGGACAGCGCGGCGACGATCTGCAGGCCGCGCCCGTGCTCGTCGTCCTCGTCGGGCCGCTGCTTGCGGGGCTGGTAGGTGGCCCGGTCGCGCACCTCGATCAGCACGTCGGCGCCCTCGAGCCGCAGCCGCAGCTCGACCGGCGGCCTGCCGTGCAGCGACCGCGTTGGTGACCAGCTCGCTGGTGGCCAGCGCCGCGTCGGCGACCAGGGGGGCCGGCATGTCGCGCTCCTGGAGGTACGACATGACCAGGTGCCGCGCCTCGGCCACGGCGGTGTCGTGCACGTCGATCCGGTGGGACAGGCTCTCCTCCCCCGACGGCGGGTCGACGCGCGCCACCAGGATCGCGACGTCGTCGTCGGGGCCGTCGGGCAGCATCGCCGCGACGAGCTCCTCGGGGACGCCGTCGACCGGGCCCGATCATCTCCGCGACGTGCCGGGCCAGCGTTCTCGATGCCGACGCCGAGGTCCTCGCCGCGCCGCTCCACCAGCCCGTCGGTGTAGAGCACCACGCGGGCGTTGGACTCGAGGTCGACCTCGTGCTGGGTGAGGTTGAACGGCCCGACGCCGAGCGGCGGGTTCTCGTCGCCGCCGACCACCCGGCACTCGCCGCCCGGGCACCGCGACGATCGGCGGCAGGTGCCCGGCGTTCGCGAAGCGCAGGCACCGGTCGGCCGGGTCGAAGACGGCGTAGATGCAGGTGACGATCTGGTCGTCGCCGATGTCGCGGACCAGCCCGTCGAGCGACTCGAGCAGGTCGGCGGGCGGCAGGTCGAGCCGGGCGTAGGCGCGCACCGCCGCGCGCAGCTGGCCCATCACCGCCGCCGCCTGCACGCCGCGGCCCATCACGTCGCCGACGACGAGGGCCGTGCGGCCGCCGCCGAGCTCGATCACGTCGTACCAGTCACCGCCGACCTGGGTGCCCTCGACGCCGGCGCGGTAGTAAGTCGCCACCTCGAGGTGGTCGAGGTCGAAGCCCTTCTGGGGCAGCAGGCTGCGCTGGAGCTGGTCGGCGATCGCGTGCTCGCGCGCGGCCGCCTCGGCGTTGGCGGCCGCCATCGCGAGCGCCTCCTCCGCGGCCCGCCGCTCGGTGATGTCCTGCACGGACCCGCGCAGCCGACTCGCGCTGCCGTCCTCGCCCAGCACGACCTCGCCGAAGATCGCGACCAGGATCTCCGTCGTCGCCGGTGGGACGCACGATCCGGAACTCGTAGTGGAAGCCGTCGGACTCCGCGTCGGACAGGTCCTGCTGCGACCCGCTCCCGGTCGTCGGGGTGCACCACGAGGTCGACGATGTCGCTCGAGGTCATCGCGGTCGAGCTCCTCGCGGGTGCGGCCCGACGACGCGGAGGTACTCGTCGGAGAACTCGACCTGCCCGGTGCGAGGTCGATCTCCCAGCTGCCGACCCGCGCCAGCCGCTGGGCCTCGGTCGAGCAGGCTGCGGCTGCGCTCGAGCTGCCGACGGGTACGACGGGCGCGGTCGAGCTCGAGGTTGGACGCGCACCCGCGCCAGCAGCTCGCGGGCGGTGAACGGCTTGACCAGGTAGTCGTCGGCGCCGGCGTCGAGGCCCTGGAGGGTGCCCTCCTCGCCGGCCCGGGCGGACAGCATGACGACCGGCACCCCGACCGTGTCGGGTCGGCCTGCAGAGCGGCGAGCAGCTCGAAGCCGTCCATCCGCGGCATCATCACGTCGGTCAGCACCAGGTCCGGCGGCAGCGCCGAGCGCCTGGTCGAGCCCGTCGACTGGCCGTCCACGGCGGTCTGCACGACGTAGTCGCTCGCTGAGCAGCCCGGCGACGTACTCCCGGATGTCGGCGTTGTCGTCGACGACGAGGATCCGCGGCCGCCCGACGCCGGTGTCGCCGGCCGGCACCGACAGGTCGGCGGCGTCGGGGTCGATCCAGTGCGTCGCCTCGGCCAGGAAGCCCTCGGCCACCGCGGTGACGGTCGCCGAGACGCCGTCCCGCGCGTCCGCGACCTGCTCGGGCGGGCAGGTGGGCGCTGCCGAACGGCAGCCGGACGGTGAACGTCGTGCCCTGCGTCCACCTCGCTGGTCGGCGTGACACCCGGCCGCCGTGCAGGGCGACGAGCTCGGAGACCAGCGCGAGGCCGATGCCCGACCCCTCGTGGGTGCGCGACCGCGCGCCGGAGACCCGGTGGAACCGCTCGAACAGGTGCGGGACCTCGTTCTCGGGGATGCCGGTGCCGGTGTCGCTGACGCTCAGCTCGGCTGGACCGGAGGGTCCCGCCACGAGCCGCACCGTGATGCCGCCCTCGAAGGTGAACTTCAGGGCGTTCGACAGCAGGTTGAGCACGACCTTGGCCCACAGGTCGCGGTCGACGTACACGGGCTGCGGGAGCGGCTGCCAGTCGACGGCTCAGCTTGAGGCCGAGGCGCTCCGCGGCGGTCTCGAACATGCTGGCCAGCTCGCGGGTGTACTGCGCGAGGTCGACCGGCTCGAAGCGGGCCTCGACGCGGCCGGACTCCAGCCGGGAGAAGTCGAGCAGCGTGTTGACCAGCTTGAGCAGCCGCTGGCCGTTGCGCAGGATCACCTCGACGCGGTCGCGCTGGCGCCCGGTCGAGCGGGTCGCCTCGTCGTTGACCGCGTCCTCGGCCGGCCCGAGCAGCAGGGTCAGCGGGGTGCGGAACTCGTGGCTGACGTTGGTGAAGAAGTCGGTCTTGGCCTGGTCGAGCTCGGCGAGCGTCTCGGCCCGGCTGCGCTCGAACTCGTAGGCGCGGGCGTCGGTGAGGCTGGCGGCGAGCTGGGCGGCGACCAGGTCGCAGAAGTCCCGGTAGCCCTCGTCGAGCGGCCGGAACCGGTTGAGGCCGAAGACCTGGAACCCGTAGGGCCGCCCGCCGGCGCTGGCGGCGAGCGGCACGACCAGGGCCTGGCTCGGGCCGACGTCCCAGGAGCCGGTGGGCAGGTCGAAGAACCGGTCCTCGAGCTGTTCGACGATCGTGGCCTCGCCGTCGCGCGGCGCGCGCCGCGGGCCAGACCTCGTCCGGGTCCGCGACGTCGATGCTCCTCGGGCGCGGCCGGGTGCTCGCCGTCGAACCCGACGCTGGCCGACCAGCCGGGCGGTCGCGCCGTCCGACGTCGAACAGGTAGACCAGGAGAACGGCAGGTCCGCGCGGCTGGTGCGCCAGCTCCTCGCAGGCGGTGGCGATCGTCTCGGTCTCGGTGAGGTTCGAGGTCCGCCGCGAGCCGAGGTCGCGCAGCGTCTGCATGCGCCGGTGCGCGACGACCTCCTCGGTGTCCTCCTTGACCACGCAGAGCATCCCGGCGATCACGCCGTGGTCGTCGAAGATCGGGCTGTAGGAGAAGGTGTGGAACGACTCCTCGGTGTAGCCGCTGCGCTCGAGGAACAGCATCAGCGACTCGTCCCAGGTCGCCATGCCGGTCGACATCACCGTGTCGATCCGGTCGGAGATGTCGTCCCAGATCTCCGACCACACGACGGAGGCCGGCTTGCCGAGCGCCCACGGGTACTTGTCGCCGAGGGTGTCGCGGCGGTAGGCGTCGTTGCAGAAGAAGGTCAGGTCCGGGCCCCAGGCCATCCACATCGAGAAGCGCGAGGTGAGCATCAGCCGGACGACGGACTCCAGGCTGCGCGGCCAGTCGTCGGGGTCCCCGAGCGGGGTGGCGGCCAGTCGACCTGCGAGGAGGTCGCGGCCCACCTCGCCGCTGCGCTGAAACATCGCCCGCACGGAGATCCACCTTGTCGTCGACCGAGACGAGCACCAGACGGGGTCCCGATCGGTGCTACCGGGATTCTAGAGGAGGACCCGCGCCGCGGGCCGGTCGAGGCGCAGCGCGACGACGAGCTCGAGCACCGTGCGCGGGGTCGTCGAGCCGGTCGCCGTACAGCTCGCGCAGCTGGCCCATCCGGTAGCGCACCGTCTGCGCGTGCACGTGCAGGTCCGCGGCGACCGCGTCGCGGCGACCCTGGTGCAGCAGCCAGGACCGGAGCGTCTCCTCCAGCCGCTCCCGGGCGGCGGGCCGCAGGTCGTCCAGCGGCGCCAGCGCGCGGGCGCGCAGGTCGGCCAGCGCGTCGGGGTCGGCCTCGACGACCAGCTGGGCCAGGTGGTCCTCGCTGTCGACGGCCGCCCCGTGTGCGTCGGCGTGGCCGAGCAGCGCGATCGTCCGCGCCGCCCGGTCGTACGACGACCGGGCCCGCAGCCACGGACGGGGCGGACCGACCACGGCCTGCCGGCCCGTCGAGCACCCGGACCAGGTGCCGGCGGCCGGGCGCCGTCGACGTCCGGCACCAGCAGCAGCGAGAGCGGGCTGACCCTCGCCGGCCTCGGCGCCGGGCAGGTCCTCACCGACCGGCAGCGTGGCCGGCCCGAGGGACGCGAGCGCTCCGCGCACCTGGGCGGCGGGCAGCAGGACCGCGGTCAGCGTGATCGGCACCGGCCAGCCGGCGCGCTCGGCGGCCGCGGCGAGCACGTCGGGTCCGGCGCCCGCCAGCAGCTGCTGGCCGAGCCGCTCCCGGTAGCGCTCGCGGACCCGGCCGCTGGTGGACAGCTCGTCGGTGTGCCCGGCGACGCTGGAGGCGGACAGCTCGTCGATGTAGGCGAAGACCAGCTCGGCGAACTGGGCCATCGTGCCGGCCGCGATCCCGGCCTCGGCCGCCGAGCGAGGCCAGCTCCCGCCAGGCCACGCGCGCGCCGACCCGGTAGGCCGCGAGCAGCGCGTCCATCGAGCGGCCGCTGCGGGCCTCGCCCCGGCCCAGGGCGTAGGCGCCCTCGAGCGTCGGGCCGAGCGGCGTGCTCGGGTCCGCGTCGCGGCTGCCGCCGGCCAGCTTGAGGAAGCCGGCCAGCGCCATCTGCACCGCGGCCTCGATGTTGTCGCCCATCGAGCCGCTCAGCGCCCCGGTGTAGCCGGGCACCTCGGCGGTCACCGCGGCGACGGTGTGCGTGGCCACGTCGGGCAGCCGCTCGCGCAGCACGCGGACCACCTGCTCGTCGATCTGCAGCGCGATCGCGCCCCGCGCGGTGGCGCTCGACACGTCTGCGGCCATGAACTGTTCCCTCCGAACAAGAAGTGCCGCCGTTTTCACGCCGACTGGTCATGATCTTACCCCCCTCGGTCAGACACGATGGATACATGAGCCAATCCGTCCAGACCCGCGACCGCGCCGCCTCGCTGCTGCGCCGGGCGGCCCGGCTCGCCGAGCGGGCCACCACGCCGCTGCTGCCGGCGGACTACCTCGACCTGTTCGACCCGCTGCGCCCCGGCGCCGACCTGCGCGGTCGCATCGTGGAGGTCCAGCCCGAGACCGCCGACGCCGCCACCATCGTGATCCGCCCGGGCGCGGACTGGGCCGGCCACGTGCCCGGCCAGTACGTCCGCATCGGCATCGACGTCGACGGCGTCCGCCTGTGGCGGGCCTACTCCCTGACGCACGGCCCCCGCGCCGACGGCCACATCTCGATCACCGTCAAGGCGGTGCCGGACGGCAAGGTCAGCAACCACCTGGTCCGGCACGCCCGCGCCGGGCACGCTGGTCCACCTCGAGCAGGCGGCCGGCGAGTTCGTGCTGCCGCCCGAGGGCACCAAGCTGCTGTTCGTGACCGCCGGCTCGGGCATCACCCCGGTGATCGGGATGCTGCGCAACCTGTTCCCGGTCGCCGACTCCGGCGTCGTCCGGCTGGCCCGCAGCGCCGGCTACGACATCACCGTCGTGCACGTCGCGCCGACCGAGCCGGACTCGATCTTCATCGCCAACCTGCGCGAGCTCGACGCGGCCGGGATGATCCGGCTCGTCGCGCGCTACGACGACGTGCACGGCGTCCTCGACGTCGCCGACCTGGCCGACCTCGTCCCCGACCTCCAGGAGCGCACCACGTTCGCCTGCGGCCCGGCCGGCCTGCTCGACGCCCTCGGCGCGCACCACGACCGAGCACGGGCTCCCGCTGCTCACCGAGCAGTTCCGCGTCGCCACCGTCGCGGCGGGCGAGGGCGGCACCGTCACCTTCACCAGCGGCGGTACGACGGTGCGAGGCCGACGGCGCCACCCCGATCCTCGACGCCGCCGAGGACGCCGGCGTGCTGATGCCGTCCGGGTGCCGGATGGGCATCTGCTACGGCTGCGTGCTGCCGATGCGCGAGGGCGCCGTGCGCGACCTGCGCACCGGCGACGTCACCACCGCCGCCGCCGGCGACAACGTGAAGGTCCAGACCTGCATCTCGGCCGCCGCCGGCGCCTGCGACCTCGACCACTGGACACCCCTCGAGCCACCACATCCCGCGACCCGAAGGAGATCACCATGACCGTCATGCAGAAGAAGGACCAACGACCCGACCGCCCACCTCAGCGCCGACGACGTCGAGCAGCTCGGCGTCGAGCTGGACGCGATCCGGCCGTCCGTCGTCGACGTCGCGCGGCGCGGACGACGCGGCGTACATCCGCAAGGTCATCGAGGCCCAGCGCTAGCTGGAGCTCGGCAGCCGCGCGGTCCTGCTGGTCTCGATGTTCCCGCCGGCCTGGATCCTCGGCACCGCCGGCCTCTCGATCGCCAAGATCATCGAGAACATGGAGATCGGCCACAACGTCATGCACGGCCAGTGGGACTGGATGCGCGACCCGAAGATCCACTCGACCACGTGGGAGTGGGACAACGCCTCCCCGTCGGAGCAGTGGAAGCACTCGCACAACGAGCTGCACCACACCTACACGAACGTGATCGGCAAGGACAACGACCTCGGCTACGGCATCATGCGCGTCGACGAGGACCAGCGCTGGGTGCCGTTCTACCTCGCGCAGCCGCTGTGGAACTTCATCAACGCCTGCTTCTTCGAGTACGGCATCGCGGCCTACGACCTCGAGCTCGGCAAGAACCTGCTCGTCGAAGAAGCGCCGCAGCAGCCCCGAGTTCAAGGCCCGCGGCGAGCAGGTGACGCTGAAGCAAGATCCGCGGCCAGATGACCAAGGACTACGTCGTGCACCCGCTGCTGTCCGGCCCGTCGTTCCTCACCACCCTCGGCGCGAACGCGACCGCGAACCTGGTCCGCAACCTGTGGACCCACTCGGTCATCATGTGCGGCCACTTCCCCGAGGGCGTCGCAGACCTTCGAGCGCCGCTCGATCAACGGCGAGACCCGCGGCGAGTGGTACCTGCGCCAGATGCTCGGCTCGGCCAACATCACCGGCTCCAAGGCGATGCACTTCATGACCGGCAACCTGTCGTTCCAGGTCGAGCACCACCTGTTCCCCGACCTGCCGAGCAACCGCTACCAGGAGATCGCCCCGCAGGTGCAGGCGCTGTTCGCGAAGTACGACCTGACCTACATCACCGGCTCGCTGCCGCGCCAGGTCGGCTCGGCCTGGAAGAAGGTCGTCCGGCTCTCGCTGCCCAACGACTTCGCGCGCACGGCGCAGGCCAAGGTGCTCTCGCTTCGCCCGCCCCGCCGTCACCGCGCGCGACGACTCCGCCGCCGCCTGACCCTGGTTTCGAGGCCCGCGACGCTGGTCTCGAGCGCTGTCGAACCAACGTGCGCTCGGGTGGTCGAGGAGGGCGGAGCGCTAGCGGAGCCCGTCTCGAGACCACTCACTGCGTTCCTGACCGTGGTCTCGAGACGCCTCGCGCTTCGCGCTCGGCTCCTCGACCACCCGGGGGCCATCGGCTCAACCAGCGGAGGGCGGCCGGGACCGGGAAGGCCGCGGGGCTGCGGTGGCCGTCGGCGTCGACGGCGCGGACCCCGAAGAACACGTTGTCCTTGGACAGGTCCACGGTCGCGCTGGTCGCGCTCCCGGCGTCGATCACGTGCGTCCAGTCGTCCTCGATGGTCGGGCGCCAGACGATCTCGTAGCGCGCGCCGTCGGCCGCCGGGTCGGCGTCCCACAGCAGCCGCGTGTCGTTGGTGAGCACGGACGTGTCGACGCGGACGTTCTTGGGCGTGCCCGGTGCGACGGCGAGCGACCACAGGGCCGCACCGTTCACCTTCGCGGTGCGGGCGATGAAGCCGAAGTCGCAGAACTCCGGCAGGTCGCCGTACTGCTTGCCGTCCTCGACGCGCACGTCCTGGTGCTGGTGGGCGAAGTCCTCGTTGGGCTCGGTGAAGCGGGCGGCCGGCGAAGCCGCGCTCGAGGAACGGGATGTGGTCGCCGCCGCGCAGGTAGCGGTCGCGGCGGTAGATCACCCGGACGTGCATGCCGGTCCGCCGGGCGTCGGCGACCTCGCGTGACGAAGCGGGCGAGCTGGCGGGCCGGTGAGTCGTTCTCGCCGCCGACCGAGCGGCGGACGTTGGCCTCGGCCTCGGTCTCGTCGGTCGGCACGCCCTCGGCGAACAGCCGCATGCTGCGCGGGTCGCGGGCGCCGTCGTCGGCCGTCGAGCTGCCGACGATGTCGTTGGTGAACATGCCCTGCACGTCGGCGTGCCGGCCTGCTGGAGCTGCTCGGCCAGGTGCGTCGGACCCGTAGAGCCCCTGCTCCTCGCCGGCGACCGCGGCGAAGACGATCGTCGCGTCGGGCCGGCGGGTCGCCATCACGCGCGCGAGCTCCATCGAGACGGCCACGCCCGACGCGTCGTCGTCGGCCCCGGGTGCGTCGCTGGTGGAGTCCATGACGTCGGTGACCCGGGAGTCGTAGTGCCCCGACACGACGTAGACGCGGTCGGGGTCCGACGAGCCGCGCAGGGTGGCGACGACGTTGGTGATCGTCGTCGCGGTCGGGATCCGGCTGGCCGGCTGCTGCACGTAGGACTGCTTCTCGACCGTCATGCGGCCGCCGGACGCGCGCGGCGTACCGACTGCATCGTGGCGAAGATCCAGTCACGTGCGGCGCCGATGCCGCGGTCGCGGGTCGTCCTGGGTGGACAGCGTGTGGCGGGTGCCGAAGGAGACCAGCTTGCGGACGGTCGCCTCGATCCGGTCGCGGTCGACGGCCGCCAGGATCGCCCGCAGGTCGGCGTCGGGAGCCTGCGCGCGGTTGGGACGTCCGGGACCGTCCGGCCAGTCCTCCCCCGAGTCGAGACTGCCGCCGCCGCCCGCCGAGGCGGGAGCGGACAGCGGGCCGAGCACGAGCCCGGCACCGAGCGAGGCGGCCGAGCCGGCCAGGAAGGTGCGCCGGGACGCGGAGGACGAGGGGCGTTCGGTGTCCGTCATCTGCCCTTTTCTACGTGCCTGGATGCCCAAAGTAAAGGGATTGCTCGTCGCTCTGAACTATAGTGATTTGACTGACTTACAGGACACGAGGAGCGGCCATGCAGCGGGGACTGAGCAGCGAGCACGAGTACGACGCCGACAGCCGGGACCGGGCCGGCCACGCCCTCTCCCGCCGGCGGCTGCTGCAGCTCGGCGGCGCATCCCTCGCGGCCATGACCCTCGGGCCGGCCGTGGCCTCGCGCGCCTGGTCCGCGGTCCCGGGCATCGTCAAGCCGACGCCGGAGACCTGTTCATCGAGCGCGGCACCAACGCCGAGATGCGCTGGGAGGCGATGCGCGGCCAGGGCTACGTCACCCCGACCGACCGGTTCTTCGTGCGCAACCACACCACGACCCCGATCATCGACCGCGCGACCTGGCGGCTCCAGGTGCACGGCTCCGGCGTCCGGCGCGAGCTCTCCGTGTCGTACGACGACCTGCTCGCCCTCCCCGCGGTGACGCTCACCCGTTTCGTCGAGTGCGCCGGCAACGCCCGCAGCTTCTTCGGCAGCCAGCAGCACACCCCCGCGCCCGGCACGGCCTGGGGCCTCGGCGCCGTCGGGCGTCGCCCGCTGGACCGGCGTCCGCCTGGCCGACGTGCTCGACCGCGCCGGCGTCACCCCCGGCGCCGCTGGACGTGATGCCGGTCGGGCTCGACAGCCGCCAGGTCCGCCGCCCGATGCCGCTGGAGCAGTGCGCTCGCCGACGACACGCTGCTGGTCTACGGCATGAACGGCAGCGACCTGCCGCCCGACCACGGCGCTCCCGTGCGCGTGCTCGTGCCGGGGTGGATCGGGGTCGCGAACATCAAGTGGGTGGGGTCGATCGAGGTCTCCGAGGAGCCGCTCTACTCCGAGTGGAACACCACCAGCTACCGGCTGGTCGGCGACGCCTACCCGGACTCGCCGCTGCTCACGACCCAGGTCGTCAAGAGCGCCCTCGAGCTGCCGTTCCCCGCGACGGCTGCGTCCCGGGCGGCAGCTGCTCACCGGCCGCTCCTGGTCCGGGACGGGCCGCATCTCGCGCGTCGAGCTCAGCGTCGACGGCGGCGCCTGGCGCCCGGTCGACCTCGCCGCCCGCAACGAGCCGGCGGCCTGGCGGCAGTGGTCGACCTCCTGGGTCGCCAAGCCCGGGCAGCCACACGCTGCGGGTGCGCGCCACCGACGACCACGGCCACGCCCAGCCCGACACCGTGCCGTTCAACCGCGACGGCTACCTGTTCGGTGCCGTGGTCGACCACCCGGTCACGGTCCGCTGAGGCCCTCAGGCCGCGTGCCGCGTCGAGCGCAGCTCGGCGCCGACCCCGTCGAGGTGCCGGAGCACCGCGGCGTACGACGACCAGGCCGACGTCTCCGCGTAGCGCACCCCGCGCCGCTCGCAGAACCGGCGCACCACCCGTTGCGCGTGCGGCAGGTTGGGCCGCGGCATGCTCGGGAACAGGTGGTGCTCGATCTGGTAGTTGAGCCCGCCGAGCGCGTAGTCGACCAGCAGCCCGCCGCGCACGTTGCGCGAGGTGAGCACCTGTCGCAGCAGCGGGTCCTCGGCCTGCTCCGGCGGTCAGCACCGGCATCCCCTTGTGGCCCGGCGCGAACGAGCAGCCGAGGTAGATGCCGAACACGGCCTGGTGCACCGCCACGAACACCAGCGCCTGCTGCCAGGTCAGCGTGGCGACCAGCAGGACGCCGTACGCCACGAAGTGCACGAGCAGCAGGACGCCCTCGACGACCCGGTGCCGTGGCGCCGGGGCGGCCCAGCGCCCGCACGCTCGACACGTGCAGGTTGACCGCCTCGAGGGTCAGGAACGGGAAGAACAGCCAGGCCTGGTGGCGGGTCGTCCACCCGGCGAGCCCGCGACGGCCGGCCGCCTGGCCGGCGTCGAACACCAACGCGCCCGCGTGCACGTCCGGGTCCGTGGCGAGGTCGTTGGGCCGGGCGTGGTGCGCGTTGTGCTTGTCGATCCACCAGGACCAGCTCATCCCGTTGAGCAGGTTGCCGCAGAGCAGCCCGAGCGCCAGGGTCGGCAGCCGCCGGCGTCGGGTGACCTGCCGGTGCCCGGCCTCGTGGCCGAAGAAGCCGAGCTGGGTGGAGACGACGGCCAGGACCGGCGCGAGCAGCACCGCCCACCACGAGTCGCGCAGCACCACCATCCCGGCGACCGTCGCGGCCAGCGCCGTGAGGTCGACGGCCAGGAGGCCGGCGTAGAAGCGCGGCCGCGGGCGGAGCAGCCCGAGCGAGCGGATCTCGGTGGCCAGCTCGGCGTACCCGCCGGGATGCATGGACGGGGTGGGCGGGTCGGCGAGGGACACGATGACGCTCCGAACCTGGAGACGTGACGCCGTCGGGGTCCGGAACAGCCTGGCTCCTCCACGGTACCCAGGTCGCGGGTGGATGGCTCTTCCCATCGGGTCACGGGACCGCTACGGTCAGCCGAGCGACTGCCGGGGGGCCGAGCCGTCGAAGGAGCCACGCGTGCGCGTGCCACCCCGCAAGTCAGCTGTCCCCGTCCTGGTCACGGTGCTCGCCGCCCTGGCGTCCCTGCTCGTCGCCACCGCCCCGGCCGCCCAGGCCGACGGCCCCGGCGCCGGTGCGCCGTGGCTGGTCAGCGTCGGCGACTCCTACATCTCCGGCGAGGCCGGTCGCTGGGCCGGCAGCTCGAACAGCTCCTCGTCGTACGCCGACGCGCTCGGCGCCGCGGCGTACTCGACAACGCCTCGGGCACCGCCGAGCAGATCAACCGCTGCCACCGCAGCAAGGCCGCCGAGATCGTACGTCGGCGGGGGCGTCAACGGCCTGAACCTCGCGTGCTCGGGGGCGAAGACGTCGACGTACACGACCTCCGAGGGCTACTTCAAGCCCGGCCTCGACTTCGCCGACGACGGCGCCGGCCACCTCGGCCAGGCCAAGCTGCTCCAGCAGTTCGCGACCACCCACAACGTGCGGATGGTGGCCGTCTCGATCGGCGGCAACGACTTCAACTTCGGGTCGATCGTGCAGCAGTGCGTGACCGACTTCCTGGGCTCGCCGTCGTGGTTCAAGGACTACTGCAACGACGACTCCTCGGTCACCGCGAACTTCACCAGCCGCCAACGTCGCGGCGGTCCGCAGCCGGATCGCCACGGCCTACGCCAACGTCCGGCAGGCGATGCGCAACGCCGGCTACGCCGACACGGCCTGGACGATGCTGGTGCAGAACTACGCGTCGCCGCTGCCCGCCGGCGCCGGCGATCCGCTACTCGCAGAGCGGCTACACCCGGCAGAGCACCGGCGGCTGCGGCTTCTGGAACGCCGACGCCGACTGGGCCAACGCCACCGCGCTGCCGACGATCAACAGCACCGTCACCGGCGCGGTCGGCACCGCCGGGCATCACCAACGCCAAGACGCTCGACCTGTCCTCGGCCTTCAACGGGCGCCGGCTGTGCGAGAGCACGGTCGGGCTCTACGAGGAGAAGGGCCTGACGTCCTGGACGCAGGCCGGCGCCGTCGACCGGACCGAGTGGGTCAACCAGATCCGCACCGTCTCGACCGCCGGGCAGCAGCCCGTACTACGTCCAGGAGTCGCTGCACCCGAACTACTGGGCGCAGCTGGCGACCCGGTCCTGCGTCCGGCAGGCCTACAACGGCGGTACGCCGCGCGGCGGCACCTGCTCGATCGCGGGACGGGGCTGCGTGAACGGCGAGCCCCGGATGACCCTGCGGTAGCCGGACGGTCGCCCGCCCTGAGTGCGCGTACTCAGGGCGGGCTGAGCCCTTCGGCGCTGATGCCCGGGACCGCCCCGGTGGGTTGATGGGTGCATGACCCGCTACGCCGACCCGACCCGCTGCCCCGACTGCGGCGCCTCGATCACCCCGGGCGCCGCGTCCTGCCCCGTCTGCGCGCTCTCGCTGCGCGGCGACACCGCGCGCGACCTGTTCACGACGCTGACCCGGGCCGACGACCTGCTGGCCGTGCTGCGGCGCGCGTCGACGCCGCGCGCCGTACCGATGGCCGCCGTCGACTGCCGTGCCCGCGCCCGCGACGCCGGCCCACCGACCCGCGGGCCCGGCTCAGCTCGGCCTCGGTGCCGCAGATCCTGCTCGCCCTCGGGCGCCGGCTGCCTGCTGGTCGCCGCGCTGGTGTTCCTCGCGGTCACCTGGTCGGTGATGGGCGTCGGCGGTCGGACCGCCACGCTGGTCGGGCTTCACGGTCGTCGCCGGCGGGCTGGCGGCCTGGATGGCCCGGCGCGGCCTGCGGGGTGCGGCCGAGTCGCTCGCGCTGGTCGGCTACGGGCTGCTCACCCTCGACGTCGTCGGCGCCGACCACGCCGGCTGGTTCGGCGACCTGTCCGACGCCGGCCTGCTGGTGCTGCTCGGCGTCGTGCTGGCCGCGGCGGGGACCGCCGGCCTGCCGCCGTACGACGGACCGCGGCACGGGGCCCTGGCCGCCGGCGAGGTCGTCGCCGCCTGGGACCGGCCGTGTCGCCTGGTGTGCCTCGGGGTCGGCCTGGCCGCCTGGCTGCCGGTCGCACCGTCCCTGGTGCTGGCGACGCTGCTCGCCGCCGGCGCCGTCCGTGGCCGCTGCACCGGCTCCGGGCGCGCGTCGCCACCGTCCTCGCGGCCGTGGTCGCCGCGGCCGCCTGGGTCTCGCTGGTGTCGGTGGCCCTGGACCGCGTGTTCACGCACTCCGCGTGGCAGCGAGCTGTGGGCCGGGCTGCACGTCTGGCCGCTGCTCGTCGCCGCCGGCCTGGTCGCCGCCCTGGCCCTGGTGCCCCGGCTCCCCCTGGCCGCCCGGGTGACCGGCGCGAGCCTCGGCGAGCTGCTGCTGGTCTGCGCGGTCGTCGCGCCGTTCGACGGGGCCACCGCGACGACGCAGGTCGCTGGTCGGGCTCGGCGTGCTGGCGGTCGTCGGGGCGGTCTCCTGGCGGCTGCCGCGACCCTGGGGGCTGAGCGGCGCGGCCACCCAGGCGGTCGTCGGGACGGCGCTGCTCGACCGGCGTCCGGCGTGCAGGCCTCGCTCGCCGCCGGCCGGCTGCTCGACGGGGCTGGTCCCGGTGTGGTCCGGCGGGCTGACCGACCGGCTGCCGCTGCCGACCGTGGCCGACGTGCCGGCCGCCCTGGCTGCTGCCGCTGGCGGTCGCTCGTGCTGCTCGCGACGCTGGCGGTGCTGGCGGAGGCGCAGCACGCTCGTCGACCGGGCCGTCGGCGCCGTCGCCGGGCTCCAGGTCGTCGTGCGTCACCCTGCTGGCGCCGGGTCGGTGGTGGGCGCCGTGGCGCTGTACCCGGTCGCGCTCTGGCTGGTCGTCGGCCTGCTGCTGGTCCTGGCCTCGGCGTTCACCGCCTGGAGCGTCGCCGGTCGCACCCTCGCGCCGCTGGTGCCGGCCGGCCTGTTCCTGGCGTCCGCGGCCGTCGTGGTCGCGCTGCACGCGGCCGGCGCTGACCGCGGTCGCCCTCGCGGTGACCCTGGTGCTCACCGGGCTGGTGCACCTGACCGCCCGCTCGGTCATGCTCGCGGCCGGCGCCGGTGCGGTGCTGGCCGCGGCGCTGGCCGCCGAGGTCTGGACCGCCGGGCACCTCCTGGACGCCGACCCGGCGCCTGGGTCGCGACGGCCGGGCTGCTGGCCCTCGGTGCGCTGGTCCTCGGGGCGCCGTACGCTGCCGGACCGCTGGTGGGTCTCGGACGCCCCGGTGCTGTGCCGCACCGGGCTGGAGGCCGGCGCCGCCGCGGCCGCGCTGCCGCTGGGCGCTGGCCGGGGTGCTCCTCGCCGCCCGTCTCGGACGACGGCGTCGTGGACCGCGGTGCTGCCTGACCGTCGCCGGCGTCGCTGGTGACCGCGATGTCCCTGCTGCGCGACGACCGGCGCGCGCTGGGCTGGGTCGGCGGCGCGCTGCTGGCGCTGGCCAGCTGGGTGCGGCTGTGCGGACCTCGGCGTGCACCAGCCCGGAGGCGTACACGCTGCCCGTCGGCGCTGGCCCTGCTGGTGGTCGGCGGCGTGCACCTGCGCCGCGCGCCCGGACGCCGGCACGATGACCGCCCTCGCGCCCGGGCTCTCGCTGGCCCTGGTCCCGAGCCTGCTGTGGGTGCTCGTCGAGCCCGACCGGCCCGCGCGCGCTGCTGCTCGGCCTGGGCTGCCTCGCGCTGGTGCTGGCCGGCGCTGCGGCTGCGCTGGACCGCGCCGCTGGCCCTGCGGCGCGACGGTCGGCGCGCTGCTCGTGCTGCGGCTCGCGGCGCCGTACGTCGGCGACGCGGTGCCGCGCTGGGTGCTGATCGGCGGAGCCGGGGCCGTGCTGATCGCCGTCGGCGCGACCTGGGAGCGCCGGCTCACCGACGCCCGGCACCTGGCCGGCTACGTCCGCGCGCTGCGCTGAGCGCCGACGTCCGGACGTGAGAACAGCCCCCGAGCGTCACGGCTGCGGGGGCCGTCTCCAAGGCCTTTGCCCGTTCCCCTCGCCAGCGGCCGTGAACCGGCCAACAGACCGGCCAAAAGCTTGTGGAACGACGTCCAACTGACCTGGGAGAGTCAGTCCTCGTCGCCGCGCCGCTGCTCGGGGACCATCCCGGTCAGCAGGTCGCGTACTTCGGACTCGCGATAACGGCGATGTCCGCCGAGAGTCCGGATCGAGCTCAGCTTGCCGGCCTTGGCCCACCGGGTGACCGTCTTCGGGTCTACCCGGAACATGGCCGCGACCTCCGCAGGCGTGAGCAGCGGTTCGGACTCAGGTGGCCGCGTATTCATAGCGGGCCTCCCTCACAGTTGTTCCTAACCGTGGTGCTCCGAAAATACCGGGCACCCTTCACCCTCAGTGTGACACCGATCAGCGTATTCGGCGCCCTCGAAACTATGACAATGACCTATTTGAGTCACCAACTCCCGCCGGACTAGTCATTTCGGACCCCCGACTGTCCCAATCCGTCGGACCCGCGTCCTGCCAGTCTGTGACCCCGGTCGCACCACCCCTCCGGCTTCCGTAGGCTGGTCCCAGCGCGTCCGCACCACCCCCGCGGACCCGCGTCCACCACCGACGAGCCGCCCGCCCATCCCGCGGGCACGACACGGAAGGGTCACCACCGTGACCGGCACAGCACAGGTCCACCCCGCACGCGGAGGGCGTCTTCGGACCGGGCCTCCGGCCACGAGCAGGTCGTCTTCTGCCACGACGAGCCGACCGGGCTCAAGGCGATCATCGCCGATCTACTCCACCGCCCTCGGTCCGGCCCTCGGCGGCACCCGCTTCTACCCCTACGCCTCCGAGCAGGACGCCCTCGACGACGTGCTCAACCTGTCCCGCGGGATGGCCTACAAGGCCGCGCTCACCGGGCTCGACCTCGGCGGCGGCAAGGCCGTCATCATCGGCGACCCGGCCGAGCTCGAAGACCGAGGCGCTGCTGCGCGCCTACGGCCGCTTCGTGCGAGTCGCTCAACGGCCGCTACTACACCGCCTGCGACGTCGGCACGTACAGCGCCGACATGGACCACATCGCCCGCGAGTGCTCCTACGTCACCGGCCGCACCGTCGCGCACGGCGGCGCCGGCGACTCCTCGGTGCTCACGGCGTACGGCGTCTTCCAGGGCATGCGCGCCGCGGCCGAGCGCGACCTGGGGCGCGCCCACGCTGCACGGCCGCACGGTCGGCGTCGCCGGCGTCGGCAAGGTCGGCCGGCACCTGGTCCGGCACCTCGTCGAGGACGGCGCGACGTCGTCGTCACCGACGTGGCCCAGGCCGCGGTCGCCGCGGTGCAGGCCGAGCACCCCGGCGTCACGCGCCGTCGCCGACACCGACGCGCTGGTCGCCTCCGAGCTCGACGTCTACGCCCCGTGCGCCCTCGGCGGCGCGCTCACCGACGAGGTCGTCGAGCCGCTGTCGCGCCACGATCGTCTGCGGCGCCGCCAACAACCAGCTCGCCCACGACGGCATCGAGAAGCAGCTCGCAGGACCGCGGGCGTGCTCTACGCGCCCGACTACGTGGTCAACGCCGGCGGCCTGATCCAGGTCGCCGACGAGCTCGAGGGCTTCTCCTTCGAGCGCGCCCAGCAGCGCGCCGAGAAGATCTTCGACACCACCGCCCGAGGTGTTCGAGCTCGCCGAGGCCGACGGGCGTGCCGCCGGCGGTCGCCGCCGACCGGATGGCCGAGCGCCGGATGACCGAGGTCGGCCGGCTGCGCGGCATCTGGCTGCGGCTGACGCACCGGGGCTCGAGGCCCCGCCGCAAGGCGTCCCGTCCCGCGACCAGATCGCGGGACGGGACGCCTTGACGGTGCCGCCGGTCGGAACCGGGGAGGGTGACTGCTCAGTCGCGACTGCGGGACTCGGAGTAGTCCGCCCACTCGTCGTGGTCGTCCGGAGAGCCGTCGTCCGGCGGTGTCGGACGTCTTCGGCTCTCTGCCGTGCAGCTCCTGGGCCAGCGCGCTGAGGTCCGTCTCGTGAGAGCGGTACTTCAGATCGCGGGCAACCTTCGTCTGCTTCGCCTTCGCTCGGCCGCGCCCCATAGGGTCGACCCCCTCGCCACTCGGCCGGAGTCACGTCTGACCCTGCTGTCGGCGGTTCGTCTCACGAAGCCGCGACCGAGCCACACGCGCGTCCGGTCTCACCTGTAGTTTCTCGTGGGCCCAACGGTACCTGCCCCGGGGTCGATTCCCGCACGTCAGACCCCGGAAATGGGCACGATGTCGGCTGTCGGCTTAATCGCACGCCCCGGTCGGGGCCCTCACCAGCCCGGGTGGCTGCCCTCGCAGCGTGACCGAGCCGCCCGGCCGCGCCCGGCCGCTCGGTGGCCTCGCCGACCTCGCCGCACACCCAGCTGTCGCACCCCGTGCGCCGGCGAGCAGGCTCGACGCGCCCGGTCGACGTCGTCGGGCGCGGTGAGCGCGACCATCCCGACCCCGCAGTTGAGGGTCCGCTCCAGCGCCGCCTGCTCCACCGACGCCGACCCGGCGGACCAGGTCGAAGACCGGCGCCGGGGTCCAGGTGCCGCGGTCGAGCGGTGGCGACCAGGTCGTCGGGCAGCACCCGCTCGAGGTTCGCGGCCAGGCCGCCCCCGGTGACGTGCGACATCGCGTGGGTCGCGGTGCTCCGGGCCAGGTCCAGGCAGGCCTTGGCGTAGACCGTGGTCGGCTCGAGCAGCTCCTCGCCGAGCGTGCGGCCGAGCTCGTCGACGTGCCGGTCGAGGGACCAGCCGGCGCCGCGCCTCGGAGAGCAGCACGTGGCGCACCAGCGAGTAGCCGTTGGAGTGCAGCCCGCTCGACGCCATCGCGACGACGACGTCGCCGGCCTCGACCCGGCCGGGGCCGAGCAGGTCGGCCGCCTCGACGACGCCGGTGGTCGAGCCCGCGACGTCGTACTCGTCGGGGCCGAGCAGGCCCGGGGTGCTCGGCGGTCTCGCCGCCGACCAGCGCGCAGCCGGCCTGGACGCACGCCTCGGCGATGCCCTGCACGATCGCGGCGATCCGCTCGGGGACGACCCGGCCGGTGGCGATGTAGTCGGTGAGGAACAGCGGCTCGGCGCCGCAGACCACGAGGTCGTCGACGAGCATCCCGACGAGGTCGAAGCCGATCGTGTGGTGGATGTCCATCGCCTGCGCGATCGCGACCTTGGTGCCGACGCCGTCGGCGCGACGTCGCCAGCATCGGGTGGTCGAAGGACTTGAGCGCGCTGGCGTCGAACAGCCCGGCGAAGCCGCCGATGCCGCCCATCATCTCGGGCCGGCGGGCCTTGTCGATCCACACCTTCATCAGCTCGACGGCCTTGTCGCCGGCGTCGATGGAGACCCCGGCCGCTTCGTACGTCGCGCCGGCGGCGGCTGCTGCTCGGTCATGGGGCTCCTGCCTTCGGGGTCGATCAGGGGCGGTCGAGGGAGTCGCCGGCGCCACCGCCGGACAGCGAGGCCGACAGGCCGTCGACGTCCGTGCTCGATCGTCGGAGTCCAGCTCCAGCAGGTGCTTGCCGAGGTGCTCCGGGTCGGGCAGCTCGATCGGGTAGACCCCGTCGAAGCAGGCCCGGCACAGGTTCGGCATCGGCACCGTGGTCGCCTCGACGAGCTGCTCCAGCGGAGATGTAGCCGAGCGAGTCGGCGTCGATGCGACCGGCAGATCTCGTCGGAGGTCAGGCCGTTGGCGATCAGCTCGGCGCGGGTCGCGAAGTCGATGCCGTAGAAGCACGGCCACTTCACCGGCGGCGAGGAGATCCGCACGTGCACCTCGCGGGCACCGGCCTCGCGGAGCATCCGGACCAGGGCGCGCTGGGTGTTGCCGCGCACGATCGAGTCGTCGACGACCACGAGGCGCTTGCCCTCGATGACGTCGCGCGAGCGGGTTGAGCTTGAGCCGGATGCCGAGCTGCCGGATCGTCTGCGACGGCTGGATGAACGTGCGTCCGACGTAGGAGTTCTTCACCAGGCCCGGTGCCGTAGGGGATGCCGCTCTCCTCGGCGTACCCGATCGCGGCCGGCGTGCCGGACTCCGGCACCGGCATCACCAGGTCGGCGTCGGTCGGGAACTCGCGGGCGAGCCGGCGGCCGATCTCGACGCGGACGCTGTGCACGCGCTTGTCGTTCATCAGGGTGTCCGGGCGGGCGAGGTAGACGAACTCGAACAGGCAGTGCTTGGGGGCGGCCTCGGCGAACCGGCGGCTGCGCAGGCCGTCCTCGTCGATCGCGACCATCTCGCCGGGCTCGAGCTCGCGGATGAACGAGGCGCCGACGATGTCGAGGGCGGCGGTCTCGGAGGCGACGACCCAGCCGCGCTCGAGGCGGCCGAGCACCAGCGGCCGGACGCCCTGCGGGTCGCGGGCGGCGTACAGCGTGTTCTCGTCCATCCAGACGAAGGAGAACGCGCCGCGCAGGTCCGGGCAGGATCTGGACCGCGTTCTCCTCGAGGCTCATGTCGGGGTGGTGCGCGAGCAGCGCGGTGACCAGGCTGGTGTCGTTGGTCGAGGCGGGCGCCTGCTTGACCGGCAGGTCCAGCTCGCCGAACGCGCCGGTCGAGCCCGGCGACCCGCTGCGCGAGCTCGCGGGTGTTGGTCAGGTTGCCGTTGTGGGCCAGCGCGATCGAGCCGGTCTCGGTGGGCCGGAACGTCGGCTGCGCGTTGTGCCAGGTGCTCGCGCCGGTCGTCGAGTAGCGCGCGTGGCCGACCGCGAGGTGGCCCTTGAGCGACGCGAGCGTGGACTCGTCGAAGACCTGCGAGACCAGGCCCATGTCCTTGTAGACCAGGATCTGCCGGCCGTTGCTGACCGCGATGCCGGCCGACTCCTGGCCGCGGTGCTGCAGGGCGTAGAGGCCGTAGTAGGTGAGCTTGGCGACGTCCTCGCCCGGGGCCCAGACGCCGAAGACGCCACAGGCGTCCTGGGGTCCGGCGTCGTGCGGGTCGAGCTCGTGGGTCAGCCTGCCGTCGCCGCGCCGACTGGTCCTGCCGGGGGGCGTCTCCTGAGCGGGCACGCGCCCGAGTCTACGGCCGGTCCCGCGCCCCCGACGAATCAGTCCACGCGGCGTCCGGCGTCACCGAGCGGCGGGGGTGAGCCCGGCCTCGGCGAGGTTGTGCAGCAGCAGCGCCTCGGCGAGGCAGACCCGCTCGAACTCGGCGAGGTGCAGGCCCTCGTTGGCGCCGTGGGCCCGGGTGTCCGGGTCCTCGACGCCGGTGACGAGCACGGCGGCGTCGGGGAACGCCTCGTTGAACGCCGCGATGAACGGGATCGAGCCGCCGACGCCCATGTCGACCGGCTCGACGCCGTCCCAGGCGTCGCGGAAGGCGGCCCGCGCCGCGTCGTACGCCGGTCCGGTGGCGTCGATCTGGGTGGGCTCGCCGAGCTCGCCGGCGGTGAAGGTGAGCTGGGCGCCCCACGGGACGTGCTTCTCGAGGTGCTCGCGCAGCCGCGTCCATGGCCTGCTTGGAGGAGTCGCCGGGGGCGAGCCGGACCGAGAGCTTGGCCTTGACGCGTCGGGATCAGGGTGTTGCTCGCGTCGGCGGTGCGGGTCGCGTCGAAGCCGATGATGGCGATCGCGGGCTTGGTCCAGAGCCGCTCGACGACCGAGCCGCTGCCGATCAGCTGGACGCCCGTCGGCGATGCCGGACTCGGCCCGGATCCGGTCCATCGGGTAGTCCACGTCGGCGGCCGGGCCCGGCGTGCAGGCCCTCGACCGCCACGTTGCCCTCGTCGTCGTGCAGGGTCGCGAGCAGCCGGACCATCGCGGTGACCGCGTCGGGGACGACGCCGCCCCACATGCCGGAGTGCACGCCGTGGTCGAGGGTGCGGACCTCGACGAAGCAGTCGACCAGGCCGCGCAGGCTGGTGGTCAGGGCGGGCTCGCCGATGTCCCAGTTGCCGGAGTCGGCGATCACGATCACGTCGGCGGCGAGCAGGTCCTGGTGCTCGTCGAGGAACGCCTCGAGCGTCGGCGAGCCGACCTCCTCCTCGCCCTCGACCAGCACGGTCACGCCGACCGGCAGGTCGTCGCCGTGCGCGCGGATCGCGGCCAGGTGCGCGGCGATGCCGGCCTTGTCGTCGGCGGCGCCGCGGCCGTAGAGCCGGTCGCCGCGCTCGGTCGGCTCGAACGGCTCGCTGTCCCAGTCGGCCGGGTCGCCGACCGGCTGCACGTCGTGGTGGGCGTAGAGCAGCACGGTCGGCGCCCCCTCGGGCGCGGGCCGGCGGGCGACCACGGCGGGGGCGCCGCCCGGCGGCGGTCAGGATCTGCACGTCGTCGAAGCCCTCGGCCCGGAACAGCTCCGCGGTCGCGTCCGCGGACCGTCGTACGTCGTCGGCGCGGGCCGGGTCGGCGCTGACCGACGGGATCCGGACCAGCGCCTCGAGGTCGGCGCGCACGGACGGCATCACGGCGCGCACGGCCGCGCGGATCTCGTCAGGAGTCTTCGTCATGGCGACACCCTACGAGGCGCGGCGGCCGGACGGCGCCGGGCCGGGACGGGTCGCTCAGCCGGTGACGAGGGGCAGCAGATGGCCCAGGTCGGAGCGCTCGCCGGACGCGGTCACGCCGGCCGTCGCCGCTCGGCCTCCGACCAGTCCAGGTCGCCGATCGCCGAGCGCGATCCAGGTGGCCGCGTCCATCTCCACGGCGGCCGGCGGGGTGCCCCGCGTGTGCCGGGTGCCCTGCAGGCACTGGGCCGCGGCGTACGGCGGCACGCGCACCTCGACCGCACCGCCCGGCGCCTTGGCGACGAGCAGCGCGAGCAGGTGCTTGGTCAGCAGCCGGAGGTCGTCGCGAGTCCGCGGCGCCGGAGCGGAACCGGTCGAGCGCGGGCCCGACCAGCGCGGGGTCGGCGGGGCGGAGACGGATCGGCACAGGTCGATCATCCCTCGTCGCCCGAGGCCCGGAACTACCGGCGTGTCATTCACGAGCAGTTCCGGCGACCCTTGTTACGTTTGGTGATTTTGTGACTAGAGTGACTCCTGCTTCTGCCGGACCGAGCTGCCCCTGGAGTCCCCCATGCGTCCCACGTCCCGGTCCCCGCGACGCCGGATCCTCGCGTCCCTCGCCCGCACCGCGACGGTCGCGCTGACCGGTCTGGCCACGCTGGCCGCCGGGCCTGGTGCTCGCGTCGCCGGCCGCCGCCGGCAACCGGGTGACGCCCGGGCAGCTTCACCGGGCTACGGCTTCGACCAGTGCACGGCGCCGACCCAGCGGTCCATGGACGCCTGGCTGACCAGCTCGCCGTACTGGGCCGTCGGCATCTACATCTCCGGCGACTCCCGCGGCTGCCTGAGCCAGCCGAACCTGTCCCCGACCTGGGTCAGCACCCAGCTCGCGAAGGGCTGGCGGCTGCTGCCGATCACCCTCGGCCCGCAGGCCTCGTGCACCACCCGCGAGCGCTACCTGCGACCAGGTGCGGATCAGCCCGTCGTCGACCGGCACCTACGCCGCCGCCCGCAACCAGGGCCGCGCCGAGGCCGACAAGACGGTCGCGGCCGCCCAGGCGCTCGGCATCTCCGCCGGCAGCACGCTGTGGTACGACCTCGAGGCCTTCGCCACCTCCAAGACCGACTGCCGCGAGTCGGCGCTGACGTTCCTGTCCGTCCTGGACCCAGCAGCTGCACGCCCGCGGCTACGTCTCCGGCGTCTACTCCAGCGCCGCCTCCGGCATCAAGATGCTCGACGACGCCCGCGCCACGCGCCCCGGCGCCTACGTGATGCCCGACCACCTCTGGGTCGCCGACTGGAACGGCCGCGCCGACACCGGCTCGACCTACCTGCGCAGCGACGGCTGGACGCCGCACCGCCGGGTGCACCAGTACCGCGGCGGGCACAACGAGACCTACGGCGGCGTCACGATCAACATCGACAACAACTGGGTCGACCTCGGCCGCGGCTCGGTCGCGCCCCGCGAGCGCAGCCGGTGCGGCGGGCGTCGCGCTGAGCGCCTCGCGCTACCCCTACCGCCGCGTCGGGCACACCGGCGCCCTGGTCAAGGCCGCCCAGTGCCTGCTCACGGAGCAGAAGCTCTACGCGCGGCGCCGTCGACGGCGTGTACGACGCACCGGTCGGCCGCCGCGGCCCGCCAGTACCGCGCCGCGCACGGGCTGCCCGCCGCGCGGCACGGTCGGCCGCCGGGTCTGGGTCGCGATGCTGTCCCAGGGCACGACGCCGCTGCTGAAGTACGGCGCCGCGTCCGACGCCGTACGCCGGCTGCAGCGGGCGCTGAACGCCGCCGACGGCGCGGGTCTCGCGGTGACCGGTGTCTTCGAGGCGCGCACGACCGCCGCCGTGAAGCGCTACCAGAAGGACCACGCGCTGCCGCAGACCGGCGTGGTGACCCCGGCCGTCTGGACCCGCCTGCTCGCCGGGACCGCCTGACCCTGCTCAGCGGGAGAAGACGGTGGCGGAGCGCAGCAGGTCGAGCGCGGCCGCAGCCGGGGACCGGGCGCGAGAACAGGAAGCCCTGCACGCGCTCGCACCCGAGCCCGGCGAGGATGTCGGCCTGCTCCGAGGTCTCGACGCCCTCGGCGACCACGTCCAGCGTGAAGGCCGCGGCCAGCCGCACGACCGCCTCGCACGACGGCCCGGTCCTGGACCCCGTCGGCGAGCCGGGACACGAAGCTGCGGTCGATCTTCACCACGTCGAACGGGTAGCCGCCGAGCCGCGACAGCGACGAGTGCCCGGTCCCGAAGTCGTCGAGCGACGAGCTGCACCCCCAGGTCGCGGATCTGCCGGAGGGCCCGGGTCACCTCGACGTCCGAGCCGCCCAGCCCGCTCTCGGTGACCTCCAGGCACAGCCGGTCGGCGGGGACGCCCGTGGCCTTCAGCGCCGCTCCCACCAGCCGCGGCAGGTGCGGGTCGGCCAGCTGTTGCGGTGACAGGTTCACGCTCACCACGGGTACGGCGTCCGGCCCGAGCTCCTGCCGCCACGCGGCGAGGTCGGCGCACACGCGGGACAGCACGAAGTGGCCCAGCCGGTCGATCAGGCCGGTCTCCTCGGCCAGCGGGATGAACTCGGTCGGCGAGATCGGCACCGAGCAGCGGGTGCTGCCAGCGGGCCAGCGCCTCGAAGCCGGTGATCGTCCCGGCTGCCGAGCAGGACCACGGGCTGGTAGACCACGTCGAGCGCGCCCTCGTCGAGCGTGCGGTCCAGGTCCGCGGTGAGGTCGAGCCGCGCGATGGCCGCGTCGTGCATCGTGTCGACGTACAACCGGTGGCAGGCGCCGCCGTCGCGCTTGGCGGTGTACATCGCGAGGTCCGCGTTGCGCACCAGGTCGAGGGCCGGGGTCGCGTCGTCGGTCATCGCGATCCCGATGCTGGCCCGGATCGACAGCCGGCGGCCGTCGAGGTCGACGGGTTCCGCGAGGCGCTCGATGATCCGGTCGGCGACCCCGCAGGCGTCGTCCCGTGGCGTCGCCCAGCAGGACCGCGAACTCGTCGCCGCCGAGACGGGCCGCGACGTCGCCCTCGCCCACGCAGTCCGCGACCCGCTCGGCCAGGGCGACCAGCATCGGCGTCGCCCGCGACGTGCCCGAGGCCGTCGTTGACGGTCTTGAAGTCGTCGACGTCGATGAGCAGCAGGGCGTGCCCGGTGGCGACCCCGGCGACGCCCCCGCCGGCGAGGCCCGACAGCTCGTCCATGAACCGGTGCCGGTTGGCCAGCCCGGTGAGCGCGTCGGTGTGCGCCTGGTGGCGCAGCTCGGACTCGAGCTGGCGGTAGTCGGTGACGTCCCGGAAGCTCCAGACCCGGCCGACCGGGACGTCGTCGAGCAGCTGCGGCTGGCTGTACCTCTCGAACACGCGCCCGTCGGCGAAGGCGAGCTCCTCGACGCTGGACTGGTCGGGGTGCGCGTAGAGCCGGCGCACCTCGCGCATGAAGTCCTCCGGGTCCGCGAGCTGGGCCATCACGTAGGACAGCAGCGCGTCGTCGTCGGCGGCCTCCATGAGCTGCTGGGGGATGTTCCACATCCGGCCGAACTTGCTGTTGAAGCCGGCGATCCGGCCGGAGCTGTCCACGACCAGGATGCCGTCGGCGGTCGACTCCAGGGTGGCCTCGAGCAGCGAGTAGGAGCGGGCCTCTCGCTGCTCCTGACGCGAGCGGCCCACCGCCAGCGCCGCGATGCGGCCGGCCCAGCCGAGCGCCGGTGCCCCGTCCTCGTCGCCGGAGGCCGGGCCCGGCCGGCAGCCCGGTCAGCACGAGGTGTCCCAGCGGCACCCCGTCGAGGTCCGCGAAGGCGACCCGCCCGGTGTCCGTGGCTCGCCGGCGTCGTCCGCGTGGGCCGGGTGCGGCGCTCCGGCGACGTAGCGTGCGTGCCTCGCGGTCGGGGCCGTCCTCGACCGGGTCCACCACCACGGCACAACCCCGGGCGCCGGTCACCCGGAGGACGCGAGTCCGCGAGCGCCTGCAGGGTGTCGCCGAGCGTGCCGCCGCGCGCGACGTGCTCCATCAGCGCGGCCTGCTCGGCGAGCAGCAGCTCGGTGCGCTTGCGGGCGGTGATGTCGAACAGCAGTCCGTGCTGCACGGAGCCGTGGCCGGGCTCGTGCAGCACCGTGATGTCGTCGAGCACCCAGACCACGCGGCCGTCGCGGGCGATCAGGCGGTACTCCGCGTAGGACCGGCGCAGCTCGGGAGCGTGCGCGGCCTCCTCGGCGTCGAGGATCCAGTCCCGGTCGTCGGGGTGCAGCAGGCTGGCCCAGAGCCCGGGGTCGTCGACGAACTCCTGCGGGCGGTAGCCGAGGATCGCCTCGATCTGCGGGCTGGCGTAGAGCCAGGCGCCGTCGGCGCCGGTGCACGCGGTGTAGACCGCGGCCGGCAGCTGCTCGGCGAGCTCCGGCGGGATCGTCGAGGGGCGCGCGGGCTCGTCGGCCTCGGCCGGCGGGCGCTGCTGGATCGTCGACGGGCAGCACGATGGCGGAGGTCATGGCGTGCTCCGCTCCCTCGGGCGACCGGTGTCGCGTGGTGGCGCCCGCGGCGGGTGCGGCCGAGTCCGCAGGCGAGTCGAGGAGCCGCGAGGCGTTCCGTCGTCGCGACCAGGCTAGGGGCAGATCCGCCGTAACGCGGCGAATCGGTCGGATCTCCCCCGTTGCGCCTCAGCCGAGGGCGGCGGGGAGGGTCGCGGACCAGACCTGCCGGATCTCGGCGAGGGGCAGGGTGAACTGGCCCTGCACGTCGAGCACCGCCTCCGGGCCGGTGCCGTCGGTGACGCCGAGGCGGGCGTGCGCGAGCCCACGCTCGGCGCACAGGGCGGTGAACCGCTCCTCCTGCTCCGGCGGCACCGCCACGACCGCGCGGCCGGCCGACTCGCTGAACAGCGCCACGAACGGGTCGAGCCCGTCGGGCAGCGAGACCCGGACGCCGACGTCGTGCCGCAGGCAGGACTCCACGAGCGCCTGCGCGAGGCCGCCGTCGGAGAGGTCGTGGGCGGCCGACGACCAGGCCGTCGCGCGCGGCGTCGAGCAGCACGTCGGCCAGCAGTCGCTCGTGGGCCAGGTCGACCTGCGGGGGCAGGCCGCCGAGGTGGCCGTGCACGACGTGCGCCCACTCGGAGCCGCACAGCTCGTCGCGGGTGGTGCCGAGCAGGTAGACCGTGCTGCCCCTCGGCCGCGAACCCCGAAGGCGTACGGCGCGCCACGTCGGCGATCACACCGAGCACGGCGACGACCGGCGTGGGCAGGATCGCGGTCTCACCGGTCTGGTTGTAGAGGCTGACACGTTGCCGCCGGTCACCGGGATGCCGAGGGCCCGGCAGCCCTCCGCGAGACCGCGCGTGGCCTCGGCGAACTGCCACATCACGTCGGGGTCCTCGGGCGAGCCGAAGTTGAGGCAGTCGCTGATCGCGAGGGGCCGGGCGCCCGAGGTCGCGACGTTGCGGAACGACTCGGCCAGGGCGAGCTGGGCGCCCGTGAACGGGTCGAGCATCGCGAAGCGGCCGTTGCAGTCGGTGGAGACCGCGACGCCGAGACCGGTGTCCGCGTCGACGCGCACCATGCCGGAGTCCTCCGGCTGCGCGAGGACGGTGTTGCCCTGCACGTAGCGGTCGTACTGGTCGGTGATCCAGGACTTGTCGCAGAGGTTCGGCGACGCGACCAGCCGCAGCAGCGTGTCGCGCAGCTCGTCGCCGGTCGACGGCCGGGCGAGCGCGGCGCCGTCGTCGGCCTGCAGCGCGTCCTGCCAGGACGGCCGGGCGAAGGGCCGCTGGTAGGTCGGGCCGTCGTGCGCCACCGACCGCGGCGGCACGTCGACGACGGTCTCGCCGTGCCACTCGATGGTCAGCCGGCCGGAGTCGTCGACCTCGCCGACGACGACGGCCTCCACGTCCCACTTCTCGCAGATCTCCAGGAAGCGCGCGACGTCGGCCGGCTCGACGACCGCCATCATCCGCTCCTGCGACTCCGACATGAGGATCTCCTCGGGCGCCAGCGTGGAGTCGCGCAGCGGCACCCGGTCGAGCCACACGTGCATGCCGCCGTCGCCCGCGGACGCCAGCTCGGAGGTCGCGCAGGACAGCCCGGCGCCGCCGAGGTCCTGGATGCCGACGACGAGCTCCTCGGCGAAGATCTCGAGCGTGCACTCGATCAGCAGCTTCTCCTGGAACGGGTCGCCCACCTGCACGCTGGGCCGCTTGGCCGGGCCGGTCGACTCGAAGGTCTCCGACGCGAGGACGCTGACGCCGCCGATGCCGTCGCCGCCGGTGCGCGCGCCGTACAGGATCACCTGGTTGCCGGCGCCGGACGCCTTGGCGAGGTGGATCTGCTCGTGGCGCATGACGCCGATGCAGAGCGCGTTGACCAGCGGGTTGCCGGCGTACGTCGCGTCGAAGACCGCCTCGCCGCCGATGTTCGGGAGGCCGAGGCAGTTGCCGTAGCCGCCGACGCCCGCCACGATCCCGGGCAGCACCCGGTGGGTGTCGGGGGCGTCGAGGGGGCCGAAGCGCAGCGGGTCCATCACGGCGACCGGCCGGGCGCCCATCGCGAGGATGTCGCGGACGATGCCGCCGACGCCGGTCGCGGCGCCCTGGTAGGGCTCGACGTAGGACGGGTGGTTGTGCGACTCGATCTTGAACGTCACGGCGTAGCCGTCGCCGATGTCGACGACGCCGGCGTTCTCGCCGATGCCGACCATCAGGTGCTCGCGCATCGCGTCGGTGACGTTGTCGCCGAACTGCTTGAGGTGCACCTTGGACGACTTGTAGGAGCAGTGCTCGCTCCACATCACGGAGTACATCGCCAGCTCCGACGACGTCGGCCGGCGGCCGAGGATCTCGCGGATCTCGGCGTACTCGTCGGGCTTGAGGCCGAGGTCGGACCAGGGCTGCTCGTGGTCGGGGGTGGAGACGGCCGTCTCGACGGTGTCCGTGCGGAGGCGGGGCGAGGTCTCGGTCACGGCGCCAATCTACCGGCGGCGGCCCGCGTCGCCTCGCGCCCGCCCGACTCAGCGGGCCAGGGCGCCCATCGGGTCCCAGGCCGGCAGCACGATCGGGTCGTCGTCGACGCGGGCGGCCAGGTCGGCCGGCAGCGCGTCCCGGCGTACGGCGATCTCGAAGACGTGCTCGGCGAACCACGAGTCGTCCATGGTCCAGAAGCCCTTGTCGGCCTTCTCGTCGCCCCACGAGTTCTCGACCCGCCAGCGGCGGGGCGTGCCGTCGAGGACGTCGACACCGGTGAGCAGCATCGCGTGCGTCATCGCGGTGCCCTGGTGGAGCAGCCGGTCGGCCTTGCCCAGGTCGGTGGTGTGCCCGTAGAGGCTGTCGTAGTCGTAGAGCGTCGCGTCCCACAGACCGTTCTCGCTGTCGTACATCTGGCCGACGTCGCAGCCGAACCACACCGGCTCGCCGCCGACGATGGCGTCCGCCGCGAGCTGCTTGACCACGTCGATGTCGACGTTGAGGTAGGTCACCGGCGGCGAGCCGACCACGTTGCCGAGGGCCTCGACGGTGTAGGTGCGGCCGACCTCGCTGCTCGGTCGCGGGTCGTGCACGATGCAGACGTAGTCGTCGATCGGCAGGGTCGCGTAGCGCTCGGCGAACTCCTGCGGGGTCAGCGCGCCGTCGCGGTGGAAGCCCTTGTCCTTGTCGCGCCACTGCCACCAGAACGAGGTCGGGCGGCGTGCCGAGGTGCAGGCACAGCATCCGGTGCACGACGTCCAGGGCCTGCGGCCTTGACCTCGGCGAGCCGTCGGCCGACTCACCGGCCGCCGCCGCACGGAGGTCCCGGGCCGCCTGGCGGAGCACGGCCGACAGGTCGCGGTTGAGCTGCGCGGTGTTCGACGACGAGACCGTCTCCGGCATCACCGACTTGGGCACCAGGCCGTGCTTGCGGACCAGGGCGACGAACATGTTCCACTGCCCGCCGTCCTCGGCGGGGGTGCTCATCAGGTGCGCGACGGTGCGGTCGTCGACGTCGCGGTCGGCGGTGGCGATGACCTGCTCGAGCCAGAAGTTCGCCTTCTCCAGCCGGTCCCAGAACTGCAGGTGGGCCTGGGAGAACTCGAAGTCCTTGAGGCCGAGCTCCTTCGCGGCCCCGACCCGCAGCAGGTTGAGGCCGGCGAACATCCAGCACCGACCGCTCTGCTTCTGGTTGGTGACCGACCAGTCGTCGAGCTGGTGCGACACCGAGCGGTCCAGGGCGACGGCGACGCGGTGGTCGCGCGCCACCTGGTCGACCTTGTTGCGGGTGACCGCGTTCTGCAGCAGCCGGTTGCGCGGGATCCGCGTCGAACTCCTTGGCCAGTCGCTCCAGCTGGGCCGGGTCCAGGTCGCCAGTCACCGTCGGTCTCCGTCTCGTCGTGCTGTCCTGTCTCGCTGTCGAGCCGAGGCTACGCCCGCCCGGCGAGGCCCCGGGCGCACGCCGCGAGATTCCGGGCGGAGGCGTTTACTCGCGGCGCCGCTCGTGTGACGGTGGGGCGATGGAACGTCGCACCCTGCTCAAGGCCGGTCTCGTCGTCCCCGCCGTCTCGGTGGTCGCCGCGTCGCCCGCGGAGGCCAGACCCCGGCTGTCGCGGACGCTGGCGTCCGGGCTCTCGACTACCCGTGGGGCATCGACTTCCTGCCCGACGGCACCGGCCTGGTCAGCGAGCGCAACAGCGGGCGCGTGCTCCGGGTCCGCCCGGGCGGCGGGGCCTCCGTGGTGGGCAGGGTCCCCGGCGCCTACAACGACGGCGGCGAGGGCGGCCTGATGGGGGTGGCGGTCTCGCCGACGTTCTCGCGCGACCGCTGGGTGTACTTCTTCACGACCACCACCAGCGACAACCGCATCGTCCGGATCCGGTTCGTCGACGGCGCCCTGTCCGGCGCCCCGCAGCCGATCCTCACCGGCATCCCGAGCGGCAGCACGCACAACGGCGGCGGGCTCTGGTTCACCCGCTACCCCAGCCTGTTCGCGACCACCGGCGACACCCGCAACAGCGCGCTGGCCCAGGACAGGAACAGCCTGGCCGGCAAGGTGCTGCGGCTGAGGCCGGACGGCGCCGCGCAGCGCGGCAACCCGTTCGGCAACCGGGTCTACTCCTACGGGCACCGCAACGTCGAGGGCATCACGGTCGGCGACGACGGCCGGATCTGGTCGGCCGAGCTGGGCGAGAACACCTGGGACGAGCTGAACCGGATCCTGCCGGGCCGCAACTACGGCTGGCCGCGGGTCGAGGGCACGGACGGCGCCGGCGGCTACCGCGACCCGTTGGTGCAGTGGCACACCGACGTCTGCTCCCCGAGCGGCGTCGCGACCCTCAAGGGCCGGGCCTGGGTCGGCGCGCTGCGCGGCGAGAGCCTGTGGTCGGTGGACATCAGCGGGCGGGGCGTGCGCACGAAGCACCGGTACTTCGAGGGCACGTTCGGCCGGATCCGCAACGTGAAGCGGGCGCCCGACCGGTCGTTGTGGATCACCACGAGCAACGGCGGTGGCGGCGACAAGGTGCTCCGGATCGTCGTGTGAGGGAATCCCCGCCCGCCGTACGACGTTCGGGGTGGGTGTGACCGCGATCCAGACGACCGTCCCCCTGTCCGTGCTCGACCTGTCCCCGATCCCGTCGGGACGACCGGCCTCGCAGGCGCTGCACGACACCGTCGCGCTGGCCAAGGCGACCGAGTCCTACGGCTACCAGCGCTTCTGGCTGGCCGAGCACCACAACATCGGCAGCGTCGCCAGCAGCGCGCCGATGGTGATGATCGCGACCGTCGCGGCCGCCACCTCGACGATCCGGGTGGGCAGCGGCGGCATCATGCTGCCCAACCACGCGCCCCTCGCGGTGGCCGAGTCGTTCCGCGTCCTCGAGGGCCTGCACCCGGGACGCATCGACCTCGGGCTCGGCCGGGCGCCCGGCACCGACCAGCTCACCGCCTACGCGCTGCGCCGCGGCCGCGTCGACGGCGACGAGTTCCCGCAGCAGTTCTCCGAGCTGCTCGCCTACGTCGACGGCTTCCCCGACGAGCACCCCTTCAAGCCGCTGCGCGCGATCCCGGACGACGTACCCCTGCCGCCGCTGTGGATCCTCGGCTCCTCCCTGTACGGCGGCCGGGCCGCCGCCGCGTTCGGCACCGGGTTCGCGTTCGCGGGGCACTTCGGGTCGGCCGACCCGGCCGGAGGCGGTGGCGGGCTACCGGGACGGCTTCGAGCCGTCCGCCCGGATGTCCGAGCCGCGCGTGATCCTCGGGGTCGCGGCGATCGCCTCCGACAGCGAGGAGCGCGCCGAGGCCCTGGCCCGGGCCAACGACCTCGCCATGGTGCGGCTGATGCAGAACCGGCCCGGCCCGGTGCCGACGGCCGAGGAGGCGGCGGCGCACGACTGGACCGAGCAGGAGCTGGCCCTGGCCGCCCAGCGACGGCGGTTCATGTCCGTGGGCACGCCCGGAGCAGGTCCGCGACGACCTGGAGCGGCGGCGCACCTACGCCGACGCGGACGAGCTCGTGATCACCACGCAGGTGCACGACAACGCCGAGCGCGCGCTGTCCTACGAGCTGCTCGCCAAGGCCTACTCCGCCTGACCCTCCCCCGGACGCCTGCTCGAGCCCGCGAAGGTGCTCGCGGGCGACGTACTGCGGCACGCACCATCGTCCAGGCGTCGGTGACCAGCTCGGTCATCTCGTCCTCGTCGAGCGCCGCCAGCACGGCCACCACCCACTGGTAGCGCAGGTCCGAGGTCGACGGCATCCGGAACTTGTCCGGCTCGGCCTCGACGAGCGCCGCCCGCTCCTCGCGCGGGAAGGCGAAGCCCATCAGGGTCTCGTCACGGGAGAAGGAGACGTAGACGAGCTGCTTGACCCGGAACTTCACCCGGTCCCGGATCAGGTGCTCGGTGGTGCGCGGCAGGCTCAGGCACAGCCGGCGCACGTCGTCCACGGTGACCACCCGACCAGGGTGGCAGCCGGCACCGACAGGGTCAGCCGACGAGCTGCTCGAGCAGCCGGAAGAACCCGAGCCCGTCGACGCCCGGACCGAAGCCCTCCTCGACCGCGTGCTCGGGGTGCGGCATCAGCCCGACGACGTTGCCGCGCTCGTTGCGCACCCCGGCGATGTCGCGCATCGAGCCGTTGGGGTTGCGCGCCGAGGTAGCGGGCCACGACCCGGCCCTCCCCCTCGAGCGCGGTCGAGGGTGTCCTCGGACGCGACGAAGCAGCCCTCGCCGTTCTTGAGCGGCACGACGATCTCCTGGCCGTCCTCGAACGACGACGTCCACGGCGTGCTCGTGCTCTCGATGCGGAGCCGCTGGTCCCGGCAGACGAACTTCATCCGCTCGTTGCGGACCAGCGCGCCCGGCAGGAGGTGCGACTCGCACAGCACCTGGAAGCCGTTGCAGATGCCGAGCACGGGCAGGCCCGCACCGGCGCCCGCGACGATCTCGGTCATCAGCGGCGAGAAGCGGGAGATCGCCCCGCAGCGCAGGTAGTCGCCGTAGGAGAAGCCGCCCGGCAGGACCACCGCGTCGACGCCCTGCAGGTCGTGGTCGCGGTGCCACAGGGCGACGACCTCGTGCCCCGCGACGCGGACCGCGCGCTGGGCGTCGACGTCGTCGAGGGAGCCCGGGAAGGTGACGACGCCGACCTTCACGGGACGTGCACCTCGAAGTCCTCGATCACCGGGTTGGACAGCAGCTTCTCGGCGATCTCGTGGAGCTGCGCCAGCCGCTCCTCGGTGACCTCGCCGTCCACCTCGAGCTCGAAGCGCTTGCCCTGGCGGACCTCGCTGACTCCTTCGAAGCCGAGCCGCGGCAGGGCACCCTGGACCGCCTTGCCCTGCGGGTCGAGGATCTCCGGCTTGAGCATGACGTCGACGACGACTCGGGCCACGGGGCCTCCTGGTTCGGGGACGGACACCTCATCCTACGAGGGCTCCTGACCGCGACCGTGTCGTAGGGTCGCCGCGTGGAACGCGTCCCGTCCGCCGGACCTCGCCCGACGCCTCGCGTCCGGGGCTTCGGACCGCTCGCCCTCGTCGCGATCGTGCTGCTCGGCGTGTTCTTCGGTGTCGTGCCGATCTGGCAGTACGTCGACGCCCACCGCGTGCCCGCCGACGCGAAGGTGCAGACCGCCACGGTGGTCGGCGGCGACCGCGGGCCGCGCGGCACGGACCGCGGCTACCTGGTGAGCTTCCGGCTGGCCGACGGCACGCGACGGGCAGATCTACTTCGAGAGCCGCTTCGCGCACCCCGACAGCGGCGACACCCTGTCGGTCTACCGCGACGGCGACGACTGGCAGCTCCCCGGACGAGCGCTCCACCTACGGCCTGCTCAGCGGCATCGGGGCCGTGCTCGTCTTCGGCCTCCTCGCGGTCGGCTGGCTCCGGGTCCGCCGGCGCGGCTCGATCTCGCCGACGCGCTCCGCGTTCGAGGATCTCCGCCGCCCCAGCGCTAGGGTCGGCGGACCAGCACCGAACGGGTGCTCTCGGAACGGAGCCCGCCATGGTCGTCGCCATCGTCGTGATCCTGGTCGTGGTGGCCGTCGCGGTCGCCCTCGTCGCCTACTCGCGCAGCGACAAGACGCACCGCGACGAGACCGACACGCAGTACATGACGCGCACCGAGGGCGACGCGCTCGAGGCTCGCTACCAGGAGGAGCAGAAGCGCCGCGAGGAGACGCCGCCGACGCACGAGGGCTGACTCTTTACGGACCGCCGAGGTTTGGCGGGCGCTCGGAACGGCTATCCTCCCCGGCGACGCATCGCCAGAGCGCACATTCACACACGGGGGTCTGTGATGGTCCACTTCGAGGTCGACCCGGACAGCCTGCTCGCCGCCGGCACGGTCGCCGACCGGCAGCTCGACCACGTCGCGGCCACCGACGGCTACATCGCCGACGTGTGCAGCAGGACCGGGGCCTTCTCCGGCGTGCTGCAGATCTTCGTGGGCAGCTACCAGGAGACCGCTCGAGCACGCCCGCAAGGGCATGCAGGACTCGCAGACGGTCGCCGGCAAGGTCCGGGACTCGTTCAAGGCGTGCAGCCAGGACTACGTCGAGAGCGACCGCGCGGTCTACCGCACGTTCGACAAGCTCTTCGGTGACGAGATGGCGCTGCCGCCGTACGTCGCCCCGGGCAGCGGCGAGACCACGCCCGGCGGCCCGACCTCCGGACCCGGGTCGCCGCACGGACGCCAAGGACGACGACCCGTTCGGGCTGCCGTCCGCCCCACCGTGGCTCAAGGACCCGTTCGACCGGGTGGTCCCCGGCCCGAAGACCGACGACCTGCCGCCCTGGCTCGACCCGAGGACCGCCGCCAAGGACAGCATCGTCCGGACGCTGCACACCAAGGCCGACTACGACGACTACATGGCCTACCGCGCGCAGGGCTACACCGCGGAGCAGGCCCGCGACATGGTGCGTCCCGACGTGGACACGATCGCCGACACCCGGGTGCACGACCAGATGGAGGCCCGCCGCCAGGACGCCTACGACAACGCCTACGACCAGGCCATCATCGACGGCAAGAGCCCCGACGAGGCCCGGCAGGCGGCGTCCGACGCGGCTCGCGAGCAGCACCACGCCGACTCCGTCGACCACCAGAACCGGCGCGACGTCCTCGACGCGGCGGGCACCTACAAGGGCGCCTACGACCAGGTCTCCGGCCTGATCGACCACACGCCAGAGCATCGTCGACCACACCGCAGCAGCTGCAGGAGACCGTCGACGACCTCGACGACTACGACGACTACGAGGGCCAGGACGACGACCGTTCAGCGCCCAGGACTGGGCGACCCGATGAGCGCGATCACGGAGACGCAGAACCCGGAGCACGGTGCTGGGCGGCGGCGCGCCCGACGGGGGCATGGGCGACTACATCGAGGGCCTCAAGAAGGACTGCGGCTTCATCATCAGCAAGATCGACTCGCTCGTGAGCACGCTGACCGGCTTCAGCCTGCTCGAGGCGCTGTTCAAGCCGATCGCCGGCGACTTCAACACCGTCTCGCTCGATGCAGAAGGGCTGGGGCAACGTCGGGTCTCGCGCTCGGCGCGGTCGGCGACAACTACCGGTCGATGTCCGGCCAGCTGCCGGCGGTCTGGGAGGGACCCGCCTCGCACGCCGCGCAGCGCCGGCTGACCGACATCGCCGACATGCACGACGGCCAGCAGGAGGCCACCCCCACATCCAGGACCAGCTCGGGCACGTGCATCGAGGTCGCCCAGGCCACCGCCGAGGTGGTGGCTGCCGCGCTCAGCTTCATCAACGACATCATCACCGAGCTGCTGCTCGACGCGGCCTCCGGACCGTTCGGCTGGGCCAAGGGCGCGATCAGCGCGCCGGGCAAGGCCCGCAAGGTGATCAGCCTGATCCACCGCGGCATCGAGGCGATCCAGAAGTTCACCCGGGCCGTCAAGGCGGTCGTCGCGGTGCTCCGCTACGTCAACGCCGGGCTGTCGGCGGCCGACACCGTGCTCCAGTTCGGCAACGTCGCCGCGAGCACGCGACGCCGGCAACCACATGGACGAGACCAGCGAGCACGGCTTCGGCTGACCCGTCGCTCCGCCACTCGCTCCGACCCCGTCGAGCCTCGGAGCACCCGTGCCTGACCAGGACCCGCGGCTGCGCGCCGCCCTCGACAACGCCGACCGGGAGACCGCCGACGCGGTCTCGTCGCTCCGCGCGATGACCGCGTCGATCAAGAAGGAGCACGAGGCAGTTCAAGAAGGAGCGCGACAAGCGCCGCGAGGAGCGGGCCAAGGAGGCCCGGGAGGGTGAGCTGGGCCGCGAGATGCAGCGCCTCCAGGCTGCGCGTCGACCGCAACCAGACCACCTGGGAGGACGTCGTCGAGGGCCGGGACAACGACCCGAGCGCCGTCGTCGCCCGGGAGAACGCGCGCCGCAACATCGCCGACCTCTCCCGTCAGCTGCAGGCCGACCCGGAGTACGTCGAGGAGACCGAGGAGCTCCGGCTCGCGGAGGAGCGCACCCGCGCCGAGCGCGAGGTCTGAGCCGCGCCTACGGCGTCTCGGCGCCGCTGCGCCGGCGGCCGCGGGCCGGTCGCGCCCGACGGTCGACCCGCGCCGCCCAGGGCCGCAGCACCAGCGCCAGCGCGCCCACGCCGACCGCGGCGAGGCTCCACCACAGGGCCTGCTCCCGCGCCGGGCGCGAGCGTGTCGACGTCGGCCGCCAGCGGGCTCGACCGGCGCCTGCGCGCTTCGCGACCGGCGGCGCCGACTGTCCGCCGGGCAGCGGCGGCCCCACCCGGTTCGGGTCGAGGCTCATCGTCAGCGCGGCGTAGGGGCGGATCTCGCCCCAGCCCTGCACGTCGTCGCGCTCGGACATCCGCGGCCGGTCGGCCGAGGCGGTGATGCGGTAGGCGATCTGCTCGGCCGACTCCTTCGGGAACCGCTCCCGGAGCTGGGCCGCCAGGCCGCTGACGAACCCGGTCGACCAGCTGGTGTACGCGTGGTCCTGGCCGGCGAGGCAGTCGCCGTTGGCGTGGTAGGCGATCAGCACGTTGGCGCCCGGGGCGCTGACGTCGTTCTGGGAACCGTGGATCGACCAGTCGTCGACGACCCCGGACAGGCCCGTGGCGGCGACCCCGATCACGCCCGGTCCGCCTGCGGGGTAGCGCACCTGCGGTGAACGGAGCGTCCTCGGTCTGGTTGCCGCCCGAGGCGACCACGACCACGTCGTTGCGGCGCGCGAGCTCGAGCGCGGCCCGGAGCTCCGGCACGCGCGTCGTCGCTGGGCCGGGTGCTCATCGAGACGTTGATGACGTCGGCGCCGTGCCGCACCGCCCAGGCGATGCCCTGGGCCATCCGCCCGGTGTCCGGCGGGTAGGCCACGGCCTGGGTGCCGGTCACGTCCTCGTCCTGGAACACCCGCACGGGCATGATCTTGGCCGAGGGCGCCGCGCCGATGAGGGCGGAACCCTGGACGTACCTCGCCGCGATGATGCCGGCGACGCCGGTCCCGTGCCCGAGGATGTCCTCGGTGGGCGGCCCGGGCACGAAGGACGTCCCCGGCACCAGGGCGCCCGCGCAGGTGGGCGTTGCCGGGATCCACCCCGGAGTCGACGACCGCGACCGTCACCCCCTTGCCGGTGGCCAGGGACCAGGACTGCGGGACCCCGAGGCCGGCGATGGCGTACGACGAGTCGTCGACGTACTGGGTCCGGCCCACCTCGCACTTCGGGGCCTCGACCGCCTGGGACGCCGGCGTCAGCACCGGCAGGGCGACGCCGGCGAGGGCGCACGTGACGACCGTGGCCGCGCGCCCCGGCAGGGTCACGACTGACCGCCGGTGGGCCGGGCCGCGGCCTGGGCCGACAGCGTCGGGCCGTCCTGGAACAGCTCGAGCCAGGCCGCGGGGACCGGCTGCGGGCTTCTTCCCGGCGTAGCCGAGCGAGGTCAGGGTGGACCCGGCGTCCGCCCGGCTGCCGACCGCGTAGCGGGTGCCGGTCGAGTCGATCAGGAAGGTGGTGCCGGAGCCGATCACGCCGCCGGCCGTGGCCTGCACGAGGGCGCCGTGCCCGCTGTCCACCCCGCGGGTGACACCCGGTGTGGTGCTGGGCGCCGTCGAGCCCTCGGTGGGTGCGGCCAGCCCGACGGTCGCCGCCGAGTCCGCGCTGGTGGTGAGCCGGCAGGCAGGGGCTGTCACCCCGGTCGAACGGGGTGACGTCCTGCTCCGGCCAGTCGGACGGGTAGGGCCGCGCGCCCGGGTCGCTGACGGTGTCGAGGCGGCCGAGCTGACCGCTCTGCACCTGCTGCTCCTCGAGGATCGGCGCCGGGACCCGCGGACCGGTAGATGGTGTAGGCGAAGTCGGTCAGCGGCAGCAGCCCCTTCTTGCCCAGGACGTAGGGCCGGTCGTCGACCTTGACCGGGGTGCCGACCGTCTCCAGCCCGTCGACGCCGGTGTCGACCTTGTCGCCCTCGCCGTCCACCTCGAAGGGCTCGAGCGGACGACCCGGCTTGACCAGGTCGAGCCACAGCCCCGGCACGGTCGCCGCGGCGTCCCCGTCGAGCCCGAGCGCCCGCAGGATCGCGTTGCCCTGGGCCCCGCGCGGGATCTCGTACCGCGTCTGGCCGGCGATGACGTGCCGTGCCGCCGTCCTGGCGTGGTGACGACGAACGCGTCCGTCGGGCGGGGGGTGACCTGCTTGGTGTCCGACAGCGTCACCCGGACGCCGCCGGCGGAGCTGGTGCACGCCGTCCAGCCGGACTGGATGAGCTTCGAGGGCGTGGGCAGCAGGTCGGGCGCACCGGGGATGCCGATGGTCTGGCCCTGCTTCTGCTTGGCGATCTCGTCCTCGGGGACGAAGTTCACGTCGAACTTCCCGTCGGTGCCGAGCAGCAGCCGGGCCGAGGTGGTGTTGATGACCGGGTAGAGCGTCTTGTCGACCGCGACGAAGCGCGAGCCGCTGTCCTTGCCGACGACCAGGCCCTTCTTGTTCCAGTCGTCGGGCAGGTCCTTCTGGGTCAGCAGCGGCGTCACCGCGGCCCCGACCACGACCAGCAGGCCAGCACCAGCCCGCCGACCAGCGTGCGGCCGTAGCGGACCGGCTCGACCTCGCGGCCCCCGGGAGCCCCGCTCACGAAGGCCGTGATCAGGCGTCGGCGGTTGAAGGAGTGCGCCTCGACCAGGTCTTTCTTGCTCGACATGCCTCTATCGTCCCCGTCTGTGACCCGTTGCGGGCCGGAACCCGTCGGTGGTGGACGGCCGGACGGCCGAGCGGGGTGTGCCGGAGATCAGCCGCGTCTCGGACGCGCGTCGAGCTCCGGGCACACCCCGCCGACCGGTCAGGCCTTGTGCCGCGCCAGGCGACGCGGGCGGACCATCAGCACGCCGCCGGCCAGCAGGCCGAAGCCCACCAGCATCAGCCCCTGCGTGCCCTCCGGCGCGCCGGTCTGCGGCAGGACGTCGCCGCTGGTCGTGCCCGTGCTCGCCAGGGTGTCGGTCGTCGACGGGGTGCTCGCGGTGGCGTCGACCCCGAGGATCCCGCTGTCGTTGCAGATCGCCGGGTCACCGCAGGCGGACGTGCCGGGCGAGCTCTCGCCCCGCACGTGGGCACCGGGGACGGTGCCCTCCGAGCTGGACCCGTTGCTGCTCGACGAGCCGCCGGCACCGGTGCCGGGGCCCTGCTTGCCACCCTTGCCGCCCTTGCCCGGGCTGCTCGGGGCGCTGCCCTGCGGGACGCCGCCGCCGGACGGCGGCGGGGTCGTGGCCGGGGGCGGCGTGGTCGCGGCGCGGCGGGGTCGTGGTGCCGCCTCCGCCGCCGTTGCCGCCGCCGTTGCCGCCGCGGTTGCCGCCGCCGTTGCCGCCGCCGTTGCCGCCGCCGTCCGGACGGAGACACACGGTCTCCTGGCTGTGCGCCTGGATTGCGCAGTACTGCTCAGGGGTGCAGCGTTGCACTGGGTCCGCTCGCGCACGGGTCGTCCGCACCGTCACCCTGTCGTCGACCTTCGGCCCGTCGCAGTCCTTGTCGTCGGTCAAGGGGCCGCAGTCATCGGTGCCGTCGTCCGTTGCAGTCGTAGTCCTGAGCCGCGACGCTGCACGTCGGATCCGTCGGCGGGTCGTTGCCCTTGTCGCACTCAGCGAGGCGGGTGGTCGCGGATCGTCGTCGAGAGAGCCTGGCAGTAGACCGTCCTCGTGCAGCCTGGCCGGGTCGCATGCCCCGCTGTCGACGGGTCGCATGTGTCGTCGGCGACGTCGAGCGACTGCGACCCGGCGACGCGGCGAGTCGCGGTCGAGCCGCTGCTGCGCGGCTGACGCGTCCTGGGCCGGAGCCGTGGTGTCTGTCGCCGTCGATCCGGCGTCCGTGGTGACCGATGAGCTGGAGGCGTCCGTCGAACCGTCGGCGGTGCCGACGTCAGCGAGGGACGGGGCCGCGAAACCGACCAGCAGTAGTCCCCCGGTGAGCATTCCAACTGCGGTCAGTCTGCGACCGTACTTCATGGTTCTCCTTCTCGTGGCCGGTGTGGCCGGTGATGAGGTGGTTCTGGAGCGTGGTGTCTGGTGGTGCCGACCCGAGAATGTCGGGATTCTTCCCCGGGCGATCAGGATCCAACCGCCCCGACGAGGCCGATCGCGAAGACCAGCAGCGGGAGCATCGCGACGAGCGCCACGAGCTCTGCGATGTCCCCCAGCCGCCCGCGTCGCACCGACGGCGCCATGGGGACGAGGGTGAAGACCAGCAGCACCGCACCGGTGACGGCGAGCAGCAGCGCGAGCGCGACGTGCCAGGTCGGCTGCTCCACGATGACGCTCACCGCGACCGCGACCAGGCCCGCGACTCCGCAGGCCAGCCCGGTGGCCACCTCGGTGCCCACGCGGTACTGCCGGGTGCGCAGCATGAGTACGGCGCTGGCGCACACGACCACGAGGGCCCCGGTGACGCCGAGGTCCACGGCCAGCGGGCTGACCAGGACGACGAGCAGCCCCACCGTCGCGGTGACGGCGAGCAGGATCTCGTGGCCGAGGCGGGCGTCCTTGCGGACCGCGTCCGGGTGCACCTCGCGGGGCTCGGCGGTGATGTCGGCGTCCGAGTGCGCCTGCTCCACGCGGGTCGAGGTGGTGCCGAGGGCGAACCAGGGCAGTGCGCTGCCGACCAGCACCGCCACCACCAGGGCGACGGTGTAGACCGCGCCGGCGCTGAACGACGAGACCGTCACGATCCCGCTGGCCGCGGCCACGACACCGCCGGCGGCGACCGCCGGGAGCATCAGGGCGCGGCGCTCGACCAGGCCGACCAGCGCCACGACGCCGGCGAGCACCGCGCCGGCACCCGCCAGGGCGGCCGGCGCCTCGAGCAGCGGCCCGGCCGGCGCCGCGGTCAGCCCGCAGACGACGGCGTAGGCGACCCCGGCCCAGGCGAGGGTGACCGCCGCCTCGTGCTCGCCCTGCACGCGGGCCAGCACGAGAGCGGCGGCGACCAGGACCAGGGCCGCGACCCCGGCCGCGGCACCGGCGACGACGTCGGGCCGCTGGAGGGCCAGGGCCAGCGCGCCGAGCCCGAGCAGCAGCGAGGCCGAGGACAGGGCGGTGCGTCGACCTGCCGACGGCTCCCAGGGCCGCATGTCGTTCTCGACGGCGTCGGCCATCGCCTCGACGATGTCGTCGTAGACCCGCGGCGGCTCCTCGTCGACGCCGGAGACGACGGTGAGCACACCGCCGTCCTCGACGCCCTGGAACGTCAGCCCGGTGTCCCCGACCAGGCGACGGCCGTCGGAGGTGCGCAGCGAGTAGCCGCCGTACGCCGTCTGCCCGTCGAGCACGCCCGACGGCGCGGGCGAGCTCCGGGCAGCAGCTCGGCCACCGGCAGCGCACCGGGCAGCGCCAGGTCGACCCGCCGCTCACCGGCCACGACCGACACCCGCACGAGGCCGGCGCTGCCGGTCATCGTCTGCGTCACCGGATCACGTCCGGTCCGGACTCGTCGTCGTCGAGCCAGGCGTCGTCGTCCTCGAACACCAGGGACTTGCGCTTGGCGGCCTTGTCGTCACGGCCCTGCCCGGTCGAACCGCCGGTGCCGCCGGTGCCGCCGGCACCGCCCCGGCCGCCGCCCTCGGCGGCAGGCCCGCTGCGACCGCCCGACCGCATGCCGGTGGAGGAGCGACCACCGCGACCGGCGGCGCTCTCCTCCTCGGCCGCGGCCGAGGCGTAGCGACCGGAGGCTCCGCGCCCGCCGGCACCGGCCGAGCCGGCCCGGCCCGCCGAGGTGCCGCTGCTGCCCGGGGTCATCGAGCCCGGTCGACCGGCCGCCCCGGAGGTGCCGCGGCCCGCGGTGGTGGACGTCGCGCCGGTCGTGCCCGTGGCGTCCGGGCGTGCCCGTGCCGCCGAGCACCCCGCCCTTGGCCGTGCCGAGTGCGGCGCCGCGTGGCGTGCCACCGAGCGCCGAGGTCGGTGAGCCGGTCGCACCAGCCGGTGAGTCCGCCGACCTTGCCGGCCAGCCGGCCGGCGACCGACGAGCCGCTGGACGCGCCGCCGCGCAGGGCGCCGAGCGCACCGCCGGCTCCGCCGAGCATGCCCGCGAGACCGCCGACCGCGCCGCCGGCGAGGCTGCCGGTCGAGCTGCCGCCGATCACGCCCGGGGCGCCGCCCACGCCGCCGGGAAGCCCGAGCGCAGTGCCGCTGCCGCCGCCCGTGCCGCCGGCGACCGTGCCCGCCGACGAACCCGTCGGCGGTCGTGCCGTCGTAGCCCGGCAGCAGGCCGCCGCCGGTCCCCGGGTGCGGGACGTGGGGCAGGAACCCGCCGCCGTCGAGGTGCCCGACGAGCTCGGCGTGCACGTGGGTGCCGGTGGTGCTGGTGGAGTAGGGACCGACCGGTCCGCCGCCCGTGGAGCCGGGCAGCGGGACGTAGGGCGCCGGAACCGGGGTCCGCCGGTCGGGCCCACGGGCGGGTTGCCGCCGGTGCCGCCGTCGTCGCCGCTGTAGCGGGGCGGGGCGACCGCGTTCATGGTGATCTGGGCGTCGCCGAGGCCGCCCTTGAGGTCCTGGTAGGCGCGTCTTGGCGGCCCGCCTCCCGGGCGGCGTCCTGCGCGGCGGCGGAGTCGACCGCCTGCGAGTGCTGGATCTGCGCCTGGTGCTGGGCCGGGCCGTCGAGACCCGGCTGCACCGGTCCCGGCATGACGCCGGGCGGCGGGCAGGGTGTTGTAGGCGCCCTGGGCGTCCACAGGGTCTGCGCCGCGGTGTCCAGCGACGTGCTCGCCTGCTCCATCTTCGTCTGGTTCGTGCGCACGTTGCTGCTCAGGCTGCTGAACGCCGCCGTCGCCGCGGACGCGTCGTCGCCCTTCCAGGCGGCCGCGATCGACTGCTTGGCGGTGTCGATCTGCGTCGGCCACCTTGCCGAGCCCGTCGGCCGCCTTCTTCCAGGTGTCGGCCGCCTGCATGATCACGACGGGCTGGGCGTTGGTCGCCTTGTCCAGCTTCTCCTCGTAGGGACCTGCCATCTCGGTCAGCCTTCCTCTCTGGTGCGACCGCTCGTGGTCGAGCGGCTCCCCCGTTTGTTCGCTGCGATGCCTGCACCCGCGAGCCCCGAGCAGGACGACCGCAGCGAGCGGCCACACCCACACCGGGACCCCGCCACCGTCGGCGCTCGCCGCGGAGGCGGGCTTCGTGTCGTCGGTGCCGCGACCCCTGGCGTGCTCGCACCCGACGGGTCGTGCGGCCGCTCGCCGACGGGCTCGCGGACGCCGCTGCGCCGCCGGCTGCTCATCGGGAAGTCCTTCAGCGCGCGCCGGGGCCCTTGAGCAGCGGGTTGACGTCGGGCCACTCGGTCGGGTCGTGTCGCGAGCATCTTCGACACCGAGACCAGCCCGAAGCCGTAGTCGCGGTCCCAGGCGTAGGTGCCCGAGGACGGTCGTGTGGATCAGCTGCTGGATCGAGCTGGTTGCCGGTCGCGTCGGGGTACTTCGACTTCACCAGCGCCAGCGCTCCGGCGACGATCGGCGCCGCGTCCGACGTGCCGGTGCGGTCCCGGCCGGACTGCCAGCCGCGATCCGGGCACCCAGCCGGTGGCGGTGACGTCGACCCCGGGGCCGGTGATCACCGGGTTGGCGTCGACGAAGCTGCGGAACGGGCGGCGGGTTGCTCGGTCCAGGCCCGGCCGTTCGGTCGCCGGCGTAGACGGCGACGACTCCCGGCCGAGCGCCGGGAACGTCCATCGGTGATGCCCGTGTCGATCGGCCGCGGCCCGGTCTGCCGGTCGCGCCGACCACGCACGATGCCCTCGGTCGAGCGCCTCCTTGAGACCGGCGCGCATCGAGCAGCGCGTAGCCCAGGCCGAGGAGGTGGTGATGATGTCGGGGTGGTCCGCGCATCGCGCAGCTTCATCAGCTCGGAGGTGACGTGTCGGACGTGTCGCAGTCGACGAACTCGTCGCTCGGGTCGGAGTCGGTCGGCGTAGAACGTGACCGTCCGCGTCCGGGGCGACGCCGCGGATGCCCGGCCGCCGGGCCCGGTCCCGCGACCGGTGCCCGAGATCAGCGTGGTCACGGCGGTGCCGTGGTCGGCCTTGGCCCCGGTGGCCGGCTTGACCCGGTCGCCCGTCGCAGTCCTGTGCCGAGCTTGACGTGGGCGCCGCGCAGCTCCGGGGCGGTCGGGTCGATGGCCTCGTCGATCACCGCGATCTTCACGCCCTTGCCGGTGGTCTGCTCGGTGGGCCTTGGCGAGGCCGAGCGCGGAGTACCACCAGGTCGTTCAGGCCCTTCTCCGTGCGTCACCGGCGTGGCGGACGCCGGGAGCCGGCGCGGCCAGCCGCCAGCAGCAGGGCGCGACAGCCCCAGCGCCGTGGCACGGCGTCAGGCGCGCACGACGGACGGGACTGCGGCGCAGGAGGGTCATGGTCGCTCGTCCTCAGGAGAACGTCGCGCCGCCGGGCGGGTCGGCCGGGTCGCGGGCGTGCTCGGCTCGGCCGGCGTCGCGGGCGTCGGGGCCGCGTCGGAGGTCGGCGGCGGGACGGCCGTGGACCGGGTCGCCTGGCGCTCGCCGACGACGTGGTCAGGTTCTCGGCCTGGTCGTGCAGCGCCTGGTCGTAGGACTGCGACGGAGTGGTAGGTGTGGCCGTCGTACTTCTTCGAGATGCTCAGGAGCATGTCCTGGGCGGCGTCGTCGGTGCTCTCGTGGTTGTCCATCGCGTCGAGGAGCTTCTGCCGGAAGTCCTGCAGGTCCTTGATCGTGCCGTTGATGGTCTCCACGAAGACCTCGTGGGCGCCGAGGTGCTGGTGGCCGAGCTCCTTGCCGAGCGGGCTGGCTCCGAAGGCGCCGAGACGTCCAGCGTCAGGTTCTTGAAGCTCGTGCTCGAGTGCGACGCGTCGGTCTCGGCCTTGGTCAGCGTCGAGTTCGCGATCTCGCGGATCGCGTCGATGGTGACCTCGACGTCGTGTGCCGCGGCCGCGAGTGCCATGTCCGGGTTCATCTGGTCCCTACCCCCATGTGAAGTGCCGTGAAGCCTGCGCGGAGCCGGGCGCACGAGGCGCCCGGCTCCACGGGTGCCGGTCCGGACGGGACCGACGGTCGGTCCGGGTCAGCCCCAGCGGGACTGGTTCTGGTTCTCCGTCGACTGGTAGTCGCTGTTCGACGTCGACACGGCGGTGCCGATCTCGGCGAGCAGCGCCTTCATGTCGGCCATGCCCTGGTCCCACTTGGCCTTGGCCTGCTGGTACGACGAGGACGCCGAACCGGTCCAGTCGGACCGGAGCGGGGCCAGCTCGGACTCGAGGGCGTCGAGACGACCCTCGATCTGGTTGGCGGAAGCCTGGATGTCGGCCGCGGCCGCGTCCAGGCCGCCGAAGTTGACCTTCAGCTCTCCTGCGTTCATGTATGGGTTCCCCTGTTTCGCTTCGGTGGTGGAGTCGGGCGTCAGCCGAGTCGGCCGGACAGCTTGCCGAACGTGGAGGACTGGGCCTCGTCGTTGGCGTTGTAGGTCTGCTCGGACGACCGGAGGTTGGCCTCGAACTCGTTGAGCGCCGAGATGATCTTGCGGGAGTCCTCGTCCCACCGGACCATCACCTGCTGGAACGCCGACGAACCGGCGCCGCGCCACTGTGCCCCGATGCCCGACAGCTTGCCGCGCAGGCCGCTGAGCTGCTGCTCCAGGTCACCGCGTGCGGAGGACACCATCTGTGCGCCCCGAGTCAGTGCCTGGTCTTGCTTGGTTACCTCGCCGGCCATGTAGCCAGCCTCCTTTCGATCCCCCGCTCGAAGGCCAGTCCTCATGCCAAGCCCCCGCTCGAGATTGTCTGTGCGCACGCGAGTGCGCCTGGACTTTCCGCCCGAACCATACTGTGCTCGACCACCGAGGTGGCGAGGGGACGTATTCCCGTACTCGTCAGGCCGTAAACCCGCGCACGACGTCGAAGAATCCGGAGGCCAGCGGCACCGCGGCGACCACCAGGACGATCGACAGCCCCTCGACCAGGTCGGCGACCCGCGCCCACCAGACCGAGCGCCAGCCGCGGCCGAGCGAGACCGCGGTCAGCGACGACGAGCAGCGCGACGGCGCGCGACCGCGCCGAAGAACACGTAGTCGACGGTGCGGCCCGAACTCGCGCAGCACCTCGAGCCCGAGGAAGGCCAGCACCCACGTCGCCGCGAGCCGCAGGGCGATCCGCGGCAGCGGCGACCGGAAGGACCGCGCCACCAGGGAGAGCGCGACGCCCGCCGAGCCCGACCATCACCAGCGTGCTGAACCCCTGCAGGTCGCGGTCGGCGCCGAGCGTGAGCAGCGGACCGGTGGTCGCGACGACGAGGGCGATCACGACGGTGCCGGCCGCGACCAGCCGGAGCCCGCGGCGGACGACCACGCTCACGCCGTCGAAGCGCACCATGCTGCGCGTGCGGCGGCTGCCCCGCGGCTGCTCGCGGGCCGACCAGGCGGTGACCGCCAGCCGGTCGAGGTCGAGCAGGGCCTGGTCGGGCACGTCGACGACGGTGTAGGGCAGCAGCCGGGCGGCGACCACCGCGACCGCGAACAGCAGCGGCCCACAGGCCCTGCGCGGAGGCGCCGATGAGCAGCAGGACGAGGGTCAGCACCGCCAGCGTGCCGCCCACCACCAGCCAGACCTCGACGAGCTCGTCGTGCTCCGGGTCGAGGAAGGTGCGTCCGACCGCCGCGAAGACGGCGGCCGCGAGCGCGGCGACGGCGAGACCGAGCAGCAAGCCACCCGGGGCGGCGGAGTACGCCGCGACGAAGCCGGCGCCCGCGCGCGAAGGCCGGGCTGACCGCGCTGCGGGCGCGGGCGGACGCACCGTCGCGCACGGAGCCGAGCGGCGCGGCCGCAGACCAGGGCGCAGGCAGCAGCAGCACCACGAGACCGACGACCCGGGCCGGACCCGGTGGCGCCCGTTCCGGCCAGCGACGCCGGCGGCCGCCGAGGCCGCTCAGCGCCGGCGAGCACGAGCAGCAGCGGCTGGCCGGCGGCGGTGCCGCGGCGCCGTACGCGCGCCGCGCGGCGGCGGCGGCCGGGCGTCGGCGACCGGCGCCGTGGCGTCGAGCGCGACCACGACGTCGCCGTGCCGCAGGCCGGCCTGCTCGACCGTGGCGGCGCCGTCGAGCGAGGACGCCGGCGCTGGTGGCGAGCCGGGGCACGTCGGCGGACGCCGACGTGCTCGGCGTAGCTGCGGGCGAGGGTGTCGACGTCGACCCAGATCGGGACGGCGAGGTCGGCCCGGCCGGCGTCTCCCGAGCACCGTGACGCGGATGGTCGCGGACACGACTCCTGCGGACACCAGCGACCTCCCCGTGGCTTGTGCGGTTCCGACGTCGAGGCGCGCAGACGTCGGCCTACTATCATGCACGACGGAGCGTCGAACCGGACATCGAAGACATGAACGCCGCGCTCCGTCGTCGACGGGGAGGTATCGCTTGTCCACGACGCTGGGACGCGGCCAGAAGCTCGAGCCGCCGACGATGCCGGGCGGACAGCTGGTCCTCCAGGCGCCGCCGGAGCTCGCCCCGCAACGAGGGCGCCGGCGGCGCGCTGATGATGGCGCTGCCGATGCTCGGCAGCGTCGGCTCGATCGTCTTCGTCGCGGCCGCGTCGCCGGGCGGCAAGGGCATGATCGCCGCCGGCATGTTCCTGATCGCCACGCTCGGCTTCGTCGGCGTCAGCGTCGACCGGCAGCGCAAGCAGCGGGCCGCCAAGGTGGGCGGCGCCCGCCGCGAGTACCTCCAGTACCTCGCCGGCGTCCGCAAGGTGGTCCGCGAGACCGCCAGCCAGCAGCGCCAGAGCCTGCTGTGGCAGCACCCGTCTCCCGCCGCCCTGCCGGCGCTCGCCGAGGACCGCACCCGGCTGTGGGAGCGCACGCCCGGACAGCCCCCAGCACCTCCAGGTCCGCTACGGCCTGACCTCCCAGCCGCTCGCCCTCGAGCTGGTGCCGCCGGAGACCGCCCCGATCGAGCAGCTCGACCCGGTGGCCGCCTCCGCCCTGCACCGGCTGCTCGTCGTGCACCGGGTGCAGCCCAACCTCCCGGCCGCGCGTCGACCTGCGCGCCTTCGGCCGCGTCGAGGTCACCGGCGAGGCCGACCACGCCCGGTCGCTCGCCCGGGCGATGGTCTGCTCCGCCGCCGCCGTTCCACTCCCCCGACGACCTCGTCGTCGCGGTGCTCGCCTCCGACGAGACGCTGCCCGCAGTGGGAGTGGCTCAAGTGGCTGCCGCACGCCCACAGCACCGAGGACAGCGACGCGCTCGGCCCGAGCCGGATGGTCACCACCTCGCTCGACGACCTGGCCGCGATGCTGCCCGCGCGACCTCGCCGACCGGCCGCGCTTCGGCGCCGACCAGCGGCCCGCGACCCCGCACGTCCTGGTCCTCGTCGACGGCGGGCACCTGCCCCCCGGCAACCACCTGATCCCCGACGAGGGCGTCCACGGCGTCACCGTGCTCGACCTGCCCGAGCGCTGGGAGGAGCTGGACGACCCGACCCGGCTGCGGCTGAACATCGAGCCCGCGCTGCTGCCCGACGGCCAGGCCGCGGTGACCGCGCTGCGGATGCGCGAGGGCGCGACCCGGGCGGCCGGCGACCAGCTCGACCTGGCCAGCGCCGAGGCGTTCGCCCGCCGGCTCGCCCCGCTGCACAGCACCGAGGGCCCGGTCCGCGAGGACTCCCTCGCCGGCACCCCCGACCTGAACGACCTGCTCGGCCTCGGCGACGTGCGGTCCTTCGACCTGGCCTCGGCGTGGCAGCCCCGGCCGGTCCGGGACCGGCTGCGGGTGCCCGGTCGGCGTCGGCGACGCCGGCGGCCCGGTCTACCTCGACATCAAGGAGTCCGCCCAGCAGGGCATGGGCCCGCACGGCCTGGTCATCGGCGCGACCGGCTCCGGCAAGTCGGAGTTCCTGCGCACCCTGGTGCTCGGTCTGGCGATGACGCACTCGTCCGAGGTCCTCAACATGGTCCTCGTCGACTTCAAGGGCGGCGCGACCTTCGCCGGCCTCTCCGACATGCCGCACGTCTCGGCGGTCATCACCAACCTCGAGGACGAGCTCACCCTGGTCGACCGCATGCAGGACGCCCTGTCCGGCGAGATGGTCCGCCGCCAGGAGCTGCTGCGCGAGGCCGGCAACTACGCCTCGGTCCGCGACTACGAGAAGGCGCGCGCCAGCGGCGAGCCGCCTCGACCCGCTGCCCAGCCTGTTCATCGTCGTCGACGAGTTCTCCGAGATGCTCTCGGCCAAGCCCGAGTTCATCGACCTGTTCGTGGCCATCGGCCGGCTCGGCCGCTCGCTCGGCCTGCACCTGCTGCTCGCCTCGCAGCGGCTCGAGGAGGGCCGGCTGCGCGGGCTCGAGAGCCACCTGTCCTACCGGATCGGCCTGCGCACGTTCTCCAGCGCCGAGTCGCGCGCCGTCCTCGGCGTGCCGGACGCCTACGAGCTGCCCCCGGTCCCGGGCCTCGGCTACCTCAAGCCCGACCAGTCCACGCTGCTGCGCTTCAAGGCCGCCTACGTCTCCGGGCCGCCGCCGCGCCGCAGCGGTGCCGCCGCGGCCCGGTCCGGCGTCCGGGCGCGCAGCATCCTGCCGTTCACCGTCGGCCACGTGCTCCCCCCGCGCGAGGACGAGCCGGAGACCGTCGAGGCCGTCGCGCCGGCGACGCCCCGAGGCCGCCGACAGCCGGTCGGTGCTCGACATCGCCGTCGACCGGATGGTCGGCCACGGGCCCGAGGCGCACAAGGTCTGGCTGCCGCCGCTCGACGTGCCGGACACCCTCGACGCGCTGATGCCCGACCTCGTCGAGGACCCCGAGCTCGGCCTGGTGCTCGCCGTCGTGGCGGGCCCGCGGCGGGCTGGACGTGCCGCTCGGCATCGTCGACCGGCCGCGCGAGCAGCGTCGCGACCTGATGCGGGTCGACCTCGTCCGGCGCCGGCGGCCACGTCGCCGTCGTCGGCGGTCCGCGCAGCGGCAAGTCCACGCTGCTGCGCACGATCGTGAGCAGCCTCGCGCTGACCACGACCCCGCAACGAGTCGCAGTTCTACGTCCTCGACTTCGGCGGCGGCACGTTCGCGCCGATGACCGAGCTGCCGCACGTCTCCGGCGTCGCCACGCGCTCCGAGCCCGACGTCGTACGCCGGGTGGTGGCCGAGGTGCAGGGCGTCGTCGACCGGCGCGAGGCGCTACTTCCGCCAGCAGGGCATCGACTCGATCGAGACCTACCGGTCCCGGCGCCAGCAGGGCACCGCCGACGACGGCTACGGCGACGTGTTCCTCGTCGTCGACGGCTGGAGCACCCTGCGCGCGGACTTCGACGAGCTCGAGATGGAGCTGCAGGCGCTCGCCCAGCGCGGCCTGACGTTCGGCCTCCACGTGGTCGCCGGCGGCCGCCCGCTGGGCCGACTTCCGGGCCGCGGTGCGCGACGTGTTCGGCACCCGGCTCGAGCTCCGGCTCGGTGACCCCAACGACTCCGAGGTCGACCGCCGGCTGGCCCAGCTCGTGCCGACCGGCCGGCCGGGCCGCGGCCTGGTCACCGCAGAAGCTGCACTTCCTCGCCGCGCTGCCCCGCATCGACGGCCGGGCCGACGCCGACGCGGTCGGCGTCGGGGTCGAGGACCTCGTCGAGCGGGTCCGCAAGGCCTGGGGCGGCAGCCAGGGCCCCAAGCTGCGGCTGCTGCCCGAGCGCATCGAGCTGGCCCGGCTGCACGAGCAGGTGCAGCGCACCGGGTCGCTCGAGGACCAGACGCTCTACCTCGCCATCGACGAGCGCGACCTGGCGCCGGTCGGCCTCGACATCGACCGGGAGCCGCACCTGCTGGCCTTCGGCGACAGCCGCTCCGGCAAGAGCGCGCTGCTGCGCACCTACGCCCGCGAGGTGATGCGGACCCGCACCGCCCAGCAGGCCCAGGTCGTCGTCGTCGACTACCGGCGGTCGCTGCTCGGCGAGGTCCCCGACGACTACCAGCTGCACTACCTCACCAGCGCGACCCAGGCGGAGCCGGCGATCGCCGAGCTCGCGGCGTACCTCCAGCAGCGGCTGCCCGGCCCGGACGTGACCCCGGACCAGCTGCGCAACCGCTCCTGGTGGACCGGCGCCGAGGTCTACGTCGTGATCGACGACTACGACCTGGTCGCCACCGCAGTCCGGGTCGCCGATCCTGCCGCTGGTGCCGCTGCTCGCCCAGGCGCGCGACGTCGGCCTGCACCTGGTGCTCGCCCGGCGCTCCGGTGGTGCGGCCCGGGCGCTCTACGAGCCGGTCATCCAGAGCCTGCGCGACCTGGCCATGCCGGGCCTGCTGCTCTCCGGCAGCCCGGACGAGGGCCCGCTCATCGGCACGGCCAAGCCCCGCAAGTCGGTGCCCGGCCGGGGCCAGCTGGTCACCCGGGACCGCGGCGTCGAGGTCGTGCAGACCGCCTGGACGGACCCGTCGCTGTAGGTCGCTGACCGGCGGGGCAGCCCGTCTGGGCTATGGACCGGGCGCCCGCGGCGGCGCAAGGTCGAGGCATGGCAAGCAAGGGGATTCGGTGCCGCCTCGGTCTCCACAGCTGGGAGACCCTCCGCAACGACGACGGCGAGGCCTACGTGGAGTGCCGTCGGTGCGGCGCAGAGGGCGACAAGATCCACCTCAGCGACTACGGCGACACCGGCGGTGGCTCGATGGGCTGACCGCCTAGGACGGGCGTACGGGCGAGGCGAACCAGACGGTGCGCTTGGTCCAGACGCCCGGGCCGAGCCGCGTCCCGGAGCAGACCAGGATCGCCAGCTGCGGCTTCCCCGCTTGGCGTAGTAGCGGTACATCTGGATGTCGGCCGGCACCTCGACGCGCTCGGTCACCTTGTAGCAGAGCCGCCCGCGCGGCCCGCTGACCACGACCCGGCCCCCGAGGTGCAGGGCGGCCAGCAACCGGTTGCCGAGCGCGCTGCCGTCGGGCCAGGTGTGCGCGTTGAGCAGCACGTTGCCCTTCCTGTCCCCCGGACGGGTGCCCTGCTGGGTGTCCCACGCGAACACGGTCTTGCCGTAGGTGCTCAGCGGCGGCGTCCCGGGGATGCCGTTGGCGTCGCGCGGCGGCGTGACGACCGCGGCGCCGCGGGTCGCACCGGGCACGCTGATCCGGCGCGGGGCGAACCCGTGGGCGACCCGGTCGCAGGCGGGGCGGGGCGGCTGCGCGGCCAGCGTGGTGGGGTCCTGCTCGGCCTGACGGGACGCCACGGGGGCGGCGGGCGCCTCGGCGGCCGTCGCCGGCACCGGCGCCGCGGTCCGGCTGCCCTCCGCGGTGCACGACGACCGCGACGACGGTCGCGAGGACCGCCAGCACCGCGGTCGCGACGAGCATCGAGCGGCGGCGGGTCATTGCCTCAGGGTAGGCAGACGGACCCCGGCCGTCCTCAGAACGTGCGGCCGGTCAACCGTTCGTAGGCGCCGATGTAGCGGGCCCGGGTGCGCTCCACGACCTCGTCGGGCAGCCGGGGCGGCGGCTCGCCCGTCGTACGGTCCCAGCCGGAGGCCTCGGAGGTGAGCCAGCCCCGCACGATGTCCTTGTCGTACGACGGCTGGGCACGACCCGGGGACCACGTGTCGGCCTCCCAGAAGCGCGAGGAGTCCGGGGTCAGCACCTCGTCGGCCAGCACCACCGTCCCGTCGGCGCGGCGGCCGAACTCGAGCTTGGTGTCGGCCAGGATGATGCCGCGCGGCCGGGCGATCGCGTCGGCCCGGGCGTAGACCTGGAGGGTCAGGTCACGCAGCCGGGCGGCGGCCTCCGCACCCACCGTGCCGACGACCGCCTCGAAGGCGACGTTCTCGTCGTGGTCCCCGATCTCGGCCTTGGTGGCGGGCGTGAAGATCGGCTCGTCCAGCCGGCTGCCGTCGACCAGGCCGGCCGGCAGCGGGATCCCGCAGACCTCGCCCGTCGCGTCGTACTCCCGCAGCCCGGAGCCGGTGAGGTAGCCGCGGGCGACGCACTCGACGGGGTACATCTCGAGGCTCTCGCACACCACCGCGCGGCCCGCGACCTCCGCCGGCACGTCGGCCGACAGCACGTGGTTGGGCACCAGGTCGGCCAGCTGCTCGAACCACCACAGGGACATCTGCGTCAGCACCGCGCCCTTGTCGGGGATGGTGCTCTCGAGCACGAAGTCGTAGGCCGAGATCCGGTCGCTCGCGACCATCAGCAGCTCGCCGCCCGGGAGCCGGTAGAGGTCGCGGACCTTGCCGGAGTGGAGGTGCTCGGCCCCTGCGATGCGCGGGGCGGCCGGGATGCCGTGGGCGTCGACGCTCATGGCGGGAGAGTACGTGAGAGCAGACGGGCGATGTGTGAGGCTGGTGCCATGGCTGAGTCCGCGGAACAGGTCTACGCCCGTGTCGTCGCGCTCGTCGGGGAGGACGGCCGGCTGCCGATGCCGCCGGTGGAGACCTGGGACATCTTCCCGTGGGAGGGCGAGATGGTCCCGAAGGTGCTGCAGCCGCCGCTCGCCGAGGAGGAGCCGCGCTGGGGCGAGGGCGACCGGCCCTGCGCCTGCCGGACCCGTGACCTGCCGGACCACGCGATCTGGCGCAACGACCGCTGGGTGGTGACGTCGACCGAGCGGCCCACCGGGATGCCGCTGATGCTGTTCCTGCACTCGGTCGAGCACCTGGACTTCGACGAGATGGACGACGACCTCGCCGCCGAGTTCGGGCGGATCACGAGCTGGCTGCACCGGATCATGGCGCGGCTGGACAACATCGGGCGCGTGCACGTCTGCAAGTGGGGCGACGGCGGTTCACACCTGCATGTCTGGTTCATCGCCCGCACCGCGCGGCTGCCGCACGTGCTCGGCAGCCTGGCCGTGGAGTGGGACGAGATGCTCCCTCCCGGCCCCGAGGACGTCTGGCAGGCCGACCGGGTCGAGGTCGCCCGGCGGCTCGCGCTGCACGACGGCCGGGCCCTGGTCTGAGAACTTCTCCCGGCCCTGTCGAGAAAGGTTCACCCCGCGCGTCGTACCTGTGACACTGACCGCGAGGAAAGGACCCTTCCGATGAAGTACGTGCTGATGTTCTGCGACACCCCGGAGCTCTACGACCAGGTCGACGACGTGACCGCCAAGCAGGTGCACGAGGAGATCTGGGCCTGGTTCGGCGAGCACGACGCCGCCGGCCGGATCGCCGACATGGGCGCCCACCTCCAGCCCGTCACCACCGCCACGACCGTGCGGAGCAACGGCGACGCTCCCGTCGTCGTGGACGGCCCGTTCTCCGAGGCCAAGGAGGTCGTCGGCGGCTTCACCGTCATCGACGTGCCCGACCTCGACGCGGCCCTGGCGATGGCCCGCACCTGGCCGCCGCTCAAGCAGCCGGGCGTCTCGGTGGAGGTCCGGCCGATCGTCGAGTACGACAGCGGCATGTGAACGCTGCACCACCGGTCCCCGGCGCGGACGCCGCCCTCGCGGCGGCGATCCGCGCCGAGGCCGGGAGGATCGTGGCGTCCCTGCACCGCCAGGTCGGCGACTTCGACGTGGCCGAGGAGGCCGTGCAGGACGCGGTCCTCGAGGCCTTGCGGCACTGGCGCGTCGACGGCATCCCGGAGCGGCCCGGTGCCTGGCTCCAGGTCGCGGCCCGACGCAACGCCCTGGACCGGCTGCGCCGCCGGCAGCGTCACGAGAAGGTGCTCGACCGGCTGGCCCCGGTCGCTCCCCCGGCGGGGTCGGACGCCCCGGACGAGCGGCTGCCGCTGCTGTTCGGCTGCTGCCACCCGGCCCTGGCCGTCGAGGCGCGGGTGGCGCTGAGCCTGCGCGCCGTCGTCGGCCTGACCACCGCGCAGATCGCCCGCGCGTTCCTGGTCGGCGAGGCGACGATGGCGCAGCGGATCGTGCGGGCCAAGCGCAAGATCGTGGTGGCCGGCATCCCGTTGACGATGCCCCCGGCCGACCAGTGGGCGGAGCGCCTGGACGACGTGCTGACCGTGACGTGCCTGATGTTCAACGAGGCCTACGTCTCGACGGCGGGCGAGGCCGGTGACGACCGCGACCTGGGCGACGACGCCCTGTGGCTGGCCGGCCTGGTGGCCACCTCGCTGCCGCACGAGCCGGAGGCGCTCGGCCTGCTGGCGCTGCTCACCCTGCAGCACGCGCGGCAGCCGGCCCGCTTCGACGCGGCCGGCTCCCTGGTGCTGCTCGAGCACCAGGACCGCTCACGCTGGGACCGGGCCGCCATCGACTCCGCCGACGCGCTGCTCGAGCGGGCGGCCACCCGGCACCGGCCGGGCCGCTTCCAGCTCCAGGCGGCCATCGCCGCCTGCCACGCGTCGGCGGCGTCCTGGTCGGAGACCGACTGGCTGCAGATCCTGGTGCTCTACGACATGCTGCTCGCCCACGACCCCTCCCCGGTCACCCAGCTCAACCGGGGCGTCGCGCTGGGCAAGGTGTGGGGTCCCGCGGACGCCCTGGCGTACGTCGACCGGCTCGGCGAACCGCTGCGCGGCTACCACCTGTTCCACGCCACGCGCGCGGCCCTGCTCCGCGAGCTGGGTCGTCGCGAGGAGGCCGACGCCGCGGACGCCCGCGCCCTGACGCTCACCCGCAACCCCGCGGAGCAGGTGCTGCTGCGCACCCGGCTCTCGCCGTAGGGGTCAGCAGCCGCCGCAGCTGTAGAACGTGACGTCCCAGTGGCTGCCCTCGTCGGCGTAGACGTTGCCGGCCCCGGACTGGTACTGCGGGTAGCCGTCGCCGCGCAGCCCGATGTAGGTGAAGTTGTTGTGCACGTAGTTGGTCAGGCAGGTGGTCTTGGCGAAGTCCAGCTTGTAGCCGTTGTAGTGGCTGTAGGTGCCGCTGGCGTGGCCGACCTCGGTGCCGCCGGTGATGTTCAGGGCGCAGCCGCTGGAGCGCCGCAGGGTGACCGCGCCGTCGATGGTGGTCTGCCGGATCCCGTCGAACGAGGTGCACGTCGAGTTGCTGCGCGTCGTACACCCGCCGGAGGAGGACCAGGTGATGCCGGCCGCGCGGAACTGGCTCTCCGCGGACGCCTGGGTCACCGCCGAGGCGGGCAGCGCGCCGGCGAGCAGCGCGGTGAGGGCGAGGAGCACGGCGGCGACGAGCGAGCGGGGTCGCACGCGGCGCGGAGCAGGGGCGAGGGTGGTTTCCGAGAGGGTCATGCTTCGGAACCTAGGCGCGGCGGTCGTGGGCCGTAACCCGCACGATCGTGCACTGCACGAGCCTGCAGTCCGTCCGGAGTCGCCTAGAGGATCTCGCCGGGCACGTAGGCCGCGGCGTCCGGGTGCGCCTGGGCGACCGCGTCGACCCGGCGTACGACGGACTGGACCTGCTCGACGGCGGCGCCGGTGAAGGTGATCGGGTCGGCCACCAGCGAGGCCAGCTGCTGCTCGGTGAGCCCGAGCCGCTCGTCGGCGGCGAGCCGCTCGAACACGTCGTTCTCGGCCTGGCCCTGCCGCATCGCCAGCGCGACACCGACGGCGGCCTCCTTGATCGCCTCGTGCGCGACCTCGCGGCCGACGCCGTTGCGCACCGCGGCCATCAGCACCTTGGTCGTCGCGAGGAACGGCAGGTAGCGGTCGAGCTCGCGCTGCACGACCGCCGGGAACGCCCCGAACTCGTCGAGCACGGTGAGGAAGGTCTGGAACAGCCCGTCGCAGGCGAAGAACGCGTCCGGCAGCGCCACCCGGCGCACGACGGAGCAGGAGACGTCGCCCTCGTTCCACTGGTCGCCGGCCAGCTCGCCGACCATGGAGAGGTAGCCGCGCAGCACGACCGCGAGACCGTTGACGCGCTCGCACGAGCGGGTGTTCATCTTGTGCGGCATCGCGGACGAGCCGACCTGGCCCTCCTTGAAGCCCTCGGTGACCAGCTCGATGCCGGCCATCAGCCGGATCGTGGTGGCGAGGTTGGAGGGGCCGGCCACGACCTGGACGAGTGCGGAGACGACGTCGAAGTCGAGGGAGCGCGGGTAGACCTGGCCGACGCTGGTCAGCACCCGGTCGAAGCCGAGGTGGGCGGCGACCCGCTGCTCGAGCTCGTCGAGCCGGGCGGTGGACCCGTCGAGCAGGTCGAGCATGTCCTGGGCGGTGCCCATCGGGCCCTTGATACCCCGCAGCGGGTAGCGGCCGAGCAGGTCCTCGAGCCGCTCGAGGCCGACGAGCATCTCGTCGGCGACGGTGGCGAACCGCTTGCCGAGCGTGGTGGCCTGCGCCGCGACGTTGTGCGAGCGGCCCGCCATCACCAGCGACTCGTGCTCGGTGGCCAGCCGGGCCAGCCGGGCCAGGGTGGCGACGACCCGGTCCCGGACCAGCTCGAGGGAGGCCTTGATCTGGAGCTGCTCGACGTTCTCGGTGAGGTCGCGGGAGGTCATCCCCTTGTGGATGTGCTCGTGACCGGCGAGGGCCGAGAACTCCTCGATGCGGGCCTTCACGTCGTGCCGGGTGACCCGCTCCCGGGCCGCGATCGAGGCCAGGTCGACCCGGTCGACGACGGCCTCGTAGGCCTCGACGACCCCGTCGGGCACGTCGACGCCGAGGTCGCGCTGCGCCTTGAGCACGGCGATCCAGAGCTGCCGCTCGAGCACGATCTTGTGCTCCGGCGACCAGATCCGGGCGAGGTCGTCCGCGGCGTACCGGGTGGCGAGGACGTTGGGGACGCTCATGCGCTCAGACTCCTGCGGCGATGTCGGTGCGGTGGTGGCTGCCGTCGATGCTGATCTGGTCGACACCGGCGTAGGCCTTGGCGCGGGCCTCCGCGACGTCGGCCCCGAGCGCGGTCACGGCCAGGACCCGGCCGCCGGACGTCACGACGTGGCCCTCGCCGTCGGTCGCGGTGCCGGCGTGCAGCACCGCCACGCCGTCCTCGCGCTCGGCCTCGGCCAGCCCGTGCACGCGGTCACCGGTGCGGGGCCGGGCCGGGTAGCCGTCGGCGGCGACCACCACCGCGACCGCGGCACCGTCGAACCAGGTGAGCGGGCCCAGGTCGTGCAGCCGGCCCTCGGCCGCCGCGTGCAGGACGACGCCGAGCGGCGAGGCCAGCAGGGCGAGCAGCGGCTGGGTCTCGGGGTCCCCGAAGCGGGCGTTGAACTCGACGACCTTGGTCCCGCGCTTGGTGAGCGCCAGCCCGGCGTAGAGCAGGCCGGCGAACGGCGTGCCGCGGCGGGCCATCTCGTCGACGGTCGGCTGCAGCACCCGCTCGGTCACCTCGGCGACCAGGGACTCGGGCGCCCACGGGAGCGGCGTGTAGGCGCCCATGCCGCCGGTGTTCGGCCCGGCGTCGCCGTCGAGCGCGCGCTTGAAGTCCTGGGCGGGCAGGAGGGGTACGACGGTGGTGCCGTCGGTGATCGCGAACAGGGACACCTCGGGCCCGTCGAGGTACTCCTCGATGACGACCCGGTCGCAGGCCACCGCGTGGGCGAGCGCCTCGTCGCGGTCCTCGGTGACCACCACGCCCTTGCCCGCGGCGAGCCCGTCGTCCTTGACGACGTAGGGCGGCCCGAACGCGTCGAGGGCGGCGGCGGCCTCCTCCTCGGTGGTGCAGACGTGCGCCAGCGCGGTCGGCACCTCGGCGGCGGCCATCACCTCCTTGGCGAAGGCCTTGGAGCCCTCCAGCCGGGCGGCGGCGGCGGACGGCCCGAAGCAGGCGATGCCGGCGGCGCGCACGGCGTCGGCCACGCCGGCGACCAGTGGCGCCTCGGGCCCGACCACGACGAGGTCGGCTCCGAGCTCCTCGGCGAGCGCGGTCACCGCGGCCCCGTCGACGGGGTCCACGGCGTGGCACTGGGCCACCCCGGCCATGCCCGGGTTGCCGGGCGCGGCGTACACCGACGTCACGCCGGGGTCCCGGGCCAGGGCGAGGCAGAGCGCGTGCTCGCGGCCGCCGGTGCCGATGACCAGGACGCGCATCAGGCGGACTCGCGGAGCACGACGGTCTGCTCCCGGCCGGGGCCGACCCCGACCGCCCAGAAGGGCGCCCCGGACATCTCCTCGAGCGCGCGGATGTAGAGCTGCGCGTTCTTGGGCAGGTCGTCGAAGTCGCGGCAGCCGGAGATGTCCTCCTGCCAGCCGTCGAAGTACTCGTAGATCGGCTTGGCGTGGTGGAACTCGGTCTGGGTCATCGGCATCTCGTCGTGCCGGACGCCGTCGACGTCGTAGGCCACGCAGACCGGGATCCGCTCCCAGGAGTCGAGGACGTCGAGCTTGGTGAGGCAGAACTCCGTCAGCCCGTTGACCCGCGCGGAGTAGCGGGCGACCACGGCGTCGTACCAGCCGCAGCGCCGGTTGCGCCCGGTGCTCACGCCGACCTCGCCGCCGATCTCCCACAGCCGCTCGCCGTCCTCGTCGAACAGCTCCGTCGGGAACGGGCCGGCGCCGACGCGCGTGGTGTAGGCCTTGATCACGCCGATGACCCGGTCGATGCGGGTCGGGCCGACCCCGGAGCCGGTGCTGACGCCGCCGGAGACCGGGTTGCTGGAGGTGACGTAGGGATAGGTGCCGTGGTCGACGTCGAGCATGGTGGCCTGGGCGCCCTCGAACAGCACCGTCCTGCCCTCGTCGAGCGCGCGGTTCAGCAGCAGGCTGGTGTCGGCGACCATCGGGCGCAGCCGCTCGACGTAGGACAGCAGCTCCTCGACGACCTGGGCCGGGTCGATCGCGCGGCGGTTGTAGACCTTGGCCAGGATCTGGTTCTTCAGGTCCAGGGCGGCCTCGACCTTGTCGGTGAGGATCTTCTCGTCGAGCAGGTCCGCGACCCGGATGCCGGTGCGGTTGATCTTGTCGGCGTACGTCGGACCGATCCCGCGACCCGTCGTACCGATCTGGTTCTTGCCGAGGAACCGCTCGGTCACCTTGTCCATCGTCGTGTGGTAGCTGGTGATCAGGTGCGCGTTGGCGGAGACGACGAGGCGGCTGGTGTCGACGCCGCGCGCCTCCATGCCGTCGACCTCGCGGAACAGCGCACCGGGGTCGACCACCACGCCGTTGGCGATGACCGGGGTGCAGCCCGGGGTCAGGATGCCGCTCGGGAGCAGGTGGGTGGCGAACTTCTCGCCGTTCACCACGATCGTGTGACCGGCGTTGTTCCCGCCCGACGTGCGGACGCAATAATCGATGGTCGAGCCGAGCTGGTCGGTCGCCTTGCCCTTCCCCTCGTCCCCCCACTGGGCTCCGAGGATCGCGATCGCGGGCATGTGGCACCTCTTTCACTGGCCGGGGCACCGGTGCGCGTGCCGGGTCAGACCTGTCTGGGAAAGACGAAAGCCCGGATGCGCAACAGCATCTGGGCTCTTGCAGGCAAACGTTAGCAGAGCGACCGGTCCGGTCCGGTCCGGCGATCTCACCCGGGCGAGGGACGGCGCGGGGGCCGGCGAGGTAGCCTCCGCCCGTGGATCCACTGCTGCTCATCACGAACTCCGACGCCGGGAGCAACGACGAGGAGAACCTCGAGCGTGCCCTGGCCGTGCTCCGCGCGGCCACCGACGTCGAGGTCGCGGCGACCTCCGACCAGGGCGAGCTCGACGGCGTCCTGCACCGCCGCGGCGGTCGCCCGGTGGTGGTGGCGGGCGGCGACGGCAGCCTGCACGCGGTGGTCGCGGCGCTGCACCGCCGCAACGAGCTCGCCGACACGGTGGTCGGGCTGGTGCCGCTGGGCACCGGCAACGACTTCGCCCGCGGGGTGGGCATCCCGCTCGACCCCGAGGAGGCCGCCCGGGTCGTGGTGTCGGGCAACGTCCGCCCGGTCGACCTGATCGTGGACTGCCTCGGCGAGGTGGTCGTCAACAACGTGCACATCGGCGTCGGCGCCCAGGCCGCCCGCGACGCGAAGCCGCTGAAGAAGGTGTTCGGCCGGTTCGGCTACGTGCTCGGCGCGATGAAGGCCGCCGTGCAGCCGCCGTTCGTCCGGCTCCGGATCGAGGTCGACGACCACGTGGTCGCGGACTTCGCCCACCCGATCCTGATGGTCGCCATCGGCAACGGGTCCCGCGTCGGCGGCGGCGCCCAGATCACGCCCGACGCGACCCCCGAGGACGGCAAGCTCGACGTGATGGTGTCGTTCTCGACGACCCTGTGGGCCAAGGCGGGGTACGCCGTGAAGTTCCGGCTGGGCCGCCACCACGAGCGCGAGGACGTGCTCTACCTCCGGGCCGACCGGGTCAGCGTCTCGGGGCAGAACTTCTACTGCAGCGCGGACGGCGAGCTCTACGGCCCCGAGCGCAACCGGACCTGGCACGTCGAGCCGCGGCGCGTTCTCGATGCCGCTGCCGGAGTAGCCGGCGCGGCTACATCCAGCCGCGGCGGACGGCCTCGACGCCCGCCTGGAACCGCGACTCCGCGCCGAGCTCGTCGAGCAGCTCGGCCACCCGCCGACGTACGGTCCGGACGCTCAGCCCGAGCGCCCGGGCGATCTGCTCGTCCTTGGCGCCGCCGGCGAGCTGGCCGAGCAGCAGCCGCCGGTCGCTGGCGCCCTCGTCCTGCCGCTGGCCGTCGAGGCCCGGCACCGACATCGCCTTCTCCCACAGGCTCTCGAACAGCAGGGTGAGCGACCCGATCAGCGAGTGCTGCCGGATCACCAGCCGCCGGTCGGTGGCCACCCCGAACTCCTCGGTGATCAGCGCGGCGGAGGTCGCCCATGATCGCCAGCCGGCAGGGCACCTCGGCCAGGATCCGGACGTGCTCGCCGGCCTCCGCGCGGGCCCGGATCACCTCGGGCGCCTCCTCGAGCACGCGGGCCGGGTAGATCGCGCGGGACCGGCGTCCGGACTGCAGCAGCCCCTTCACCCAGTCGTCGATCTCCAGGCCCGGCGCCAGCTTCCACTGGTCCGGCCGCAGCCAGAGCAGGTCACCGGTCGAGGCCATCGACAGGCTGCGGACCAGCTGCGCGACGTCGCCGCCGTCGACCAGCTCGACGGTGATCTCCTCCCCCTTCGGCGCCGAGGCGGTCAGGTGCTCGGCGCTCAGCGTCGGCAGCAGGCCCCGGACGGCCTCGAGCTGCTCGGACCGGCTGCGCAGCCGGCGGCCCTCCTCGCTGACCAGCCGGGCGATCGCCTCGCCGGGCGGCAGCGCCAGCGACGACGCCGTCGTGGACGTCGACCAGACCGGCGGCCGCGAAGACGGCGAGCTGCTCCGGCAGCTCCTCGGCGACCGACGCCGGCCAGCGGTCGCGAGCTCCGCGACGTTGCTGCCGGAGTGCCGCAGCACCAGGCGGTAGAGCGCCTCCTGGACGGCGTCGAAGCCGAGCACCCCGAGGGTGGAGACGTCGTCGGGCGGGAGCGGAGGACGAGGCCATCCTGACAGGTTAGTGCCAGTGGCACTAACAGGTCACGAGTTCGGGGGAGATTGCTGAGAAGGTTTTTCCAGTGGCCGACCGGGTGGTCTCCATTCGGGGGAATTCGAGACCCCCGGGCCGGCCCCTCTTTCGGAGCGTCGGAATCGCAGCAGGGGACGATTCCGGCGCTCCGCTTCTGTTGTCCGGCCCTCGCCCCGTCCGGGTCAGCCGAGCAGGGCGTCGTACGCCGCGGGGCTGCTGTCCCGCAGGAAGTCGCGGCAGCGCTGCGCCTCGGGGTCCTCGCCGATCCGGTCGGCCGCCCGCGCCAGCGCCGCGAGCGCGCGCAGGAAGCCCCGGTTGGGCTCGTGCTCCCACGGCACCGGGCCGTTGCCCTTCCACCCGTTGCGGCGCAGCAGGTCGAGGCTGCGGTGGTAGCCGACCCGCGCGTAGGCGTAGGCGGTCACGTCGATCAGGCCCTCCGTGCCGTCGGTCTCGAGGGCCTGCTCGGCCAGCGTCGCCCAGGCCAGCGGCGACTCCGGGTGGGTCCGCACGACGTCCACCGCGGGCGACCCGGCCTCCAGCTCCGCGGCGGCGGGGTCGACGGGGAGGTGGGTCGGCGGGGGTCCCGCCATCAGGTCCTGGAAGGTCATGGGAAGCATTGTCCACGCCCGGTGGTTGAGTGGTGCTGTGACCCAGCCGACGACGACGCCCCCGAACACTCCGCCGGGCGGACCGGACACCGAGGCCAAGGACCCGTGGCCGGCGCTCTTCGCGCTCTGCCTCGGCTTCTTCATGATCCTGGTCGACTCGACCATCGTGTCGGTGGCGACGCCGGCGATCATCGCCGACCTGCACGCCGAGGTGAACTCGGTCGTCTGGGTGACCAGCGCCTACCTGCTGGCCTACGCCGTGCCGGTGCTGATCACCGGACGGCTCGGCGACCGGTTCGGGCCGAAGAACATCTACCTCATCGGGCTGACCGTCTTCACGCTGTCGTCGCTGTGGTGCGGGCTGACCGGCTCCGTCGACGGGCTGATCGTGGCCCGCGTGTTCCAGGGCCTCGGCGCGGCGATGATCACGCCGCAGACGATGGCGATCATCACCCGGATCTTCCCGGCCGCAGCGGCGCGGCCAGGCGATGGCGCTGTGGGGCGCGACCGCCGGCGTGGCCACGCTCGTCGGCCCGATCCTCGGCGGCCTGCTCGTGGACAGCCTCGGCTGGGAGTGGATCTTCTTCATCAACCTCCCGGTCGGGCTGATCGGGTTCGTGCTGGCCTGGCGGCTGGTGCCGCGGCTCGAGACGCACTCGCACAGCTTCGACTGGCTCGGGGTGGCGCTGAGCGGGATCGGCATGTTCCTGCTGGTGTTCGGCATCCAGGAGGGCCACCAGTACGACTGGGGCACGATCACCGGGGTCGATCACCGTGCCCGGGCTGATCGTGGCCGGCCTGCTGTTCCTCGGCCTGTTTCGTGTTCTGGCAGTCCCGCAACAAGCAGGAGCCGCTGGTCCCGCTGAGCCTGTTCCGCGACCGCAACTTCTCGCTCGCCAACCTGGGCATCTCCACGATGGGCTTCGCGATCACCGCGATGGCGTTCCCGCTCATGCTCTACGCCCAGCTGGTCCGCGGCCTGTCGCCCACCCGGTCGGCCCTGCTGCTGGTGCCGATGGCGATCATGTCGATCGTGCTCGCGCCGTACGTCGGCAAGCTGACCGACCGCGTGCACCCGCGCAACATCACGTTCGTCGGGTTCTCGGCGATCGTGGTCTCGCTGGTCTGGCTGTCGCGGGTGATGACGCCCGCAGTCGCAGGTCTGGGAGCTGCTGCTCCCGATGGTGCTGCTCGGCATCGGCAACGCCTGCGTGTGGGCGCCGCTGAGCGCGACCGCGACCCGCAACCTGCCGCCGCAGCTCGCCGGTGCGGGTGCGGGCGTCTACAACGCGACCCGGCAGGTCGGCGCCGTGCTCGGCTCCGCCGCCATCGCCGTGCTGATGGACTCCCGGATCGCCGCCGAGGGCCTGAAGTTCCAGCCCACCGAGTCGACCGGCGGCGCGTCGATGCCCGCGGCCGCCCTCGACGCCTTCAGCCAGGCGATGGCCGACTCCATGCTGCTGCCGGCGCTCGCGCTGCTGCTCGGGCTGGTCGGGGTGCTGTTCTTCCAGCAGTCGACGGGGCGGGCGGTGGTCTCGACAGGCTCGACCAACGTGGCGGCCAGGCTCGACCCGACGTGGTTTCGACAGGCTCAACCAACGTGGGCGGCTCGACCAACGCGGATGGGGATCCGGTCAGGCCGTGACGCTGGTGCCCGTGCTCGAGAGGTTCTCGCAGGCCTCGACGACGCGGGCGGCCATGCCGGCCTCGGCGGCCTTGCCCCAGGCGCGCGGGTCGTAGACCTTCTTGTTGCCGACGTCGCCGTCGACCTTGAGCACGCCGTCGTAGTTGGCGAGCATGTGGCCGGCGACGGGACGGGTGAAGGCGTACTGCGTGTCCGTGTCGACGTTCATCTTCACCACGCCGTACGACACGGCCGCGGCGATCTCCTCCGCCAGTGAGCCGGAGCCGCCGTGGAAGACCAGGTCGAACGGCTTGGCGCCGGCCTCGAGGCCGAGCTTCTCGACGACCGCCTGCTGCGCCTGCTGCAGGATCTCCGGGCGGAGCTTGACGTTGCCCGGCTTGTAGACGCCGTGCACGTTGCCGAAGGTCAGCGCCGTCAGGTAGCGGCCCTTCTCCCCCAGGCCGAGGGCCTCGACCGTGGCCAGCGCGTCCTCGGCGGTGCTGTAGAGCTTGTCGCCGGAGCCGCCCTCGACGCCGTCCTCCTCGCCGCCGACGACACCCACCTCGATCTCCAGGATGATGTGCGCGGCCGCGGCCTTCTCGAGCAGCTCCTGGGCGATCTGCAGGTTCTCGTCGAGGGGCACGGCGGAGCCGTCCCACATGTGCGACTGGAAGAGCGGCAGCTGCCCCGCCTTCACGCGCTCGATGCTGAGGTCGAGCAGCGGCCGGACGAACCCGTCGAGCTTGTCCTGCGGGCAGTGGTCGGTGTGCAGCGCGATGTTGACCGGGTAGTTCTTGGCCACCTCGGCGGCGTACGCCGCGAAGGCCACCGAGCCGGTGACCATGTGCTTGACGCCGGGGCCGGAGAGGTACTCCGCGCCACCGGTGGAGACCTGGATGATGCCGTCGCTGCCGGCGTCGGCGAAGCCCTGGAGGGCGGCGTTGAGCGTCTGCGACGAGGAGACGTTGATGGCCGGGTAGGCGAACTGCTCACGCTTCGCCTTGTCGAGCATCTCGGCGTAGACCTCGGGGGTGGCGATGGGCATCGGGTCTCCTCGAACCGGTGTCGTCAGGGTCGATGATCCACCCTAGTGGCTACCGGCGGGTCGCTCCCGGGGGTCGGGCGGCGTCCAGGTGGTGGGCGCGTCCGGACAACCGATGGCCGTGTCGTTCCGTCTACCTCGTGACAGCACGACAGCATGGGACGACGGGGGAGCACGCATGGACACCGGACAGCGAGATCCGCGACCGGATCGAGCGGAGCTTCGGCGACGGTCCGCCGCTGCCGTCGACCGACGTGCTGCGCGCTGGGCCACCGCGCCCTCCGCGCCGGCGGCTCGCCGTCGCCGCCGCGACCGCCGCGCGCCGTGCTGGTCGCCGTCGGTGGGCACGACGGTCGTCGCGCTCGGGTCGGGCCACGAGCCGGCCCGGGACGTCGGCTCCCGGTCGTCGCCGGCTCACCGAGCCCGGCCGCGTCCCCGACGGTCGCCGTCGCCGAGCCCCGAGCGCCGCCGACGCGGGCCGAGATCAGGTGCGCCCTGCGCTCGCCCGCCTGGCCGAGTACGACGACTCCGGGCGCCTGGTGATCGACCCGCGAGGCCGACGTCGCTGACCGGGTCGACAACCCGTACCGGGCTGGCCGGCCGAGCCGATCCGTCGCGCGATGGAGCTGGCGTTCCGCGGGGCGACCTACTGGGTCGCGCTGTACCACTCCGCCGACGGCAGCGGCGGCGGCGCGACCACGGACCTGCCGGCGACGTGGTGCCGCAGACCTTCGCGGCCTGGGTGCGCGGCACCAGGACACTGGCCGACGGACACCCGGCACGCGTCCGTCGGGCCGGACGTCTGGCCCGGCGAGCCGACGACCGTACCTGGTCCGCTTCGTCCGGCAGCACCGAGCGGCTGCGACCCGGTCGGCGGACGCGGATCCTCCGGCAGCGCGCCGCACGTGTCCGTCGGCGCCTCGTTCGCCGGGCCCGACCGACCAGACCGCGGCCGCCGTCGTGGCGGCCGCCCGCGGTAAGCGGTTCTACGTGCTGGCCCGCTCGACGTCGCCAGGTCGCCGGCGGAGTACATCGCGGTGCCCGAGGTCGGCGGGCGGACCGTCGCTGGAGGCGTTCCTCGACGCTGGCCCGGACGAAGTACGCCGACGGCGGCGGGGGCCTGCTGTGAGGAGCCGAGGACCGCGACGCGGCGTACTCCGACTTCGTGCAGGCCCGCCGCACCCACCTGCGCCGGATCGCCTACGCGCTGTGCGGCGACTGGCACCGCGCCGACGACCTGGTGCAGACCGCCCTCGTGAAGCTGTACGTCGCGTGGCCGCGGCTGCAGCGCGACGGGAACGACGAGGCCTATGTGCGCACGATCATCGTGCGGTCGAACATCGACGACTCGCGCCGGCCGTGGCGACGTGAGCACGCCGGGCTGGAGGGCCGGACACGGCGGCCCGGGAGCCGCTGCCGGTCGAGGACCGCTCCGAGCTGTTCGAGGCCCTGCAGCGGCTGCCGCTGATGCAGCGCAAGACAGTGCTCCTGCGGCACTGGCTCGGCCTCTCGGTGACCGAGACCGCCTCGGAGCTGCGGATCAGCGAGGGCACGGTCAAGAGCCACACGTCGCGAGGCCTCGCGACGCTCCAGTCGTTCCTGGGCGAGGCGGCCGCTCAGTCGTCCTCGTCGTCGCCGCGACCGGGCGTGGCCAGCGCGAAGCGGCGGATCGCGAACCGGAACAGCAGGTAGTAGACCGCCGCGTAGACCAGCCCGACGGGGACGATCAGCAGCGGGCGCGTCGCGGCGGTGAAGTTCAGGACGTAGTCGATCGCGCCCGCCGAGAACCCGAAGCCGTCCTTGATGCCCATCGCGTTGACCAGGGCCAGCGACGTGCCGGTGAGCACGGCGTGGATCAGGTAGAGCGGCCAGGCCACGAACATGAACGCGAACTCGAGGGGCTCGGTCACGCCGGTCGAGGAACGACGTCAGCGCGCCGGACAGCATCACGCCGCCGATCACCTTGCGGCGACCGGGCGCGGCCTCCTGGTAGATCGCCAGCGCCGCGGCCGGCAGCGCGAACATCATGATCGGGAAGAAGCCGGTCATGAACGCGCCGGCGGTGGGGTCGCCGGACAGGAACCGGGCGATGTCGCCGTGCACGACGCCGCCGCCGGTGGTCTGGTAGGACCCGACCGCGAACCACGGCACCGAGTTCAGCAGGTGGTGCAGGCCGAGCGGGACGAGCAGCCGGTTGGCGACGCCGTACAGGCCGGCGCCGAGGATGGAGTTGCCGACCAGCCACGTCCCGAACGAGGTCAGGGCGCGGTCGAAGGCCGGGTAGGCGAACGACAGCAGCACCCCGAGCGCGAGGGCGACGCAGGCGGTGACGATGGGCACGAACCGCCGGCCGCCGAAGAACGCGAGGTACGGCGGCAGCCGGATCCGGTGGTAGCGCTGCCAGAGCAGGGCCGTCGCGATGCCGACGAGGATGCCGCCGAAGACGCCGTAGTCGACCGGGTCCGCACCCGGGTCGAGGACGTAGGGCGACATGGCGTCGGTCACCGCGTCGAACACCAGGTAGCCGACGACCGCGGCCAGGGCGGTGGACCCGTCGGACCTGCGGGCGAAGCCGATCGCCACCCCGACCGCGAAGAGCAGGCCCAGGTTCGCGAACAGCGCGTCGCCGGCCGCCGCGAGCACGTCGGCCACCGGGGTCAGCCAGGGCCAGCGTGCCCCCAGCGCGAGACCGGTGTCGCCGTCGCCGAGCATGTCGGGCTGGCCGAGGCGCAGCAGCAGCGCCGCCACGGGCAGGGCCGCGATCGGCAGCATCAGGCTGCGCCCGAGGCGCTGGAGGACCCCGAGCGCGGGCGTGCGGCGGACGGGGGCGGCGGAGGCGTCGACGGGTGCGGTGCTCATCGCGTTCGTCCCCCTCCCGGATGGTTAGATGCAGCCATGAGCCAAGCAGCCGCGATCGTCGCCGGTCTGGGCGGGCCCCGCAACATCGTAGAGATCGAAGCGTGCATCACCCGGCTCCGCACCGAGGTGGAGGACGTCTCCCTGGTCGACGAGGCCGGGCTGAAGGCGGCCGGGGCGCACGGCGTGATGCGGTCCGGCACGGTGGTGCAGGTGGTCCTGGGCCCGGAGGCGGACACGATCGCCAGCGAGATCGAGGACCTGCTCTGATGGACCGCCGCTGATGCAGGTCCTCGCTCCGGTGTCCGGCACCAGCCTGGACGTCCAGGACATGCCCGACCCGGTGTTCGCGTCCGGCATGGTCGGCCCCGGACTGGCCATCGCGCCGCGGCCCGGGACGCAGACCGCCGTGGCCCCGATCGCCGGGCGGCTGGCCAAGCTGCACCACCACGCCTACCTCGTGGTCAGCGACACCGGGCCCGGGGTCCTCGTGCACCTCGGCATCGACACCGTGCAGCTGCACGGCGCCGGCTTCACCCTCGTCGCCGCCGAGCAGGACGAGGTCCGGGCCGGCCAGGAGATCGTCACCTGGGACCCGGCGTACGTCGTGGGCACCGGCCGCTCGGCCGTGTGCGCGGTCGTGGTGCTGGACTGCCCGGCGTCGTCCGAGCCGCTGCAGGGCACCGGGTCGGCCGTGACGGCCGGCGAGCCCGATCTTCGACATCAGCTGCTAGCCCACGACCTGGCCGCACGGCCCAGCCGGTCGTACGGTGTTGCTCCGAGACGGCCACAGGGGGACCACCGATGAGCGACGACGAGCAGGCCGGGTCCACGACCGGGACCACGGCGGGCACCACCGGAGCGGGCGGCGTGATGACGCCGCCGGCCACGGCCGTCGCCGGGTTCACCCTGGCGGCCCTGGCGCTGACCGGGCAGGGCATCTGGACCGGGCTGGCGCAGACGTTCTGGGGCAGCAACTTCGCGCCGAGCTCGCTGGGCTCGGTGCTGGCGAGCGGGTTCCTGGCCACCCTGGTCGTCGAGGGCATCGCGCTGCTGCTGGCCCGGCACGCGCTCGCCGAGCCCGTCGCCGCAGCCGTGGACGGGCCACCTCGCCCGGGCCACCGTGCTGCTCGCGGTGATCGGCGGCGCCTTCTCGGTGCTCGCGCTCGTCGGGTCGCTGGTGTTCGGCACGCACTGAGGCAGCCGCTCTAGCCCCGCCAGGACTCCCCGAGGTCCGCGTGCTGCCGCACCCAGGTGTGCATCGCGATCGCGGCGGCCGCCGAGGCGTTGATCGACCGCGTCGAGCCGAACTGCGCGATCGAGAAGGTGCCGTCGCAGGCCGCCCGCGCCCCGCGCGAGAGACCCGGCCCCTCCTGGCCGAACAGCAGGCAGACCCGGCGCGGCAGCTCCAGCGTCTCGAGCGGCTGCGAGCCGGGCAGGTTGTCGATGCCCAGCAGCACGACGCCCTGCGCGTGCAGGTGCTCGGCCAGCGACGCGACGTCCGCGTGGTGCCGGACGTGCTGGTAGCGGTCGGTGACCATCGCGCCCCGCCGGTTCCAGCGGCGGTTGCCGACGATGTGCACCTCGCGGGCCAGGAAGGCGTTGGCCGAGCGCACGATCGTGCCGATGTTGAAGTCGTGCTGCCAGTTCTCGATCGCCACGTGGAAGTCGTGCCGGCGGGTGTCGAGGTCGGCGACGATCGCCTCCATCGTCCAGTAGCGGTAGCGGTCCACGACGTTGCGCCGGTCGCCCTCGGCGAGCAGGCGTCCGTCGTACTGCTCCCCGGTCGGCGGCTCGCCGGGCCACGGGCCGACGCCGACCTCCTCGGGGCCGTGCGGCATCGGGTCGTACGGCGCGCGGCGCTCCTGTCGGTCGCGTCGTCGCTCGCGGGGTCGGCCATGGTGCGACCCTAGGCCGCGGCCAGGCTGCGTTCAGGTGCCACCTCTATCCTTCTCGGCGTGACGGATCTCCCCGCCCTGGTGGCCCCGATGCTGCTCGGCATCAAGTGGCTCGACCCGCAGTACCTCCTCGACCAGTTCGGCGACTACGCGCTCTGGGGCGCGGCGGCGGTGATCTTCGCCGAGTGCGGGCTGCTGATCGGCTTCTTCCTGCCCGGCGACTCGCTGCTGTTCACGGTGGGCCTGCTGGTGTCCAAGGGCGACGTGCCCGCAGCCGCTCTGGCTGTGCTGCCTGGTGCTGTTCCTGGCCTCGATGCTCGGCAACGCCTGCGGCTACGCGATCGGCGCGAAGGTCGGTCCGTCGATCTTCCAGCGCGAGAACTCGCGGATCTTCAAGAAGAAGTACGTCGACAAGACCCACGAGTTCTTCGAGAAGTACGGCAACCGGGCCATCGTGCTCGCGCGCTTCGTGCCGATCGTCCGCACGTTCATCACCGTGATGGCCGGGGTCGGCGCGATGGGCTTCCGGCGCTTCATGGTCTACAGCGCCATCGGCGGCGCCCTCTGGGCCAGCGGCGTGACGGTCCTCGGCTACTTCCTCGGCCAGATCGCGTTCGTGCGCAACAACCTCGAGGTGATGCTGCTCGCGATCGTGGCCGTCTCGGTCGTCCCGATCGGCATCGAGTTGCTCCGGGCCCGCGCCGCGCAGAAGATCGAGCACGTCAAGGAGGGCTGAGCGCCTCCCGGCTCAGCCGCTGACCGCGTCGAGCTCGGCCTTGGTGAGCACGGCCCGGACCTCGAGGTCGACGTCCTCGAGCGGGTTGCTGCCCTCCGGGCTGCGGTCGATCGCGCAGACGCACGACCTCGACCACGGCGCCGAGCTCGCGCAGCGCCCGGGTGGCGTCGCGGACCGCGCCACCGGTGGTGATCACGTCCTCGACCAGCGTCACCCGGCGGCCCGCGACGTCGGGGCCCTCGGCCAGCTTGCAGGTGCCGTACTCCTTGGCCTGCTTGCGCACGAACAGCGCCGGCAGGTCCGGTGCGGCTGCTGAGCACGGTCGCGATCGGGATGCCGCCGAGCTCGAGGCCGCCGAGCAGCTCGGTGCCCTCGGGCACCAGGTCGACCATCTGCTCGACGACCCGGCGCAGCAGCGCGGGCTGGGCCTCGAAGAGGTACTTGTCGAAGTACTCGCGAGCCACCTGGCCGGACCGGAGCGTGAACTCCCCGGTCAGCCGGCAGCAGGAGTCGATGTCACGGGCCAGGTCTGCGTCCACCATGGCCGAGACCCTACGGGTCTCAGCTGGACGGTCGGTGTCGACCAGGTGGCCGAAGGCGATCATCCGGTTGTCGGTGTGGAACAGCTCGGCGCAGGTGGTCAGCGTGATGCAGCTTCTGGCCGGGACGCTGCGACGGGCTCGACGCCGCCGCGCGGGTTGGTCGGCAGCCGGTCGATCACCCAGACGTCGGCGAACGTGACGATCAGCTTGTTGGGGTCGGTGTCGAGCCGGTAGGTGTAGGTCTTGTCCTGGGTCTCGACGACGATCTTGTCGCCGGGGCGCAGCGTCGGGCATGTCGCGCAGCGGCTCGCCGTGCGTGACCCGGTGCGCGGCGACCGCGTAGTTGCCGGCTGCCGCCGGCGTCGGCGGTGCCCTTGAAGTGCCCGAAGCCCTCGGCCAGCACGCCCTCGGACACGCCCGCCTGCACCGGCATGACGTAGTTCTTGCCGAACCGCGGGATCCGGATCAGCGCCTCGGCGCCCTTGAGCTCCACGCCGGTCGCGGTGCCCGACGCGCCGGCACCGCCCTGGGACTGCCAGGCCTTCTGGGTCTCCGAGACGATGCTCTGCTGCTTGTGCTTGGCGACGATGTTGGTGCCGAAGAACTGCCAGGCGACGTAGCCGAGCACCGCGAGCCCGGCCAGGATCAGGCCGCATGCCGATCCAGAACGACGGCCCCCCGGGAGCGTCGTCGGCTTCGCGTCGGGACGCGTCGAGGGTCTGCGTGGACATGCGCCGATCATCCCTTATCCGGCAAAGCGCCCGCACCGGGACGTCGTACAGTCGCCCGTATGCCTGCGACCTCCCGCCGGATGGCGGACCGGCTCCGGTCGATCCCGCCGACGATCTTCTCGGAGATGTCCGCGCTCGCCGTGCGCACGGGCAGCGCTCAACCTGGGTCAGGGCTTCCCGGACCAGGACGGCCCGGCCGGCGCGGTCGAGGCGGCGGTCGAGGCGCTGCGGGCGGGCCGCAACCAGTACCCGCCCGGTCCCGGCTACCCCGAGCTGCGCGAGGCGGTCGCCGCGCACCAGCTGCGGCACTACGGCATCGAGCTGGACCCCGCCTCCGAGGTGGTGGTCACCGCCGGCGCCACCGAGGCGCTCGCCGCCGCGATCTTCGCCCTGGTGAACCCGGGCGACGAGATGGTGGTGCTCGAGCCGTTCTACGACTCCTACGTCGCCTGCATCGAGATGGCCGGCGGCGTACGGCGTCCGGTCACCCTGCGCGCACCCGACTTCCGGCTCGACGTCGACGCGCTGCGTGCCGCGGTCACCCCGCGCACCACGACGATCCTGCTGAACACCCCGCACAACCCGACCGGCGCGGTGCTGGACCGGTCCGAGCTCGAGGCGGTCGCCCGGGTCGCGATCGAGCACGACCTGGTGGTGGTGACCGACGAGGTCTACGAGCACCTGCTCTTCGACGGCCGCGCGCACGTCCCGATCTGCACGCTGCCCGGCATGTGGGAGCGGACGGTGTCGATCTCGAGCGCCGGCAAGACGTTCTCCTTCACCGGCTGGAAGGTCGGCTGGGTCACCGGGCCGGCCGAGCTGGTCGCGACCGTGATGGCCGCCAAGCAGTGGCTGACGTTCAGCAACGCCGCTCCCCTGCAGCCGGCCGTCGCGCACGCGCTGAGCCACGAGGCGGCCTTCTACGAGGCGCTGGCCAAGGACCTCGAGGCCAAGCGCGACCTGCTCGTCGACGGCCTGCGCACCCTCGACCTCGAGGTGTTCACCCCCGAGGCGACGTACTTCGTGATGACCGACGTCCGCGCCTACGGGCACGCCGACGCGATGGCGTTCTGCCTCGCGCTGCCCGAGCGGGCCGGGGTCGTGGCGATCCCGGCGCAGGTGTTCTACGACGACCAGGACGAGGGCCGGCACCTGGTGCGGTGGGCGTTCTGCAAGGAGACCGCGGTGGTCGAGGACGGCGTCCGCCGGCTGCGGTCCGCGGACCTGCGGGCCTGAGCCCGGCCGGCGTCTCACCAGACCGGCGGCTTCTCCCGCGGCTGGGGCGGCGGACGGCCGGATGCGCGGGCTGCGGCCGGGGCGGGACGTCGCGCCCGCGGAACCAGGCCTTGGTCGAGCGGCCGGTTGAGCAGTGCCACGCAGACGCAGCGCGGCGACCGCGTGCAGCCACCCGACGGGCACGGCGACGCAGGCAGACCAGGGCGGACAGCGCCGCGGAGACCAGCAGCAGGATCCGGCCGAGCTCGACCCGGCGGTAGGCCAGCACCGCGAGCGCCATCGCGGCGAGGGCCCAGGTGATCGCGACGGCGCAGGTGACCCAGAGCGCGCCGAGGATCTCGTCGCCCGCTCAGCCCCTGGTCGGCGATCTCCTTGTTGCGCTGGAGCGCCTCGACCAGGGACGCGTGGTCCACCAGGATGACCAGCACCATCAGCGAGAAGAACAGCACGACGCAGGCCGGAGAACCCCCAGGTCAGCCAGGCCGCGACGGTGACCGCGGTCGGGCCGGGTCGGCTGCGGGCGCGCCGGGCCGGGGTGAGCGGGGTAGCCGACCAGCTGCGGCTGGTGCACGGTGGCGGCCGGGGCCACCCCGAAGGGCTGGCCGGCCGGTCCGGGGCGCGCCTCGGGCCCAGGACGGTTGACCAGACGGGTGAGCGGAGGCGGCGGCGGCTGGGTGGGCGGCGGGTCGGCCAGACGGCGGATCGCTGCGGAGCCGGTGGGCCGTCGGCGCCGCGCTCGGCGGCGGGCCGCGGCGCGCGCCCGGCGAACCAGTCCCGCGCCTCGCGGCCCCACAGCATCGATGGCGGCGACGGCGACCAGGACCGGCAGGATGCCGGACACGAAGGTGGCCGAGAAGAGCATCAGCACGGCGACGACGCTCAGCCCGATCCGGGCGCCCCGGTGCCGCTGGAGCGCGAAGACGGCGAGCACGGTCCCGGCCGCGGCCAGCGCCCCGCTGAACAGCACGACGCCGCGCAGCAGGTCGACGACCTGGTCCACGTCGAGTCCCGAGACCGCTTGCGGGGGCCCGGGAGAGCCGGTCGGCGATCTGGTCGCGCATGTCGGCGGAGCGCACGGTGGACATCGAGTCGAACAGCGTCACGACGAGCAGCGCGCACGCCGCCGTGGCCATCACGCCCGCGACGGTGACCTGGCGCGGCCGGGCGCCGGGGCCTGTTCCGTCCGACTCGCTCATGACCCCCATTCCACCATGTGCGTGTCTGCCGGACTCGTGCGGCTTCACGCTCCGTGGCAGGCTCGGTGGAACAGCGCAGCACCGGCCGAGGGACGGACGTCGACCATGGAGCACCCGCGCACGCGGGCCGAGCCGTCGCTCTCGCGCGGGCCGCGCACGGCGGGCCCGCCCTGGCCGTGACCGTGGTGGCCGCGCTGCTCGCCGTGACCGCCGACCTGCTCCGCCTCCGACGACGGCGCTCGTGGTCGCGGCCGTGCTGACCGGCCAGCTCTCGATCGGCTGGTCCAACGACCTCCTCGACGTACGCCGCGACCGGGCGGTGCACCGCACCGACAAGCCGCTCGCGACCGGCGAGCTCGCCGGTGTCGCTGGTCCGGGCGGCCTGCGCGCTGGCGCGTCGTCGCGACCGTGCCGCTGTCGTTCGCCTGCGGCCTCGCGGCCGGGCTGGTCCAGCTCGCTCTGCGTCGCGGCGGGCTGGGCCTACAACCTCGGCCTGAAGTCGACCGTGTGGTCGTGGGTGCCCTACGCCGTCGCGTTCGGCGGGCCTCCCGGTCTTCGTCGACGCTCGCCGGCGACGGCGACGGTCCCGCCGCTGTGGGTGCCGGTCGCCGGCGCCCTGCTCGGGCGTCGGGTGCGCACCTGGTCAACGCGCTGCCCGACCTCGAGGACGACCTCGCGACGGGCGTCCGCGGGCTGCCGCACCGGCTCGGCGCCCGCTGGACCGGCCCGCTCGCGACCGCCGTGCTGGTGGCCGCCTCCGCTGCTGATCTGCGTCGCGGCCTCGCTGACCCGGCACTGGGCCACCTGGGTCGGCCTGCTCGTCGTCGCCGCGCTCGCGGTCGTGGCCGTGACCGGCCGCGGGCGCACGCCGTTCCGGGCCGCGATGGGCATCGCCCTGGTCGACGTGGCCCTGCTGGCGGGTTCGCGGTGACCGAGCAGACGTGGGACCTCGTCGTCGTCGGCGCCGGACCGGCCGGGTGCCGCGACGGCGCTGGGGGCCCTGGCCGCCGACCCGTCCCTGCGGGTGCTGCTGCTGGACCGGGCCGACTTCCCGCGCGACAAGTCCTGCGGGGACGGCATCGCCCCGCACGTGCTCGACGCCCTGCGCACCGTCGGGGTCGACGACGTCGCGGACGGCTGGACCCCGCTGCGCCGGCTCCGGCTCGACCGCGGGCGACTCCAGCGTCGAGCGGGACCTGGCCCGGCCGGTCTGGGTGATCCCGCGCCGGGTGTTCGACGCCCGGCTGGTCGAGCACGCGACGGCCGCGGGTGCGGTGCTCGTGCGGCACCGGGTCCGCTCGGTCGCGGCCGGTCCGGCGGTCACGTCGTCGACGGGGTGCACCGGGGCCGGGTCCTGGTCGCGGCGGACGGCGCGCACTCGGTGGTCGCGGCCGCCGGCCGGTCGCGCGCCCGGGCGGCGGGCGCTGGCCATCCGCGGCTACGCGCCGACGCCGCCGGGCCGCCGGGCCCGTCAGGTGATCGTCTACGGGCACCGCCGCCAGCCGTCGTACGCCTGGTCCTTCGACCGCGGCGACGGCCTGGCCAACGTCGGGTACGGCGAGCTGCTCGGCGACGCCGCCGACCCGCCGTCCCGCGAGGTGCTGCTCGACCAGCTCGAGGAGCTCCTGCCCGGCACGGTCGAGCGACGGCACCGACTGGCGCGGCCACCACCTGCCGCTCTCCGGCTGGCGCTGGCACCAGCCCGACGGCCCGGTGCTGCTGGTCGGCGACGCGGCCGGGCTGGTGAACCCGATGACCGGCGAGGGCATCTACTACGCGGTCGCGACCGGCCTCTCCGCCGGCCGGGCGGCGGCCCGCGCCCTCGGGTCCGGCGACCCGGGCGCGGCCGGCGGCCTGCACCGGACGGCCGTGCGCCGGCTGCTGGCCCGGCACCTGCGCAGCACCTCGGTCGCGGCCCGGCTCTCCACCTCGCCCGCCGTCGTCGAGGCCGGGATCCGCGCCGCGGCGCGCGACCAGCGGGTCTTCGACGACCTGGTCGAGATCGGCCTCGGCCGCGGCACCATCACCCCCCGTCTCGTCGCCGGCCTCGCCGGCCGGCTGGCGAGCCCCGCCGTCCACCCGTCAGGTCCCCCAGTGAGAGGCTCCCCGAGCATGCAGATCCTGTCGGTCCGAGGCACGCTGCCCGAGCACCGCTACCCGCAGGAGGAGATCACCGACGCGTTCGCGGGGTTCATCGCGAGCCGGTCCCTCGACGAGCGGCTGCTGCGGCGGTTCCACGCCAACGCCGGGGTGCGCACGCCGGCACCTGGCGCTGCCGCTGGAGGAGTACGACGGCCTGCGGGACTTCGGCCAGGCCAACGACCACTTCATCGAGGTCGCGGTGCAGCTCGGGGCGCAGGCCGTCGTGGACGCCCTCAAGGCCGCCGACCTGACCCCGGCCGACGTCGACCTCATCGTGTCCACGACGGTCACCGGCCTCGCCGTACCCTCCCTCGACGCGCGGATCGCCGCCGTCATCGGGCTGCGGCCGGACGTGAAGCGGGTGCCGCTCGTCGGCCTCGGCTGCGTCGCGGGCGCCGCCGGGGTCGCCCGGCTGCACGACTACCTCGTCGGCCACCCCGACGACGTCGCGGTGCTGGTCTCCGCGGAGCTGTGCTCGCTGACCGTCCAGCGCGACGACGCCTCGGTGCCCAACCTGGTGGCGAGCGGGCTGTTCGGCGACGGCGCGGCGGCCGTGGTCGCGGTCGGCGCGAACCGGACCGCGCCGGAGACCGGGCGGGTCGACGTGCTCGGCTCGCGCAGCCGGCTCTACCCCGACTCCGAGCGGACGATGGGCTGGGACGTCACCGCCACCGGCCTGCGGATCGTGCTCGACGCCGCGGTCCCGGAGCTCGTCGAGCGCTACCTCGGCGACGACGTCGACGGGTTCCTGGCCGACGCCGGCCTGACCCGCGCGGACGTCGAGTGGTGGGTCTGCCACCCCGGCGGCCCCAAGGTGCTCGAGGCCATCGAGTCCGCCCTCGGCCTGCCCCGGTCCGCCACCGAGCTGACCTGGGACTCGCTGTCCCGGATCGGCAACCTGTCGTCGTCCTCGGTGCTGCACGTCTTCGAGGACACCCTGCGCGACCGGCCGCCGCGTCCCGGGTCCTACGGCCTGCTGATGGCGATGGGACCGGGCTTCTGCTCCGAGCTGGTCCTGCTGCGGGCGGCGCCGTGACGAGCCTCGCCTTCTTCACGGTCCTCGTCGCCCTGGTCGGCCTCGAGCGGCTGGCCGAGCTGGTGGTCTCCAAGCGCAACGCCGCCTGGAGCCTGGAGCAGGGCGGCCGCGAGCTCGGCCGGGGCACTACCCGTTCATGGTGGTGCTGCACACCGGCCTGCTCGTCGGGATGCTGGTCGAGGCCTGGGTGGTGCGACCCGACGTCCCGGTGCTGCTGGCCGGGTCGATGCTGGTGCTCGCGCTCGGGTCGCAGGCCCTGCGCTGGTGGTGCATCCGCACGCTCGGCCGGCAGCTGGAACACCCGCGTGATCGTCGTACCCGGCCTGCCGCTGGTGCGGTCCGGTCCCTACCGGCTGATGTCGCACCCCAACTACGTCGCCGTCGTCGTCGAGGGCTTCGCGCTGCCGCTGGTGCACGCCGCCTGGGTGACCGCGCTGGTCTTCACGGTCGCGAACGCCGTCCTGCTGCACCGTCCGGCTGCGGGTCGAGAACGCCGCGCTCGCCACCGTCGATGAGCCGCGGCCTGATGCGCGACCTGGTGGTGGCAGGTGGCGGACCGATCGGGCTGGTGACGGCGTTGTACGCCGCGCGGGCCGGGCTCGACGTCGTGGTGCGCGAGCCGCGGCGCGGCGTGATCGACAAGGCCTGCGGCGAGGGGCTGATGCCCGCGGCCGTCCGCGACCTGACCGACCTCGGCGTGGACCTCGTCGGGCGGCCGATCGACGGCATCCGCTACGTCGACGGGTCGCACGAGGTGGAGGCCTGGTTCCGCTCCGGCGCCGGTCGAGGCGTACGACGGACCGCGCTGCTGAGGTCGCTGCAGGCGACCGTCGCGAGCGCGGGGATCCCCGTGGAGCACCGGCCGGTGCGGACCGTCGAGGAGACCGGCGACCACGTGCTCGTCGACGGGGAGCCGGCCCGGCACCTCGTCGCGGCCGACGGCCTGCACTCCCCGGTCCGCCGGATGCTCGGGCTGGACGCACCCGCCGGGCGCGAGCGGCGCTACGGGCAGCGGGCGCACGTCGCGGTGCGGCCGTGGTCCGCGTTCGTCGAGGTGCACTGGTCGCGAGGTGGGCGAGGTCTACGTGACGCCGGTCGCCGACGGGCTGGTCGGCGTCGCGGTGCTGACCGGCCGCCGCGCCACGTTCCCCGAGCTGCTCAGCGCCTTCCCGACCCTGACCCCGCGGATCGAGGGCAACCCGGTCACCCGGGTGCGCGGCGCCGGCCCGCTCCGGCAGCGGTCCACCCGGCGGGTCCGCGGGCGGGTGCTGCTCGTCGGCGACGCCGCCGGCTACGTCGACGCCCTGACCGGCGAGGGCATCGCCGTCGGCATCGCCCAGGCCCGGGCCGCCGTCGCGGCGATCGTCGCCGGCGACCCCGGCGGCTACGAGCGCGCCTGGCACCGGGTCACCCGCCGGCACGACCTGCTCACCCGCGGGCTGCTCACCGTCACCCGGCACGACGTCGCTGCGCCGCCGGATCGTGCCCGGCGGCGGCCGCGCTCCCGCGGGTGTTCGACGCGGTCGTCAACCAGCTGGCGAGACCGGCATGAACTTCACCCCAACGAAATGCTCACTTCGCTCCGCTTCCGCCGGGGACCCCGAATGAGCGCGCCCGAGCAGGTGGTGCTCCTCGACGAGTCCGGCCACGCGGTCGGGGTCGCCGACAAGGCGACCGTGCACCACCGCGACACCCCGCTGCACCTGGCCTTCTCCTGCTACGTGCTCTCGGCCGCCGGCGAGGTGCTCGTCACCCGGCGCGCGCTCACAAGCCGACGTGGCCGGGCGCCTGGACCAACTCCGTGTGCGGACATCCCGCGCCCGGCGAGTCCCTCGTCGACGCCGTGCGACGTCGCGCCCTCTCCGAGCTCGGCATCACCCTGTCCGACGTACGCCTGGTGGTGCCGGGGTTCCGCTACCGCGCCGTGATGGCCGACGGCACCGTGGAGAACGAGATGTGCCCGGTGTTCGTGGCCACCACGACCGCCGAGGTGCACGCCGACCCCGACGAGGTCGACGACCACGTCTGGGTCGACTGGGCGGAGTTCCGGTCCTCGGTGCTCGACGGCACGCCGCGACGTCAGCCCCTGGTGCGTCGAGCAGCTCCGGGCGATGCCGGAGGACCCCTGGACCGGCCCCGGTCCCCGGCACCCTCCCCCGCCGCCCTCCGATAGTCCGTGACGTTTGCAGGTTTCGGGCCCGAAACCTGCGCTGCGTCACGGACTACCGGTCAGGCGGAGAGGACGAGGCCGGTGCCGGCGGGGTCGACGTCGACGACGACGTGGCTGCCGTCGAGCACCTCGCCGCCGAGCAGCATCCGGGCGAGCGGGTCGCCGATGGCGGTCTGCACGAGCCGGCGCAGCGGGCGGGCGCCGTACGCCGGGTCGTAGCCGGTGTCCGACAGCCACCGGTGCGCCGGCTCGGTCACGCTCGACCGTGATCCGGCGTACGGCGAGACGCCGGCCGAGCTCGGCGATCTGCAGGTCGACGATGTGCGCGAGCTCGTCGCGGGACAGCGCGTCGAACAGCACCACCTCGTCGAGCCGGTTGAGGAACTCCGGCTTGAACGCCTGGCGCACGACGGCCATCACCGAGTCGCGCTTCTTCTCGCTCGTCGAGCGTCGGGTCGACGAGGTAGGTCGAGCCGAGGTTGGAGGTCAGGATCAGCACCACGTTGCGGAAGTCGACCGTGCGGCCCTGCCCGTCGGTGAGCCGGCCGTCGTCGAGCACCTGCAGCAGGATGTCGAAGACCTCGGGGTGCGCCTTCTCGACCTCGTCGAGCAGCACCACGGAGTAGGGCCGGCGGCGGACCGCCTCGGTGAGCTGGCCGCCCTCGTCGTACCCGACGTAGCCGGGCGGCGCACCGACGAGCCGCGACACCGAGTGCTTCTCGGAGTACTCGCTCATGTCGATGCGCACGATCGCGCGCTCGTCGTCGAACAGGAAGTCCGCGAGCGCCTTGGCCAGCTCGGTCTTGCCGACGCCGGTCGGGCCGAGGAACAGGAACGACCCGGTGGGCCGGTCGGGGTCGGCGATGCCCGCCCGGGAGCGGCGCACCGCGTCGGAGACGGCGGACACGGCGGCGCGCTGGCCGATCAGCCGCTCGCCGATCACGTCCTCCATGCGCAGCAGCTTGGCCGTCTCGCCCTCGAGCAGCCGGCCGGTCGGGATCCCGGTCCAGGCCTCGACGACGTCGGCGATCTCCTCGGGGCCGACCTCGTCGCGCACCATCGGGTCGGTGACGGACTGCTCGGCCGCGGCGGCCGTCTCGAGCTGCTTCTCGAGCTCCGGGATCCGGCCGTAGAGGATCTCGCTGGCCTGGGCGAAGTCCCCCTCGCGCTGGAACCGGTCGGACTGCATGCGCAGCTCGTCGATCTGCTTGCGGAGCTCGCCGACGCCCTCGAGCGCGGCCTTCTCCCGGGCCCACCGGGTCTCCAGCCCGCGCAGCTCCTCCTCGCGGTCGGCGAGGTCGGCGCGCAGCTTCTCGAGCCGGTCCTTGGACGCCGCGTCGGCCTCGCGGTCGAGCGCGAGCTCCTCCATCTTCATCCGGTCGACGTTGCGCCGGAGCTGGTCGATCTCGACCGGGCTGGACTCGATCTCCATGCGCAGCCGGGACGCGGACTCGTCGACGAGGTCGATGGCCTTGTCCGGCAGCTGGCGTCCGCTGATGTAGCGGTCGGAGAGCATCGCGGCCGCGACCAGCGCGCTGTCGGCGATGGTGACGCCGTGGTGGGCTTCGTACTTCTCCTTGAGCCCGCGCAGGATCGCCACGGTGTCCTCGACCGACGGCTCGCCCACGAAGACCTGCTGGAAGCGCCGCTCGAGGGCGGGGTCCTTCTCGATGCGCTCGCGGTACTCGTCGAGCGTCGTCGCGCCGATCATCCGCAGCTCGCCGCGCGCCAGCATCGGCTTGAGCATGTTGCCGGCGTCCATCGCGGAGTCGCCGCCGGCGCCCGCGCCGACGACGGTGTGCAGCTCGTCGATGAAGGTGATGACCTGCCCGCCGGAGTCCTTGATCTCGGCGAGGACGGCCTTGAGCCGCTCCTCGAACTCGCCGCGGTACTTCGCCCCGGCGACCATCGCGCCCAGGTCGAGCGAGAGCACCCGGCGGCCCTTGAGCGAGTCCGGCACGTCCTGGTCGACCACGCGCTGGGCGAGGCCCTCGACGACGGCGGTCTTGCCGACGCCGGGCTCGCCGATCAGCACGGGGTTGTTCTTGGTGCGCCGCGACAGCACCTGCACGACGCGGCGGATCTCGCTGTCGCGCCCGATGACCGGGTCGAGCTTGCCCTCGGCCGCGAGGGCGGTGAGGTCCACGGCGTACTTCTCGAGCGCCTGGTAGGTCGCCTCGGGGTCCTGGCTGGTGACGCGCGTGGAGCCCCGCACGCTGGCGAGGGCGCCGGTCAGCGCGTCGGCCGTCGCGCCGGCCTGGGTCAGCACCTGCTTGGCGGGCGAGTCGACCGTGGCCGTGGCGATCAGCAGGTGCTCGGTGGAGACGAAGTCGTCCTTCATCGAGGCCGCGAGGTCGGTGGCGGCGCTGAAGATCGCGATCGCGGCCCGGGAGTACGACGGCGCCGAGACGTTCGCGCCGGTCGCCGAGGGCAGCGAGGCCAGCTCGGAGCGCACCCCGGCCTCGACGGTCGCGGGCTGCACGCCGACGGCCTCGAGCAGCGGCGCGATCACGCCCTCGGGCTGCGCGAGCAGGGCGGCGAGCAGGTGCACGGCCTCGACCTGCGCGTGGCCCTGCGAGGCCGCCGACGAGATCGCGGTGTTGATGGCTTCCTGGCTGCGGGTGGTGAACTTCGAGGCGTCCATGGGGTTTCTTCCTTCAGGTGCGGCCGCGGCGCCAGACGGTGACCGACTGCCCGCTGGGCGTCGTCGTCCGGACCGCCGGCAGGTTCTTGGTGGGGCTGCTCAGGGCCTGGCGGAGGATGTGCTCCGTCGCGGCGAGGTCCTGCTCGAGCTCGGCGACCCGGAGCCGCAGGGCGGTGACGTGGTGCTCGAGCTCGAGGATCCGGCGGACCCCTTCGAGGCCGATGCCCGTCGAGGTCAGCTCGGCCACCTCGCGGAGCAGCTCGATGTCGTGCCAGGAGTAGCGCCGGCCTCCCCCGCCGGTGCGACCGGGCCTGACCAGCCCGAGCCGGTCGTAGGTGCGCAGGGTCTGCGGGTGCAGCCCGGTGAGCTCGGCCGCGACGCTGATGACGTAGACCGGGACGTCGGGCCCGGGGGCGGCCGGGCCGCCGCTGCTCACGCGGAGCTCCCGGGCCGGGACCTGGCGTCGAAGAGGTTGGCCCGCAGGTCGGCGCTCTGCGTCGCGTCGCGCAACGCCTCGACGGCCTTGCGTGCGTTCTCGTCGAGGTGGGCCGGGACCTGCACGTCGACGGTGACCAGCAGGTCGCCGGTGTGCCCGTCCTTGCGCACCACCCCGCGGCCGCGGACGCGGAAGGCCCGCCCGTTGGGGGTGCCGGCCGGGATCTTGAGCGTGACCGGCGCGCCCCCGAGCGTGGGCACCTTGATGTCCGCGCCCAGCGTCGCCTCGGTGAAGCTGACGGGCACGGTCAGCGTCAGGTTGTCGCCCTTGCGCCCGAACAGCGGGTGGCCGGCCACCTTGACCGTGACGTAGAGGTCGCCGGCCGGGCCGCCCCGCTCGCCGTTGGCGCCCTTGCCCCGCAGCCGGATCCGCTGCCCGTCCTTGACCCCGGCCGGGATGCGCGCCTGGATCGTCCGGTTGGACATGCCCCGGCCGGAGCCGTGGCAGGTCGGGCACGGGTCGTCGACGACCAGGCCGCGGCCGCGGCACGAGGGGCAGGTCTCGTTCATCGTGAACGCGCCGCCGACCGAGGCGGCCCGCATGCCGACGCCGTCGCAGTCGGGGCACACCCGCGGGAGGGTGCCGGCCCGGGCGCCGGTGCCGGAGCAGTCCGGGCAGGGCGCGTCGGAGCTCAGCCGCAGCGAGACCGTGACGCCCTCGATGGACTCGGCGAACCCGATGGTCGCCTCGGTCTCGATGTCGGCGCCCCGGCGCGCGGCCGACTGGCGGGTGCGCGCGCCGCCGCCACCGAACATGCCGCCGAAGACGTCGCCGAAGCCACCGCCTCCGCCGCCGCCGCGACCGGTGCCGCCGCCGAAGAGGTCGTTGAAGTCGAACGGCTGCCCCGCGCCGCCGCCCCCGGCGGTCGTGAACGGTCCGAAGCCACCGAGGCCCGAGCGCAGGTCGTCGTACTGCTTGCGCTTCTCGGTGTCCCCGACGACGTCGTAGGCCTCGGCGATCGCCTTGAAGCGGTCCTCCGCGGCCTGGTTGCCCGGGTGGGAGTCGGGGTGGTTCTCACGGGCGAGCTTGCGGTAGGCCTTCTTGACGTCGGCCGCCGGTGCATCCTTGGCCACGCCGAGGACCTTGTAGAAGTCCTTGTTGGCCCAGTCCGCGTTGGTCATCCGTGCACCCCCTCTCCCTCTCGGTGTCGTTCAGGTCGTCCGGTCGTCCGGGTCAGGCCTGCGGCTCAGGATCCACCACGGTCACCTGCGCCGGGCGTACGACGCGCTCGCCGATCTGGTAGCCCGCCGAGACGATGTTCTGGCAGGTCGTCTCGGTGACGTCGGGCGAGTGCGCGTGCATCAGGGCCTCGTGGAACCGCGGGTCGAACGGGTCGCCCGGCCGGCCGAACTTGACCAGCCCGTGCGCCGCGACGATCCGCTCCAGCGAGTCGGCGACGGCCTTGAAGCCGCCCTCGAGCTCGCCGTGCTCGCGGGCCCGGTCGAGGTCGTCGAGCACCGGCAGCATCGCCGAGAGCACCGAGAAGGTCGCGTTCTGCTTGACCAGCTCGCGGTCCCGGTCGACCCGGCGCTTGTAGTTGACGTACTCGGCCTGGAGCCGCTGCAGGTCCTCGGTGAGGGCCGCGACCTTGGTCTGCGCCGCCGCGAGGTCGGCCACCAGCTCGGTGGGCGAGTCGTCGGCCATCTGCTCGCCGGGCTCGACCACCGGGTCCGGGGCGCCGCCGGCCGCGGCCTCCGGAGCAGGGGTCTCCTGCTCCGGGGCCACGTCCTGCTGCTCGACGACGGGCTCGTCGGCGGGGTGCTCCTGGGTCACTTGCTCTCACCCTCGGTGGCGTCGTCGCTGCCGGCGCCGTCGGCGGGGTGTCCTCGTCGACGATCTCGGCGTCCACGACGTCGTCGTCGCCGTCACCGGTGCCGGTGGTGCCGCCCGCGGCGGAGGCGTCGGCCTCGCCCGCGGCGTACATCGCGGCGCCCATCTTCTGGCTGGACTCGTTGAGCTTGGCCAGCGCGGCGGAGATCTCCGCGCCCGCGCCCTCGGCCCTCCCCTCGACCTGCTCGAGGGCCTTCTTCAGCGCCTCGAGGTCGGCCTCCACCTCGGTCTTGACCTCGGCCGGGATCTTGTCGCCGTTCTCACCGAGGAACTTCTCGGTGCTGTAGGCGACGCCCTCGGCCTGGTTGCGGGTCTCGACCGCCTCCTTGCGCTGGCGGTCCTCCTCGGCGTACTGCTCGGCGTCCTTGACCATCTTGTCGATGTCGTCCTTGGACAGCGCCGAGCCGCCGGTGATCGTCATCGACTGCTCGCGACCCGTGCCGCGGTCCTTGGCGGACACGTGCACGATGCCGTTGGCGTCGATGTCGAAGGTGACCTCGATCTGCGGCACGCCGCGCGGGGCCGGCGGGAGGCCGGTCAGCTCGAAGTTGCCGAGCGGCTGGTTCTGCGCGGCCATCTGGCGCTCGCCCTGGAACACCTGGATCTGCACGGACGGCTGGTTGTCGTCGGCCGTCGTGAAGACCTCGGAGCGCTTGGTCGGGATCGTGGTGTTGCGCTCGATGAGGCGCGTCATCACGCCGCCCTTGGTCTCGATGCCGAGGCTCAGCGGGGTGACGTCGAGCAGCAGCACGTCCTTGACCTCGCCCTTGAGGACACCGGCCTGGAGCGCGGCGCCCACGGCGACGACCTCGTCGGGGTTGACGCCCTTGTTGGGCTCCTTGCCGCCGGTGAGCTCCTTGACGACCTCGGCCACCGCGGGCATGCGGGTCGAGCCGCCGACGAGGATCACGTGGTCGATCGCGGAGACGTCGACGCCGGCGTCCTTGATGACCTGCTTGAACGGCGACTTGGTGCGGTCGAGCAGGTCGGTGGTCATCCGCTGGAACTCGGCGCGGCTGATCTTCTCCTCGAAGTGCAGCGGGCCGGACTCGGAGTGCGTGATGTAGGGCAGGTGGATCGTGGTCTCGGACGAGGAGGACAGCTCGATCTTGGCCTTCTCGGCGGCCTCCTGGAGGCGCTGGCGGGCGATCTTGTCCGCGCCGAGGTCCACGCCGTTGTTGTCCTTGAACTTCTTGACCATCCACTCGACGAGGCGCGAGTCCCAGTCGTCACCACCGAGGTGGTTGTCGCCGGAGGTGGCCTTGACCTCGACCACGCCGTCGCCGATCTCGAGCAGGGACACGTCGAACGTGCCGCCACCGAGGTCGAAGACCAGGATGGTCTGGTCGGACTCCTTGTCGAGGCCGTAGGCGAGCGCCGCCGCCGTGGGCTCGTTGACGATCCGGCTGACCGTCAGGCCGGCGATCTCGCCGGCCTCCTTGGTCGCCTGGCGCTGCGCGTCGGAGAAGTACGCCGGGACCGTGATCACCGCGTCGGTGACGGTCTCGCCGAGGTAGGCCTCCGCGTCGCGCTTGAGCTTCTGCAGCACGAACGCCGAGATCTGCTGGGAGTTGAACGACTTGTCGTCGATCTGGGTCTTCCAGTCCGTGCCGATGTGCCGCTTGACCGAGCGGATGGTCCGGTCGACGTTGGTGACGGCCTGCCGCTTCGCGACCTCGCCGACGAGCACCTCGCCGTTCTTGGCGAAGGCGACGACCGACGGGGTCGTCCGCGCACCTTCGGCGTTCGCGATGACGGTGGGTTCGCCACCTTCGAGGACGGCGACGACGGAGTTCGTCGTACCGAGGTCGATACCGACCGCACGAGCCATGGTGTGTACCTCCAGTTGCGTGCCGGCCCGGGGGGCCGGCGAGTGGTGATGTGTCGAAGCGTGTGTTCGCGGGACCGGACGAGCCTGCCTCGCTGCCACGAGTGTGTCAAACAAGTTGAGTCGAAGCAACTCAACTCTTGTCAGGGGGTTCAACGCACGCCGGCCGAGGTCTGTTCCCAGGCGCCGGAAACGATGCGCGGGTGGTTTCGACAAGCTCAACGCAGCGTGACCCGGGTGGTCGAGGAGCCGAGCGCCCAGCGCCCACCCGGGTGGTCGAGGAGCCGAGCGCCCAGCGCGAGGCGTCTCGAGACCACTCAGCAGGAACGCACGAGAGTGGTCTCGAGACGGGCTCCGCTAGCGCTCCGCCCTCCTCGACCACCCGGAGCCAGCGGCTCCTCGACCACCAGGCGCGCGGAAACGATGCGGCCCCCGTCAGCGCGGTGCTGACGGGGGCCGCCTGGTGCGGACCGGCCGGGCGAGCGTCCCGGTCAGTCGGTCGTCGCGAACGCCGAGTCGAACGCCGCGTCGGGCGGGTCGAAGGCCAGCGACCGCACGAGCTCGAGGGCCTCGGGAGCGCCGCGGAGCCGGTCCATCCCGGCGTCCTCCCACTCCACCGAGATCGGACCGGCGTAGCCGATGGTGTTGAGCATCCGGAAGCACTGCTCCCACGGCACGTCGCCGTGACCGGTGGACACGAAGTCCCAGCCGCGCCGGGGGTCGGCCCACGCCAGGTGGGACCCGAGCCGGCCGTTGCGGCCGTTGCCGACCTGGAGCTTCGTGTCCTTGCAGTCGACGTGGTAGATCCGGTCCCGGAAGTCCCACAGGAACGAGACCGGGTCGAGGTCCTGCCACACGAAGTGCGACGGGTCCCAGTTCAGCCCGAAGGCCTCGCGGTGGTCGACCGCCTCCAGCGCGCGGACGGTCGTCCAGTAGTCGTAGGCGATCTCCGACGGGTGCACCTCGTGGGCGAACCGCACCCCCTCGCCGTCGAACACGTCGAGGATCGGGTTCCACCGGGCCGCGAAGTCGTCGTAGCCGGCGTCCACCATGGCCTGCGTGGCCGGCGGGAACATCGCGACGTACTTCCAGATCGAGGAGCCGGTGAAGCCGACCACGGTGTCGACGCCGAGCAGCCGGGCGGCCCGGGCGGTCGTCTTCAGCTCCTCGGCGGCCCGCTGGCGCACGCCCTCGGCGTCGCCGTCGCCCCAGATCCGGGCGGGCAGGATCGCCTGGTGCCGCTCGTCGATCGGGTCGTCGCAGACCGCCTGGCCCTTGAGGTGGTTGGAGATCGCCCAGACCTTGAGGTCGTACTTCGCGAGCACCTCGCGCTTCGCGGCGAGGTAGCCCTCGTCCTCCACCGCGGCCCAGACGTCGAGGTGGTCGCCCCAGCAGGCGATCTCGAGGCCGTCGTACCCCCAGCCGGAGGCGAGCCGGCAGACCTCCTCGAACGGCAGGTCGGCCCACTGCCCGGTGAAGAGGGTGATCGGTCGCGTCATGGTCGGTTCCTTCCGGTCCGGGTGCCCCTCACCGGGCACCGAGCAGGTGTTCCATCGCGAGCTGGTCGAGCGCCTCGAACGCCAGGCCCTGCTCGGCGAGCGCCGTGACGTCGTGGTGCTCGGCCCGCAGGTCCGCGAGCGTCTCGCCGTCCGCCACGGTCGGCGTCGCGAGGTCGCCGACGCGCGCCGCGTCGAGAGCCTCCCGCACGGCGGGGTCGGCGCGGAAGGCCCGCGTGCGCTCGCGCAGCATCAGGTAGTTGCGCATGCACGCCTCGGCGGTGAGCCAGACACCCGCGTCGTCCTCGGTGCGCGGCGGCTTGTAGTCGAAGTGCCGGTAGCCGTCGTACGCCGCGCCGCCGGGCCCGCCCTCGAGGACGTCGACGGTCCAGAACGCGCCCCGCAGGTTGCCGGCGCCGAAGCGCAGGTCCTGGTCGAAGCGGGGACCGTGCTGGCCGTTGAGGTCGACGTGGAAGAGCTTGCCCTGCCAGAGCGCCTGCGCGAGGCCGTGCGCGAAGTTCAGCCCGGCCATCTCCTCGTGCCCCACCTCGGGGTTGAGACCGACGCGGTCCGGCTCGTCGAGCTCGGAGATGAAGGCGAGCGCGTGACCGATGGTCGGCAGCAGGATGTCGCCGCGGGGCTCGTTGGGCTTGGGCTCGAGGGCGAACCGGAGGTCGTAGCCCTGGTCGCGGACGTAGGCGCAGAGCAGGTCGAGCGCCTCCTTGTAGCGGGCCAGCGCCGACTGCACGTCCTTGCTGCCGCCCGACTCGGAGCCCTCGCGACCGCCCCAGAGCACGTAGGTGCGGGCGCCGAGCTCGGCGGCCAGGTCGACGTTGCGGAGCACCTTGGCGAGCGCGAGCCGCCGGACGCGGCGGTCGTTGGCGGTGAACCCGCCGTCCTTGAACACCGCGTGCCCGAACAGGTTGGTGGTCGCCATCTCGACGACCAGGCCGGTGTCGGCGATCGCCTTGGCGAAGCGGTCGAGCGTGGCCTGGCGCGTGCTGTCGTCGGGCACCAGGTCGTCGTCGTGGAAGCTCAGCGCCGCCGCCCCGATCCCGGCGAGCCGCTCCACGGCGTACACCGGGTCCATCGCCGGGCGCACCGGGCCGCCGAAGACGTCGACGCCCTGCCAGCCGACGGTCCACAGCCCGAAGGAGAACCGGTCCTCGGCGGTGGGGACGGGAAGCGGTGCGGTCACGGTGGTCTCCTCGGAAGGCGGGAAGGGGGTGGTCAGGCGGCGGCGGCCGGCACGGTGGTGGGCTCCCAGGAGCCCACCTCGGCGCTGCGCTCCACGGCGGCCAGGACGCACTGCACCTGGAGGCCGTCGCGGAAGGACGGGAGAGGCTGGTCGCCGCGGCCGAGGGCCCGGACGAGGTCGACGACCTGGTGGGTGAAGCCGTGCTCGTAGCCCAGGCCGTGGCCGGGCGGCCACCAGCTCGCGACGTACGGGTGCTCGGGCTCGGTGACGATGATGCGCCGGAAGCCGGCGGTGGCGCCGGGTTCGTCGGCGTCGTAGAACTCCAGGACGTTCATGTCCTCGAAGTCGAAGGCCAGGCTGCCGCGGGTGCCGTTGATCTCCAGCCGGATCGCGTTCTTGCGGCCGGTGGCGAACCGGGTGGCCTCGAAGACGCCGACGGCGCCGCCGGAGAAGCGCGCCAGGAAGGTCGCCGCGTCGTCCACGGTGACCGGACCGGTCGCCCGGCCGGCACCACCGCGGGCCTCACCGCCGAGCTTCGGGCCGGCCCCCTCGTCGGCGAGCGGACGCTCCCGGACGAAGGTCTCGAGGAGTCCGTTGACGGTCACGATGGTCTCGCCGGTGATGTGCTGGGTGAGGTCGACGATGTGGGCGCCGATGTCGCCCAGCGCACCGGAGCCGGCGCGGTCCTTCTGCAGCCGCCAGGTCAGCGGGGAGAGCGGGTCGGACAGCCAGTCCTGGAGGTACTGCGCGCGCACGTGCCGGACCTCGCCGATCCGGCCCTGCTCGACGAGCCGGCGGGCCAGCGCCACGGCGGGCACCCGGCGGTAGGTGAAGCCGACCATCGCGCGGACGCCGTGGGCGGCGGCCAGGTCGGCGGCGTCGGCCATCGCCTGTGCCTCCGCGACCGAGTTGGCCAACGGCTTCTCGCAGAGCACGTGCTTGCCGGCCTGGAGCGCGGCGATCGCGATCTCGGCGTGGGTGTCCCCCGGCGTGCACACGTCGACCAGGTCGACGTCGCCGCGGGACAGCAGCCGGGTCCAGTCGGTCTCGACCGACTCCCAGCCGAGGCGCCGCGCCGCCTCGGCGACGCGGCCCGGGTCCCGTCCGCACAGGGCGCGGAGCCGCGGCCGGAAGGGCAGGTCGAAGAAGTGCGGCGCGGTGCGCCAGGCGTGGGAGTGGGCGGCACCCATGAAGGCGTACCCGACCAGGCCGACGCCGAGGTCCGGGGCGATCGGGTCCATGGGGTTCCTCGGATTCTCGGAAGGAGGGAAGGCTGCGGGAGGACAGCCGGCCGGGACACGGGGCCCCGGCCGGCCGCGCCGATCAGGACTGGAAGCAGAGGTCCTTGTAGTCGGCGACGTTGTCCTTGGTGACCACGGGAGCGTTCAGCACGAGCCGCTTGGGCACCTCGACCTGCACCAGGTCGGACATCCCCTTGTCCTGCGCGACCAGCCGCGCCAGCCGGATGCCGTCCGCCGCCTGGGTGGGCGGGTAGATGACCGTCGCGGCCATCGAGCCGTCCTCGATCCAGCCCATCGCGTTGCAGGAGCCGGCGCCGCCGATGAACGCGAACTCGTCGCGTCCGGCGTTGTCGAACGCCGCCTTCACGCCGACGCCCTGGTCGTCGTCGTGGTTCCAGATGACGTCGATCTTGGGAGCCGCCTGCAGCAGGTTGGACGCGGCCTTCTCGCCCGACTCCACGGTGAACTCCGCCGCGACCCGGTTGTCGACGTTCTGGCCGCAGGTCTTCAGCGCGTCCTTGAAGCCCTTCGAGCGGTCCTGGGTCAGGGGCAGCGAGTCGATGCCGGCGATCTCGGCGATCACCGCGTCGTCGAGGCCCTTGTCCTTGACCACCTTGCAGGCGTAGGTGCCGGCCGAGACGCCCATGCCGTAGTTGTCGCCGAGGACGGTGGTCCGGGCCGCGAACGGCGAGGAGAACTCGCGGTCCACGTTGATCACCGGGATGCCCGCCTCCATCGCCTTGGTCGCCACGTCGGTGAGCGCCGCGCCGTCGGTGGGCAGCAGCACGATCGCGTCGACCTTGTCGTTGATGAAGGTCTCGATCTGGCTGATCTGCTGGTTGGCGTCGTTGGTGCCCTCGGCGGTCTTGAGCTCCACGTCCTCGTACTTCTTGGCCTCCTCCAGCGCCGAGCTGTTGATGGCCGCGAGCCAGCCGTGGTCGGCGGCGGGGCCCGAGAAGCCGATGACGACCTTCTTGCCCGGGTCGTCGTTGGCCGAGACGGCCTTCGTGTCCGTGTTGTCCGACGACTTGTCGGAGTCCGGGGTGTTGCTCGTGCAGCCGGCCACGAACAGCAGGGCGACGAGCGCACCCCCGGTGACCAGCCGGAGCCGGCGGTGCTGGATGGGACGAGACATGTTCTGCTCCTTGGTTGCCGGGAACGCACGTTCCTGGGGTTGCTGGACGTCCGAGTCAGTGGGCGGTTGAGGTCGCGCTAGGTGCCGCTGTTGCTGCGCGTCGCGAGCCGCTGCTGGAGCAGCACCGCGGCGACGATGATGAGTCCCTTGGCCACCGACTGGGCCGAGCTGGACAGGTTGTTCTGCGTGAAGACGTTGGACAGCGTCGTGAAGATCAGCACGCCGAGCACGGTGCCGACGATGGTGCCGCGGCCACCCGAGAGCAGGGTGCCGCCGATGACGACGGCCGCGATCGCGTCGAGCTCGTAGTACAGGCCGTGGGTCGAGGAGCCGGTCGTCGTGCGCGCCACGATCATCACCGCGGCGATGCCGCAGCACAGTCCGACGATCGCGTACAGCGCCACCGTGTGCCGGCGGACGTTGACGCCCGCGAGCCGAGCCGCCTCGGGGTTGCCGCCGACCGCGAAGGTGCGACGGCCGAACGTGGTCCGGTTGAGCAGGACCCAGCCGATCGTCGCGACGAGCGCGAAGATGATCACCAGCAGGGGGACGCCCAGCACCGTGTGCCGGAAGAAGTTGCTGAAGCCGGGGACGTCGACGATCTGCGTCCGGCGCTGGGCGATGATCTCCGCCAGGCCACGAGCGGCCGCGAGCATCGCCAGCGTGGCGATGAACGGCACGACCTTGCCGTAGGCGATGAGCAGCCCGTTGACCAGCCCGCACACCGTGCCGACGACCACGGCGGTGAGCACGATCAGCGACCAGTGGTAGTCGCGCGCCATCGTCTGGGTGGCCAGCGTGGTCGACCAGACCGAGGCGAGCGCGACGATCGCGCCGACCGAGAGGTCGATCCCGCCGCCGGTGATCACGAACGTCATGCCGACCGAGACGACGCCGATGACCGAGGCGAGCCGCAGGATCGTCAGGGCGTTGTCGACGCTGGCGAACTGCTGGCCGGCGGTGGCCACCCCGACGAGGCAGAGGATGAGGAGCGCCACGACCAGGCCGAGGTTGCGGCCGACCGAGGAGCCCATGAGGCCGCCGAGAACGCCGCGCGAGCGGTCCTTGCCGCTGCCGGACAGCGTCTCCTGGACGACCGGCTCCTGCGACGGGGACGGCGCCGTCTCCTGTTCCGAGGTCATGCGGCACTCCCTTCCATGACCAGGTCGAGGACCCGGTGCTCGTCGATCTCGTCGGCCGGCCCTTCGTGCACGACCAGCCCTTCCCTGATGACCAGCACCCGGTCCGAGAGCCCGAGCACCTCCTCCATCTCGCTGGAGACCACGACGACCGCGACCCCGCGCTCCGACAGGGACCGGATCAGCGCGTAGATCTCGCTGCGGGCGCCGACGTCGACACCGCGGGTGGGCTCGTCGAGCAGCAGCACCCGGCAGTCGCGCATCAGCCAGCGGGCCAGCACGACCTTCTGCTGGTTGCCGCCGGACAGAGTGCGGACCGGGCGGGTGACGCCGGGCGGGCGCACGTCGAGCGCCTTCGTCAGCTCGAGCGCGGAGGACCGCTCGGCCGACGCGTCGAGGAAGCCGCCCCGCGAGAAGCGCCCGAGGCTGGAGACCGTGATGTTCTGGTAGATCGCCTGGTCCAGGAGGAGGCCCTGGCTCTTGCGCTCCTCGGGGGCCAGGCCGATGCCCGCCTTGACGGCGGACGCGACCGAGCCGGACCGGAGGCGCTTGCCGTCGACCGTGACGTGGCCGCTCGAGGGTCGGCGCGCGCCGTACACGGACTCGAGGATCTCGGACCGGCCGGCGCCGACCAGGCCCGCGAGACCGACGATCTCGCCGGCACGCACCGAGAAGGACACGTCGGCGAACGACTTGTCCAGGCCGAGACCCTCCACCTCGAGCACCGTGGGCGCGTCGGCGGCGAGGGCGGCGCGGGGCGGGAAGACGTACTCGATGTCGCGGCCCGTCATCAGCCGGATCAGGTCGGAGGTGGCGGTGTCGCGGGCGCGGAGGTCGGTGGCCACCGTGCGGCCGTCCTTGAGGACGGTGACCCGGTCGCCGACCTCGCGGATCTCCTCGAGCCGGTGGGAGATGTAGACGACCGCGACGCCCTCGGCGGTCAGGTCGCGGATCACCCGGAACAGCGACTGCACCTCCTGCTGGTCGAGGGCGGCCGACGGCTCGTCCATGACGATGAGCCGGGTGTCGTGGGACAGCGCCCGCGCCATGCTGACGATCTGCTGTCCCGACGCGGGCAGCGTGCCGACCTCGCGGTCGACGCGGATCTCCTCGTGGCCGAGGCGGGCGAGCAGGGCCCGGGCGGCGCGGCGGGTGTCGCCCCGCCGGAGCAGCCCGGCGCGGGACTTCTCGTGCCCGAGGAAGATGTTCTCGGCGACGCTCAGGCCGGCGACCAGGTCGAGCTCCTGGTAGATCGTGGAGATGCCGAGCGAGATCGCGCTGTCCGGCGTACCGAGGGAGACGGGCTCGCCGCGCCACTCGATGACGCCCTCGTCGGGCCGGTGCGCGCCGGCCAGGACCTTGATGAGGGTGGACTTGCCGGCGCCGTTCTGGCCGAGCAGGCAGTGCACCTCGCCGGGGCGCACGACCAGGTCCACACCGTCGAGCGCGCGCACGCCGGGGAAGGTCTTGACGATCCCGCGCATCTCCAGCAGGGGTTCGGTCAGGTCGCTGCTCACCTGGGCTCCTCGGCTGCGGCGTGACGGGCGTCACGCCGTTGTGAGGAACCTAGGCTGCTAAACGAAAGTTGGCAAGAGTATTTCGCAACTTGCTTGCGAAAGTTCTAGCCCGCCGCGTAGACGGCGTCACTGATCAGCCGGGCCGCCCCGACCACGCCGGCGTCGCCACCGAGCTCGCTGAGCACGACCGGCAGGTTGCCGGTGGCCAGGGGCAACGACTGCCGGTAGATCGTGCTGCGGATCTCGGCCAGCAGCGTGTGGCCCAGACCCGCGACGCCGCCGCCGATGACGATCAGCCCCGGGTTGAAGAACGAGACCAGGTTGGCCAGGACCGTGCCGACCCGTCGGCCACCGTCCCGGGTGAGCTGCAGCGCGGCCGCGTCGCCGCGCCCGATGGCCCGGCCGACGTGCTGGGCCGTGAGGGCGCCGTCCTCCTCGAGCATCTCCGCCAGGATCGCCGAGCGACCCGCTCGCGCGGCGCTCGACGCGTCGCGGGCCAGGGCGGCACCGCCGAAGAACGCCTCGAGGCAGCCCTGGTTGCCACAGGCGCACACGGGCCCGGACTGCTCGATCCGGATGTGCCCGATGTCGCCGGCGCAGCCGTCGGCGCCGCGGTAGAGGTGCCGGTCGACGACGATGCCGCAGCCGATGCCGGTGCCGATCTTGACGAACAGGAACGCGGACGCGGACCGGGCCACCCCGGTGTGCTGCTCGCCCAGGGCCATCACGTTGACGTCGTTGTCCAGCAGGACGGGCGTGCCCAGCTCGCGCGACAGCGCGTCCCGGACCGGGTAGCCGTCCCAGCCCGGCATGATCGGCGGCGAGACCGGCACCCCGGCCTGGAAGTCGACGGGCCCGGGCACGCCGATGCCCACGCCGGCCGGGCGCTCGACGCCCTGCTCGGCGAGCAGCTTGCGGGTGAGCTCGATGGCCTCGGCCAGCACCGGCTCCGGGCCGCGGCGGATGTCGGCGTCGGGCGTCGACGCCCGCGCCAGCACGCTGAGCCGGCCGTCGGTGACCGCGACCCGCATCGAGGTCGCGCCCAGCTCGATGCCGACGAAGCGCAGCCCGGCGTCGAGGTCGACGAGGGTGGACCGCCGGCCTCCGCGCGACGCCGCCGGGCCGCCGTCCTCGGCCAGCCCGAGCTCGACGAGCCGCCCGACCTCGGCCGCGACGGTCGTGCGGGAGACGCCGAGCCGCGCGGCGAGGTCCATGCGGGACAACGGCCCCTCGTCGCGCACGTAGGTCAGGATCTTGGACTGCGTGGGTGTCTCGGCCCGGCCGGAGAGAACGTGCGCCATGGTCCGGGATCCTGCCACGGCCGACCGCGGCCCGCGATCTTTCGAAGACCGGCGCTACAAGTGGGGAGCGTCAGCCGATGGTGACGCGGACGGCGTTGGACTTCTCGCCCGAGGACTTGTCGATGACGCGGAAGCGGTTGGTCCCGGAGCGACCCGTGTAGACGTACGTCGTGAAGGAGCCGCCCCTGACCGAGGCGTCCACCGGGAAGTCGACCCAGCGGCCCTCGAAGCGCTGCACCTGCAGGCTGGCGCCCTCGGCGCCCTGGTAGACGCCGGTCAGGTTGATCCGCTCGTTGGCCGACACCTGCTGCGGGAACACCTGCAGGCTGATCGCCCGCGGCTTCTTGGTCGGACGCTCGCTCGGCGAGGCGCTGGGCGAGGCCGCGTCGGAGCCGCCGGACCCCGCCGGGTCGGGGAACTGCTCCGGCCGGGTGGTGGGCTCGGCGCTCGGGATGTAGAGGCTCGGCCGCGCAGACGCCGTACGGTGCGCGTCGTCGATGCCGGACACGCTGGCCGCCCCGAGCGCGACCACGCTGACCACTCCCCCGATGACCAGGGCCACCGCCACCAGGACGCCGACCGCGACCAGGAGCTGTCTGGTCCAGGGGGCGTCCTCGTCGTCGTCACGAGCCATGCGCCAAGTCTGCGGTACGCGCGACCCGAACGGTAATCACATATCGCCCCTCCGACCCGACTCCACCCCCACCCGGGTGGTCGAGGAGCCGAGCGCCCAGCGCGAGGCGTCTCGAGACCAGTTCACAGGAAGGGAGTGGTCTCGAGACGGGCTCCGCTAGCGCTCCGCCCTCCGCGACCACCCGGAGCCAGCGGCTCGCAGGTATCCACAGGTGCGGCACTTCGGGTGGCGCGACATGGACGGCCTGCACCAGGGTGCCCGCATGCCGTTCACCTACCTGCTCCGGTGCGCCGACGGGTCCCTGTACGTCGGGAGCACCCGCGGGCGACCTTGCCGTACGCATTGCACAGCACAACGCCGGGACGGGAGCGCGGTACACCGCGTCACGACGTCCCGTCGAGCTGCTGTGGTCGGCGGAGTTCGACCGGGTCACGGACGCCTTCGCGTTCGAGAAGCAGGTCCAGAACTGGTCACGCGCGAAGCGGCTGGCGCTGGCCGAGGCGAGGTTCGGCGACCTGCCCGGGCTGGCTCGACGGGGTGGGGTGCGGAGTGGTCTCGAGACGGGCTCCGCTAGCGCTCCGCCCTCCTCGACCACCCGTGGACCCCGGGTGGTCGAGGACCGAGCGCCCAGCGCGAGCGTCTCGAGACCGAATGACCAGTGGTCTCGAGACGGGCTCCGCTAGCGCTCCGCCCTCCTCGACCACCCGGGTGGTTTCGACAAGCTCAACCAGCGGGGGAGGTCAGGCGGTGGCGGGCTTGGGGTCGGGGGCGTTCTCGGGGAAGTGGCAGGCGACCTGGTGGCCGGGGGCGAGCTCGAGGAGCGGCGGCTCCTGGGTCTTGCAGACCTCCTGCGCCTTCCAGCACCGGGTGTGGAAGCGGCAGGCGGGGGGCGGGTTGATCGGGCTGGGCACGTCGCCCTGGAGCCGGATCCGGTCTCGCTGGGTGCGGCGCTTCGTGTCCGGCACGGGTACGGCGGACATCAGCGCCGTCGTGTAGGGGTGCATCGGCCGGCCGTACAGGCCCTCCCGGTCGGCGATCTCGACGATCTTGCCGAGGTACATCACCGCGACCCGGTCGGAGACGTGTCGCACCACCGAGAGGTCGTGCGCGATGAACACGTAGGTCAGGTCGAGCTCCTCCTGCAGGTCCTCGAGCAGGTTGACGACCTGGGCCTGGATCGACACGTCGAGCGCCGAGACCGGCTCGTCGAGCACGATCAGCTTGGGCTTGAGGGCGAGCGTGCGGGCGATCCCGATGCGCTGGCGCTGGCCGCCGGAGAACTCGTGCGGATAGCGGTTGTAGTGCTCGGGGTTGAGCCCCACGAGCTGGAGGACGTCCTGCACCGCCTTCTTCACGCCGCCCTCGGGCGACACCTTCTGCAACCGGTACGGCGCGCCGACGATCTTGCCGACGGTGTGCCGCGGGTTCAACGAGGAGTAGGGGTCCTGGAAGATGATCTGGATGTCGCGGCGCAGCGGGCGCATCGCGCCGTCGCCGAGGTGGGTGATGTCGCGGTCACCGAACACGATCTTGCCCGCTGGTGGGCTTGTCGAGCCGGGTGATCAGGCGGCCGGTGGTGCTCTTGCCGCAGCCGGACTCACCGACCAAGGAGAGCGTCTCGCCCTGCTTGACGGTGAAGCTGATCCCGTCGACGGCCTGCACGGCGGCCACCTGCCGCTGCAGCAGGCCCTTGCGGATCGGGAAGTGCCGGACCAGGTCGGTGACCGTGAGCAGGTCGACCCCGTCCCCGCTCTTGTCAGCGCGCTCGTCCGGGGCCGGTGCCCCCGCTCGTCTCGGTGGCAGTCATGAAGTCAGTGTTCCTTGCCGTCTTCAGAGGAGGGGCTGGATCTCGTCGCGCCAGATCTGCTGACGCTGCGACTGGGGCATGTGGCAGGCCACCAGGTGGCCCTGCCCGTTGTCGACCAGGTCGGGGCGCTCGCTCTGCGCCAGACCGTTGGTGTTCGACTCGAAGCGGCACCGCGGGTTGAACGCACAGCCCTGCGGCACGTTGATCAGGCTCGGCGGGGTGCCCTTGATCGGCAGCAGCCGCTCGGTGCGGTCGCGGTCGAGGCGGGGCATCGAGCCGAGCAGGCCCCAGGTGTAGGGGTGCTCGGGCTCGTTGAAGATGTGCTCGGCAGTGCCGTACTCGACCCCGCGTCCGGCGTACATCACCAGGATGTCGTCGGCGAGCTCGGCGACCACGCCGAGGTCGTGGGTGATGATGATGACCGCGGAGTTGAACTCCTTCTGCAGGTCGCGGATCAGGTCCAGGATCTGCGCCTGCACGGTCACGTCGAGCGCGGTCGTCGGCTCGTCGGCGATCAGCAGGTCGGGGTCGCAGGACAGCGCCATCGCGATCATCGCGCGCTGACGCATGCCACCGGAGTACTGGTGGGGGTAGGAGTCGACCCGGCGGTCCGGCTCGGGGATGCCGACCCGGTCGAGCATGTCGATCGCGTGCGCCCGGGCCTGCTTGGACGAGACGTCGTTGTGGATCCGGTAGGCCTCGATGATCTGGTTGCCCACGGTGTAGTAGGGGTGCATCGCCGAGAGCGGGTCCTGGAAGATCATCGCCATCCGCTTGCCGCGCATCTTGCGGACCTCCTCGCCGGTGGAGGAGATCAGGTCCTTCCCGTCGAGCAGGATCTCGCCGCTGATCTTGGCGGTGCCCCTCTTGTGCAGACCCATCACCGACATGCTCGTGACGCTCTTGCCCGAGCCGGACTCGCCCACGATGCCCGAGGGTCTTGCCGCGGTCGACGCCGAAGGACAGCCCGTCGACGGACTTGACCACGCCGTCGTCGGTCGGGAAGTGCACCCGCAGGTCTCGTACGTCGAGGAACGCGTCGCTGCGCCGGGCGCTGCCCTCGGCGTCGTGCTCGATGGTGACAGTCACTTGGTCCGCACTCTCGGGTCGACGATGGCGTAGGCGAGGTCGACGATCAGGTTCGCGAAGATGATGAAGAAGGCGGCCAGCAGGGTCACGCCGAGAACCTTCGGGAGGTCGTTGTTGTTGATCCCGTCGAGGGCGTACTTGCCGAGGCCGTTGAGCGAGAAGACCCGCTCGGTGAGCACGGCGCCGCCGATCAGCAGACCGAAGTCGAGCCCGAAGATCGTGACGATCGGCGTGAGCGCGCCACGCAGGCCGTGCTTCACGACCATCCGATCCACGCAGACCCTTGGCCCGAGCGGTGCGGATG
>CAVZTB010000008.1:0-333304 GCA_963778095.1 uncultured Actinomycetota bacterium | reverse complement strand
GGGGCCGTACTGGAACTGGGAGCACTACATGGCGCTCCTCGGTCATCCCCTGACCGCACAGGCGCACAGCACCGGCGGCCTCGTGACGATCGTGCCGGGCTTCTCCGACAACCCCCAGCCGGTCAGCAACTGCGACGGCAAGGGCACGGCGACGCCCTGCCCGACCCAGGGCACGAACTTCGTCTACCTGCACACCGCGCCGTCCGACAGCGCTCCGCTGGTCAACGACCTCGGCCTGCACCAGAAGGGCCAGCCCTCCAGCACCGAGGTCTCCGACATCGGGCCGCGCGCGGCCGCCGGCCAGGAGTTCAAGGTGGTCAAGCGGCAGGACGGCTGGACCGCGGTGTGGTGGCTCGGTGAGCTGGCCTGGTTCAAGGACGTCAACGCGGCCGGAGTCCCCGTCACTCGTCCCGCCGAGGGCACCGTGGTGCGGGCGGGCGGCTCCCAGCCCGTGCCGGTCTACGGCCGTGCCTACCCGGAGCAGGCCGCCTACGCGGGCACGCAGGTGCCCTACCAGACGGTCTCGCCGCTGCTCTACCGCATCAAGCCCGGGCAGGCCTACGTGCTGGCCGACGACTCGCTGCGGACGGACTACTACTACGCGAAGACCTACGACTCCTCGCTGCCCGACGACCACACCGTGGTGGTCGGCAAGGACCGCTACTACCAGATCTGGTTCGGCCACCGGATCGCCTACGTGCGGGCCGCCGACGTGAAGCTCTCCAGGGGCTGATCCACCTCGACGAGGCCCCGTCCCGGACTTCCGGGGCGGGGCCTCGTGCATCGCCGGCTACTCCGAGGGCGCCGGGAACACCAGGGCCGGTGCCGACGCGAGCTCCCGCAACGTCGCGGGGTCCAGGTGCCAGGCCTTCTCGGCGCTCGCGAGGTCCGGTGCGTGCACGGTCTCGCTCACGTTGGTCAGGTAGATCCCGCCGCGGCGCACCTCGACCGACCGCTGCCACCACAGCCGGTCCGGGTTGCCGCGCTCCGGGTGCCGCACCACCATCCAGGTGCGCTCCGGCGAGTCGCTGTGGTCGTCGAACGGGCGGATCGTGGTCACCGACGTGATCACCGGCCGGCCCTGGTCGTCGCGCTCGGCCGTGCACGACGCCGCGTAGCCCTCCTCCAGCTCCGAGCGGCAGTAGGCGTCCGGGTCGCCCTCGGACTCCGAGCCGCTGTGCAGCAGGGCGACCCGCATCAGGTGGTCGCTGCCCCAGTCGTAGGACCCGACCCACATCGAGGTGCGGCGCAGGTCCCGCTGGGCGAGCCGGTGGCCCTGGTCGTCCTCGGCGATGACCGTGCCGTGCGCGAACGGCGGCGCCGTGCCCGGCGTGGCCTGGCGGACGGTCTCGTCGATGAGCGCGGGCATCAGCGTGGCGTCGTACTCCTGGAGGGCGGCGCGCGAGGCCGCGTCGAGCCGGGAGGAGGAGCCGTCGTGCGACGACAGAGCCGGCACCGCCACGACGGCGGCGACCACGGCGGCGGTGGCCAGGCCGGCCAGCCCGGTCACGGCGCGCCGGCGGCGCAGCGACGAGCGGCCGGACCGGAGCACCTCGTGGGCCGACAGCGTGAACGCCGGCTCGGTGTCCGCGCCGTCCTCGCGCACCAGCGTGCGCAGCGTGGGGTGATTCATCGGGTCTCCTCGAAGGTCGAGCTCGGGCAGGTGGGTGCGCAGCGTCGCCAGGGCCCGGTTGGTCTGGCTCTTGACCGTGCCCTCGGCGATCCCGAGGGCCCGGGCGGTGTCGGCCACCGACAGGTCGTCGAGGAACCGCAGGGCGACGATCGCGCGCTGCTGCGGGGCGAGCACCGCCAGGGTGCGGGCCACGTCGTGGTCGCCGACGCGGTCGTGGGAGGCGGCCTCCGGCGGTTCGCCCGTCAGCCGCTCCTTGCGGTTCTTGCGCAGGTGCGACAGGCACAGGTTGACCAGCGTGCGGCGCGCGAACGCGTCGACGGTCTCGGCCCGGATCCGCGGCCAGTGCAGGTAGAGCTGCACGAAGCAGGCCTGCACCATGTCCTCCGCGGTGTGCCAGTCGCGCACCACGAGGTACGCCGTGCGGCGCATCGTCGTGGCCCGGGCCGAGAAGTACTCCTCGACCGCCGCCTCGCGAACGTCCCGTCTCATCTGCTCCCCGTCCCGGTGTGCCGTCACGGTTCCTACGCAGCAGACCCCCGCACAGGTTCGCGTCCTGCACACACCTGCAAAAGATCATCGCCGGATCGGCGTCCCGTCCATGTACACCACCCGGCGCGGGCCGATAGAAATCCGGTGACCTTCTCCCACCCGCAGTGAGGATCACCGTCATGCGCCACCTTCTCGGGGCGCGACCGCGAAGGACCTTCGCGTCGCTCGTCGTGCTCATCGCCCTCGTCCCGCTCCAGCTCGCCGCGCCCTCGAACGCCGCCGGCACCCTCACCGTCGCGCAGGCGGTCGCCACCCAGGACGGCTCGACCGCCACCGTCCGCGGGTACGTCGTCGGTGAGCCCACCGGCACGAGCACCGTCGTCACCAGTGGCTACCCCGACGACTACGCCCTCGCGCTCGCCGACACCGCCGGCGAGACCAGCACCGCGAAGATGGTCTACGTCCAGGTGCCGGCGGCCTTCCGGTCGACGTACGGGCTCAGGACGAACCCCGGGCCTCAAGGGCAAGCAGATCGACGTCACGGGCTCGCTCGCGGCGTACTTCTCCCACCCGGGCCTCAAGAACGGCACGGCGTTCAGCACGGTCGGCGGCACCACCGACCCGCCGCCCGGCGGAGGCACCAGCCCGTACGACGCGACCTACTACAAGTCCGCGGTCGGGCTGTCCGGCGCGGCGTTGAAGTCGCAGCTGCACACGATCGTCACGCCGATGACCAAGCTGACCTACGACCAGGTGTGGGACGCGCTCAAGGTCACCGACCAGGACCCCGCCAACGCCAACAACGTCATCGAGATCTACTCCGGCCGCTCGGTCCCCAAGACCACCAACGGCGGGGGAGTCGACGACTGGAACCGCGAGCACGTCTGGGCCAAGTCGCACGGCGACTTCGGCACCGCGACCGGACCGGGCACCGACGTGCACCACCTGCGGCCCGAGGACGTCACGGTCAACAGCACGCGCGGCAACCTCGACTTCGACAACGGCGGCAGCGCCGTGTCGCAGTGCACCGGCTGCCTGAGCGACGCGGACTCCTTCGAGCCGCGCAACGCGGTCAAGGGCGACGTCGCCCGGATGATCTTCTACATGGCCGTGCGCTACGACGGCGGCGACGGGTTCGCCGACCTCGAGCCGAACAACTCGGTCGGCAACGGCGCCGCGCCCGCGATCGGCCGGCTGTCGGTGCTGCTGGCCTGGAACGCGCAGGACCCGCCGGACGCGTTCGAGCAGCGGCGCAACCAGGTGATCTACGACCAGCTCCAGCACAACCGGAACCCGTTCGTCGACCACCCCGAGTGGGCCGCCTCGATCTGGAACTAGCCGGCGTCGTGCTCCACGGCGGTCTCGACGGCGCCGGTCATCGCGACCAGCTCGTCGAACGTCGTGGAGAACACCGCCGCCGGGTGCCCGGCGGCGGCCCACACCACGTCGTACCTGCGCAGCCACGGGTCGATGTACGTCGGGACCGGCGCCGGGTGCGCGAAGGGGGAGACCCCGCCGATCACCTGGCCGGTGTGCTCGCGGACGAACTCCGGCTTGGCCCGGCGCAGCGACCCGACGCCGACGGAGGAGGCCACCAGGTCGGTGTCGACGCGGTGCGCGCCGGAGGTCAGCACCAGCACGGGGGCCCCGGCGGCGTCGAAGAGCAGGCTGTTGGCGATCGCGCCGACCTCGCAGCCGAGCGCCTCGGCCGCCAGCGCCGCGGTGTGCACGGACTCCGGCAGCACGACGACGCGGCCGGTGCCGCCGCGGGCGGCGAGCTCGGTGCGGAAGTGGGCGAGGGACGGGTGCTCTGCGGTCACACGGCGACCTTACGGTCCTCCCGGTCCCGCACCGCCGGGAGGAACCCGAGCACCATCGCGCCGGCGACGACGTAGCCGACGCCCTGGAAGGCCAGCACCGGGATGATCCCCACCGTCTCGCCCAGGAAGCCGGCGCACGTCGTGCCGACCACCATCGCGACCGACCGGGCGACGAACAGCAGGCTGAACACCCGGCCGCGCTGGGCGTCGAGGGTGTACCTCTGCAGCAGCGTCATCAGGCCCGCCATCACCAGTGCCCCGGGCACGCCGACCACGACCATCCCGACGGCCGCCGGCCAGGCCGAGTCCAGCAGCAGCGGGTAGAGGAAGATCGCCAGGTCCACGAGCCCGAACACCACCGAGCCCGCCCCGAGCATCAGCACGGGGGAGAGCCGTTCGCCGAGCCCGGCCACCACGAAGCCGCCCACGATCCCGCCGACCGCCTGCACGCTGGTGATCACGCCCAGCGTGGCCGGCCCGCTGTGCAGCACGTCGCGGACGTACGGCGCGAACAGCGTGCCCATGATGCCCTCGCCGGTCGCGGTGATCAGCGCGAACACCAGCAGCACCCGGACCGCCGGGTGCCCCCACGACGCGCGCAGCCCCTCGGCCCACTCCGACCCGAGCTGCGCGAGCCGCCCCCGCACCTCGTCCTCACGCTGGTCGAGCGCTCTCGCTGGTCGAGCTGTCGAGTCACGTTGGTCGAGCTTGTCGAAACCATCCGCCTCGTCACCCCCGACCCGCCCCGTCGTCCGGATCCGCAGCAGCAGCCCGGTCGCGACCACGAACGTGACCGCGTCGAGCAGGGCCACCGCGGTGATCCCGCCCACGGCCGCGGCCACCCCGCCGAGCGCGCCGCCGACGAGCCGGGACAGCTGCTGGATCTGGCCGTTCAGCGCGTTCGCGGTGACCAGGTCGGCCTCGTCGGTGCCCTCGGGCCCGCGACCACCCGGGGGAGCATCGCCTGCTCGGCCGGGGCGAAGAACACCTCGACGACCGCCTCCCAGGCGAGCACGACGTACACCACCCAGATCCGGTCGGCGACGTCGAGCAGCACCAGCGGCAGCAGGCCGACCGCGAGCAGCAGGTTGGCGACGACCATCGTGCGCCTGCGGTCCCAGCGGTCCACGAAGACGCCGGCCACGAGACCGACCACGACCTGCGGCACGAAGGACGCCAGCAGCGTGACCGCGGACGCGAGCGTCGACCCGGTGAGGGCGTAGACCGCGTAGGTCAGGCCGACCCCGAGCAGCCAGTCGCCGGTCATCGAGACCAGGCCGGCGCCGAGCAGCAGGCGCAGGTCGCGGTGCCGGCGCAACAGCTGCCACGGTGCGCGGAGGTCTACCGGTGATGTCATGTCGACACCATAGTGACGTCGCGCTGATGTCGCAACGACGTCAAGGTGGTGCGCCGAAAACTGGTGGTTGACGGGCTGTCCGAGGGCGGGTGTAGCGTAGGAGTCGTTCGAACAGATGTTCGAACGACCGGCTCCGGCGGGGGTGACCTCGACCCCCACCTCCGCCAGAGCCCGGTCAACCGACGGGGTCGAGCCGTGACGACGAGGACTCGAGCCCGGAAGGTGGCAGCGATGCGACGGTACGACGACCCCGTGGACGTGCGCAGGGGACGCGTGGCGGGAGCCGGAGACGGGTCCCTCCTGGTGGAGGGGCCCGAGCAGTTCCTGTGGCGCGGACGGCTCTGGAAGGTCTCGGCCGTGGTCGCGCACTGGGTGGAGACCGGTGCCTGGTGGCAGTCCGCCGGTGCGGACGCCGTGCGCGGCGCCGACCCCGGGACCGACCCCGATCCCGGCTCCGACCATCCGACCTGTCCGCGGAGCGTGAGGTCGATCTGTCCGCGGAGCGTGAGGTCTGGCGCGTCGAGGCCGGCCGCGGGCTGTCCTCGGTCCCGTTCGGCCGCGGCGTGTTCGACCTGGTCTTCGACTGGGCCGACGGCAGCTGGCGCCTCACCCGGTGCCTGGACTGAGAGGGACGACGATGACGACCCAGCACGAGACCCAGATCCCGCACCCGCACCGGCACGCGTTCGACCTGCCGGCCGCGACGCACTCCTACCTCGCACGGTCCGCCGACTCGCTCCGGGAGGCGATGACCACCTCCGAGGTGCCGCTGCGCTACGCCACCGCGCACGTCGCCGCCCTCCGCGCCACCGCCGCCCTGCTGGCCGCCCGGGCCACCCCGGTCACCGGCCGCCCGCCGGGCCGGGCCCGGCAGAAGAACGCCTGGGTGCTGCTGGCCGAGGTCGCTCCCGAGCTCGGCGAGTGGGCGGCGTTCTTCTCCGCCGGCGCCGCCAAGCGGGCGGCCGCCGAGTCGGGCTCGAGCCGCGCGGTCACCGAGCGGGAGGCCGACGACCTGGTCCGCGACGCCGACCGGTTCCTCGCCGTGGTCGAGGAGTCCCTCGGGATGACCCGGCACGTCCCGCTCCACCCGCAGCTGCCCGCCCCGGTGGTCGAGGCAGCCCCGACCGGCACTGCCCGACCGGGACGGCGCGATCACGTTGCCTGACCCGTTCGTCCACCTCCGGGTCGCCTCCGGCTACTCCCTGCAGTACGGCGCCTCCCACCCGCACGTCCTCGTGGAGCGGGCCGTCGAGCAGGAGATGGACACCCTCGCGCTGACCGACCGCGACGGCGCCTACGGTGCGGTCCGGTTCGCCAAGGCCTGCCTGCAGGGCGGGGTCCGGCCGGTGCTCGGGGTGGACCTCGCCGTCGCCCCGCTGCACCCCTGGTCGGGAGCCCCGGCCACCGCCGGCCGCGAGCCCGCACGCGACCGCACCCCGGCCCGGGGCGGCGCCTTCCGCGACCAGCGGCTGCCGCGGGTGACCTTCCTGGCCGGCAGCAAGCGGGGCTGGGCCGCGGTGTGCCGGCTGGTCTCCGCGACCCACCTCGCGGGGGAGCGCGGCGCACCGGTGAGCACCCTCGACCTGGTCGCCGAGCACGTCTCGTCCGCGGTCGGGAGCGGCGACGTCCTGGTGATGCTCGGTCCCGGCTCGGAGCTGGGCCGGGCGGCGACGCTGCGCCGCGACGACCTGGCGCACGCCGCGCTGGCGCCCTGGCTCGAGGTCGTCGACCGGGCCGACCTGCTCGTCGAGGTCGTCTCCCACCGGCTCCCCGGCTCCGGGCCGGGCAGCTCGCCGCACGCCGCCCGGATGGCCGCGCTCGCCCGGTCCACCGGCCTGGGCGTGGTGCTCACCAACGCAGTCCGCTACGCCGACCGGCTCGACGCCCCGACCGTCGACGTGCTCGACGCCGCCCGCCGGCTGGTGCCGCTCGACCTGCGCCACGTCGACCGGGGCAACGCCGAGGGGTTCCTCAAGTCCGGCAAGCAGATGGCCGAGGTGGCCGAGGAGATCTGCCGCTACGCCGGCCTCGGGTCCGACAGCACCCGCGAGGCCCGCCGGCTGCTGGCGCACACCCGCACCGTCGGCGACCGCTGCGCGCTCGACCCCCGTCACGACCTGGGTCTCGGGGAGGTGCACTTCCCGGAGTTCGGCTTCCGGCAGGAGAGCGTCGAGCTGCAGACCGCGGACGGCGCGCTGCGGGCCCGGTGCGAGGGAGCCGTCGGGGGGCGCTACGGGTCGGCGCCCCGGCAGCGGATCTGGAAGCGCCTCGACGACGAGCTCGGCATCATCGGCAGCCTCGGCTACGCGCCGTACTTCCTCACCGTCGCCGACGTCACCGACCTCATCAAGGACATGGGGGTGCGCTGCGCGGCGCGCGGGTCCGGGGCGGGCAGCCTGGTCAACTACCTGCTCGGCGTCTCCGGCGTCGACCCGCTGCGGCACAACCTGCTGATGGAGCGGTTCCTCTCCCCGCTGCGGCAGGCGCTGCCCGACATCGACGTCGACGTGGAGTCCGCCCGGCGGCTCGAGGTCTACGAGGCGGTCCTCGACCGCTACGGCGGCGAGCGCTGCGTGTGCGTGTCGATGATGGACACCTACCGCGTCCGCCACGCGGTGCGCGACGTCGGCGCCGCCCTCGGCATGCCGGTCGGCGAGATCGACGCGATCGCCAAGGCCTTCCCGCACATCCGGGCCCGCGACGCCCGGGTCGCGCTGCGCGACCTGCCCGAGCTGCGGGCGTCCGGGCTGGGGGAGCAGCGGCTCGACCTGCTGTTCCGGCTCGTCGAGCGGCTCGACGGGCTGCCCCGGCACATCGCCGTGCACCCCTGCGGCGTGCTGCTCTCCGACGCGACCCTGCTCGACCGGACCCCGGTGGAGGCGTCGTACGCCGGGTTCCCGATGAGCCAGTTCGACAAGGACGACGTCGAGGACCTCGGGCTGCTCAAGCTCGACGTGCTCGGCATCCGGATGCAGTCGTCGATGGCGCACGCGGTCGACGAGATCGAGCGGCTCGAGGGGGTCCGCATCGACCTCGACGACGAGGCGCAGGTGCCCTTCGACGACGCGACGACCTTCGAGATGATCTCGCAGGCGAAGACGCTCGGCTGCTTCCAGATCGAGTCGCCCGGCCAGCGCGAGCTGGTCGGCAAGTCCGGGATCGACTCGTTCGAGGACATCATCACCGACATCTCGCTGTTCCGGCCGGGCCCGGTCAAGAGCGACATGATCACGCCCTACCTGGAGGCCAAGCAGGGCTGGGGGATGCCGCGCTACCTCCACGACGACCTGCGCCCGATCCTCGGGCCGACGCACGGCGTCGTGGTGTTCCACGAGCAGGTGATCGAGATGATCGCGCAGTTCGCCGGGTGCGACTACCAGGTGGCCGACGAGGCCCGCCGCGCGCTCGGCGACGTCGAGGGGATGGCCGAGACCAAGGTCTGGTTCTTCCCGCGGGCGCTGGGCCAGGGCTACTCCCGCCGGGTCGTCGAGGAGATCTGGAAGATCCTCGCGGCGTTCGCGTCCTTCGGGTTCTGCAAGGCGCACGCCGCGGCGTTCGCGCTGCCGACCTACCAGTCCGCCTGGCTCAAGGCGCACTACCCGGCGCACTTCCTGTCCGGGGTGCTGACCCACGACCCGGGGATGTACCCCAAGCGGCTGATCCTCGACGACGCCCGCCAGTTCGGCGTCGCGGTGCTCGGCCTCGACGTCAACCGCAGCGAGAAGGCGTTCGTGACCGAGCGGCTCGACGGAGCCGATGTCGCCGACCCCGCGACCGACCCCCGCGACCGGCGCCGCCGGCGGCCGTCCGGGCGGGGGCTACGGCATCCGGCTGGCGCTGTCGGAGGTCAAGGGGATCTCGGAGGCGGAGGTCGACCGGATCGTCGCCGCCCGGCCCTACCAGTCGCTGACCGACTTCTGGCACCGCGCCCAGGTGTCCCGGCCGGTCCTGGAGCGGCTGGTGCTCGCGGGCGGGTTCGACGGCGCCTACGGCATCGGGGCGCCGGTGGGCGTCCGCCGCCGCGGCACCGTCACCCGCCGCGACCTGCTGCTCCAGGTGGCCGACCTCGACCGGCACGGCCGGGCCGTCGACCGGGCCAGCAAGGGGAGGGGCCGGGGCCTGGCCAGCCGGGGCGTGGCGCCCGGGGGCCGGGTGGCGGCCGTGGCCCGGGCCGAGGACGCCGCGGCCGGCAACAGCTCCGAGGCCCTGGTCCGGGACCGGGCGCGCGACCGGCAGCCGGACCGGCCCGGTGACCGGTCGGGTGACCGGTCCGGCGATCGGTCCGGCCAGCCCTGGGACCGCACCTCCGGGCTGCACCCGAGCCGGCAGCAGGCGGGGGTCTGGGAGCAGGCGCAGCGCCAGTCCCAGGCCACCCGGAAGGCCACCCCGGTGAGCTCGGTCCAGCTCGCGCTCGACCTGGGGGACACCCCGGTCGACGGCGAGGTCAGCGGGCTCCCGGAGATGACCGGCTCCGAACGCGTGCGCGCCGAGCTGGAGATCCTCGGGCTCGACGTGAGCCGGCACGTCGTGGAGTTCTACGACCCGTTCCTCGACGCCCTCGGGGTGACCCGGTCGCACCAGCTGCTCGAGCGCCGCAGCCGGTCCGAGCTGCTGGTGGCCGGGGTGAAGGTGGCCACCCAGACCCCGCCGATCCGGTCCGGGCGGCGGGTGGTCTTCCTGACCCTCGACGACGGGACCGGGCCGGTCGACGCGACGTTCTTCGAGGACGTGCAGGGGCCCTACGCCGCCACGGTGTTCCACTCCTGGCTGCTCGTGGTGCGCGGCGAGCTGCGGCGCACCGGTCGGCGGGGTGTGTCGCTGCGCGCCACCGGGTGCTGGGAGCTGCCGGTGCTGCACGAGGCCTGGCGCGACGCCGGGCCGGGCCGTGGTCTCGACGCGGTCCACGACCTGATGGCGGCGGTCCCCGAGGGCTTCGGCGCCGCCGGCGAGCAGGCCGTGCAGGGCGCGGCCGAGAGCCGGTCGACCCGGCCGGTGGTGGCCGCTCGTCCCGGGTCCGACGGCCAGGGCGCCGGTGCGGCCGGCGGGATGGGCCGGCGGCGGGTGCTGGTGCACTCCAGCGGGTTCACGATGTCGCCCTACGCCGACATCAAGCCGCCCGGGGAGGACACCAAGTCCGCGCCCCGCAAGCTCTGGCACTCGTCCCCGGGCAGCTCCGGTGCGTAGCGCGAGCGCCGCCTGGCGGGCACTCCGCGGCGTCCGTCGCTCGACGTGGCTTCGCCATCACGCCTTCGCTCCTCGGCCTTGCGGAGCACTCCGCCGGCGACGTCGTGGAGAGCGCCTAGGGTGGTCGCCATGCCAGCCGACCGTCCGGGCACCCGTCTCCAGCGGCGCAGCGCCGCCCGCACCGCCGTGGTGTGGCACGCCCTGCGCGAGGTGCTCGAGACGCGCTACGCCGACCGCCCGGCCGCCGTGGTCGACATCGGCGGCGGCACCGGCGGCCTCGCGGTCCGGGTGGCCGGGCTCGGCCACCAGGTGGTCGTCGTCGACCCCAGCCCCGACGCCCTGGCCACCCTGGCCCGGCGGGCCGACGAGAGCGGGGTCGCCGACCGGGTCACCGGGCGGCAGGGCGACCTGGCCACCGTGTCCGACCTGGTGCCCGACGGCAGCGTCGACCTGGTGCTCTGCCACGGCGTCCTGGAGATCGTCGAGGACCCGGCGGTCGCGCTCGCGGCGCTGGCCGGGATCCTGCGTCCCGGCGGGACGCTCAGCCTGCTGGTCAACCAGCGGCACGCGGCCGTCGTCACCCGGGCGATGGCCGGTCACTTCACCGCGGCCCGGGCACTGCTCACCGATGACTCACCCGACGGCACCGCCGGGACCGGACGCCGGTTCACCGCCGACGAGGTCACCGCGGTGCTCGACGCGGCCGGGCTCGACACCGAGGCCCTGCAGGGCGTCCGGGTGTTCGTCGACCTGGTGCCGAGCTCGCTGGTCGACCTCGAGCCGGGTGCGGCCGAGGCCCTGGTCGAGCTCGAGCACGCGGTCGCGACCCGCCCCGAGTACCTCACCCTCGCCACCCAGATCCACGCGGTGGCCACCCGCCGCTGACCCGGTCCCGCCGACGAGCGGGGTGGCCCGGTGAGTCCCGCGTGGTCGCGGGAGGAGGCGTCGCGGGAGTGCCCGATCCTGCACGTCGACATGGACGCGTTCTACGCCTCGGTCGCGGTGCGCGACCGGCCCGAGCTGCAGGACGTCCCGGTCGTGGTCGGCGGCGGCTACCGCGGGGTGGTGCTGTCGGCCAACTACCGCGCCCGGGCCTACGGCGTCCGGTCCGCGATGCCGATGACCCGCGCGCGGCGGCTGTGCCCCAACGCGGTGGTGGTCGCGCCCGGCTACGAGACCTTCGAGGTGGTGTCGAGGTCGGTGATGGAGACGTTCCGGCAGGTCACCCCGCTGGTCGAGGTGCTCTCCCTGGACGAGGCGTTCCTCGACGTCTCCGGCTCCGTACGCCGGCTGGGGTCGCCGTACTCCATCGCCTCGCTGCTGCGCGCCCGGATCTACGACGAGCAGGGCATCACCTGCTCGGTGGGGATGGCCGCCACCGTCGCGGTCGCCAAGCTCGCCAGCCGGCGGGCCAAGCCCGACGGGGTGATCGTGGTGCCGCCGTCGGAGGTGACCACGTTCCTGCACCCGCTCGACGTCGGCGAGCTGTGGGGGGTGGGGGAGCGGACCGCCGACCTGCTGCACCGGCTCGGGCTGCGCACGGTCGGCGACGTCGCCCACGCACCGCTGACCACGCTGCAACGGGCGGTCGGCGTGCACCTGGCCACCTCGCTGCACCAGCTCGCCTGGGGCGAGGACCGGCGGGTGGTCACCGCCCGCAGGGGCGCCGACGAGCCCGACAAGAGCATGGGGGCCGACGAGACCTTCGGCCGGGACACCGACGACCCGGCCGTGGTGCTGCGCGAGGTGCTGCGGCTCTCGGCCAAGGTCGGCACCCGGATGCGGGCCGCCCGGGTGGCCGGCCGGACGGTGACCCTCAAGGTCCGGTTCGCCGACTTCACCACGATCACCCGCTCCAAGACCCTGGGCGAGGCGACCGACGTGACCCGGGAGATCTACGGCACCGCGACCGACCTGTTCACCGCCCTGGGGCTGCAGCGGGCGAGGATCCGGCTGGTGGGCGTGCGGGTCGAGGGCCTGGTGCCGCGGGCCGGCGTGCAGCGACAGCTGGTGCTCGGCGAGCGGGAGCGCGGCTGGGCGGAGGCCGACGGGGCGGTCGACCGGGCCACCGCCCGGTTCGGTGCGGCCGCCGTGCGCCCCGCGACCCTGATCGGCACCGACCGCGCCTAGTGGACGAACAGGGCCGGAAATGGGCAGCGGCCCCGGGTCCAGAAGGACCGAGGGCCGCCGTGGGCCGGTGCATCGGGGGGCTGATGAGCCGGCGCCGCGGGGGGAAGGGGGGCTTTCCCGGATCCGCGGTAGGTGCCGCTCCGCCGGATACTGCCGACCTCCCAGGGAGCGACACGTCCAGCGGTGCTTGCACACAGAGTGTCGGCACCCGGACGGGTCAGACTTGATAGCCCGAACGGACTATTTGGGGAACACTTTTCGGTCGTTTCCGGGCAGCGCGCTCCCTTGCGGCGGATCGAATAGCGACATCGCGGGACCCACGCCCACTTGGCTGAGAGGATCGAGGGACCAGGGGAGGCGCACCGCAGCCCCGCGCACGACGGAGACCTCGCCACCATGACCCCGCTCGGAGACAACGAGAGCAGCCTCGCGCTCGCCGATGTTGCCGCGGGCCCCGGTCCCTGGGCGGGCCTGTCGCTCGACGACCTGCGGCTCTACCGCCGCCGGGTGGCCGAGGAGGAGGAGAAGGTCTCCTACTGGCGCCGCCTGGTGCACGCCCGCATCGACGTGCTCGAGGCCGAGGCCCACCACGAGCGTCCGCTCCGGCTCGACGAGCTGATCCGGGTGCTCGGCGACACCGGCACCGGCCGCACCCGCACCGCGCTGGTCAGCGTCCGCGCCGCCGACGACCTCCCCGAGCTGCCGGTCCTCGCGGACATGTGGGTCACCGAGCTCGACCCCAACGACACCGCCGCCGTCGCCGGAGCCATCGACCGGCTGCGCGACGCCGAGACCCAGCTGACCGACTACCGGCGTGCCCTGCACGAGCGGCTCGACGAGGCCACCTCCGAGCTGATCGCGCGCTACCGCGAACGTCCGGCCGCCGCCCTGGTCGCCTTCCAGCGTCCGCACACGAGCGGCCGCTCCGGAGGTTCGGCATGAACACCCCACCACGCCACTCGCTGCGCTCGCGCCGCGTCGGGGACCCCGTATGAGCCCCGGCGACGACCTCGAGCAGATCTGGGCCGAGTTCCGGTCCACCAACGAACCGGGGCTCCGCAACCGGCTGGTGCTGCAGTACGCCCCGCTGGTGAAGTACGTCGCCGGCCGGCTCCGCACCCGGATGCCCGACTCGGTGGACCCCGACGACCTGGTCTCCGACGGCGTGCTCGGCCTGATGGACGCCATCGAGCGCTTCGAGCCGGCCCGGGGGCTCTCGTTCCAGACGTTCGCCGTCCCGCGGATCCGCGGCGCGATCATCGACGGCATGCGCTCGATGGACTTCGTGCCCCGGTCGGTGCGCGACAAGCTCCGCACCGTCCACCGCGCCCACGTCACGCTCGAGGAGCGGCTGGGCCGGGTGCCCGAGGACCACGAGGTCGCCCGCGAGGTCGGCATCCCCCTGCAGCAGCTGCGCGACCTGACCCGGCAGGCCAACTCCAACCACGCGAACCTCGACGACTTCGACCTGGCCGACGAGCTGTCGTCCGCCGCCGACCACCAGGTCGAGCAGGGCGACGTCAACGCGTCCCTGATGCGGGTCGTCGACCAGCTCGGCGAGCGCGACCAGGTGATCATCGCGCTCTACTACTTCGAGGGACTGACGCTCGCGGAGATCGGCCAGGTGCTCGGGGTGACCGAGTCCCGGGTCAGCCAGGTGCACCGCCGGGCGACGACGACGCTGCGCGAGAAGCTCGTGGCGCTCGACTCGGCCTGAGCCGACCGACGGTCTCATCGATCGCCCGGACTATTTTCTGGGGATTTTCTGGGCTCGGGTACCGGTTGCCGAACAGCCTGCCTAGACTGAATGAACCACAAGGTGACGGGAGGTCGACGTGCCGCTCTCGGAAGAGGAGCTGCGTCTGCTCGAGCAGATGGAGCGAGCCCTGGTCGCTGACGACCCCAAGCTGGCGTCGACGATGCGGGGTACGACGTTGCGGGCCTCCGCCCGGCGTCGGGTCCTGATCGGTGTCGTGGTGTTCGTGATCGGCGTCGTGGTCCTCATGACCGGTGCCGTCACCCAGAAGCCCCTCGTCGGCATCGCCGGTTTCGTGGTCATGCTGGTCTCGGCCTACGTCGCCCTCAGCTCCTGGCGCGGCCAGAACCACGCGCCCGAGCCCGGCCCCCGGCCGGAGAGCGGATCGCACCCGTCGTTCAGCGTGATCGACGGCGGCCGCACCGGTCGCAAGCGTGGCGCCAAGTCGCGTCCGTCGCCGCAGCACACGTCGATGATGGAGCGCTTCGAGGAGCGGTGGCGTCGCCGCCGCGACCAGAACGGCTTCTGAACCTCTCTGCTGACCCGGTCGGCCTAGACCGCGCGGGCGGTTCCTAGACCGCTCGGTCGACCCCGGGCTCCAGCACCGTGCCGCTGCGCCGGCTGCTGCCGCGCGGGGTCGAGGACGGGGTCGTCAACGACGCGGGCAGCCACCTCGCACGCGACCGGCGGCGCTTGCTGGCGCCGGCCTCGAGCGCGGCCACGCACGCCGCGAGGTCCGCGCGCACGTCGTCCGCGGACACCGCGCCCTCCGGCAGCGCGCGGGAGTAGCGGGCCCGCTCGACCAGCCCGACCAGGCGGTGCAGCGCGCGCGTCGCCTCGGGATCGGCGTCGGCGCCCCGGTGCGTCGCCCGGCCCATCGAGTCGTCGTCGTCCCCGGGTCGGCCGAACGAGTGCAGCAGGTCGGCACCAGCGGAGCGCACGCTGACGTGGTCGTCGAACGCGACGCCGAGGTCGACCGCGGTGTCGCGCAGCTCGTCCCAGGCCGCCTCCACCACCGCGACGGCCGACGGGTCGGCCCAGCGCCGCCGCCGAGCCGCGGACCGCAGCGTGCGGGGTGCCAGGACGAGCAGGACCAGGAGCAGCAGGACGCCGGCGGTGACCAGCGCGGCCGGGCTGGTCAGGAACGACCCCTTGTCCTGGGCGTCGAGGGCGGCGGCCGGCCTCGGCCTGACGGTCGATGCGGTTCAGGCTGGGCGCGGCGGCCGGGGCCGAGCTGCTGGAGCTGGGAGCGGCCTGGGGCACCCGCTGGGTCGTGTACGCCGGGACGGAGCCGGCGCGCTGCGGGGTCGGCTCGAAGCGCACCCAGCCGATGCCGCCGAAGTACATCTCGGGCCAGGCGTGCAGGTCGCGCGAGCTGTAGACGTAGGTGTTCTTGGCGACCTCCTCCGGCCGCAGGAACCCGACCGCCACCCGTGACGGGATCCCGAGGGTCCGTCCCATCAGCGCCATCGAGGCGGCGAACTGCTCGCAGTAGCCGACCCGGCCGTCCTTGCCCTTGCTGAGGAACCTCACCAGGTCGTCGGTGCCGTTGCCCGGGGCACGGTCGGTCGAGTAGCGGAACCCGCCGTCCACGCGGAACCACTGCTGCAGCGCGACGGCCTTCTCGAACTTGGTGCGCTGCGGGTCGGTGATGGTCTTGGCCAGCGTGCGCACCGAGGCGGGCAGGTCGCGGGGGAGCGCGGTGTTGGGGGTGTAGACCGACGCGGGGGCCGGCGTCGCGTCGGCGAGCTCGGCCGCGGACGGCACCAGGTCGAGCCCGGTGAGGGTGTAGGTCAGGCCGGCGGTGGTCTGGTTGTTCGCCGCGCTGATGAAGTCGAGCGTGGAGCGGTCGTAGCGCCAGTCGCCCTGCGCCCGCAGCGAGGCGACCGGGTAGGGCGCCGGCAGCCAGCGCGACCGGAAGTTCTCGCTCGCCGTGACGGTGGCGTCGAACTCCTTGGTCTCGATGGTCCGGTCGAGACCCGGGGCCCGGGTGACGGCGCCGTCGGCCCGCTGCTTGACCGGGATGTCGCGGCTCGCGGGGCGCCAGGCGGTGCCGTCGAACGAGTTCAGCACCGTGATCCGGAGGTACGACGGGTCGCTCTCCGTCGTGGTCTCCCGGACCAGCTCGATGTCGGCGCCCTGCACCAGGTCGCGCCGCAGGTCGATCATCGGGTTGGAGATCGAGACCGCGTCGCCGTCCCCGTCGCCCGCGCCGTTGCCGCCCCCGAAGAAGGTCCCGCTGAAGGTCGGCACCAGGATCGGCACGACCACCGCCACGCCGGTCGCGGTCATCCCGATCTTGCGGGCGGACGCCCAGATCGCCTGGCCGCTGACCGCGGTGGTCTGCGTGTCGAAGATCCGCCCGCCCGGCACGAGCTGGTGGCCCCAGTGCGCGAGCCGCTGCGACTCCTCGGCGGCGATGAGGAAGAGGAAGCAGAGCGCCGCGACCGCGAACTTCAGCCAGGAGACGCCGCCGTCGAGGATGCTCACCGGCGCCGTGTAGATGGCCAGCAGCGGCAGCCCGGCGAGCGGGGCCCGGCGCAGCCCGACGGCGAGGAAGTCGACGAGCACGGCGGTCAGGGTGCCGGCCAGGATGAGCAGCGGGTAGAACTCGGGGACCGACTGCGGCACCGGGGCGGCGTACGCCTGCGACGCGGTCACCGAGTCGCCGAAGGCAGCCGAAGAGCGCGCGGACCGAGTCCGGGGTGGGCACCCAGCCGCCGACCGCCAGGTCACCGGCCACCCGGTGGTCGAGCCACAGCAGCACGACGACGACCTGCACGAGCGCGACCGCGACCGCCGGCAGGCGGGCGCCGCGCAGCAGCATGCCGACGACGGCGACGATGATGCAGCCGCCGAGGATCGGCACCATGAAGCCGGCCGGGTTCTCCGCGAACTTGGTCCAGGCCAGCAAGGTCACCCAGGTGGTCAGCGCCCGCCAGCAGGGACGGCAGCCAGGTGGTGGGGCGCAGGTCGCGCAGCGTGGTCACGCCGGGCTCCCGGTGAGCGGAGCGGTCGGGGCGGCCTCGCCGCCGCGGCCGCTCGAGCTGCGCTTGGCCATCCCGAGCTCCTGCCACACCGCCGGCAGCGGGTCCTGCGGGCCGGCCGACACCGAGCGCCAGCCGTGCGCCCCCAGCCAGGCGGTGTGCTGGGCCGTGCTCATCGCCCCGGGGCTGGACCCGCGGGCCCAGGCCGGCACGTCGAGGGTCACCGCCATCGCGCTCGAGGCCGAGTGCCGCATCCGGGTGATCACGGACTTGTCGTGCTCGCCGATGTCGCCGAGGACCGCGATCAGCAGGCCGCTGTGGCCCGCCTCCTGCAGCCAGCGCAGGTCGATGTGCGGGTGCGTGGTCTCGGTCAGCACGGCCAGCGACTCCAGCAGGGGAGCGGTCTCGGCGGACTGGGCGTGCTCGTGCCAGGAGCTGCCGTGCTCGGTGCCCGCCGACGTCACGAGCCGCACGCTGAAGCCGCGCTGCACCAGGTGCACGGCGATCGAGGCGGCCGCGGAGACGGCGTGCTCCAGGGACGACGCGGCTCCCGAGCCGCGGTGCGCGATCTTGCGGTTGTCCAGGAACAGGGTGGCCCGCGACTGCCAGGGCTGCTCCTCGCGACGGACCATCAGCTCGCCGGCGTGCGCGCTGCTGCGCCAGTGCACCCGGCGCAGGTCGTCGCCGCGGCGGTACTCGCGGACGGTGACGTCCTCGGCGCTGCCGCTGGCGAACGCGCGCGGCCGGTTGTCACCCGACCCGGTCCACACCCCGGAGAGGGGTACGACGGGCAGCGGCACGACCCGCGGCGTCACCACCAGCGACGACCGGGTCTGGAAGGTCCGTTCGAGCTCGACGAGGCCGAAGGGGTCGGAGAGCCGGACCTTCATCGGGCCGACCTCGAACTTGCCGCGGACGTCGGACCGCACGAGGTAGCCGACGCTGCGCTTCCACTTCGGGCCCATCTTGTCGACCACGAAGCGCGGCCGGGTGCCGAGCACGTAGGGGATCTGGTCCTCGAGCAGCAGCAGCCCGGTCGGCATCCGGCCGTCGTTGGTCAGGTCGAGCTGCACCCGGGCCTGCTGGCCGGACGACACCTGCGCCGGGGTGATCGAGCGGACGAGCCCGAGGCGGTAGCGGCTGCGGCCCAGGAAGTACGCCGTCGACCAGTGGCAGCGCGATCAGCAGTGCACCGACGCGGACCAGCTCGTCGTGGCCGAGGAACAGCGCGCAGACGAAGGCCGTGCCGCCGGCGGCGAGGAACGCGCGTCCTCGGACGGTCAGGGCCGACAGGGCTTCGCGCATGGTGTTCTCGTCCAGTCTCGGTGGCGGCTCGGGGCCGGCTCAGGTGGCGCTGCGGCGGCTCTCGGGCATCGCGACGCCCGACACGATCTGGCGCAGCGCCGCTTCCGGCGTACGCCCGCTCATCGACGCCTCGACGGTGGTCAGCATGCGGTGGGAGAGCACCTGCGAGGCCAGGTCGTGCACGTCGTCGGGGATCACGTAGTCCCGGCCGGCGATCGCGGCGGTGGCCTTGGCGGCCCGCACCAGGTGCAGGGTGGCGCGCGGCGAGGCGCCGAGCATCAGCTCGGGGGAGTTCCGCGTCGCGGTCGTGATGGCGACGGCGTAGCGCTGCACCGCCTCGGAGACGTAGACCTGGCCGACGATGTCGATCAGCTTGCGGATCTCGCTGGCGTCGGTGACCGGCTCCAGGTCGTCGAGCGGGTTGCTGCGCGTGTGCGAGTTCAGCATCGCGATCTCGGCGGCCTCGACCGGGTAGCCCATGGACACCCGGGCCATGAAGCGGTCGCGCTGGGCCTCGGGGAGGGTGTAGGTGCCCTCCATCTCGATGGGGTTCTGGGTCGCGACCACCATGAACGGCGCCTCCAGGAAGTACGTCGTCCCGTCGACCGTGACCTGGCGCTCCTCCATGCACTCCAGCAGCGCCGACTGGGTCTTGGGGGAGGCCCGGTTGATCTCGTCGCCGACCACGATGTTGGCGAACACGCCGCCGGGGCGGAACTCGAACTCGCGGGTGTCCTGGTTGAACACCGACACCCCGGTCACGTCGGAGGGCAGCAGGTCCGGGGTGAACTGGACCCGGCGCACCGAGCAGTCGATCGACCGGGCCAGCGCCTTGGCCAGCATCGTCTTGCCGACGCCGGGCACGTCCTCGATCAGCAGGTGGCCCTCGGAGAGCATCACGACGATCGCGAGCTTGGCGACCTCGGGCTTGCCCTCGATGACCTTCTCGATGCTGGTCCGGATGCGGCCGGTGACGCGGGCGAGGGTGTCGAGGTCCGCCCCACCGCCGTCATGGCCGCTGTCGGGGCCGCGTGTCCTGCCGGCGCTCGGTCCCGGTGTCGTGGGCTGAGGTCACGCTGTCCTCTTCCTGGTGCGCGGACGACGGGGTCGTTCTCCCCCCGGAGCCGTCCTCCTGCTCGGTGTTGATTAGTCAACCTCATCCCCCAAGCGCTGTCACCGCATCGCCGCGACCCGGTCCAGAACCGTCATCGAATCGTGGCCCGGCCCGCTCTCCTCCACTTTCCCCCCACTTCGCTCCCCGCGGCACCCCCAGGAGCGCGGCTCCGGGCGTTCCAGGCGGGGGAGCGGCGGACGACGGCCGGGGAGCGCCCGGCCGGCACGGCCCGGATCCCCGCGCAAAAGCCCGCGGAACACGGCGGAAATGGTTGACGGTGGTGCGTAGTGGAGTAGAGTGGTGCGCAGTGGAGGAGAGGGAAGCTCTTTCGCATCGAGAGAAGGGGTGGGCCGGATGTTCTTCGGCACCTACACCCCGCGCCTCGATGACAAGGGCCGCCTGTTCCTCCCGGCGAAGTTCCGCGACGAGCTGGCCGAGGGACTCGTGGTCACACGGGGGCAGGAGCGCTGCCTCTACGTGTGGTCCATGGAGGAGTTCGGGAAGCTCACCGAGCGGCTGCGCGAGGCACCGGTCACCAACAAGGCGGCCCGGGACTACGTGCGGATGTTCTTCGCCGGCGCCTCGGACGAGACGCCGGACAAGCAGGGCCGCATCACGCTCCCGCCGATGCTGCGGGAGTACGCGTCCCTGGAGAAGGACTGCATCGTGATCGGCGCGATGAACCGGATCGAGATCTGGGACAGCACGGCGTGGCAGTCCTACTCGGACCAGCAGGAGCAGGCGTTCGCGGACCTCTCGGAAGAAGTCTTCCCCGGAGTCTGAGCAGGACCGCAGGACCGCAGCACAACTCAACAGTCGGAGTCGTGGGACGAGGTCTCGCGTCCGTTCGTCACTGCCCCCGGTCTGGCGCACCTTCCCCGGTGCCAGAACGGGACTTCCCTCAGGGACGAGCGGACGGGGACCTGGCCCCACGAACCGGCGCAGCACACCTCCGCACATCCGCCATCCAGCAGTTCATTGGGGTCGATTCCATGACGAGCACGCCGGTCACCGCTCCGGCCCGCCGGGTCAGGCACGAGGTCCGCGACGGCTTCGCGGTCATCGCCTTCTCGGCCGCCGCGTCGACCGGTGTCGCGCTCGCCCTCGTCCTGCTCGCCCGGCTGGCCGGCTAGGCGGATGACGAACGCCAGCCACGTCCCGGTGCTCCTCGACCGGGTCGTCGCTCTCGTGGCACCCGCCCTGGACCGGACGGACAAGGAGCACACCCTCCTGGTCGACGCCACCCTCGGTCTCGGCGGTCACACCGAGGCGGTCCTCGAGCGGTGCCCGCGGGCCCACGTCATCGGCGTCGACCGCGACGTGCACGCGCTCGACCGCAGCAAGGAGCGGCTCGCGCCGTACGGCGAGCGGGTCACCTTCATGCACGCGGTGTACGACGAGATCGGCGAGGTGCTCGAGGAGCTCGGGCACACCTCGGTCGACGGGGTCCTGTTCGACCTCGGCGTCTCCTCGATGCAGCTGGACCTGCGCGAGCGCGGCTTCGCCTACTCCCAGGACGCGCCGCTCGACATGCGGATGGACGACACCACCGGCCCGACCGCCGCCGACGTGCTCAACGAGTACCCCGTCGAGGAGCTCGCCCGGATCCTGCACCAGTACGGCGAGGAGAAGTTCGCCCGCCGCATCGCGCAGGCCGTCGTCCGCGAGCGCGAGAAGGAGCCGTTCACCGGCTCCGGCCGCCTCGTCGAGCTGCTCTACGACTCGATCCCGATCCCGGCCCGCCGCACCGGGGGACACCCGGCCAAGCGCACGTTCCAGGCGTTGCGCATCGAGGTCAACGACGAGCTGTCGGTGCTCCGCCGGGCGCTGCCCGCGGCCATCGAGGCGATCGGCGTCGGCGGCCGGGTGGTGGTCATGAGCTACCACTCGCTCGAGGACCGGATCACCAAGCAGGCCTTCGCGGCGGCCACCCGCAGCGACGTACCTCCGGACCTGCCGTTCGTGCCCGAGGGCCACGACCCGGCGCTGCGGCTGGTCACGCGCGGCGCGGAGAAGGCGACGCCGGAGGAGATCGAGCAGAACCCCCGCGCGGCGTCGGTCCGGTTGCGGGCCGTCGAGCGGGTGCACGCAGTCGGAACCATGGGAGGGGACCCCAGATGAGCGCGTTGATCAACCAGGCCAGGAGCCGGGTGCCACGGATCGCCGAGGCGGCCGTCGAGCGGGCCCGGCTCACCGTCGTCCCGCGGGCGGCGGCGCGGCGGTCCGCCCGGGTGCCGTTCGTGGTGCTGGTGTCGCTGGTGCTCGTCGGCGGCATCGCCGGGCTGCTCTGCTTCAACACCTCGATGCAGCAGGCCTCCTTCACCGCGACGGCGCTGGAGGACCAGGCCCACGCGCTCGACGCGAAGCAGCAGTCGCTGACCATGGAGCTCGACGCCCTGCGCGACCCGCAGCGGGTCGCGGTCAAGGCGCAGGAGATGGGCATGGTGCCCGGCCACCAGCCCCGCGTTCATCCGGCTCTCGGACGGCAAGGTGCTCGGCGCGGCGACCCCCGCCGCCGCCGACGGCGCGCTGCGGATCACCCCGCTGCCGACCCGCAAGCCCAAGAACCTCCGGCCCACGCCGATCGTCATCGAGGTCAAGCCCGACGCAGCCGCTGCGGCCGGCGACGGCGCGGCAACCGGATCGGGGAGCACCTCGGCTGGTACCAAGAAGACCCAGCACACCGCGAACGAGCAGGGGAGCCAGCGTTGACCCAGGGCCACCGCCCTCGCCCGCCGCAGGGCCCCGCCCGTCGGCCCTCCCCGCGGCCGGCCCAGGGTTCCCGCCGCCCGCGGATCCGCTCGCTGCGCGGTGCGTCGCTGGTGCGGCTGCGGATCGGCTTCCTGCTCATCGCGATGGTCGTCTCGGTGTTCGCCGCCCGGCTCTTCCAGCTCCAGGGCGTCGACGCGCAGGCGTACGTCGCGAAGGCGAAGTCCGAGGGCGTCGTGACGGTGACCCTGCCCGCGAACCGCGGCACGATCACCGACCGCAACGGCGTGCCGCTCGCGGAGTCCGTCGACGGCCTGATGATCGTCGCGGACCCGTCGCTGACCGTGAAGCACGCCAGCGAGATCGCCTCGATCCTGGCGCGCCGGCTCGGGCTCGACTACTTCGACCTGCTGGCCAAGCTGCGCAAGCCGGACACGCAGTTCCAGTACATCGCCCGCCGGGTGCCGTCCACGAAGGCCAAGGCCGTCGTCGCGACCATCGACGGGCGGGGCTTCAAGGGCATCGACACCCGCCGCGACCCGGTCCGGACCTACCCGGCCGAGGACGTCGCGGCCAACCTGGTCGGCTTCATGAACGACAACGGCGACGCCGGCGAGGGCGCGGAGCTGATGTTCGACTCGATGCTGTCGGGCCGGGACGGCTCCGCGACCTACGAGACCGGCGGCGGCAACCGCATCCCGCTCGGCGACAACAGCACCGTGCCGCCGAAGAGCGGGCACGACCTCTCGCTGACCATCGACCGCGACGTGCAGTGGTACACCCAGCGCGTGGTGCGCCAGGCCGTCCAGGGCAGCGGCGGCTCCTCGGGCTCGGCCGTCGTGATGGACACCCACACCGGCCAGCTGCTCGGCCTCGCGGACTACCCGAGCTTCGACGCCAACCAGCCGTCGTTGTCGCCCAAGGGCGACCTGGGCTCGCGGGCCCTGCGCGACGTCTACGAGCCGGGCTCGGTCGAGAAGGTGCTCACCTCGTCGTCGCTGATCGACGCCCACAAGGTCACGCCGAACACCCGCATCACCGTGCCGTCGCAGCTGCCGCGCGGCGACCGGGTGATCCACGACTACTTCCCGCACGGCCGCATCCACCTGACCCTCACCGGCGTGATCGCGAAGTCCTCCAACATCGGCACGGTGCTGGCCGCCAGCCAGTTCAAGCACCAGGAGCTCTACGACTACCTGCACAAGTTCGGGCTCGGCCAGCGCACCGGGATCGGCGTCAAGGGCGAGACGGCCGGCGTGCTGGCCGACTGGAAGACCTGGTCGCAGATCAACCAGGACACCATCGCCTTCGGCCAGGGCCTCGCCGTCAACGCCGTGCAGATGGCCGCGGCGGTCAACGTCGTCGCCAACGGCGGGGTCTACGTCAAGCCCAGCCTCATCAAGGGTGAGGCGACGACCTCGGGCGGCGAGAAGGTCGGCTCCGACCTCTCCACGACGCACCGGGTGATCAGCGCCCGTGCGGCCAGGCTGACCGGCCAGATGATGGAGGCGGTGACCAACCCCGAGACCGGCACGGCCGGGGTGGCGGGCATCGACGGCTACCGCGTGGCCGGCAAGACCGGCACCGCCCAGCGGGTCGGCAAGGATTGCGGCTGCTACGACGGCACGTTCACGGTCTCCTTCGCCGGGTTCGCGCCGGCCGACGACCCGCGGTTCCTGGTCTACGTCGTCGTGCAGGACCCGAAGAACGGCGGAGGCGGCGGCTCGGTCGGCGGACCGGCCTTCCACAAGATCATGAGCTACGTCCTCCAGAAGTACGCCGTGCCGCCGACCGGCAGCACGGCACCCACGCCCCGCATCGAGTGGTGAGCCCGACCGGTACCCTCTCGGTCGTGCCCGAACCCGTTGCGCTGCGTCCCTCCGCGCCTCCGGAGACCTCCCTCCAGCAGGTCGCGGACTGGCTGGGCGAGACGCTCGTCGAGGTGCGGGACGGCCGCCCTTCCGGCTCTCCGACCAGCGTCACCGGCCTCACGATCAGCTCCCTGCGGGTGGCCCCCGGTGACCTCTACGTCGCCCCGGCCGGGGCCCGGTCGCACGGCGCGTCGTACGCCGGGAAGGCGGTCGCCGACGGGGCGGTCGCCGTGCTCACGGACCGCGAGGGCGCGGCCCTGTGCGAGGACGCCGGCGTCCCGGTGCTCGTGGTCGACCGGCCGCGCGAGGTCGTCGGCGACCTGGCGGCCCGGATCTACGGCCGCCCGGCCCAGCGGATGCGGATGGTCGCCGTCACCGGCACCCAGGGCAAGACCACCACGACGCGGCTCGCCGAGGCCGCGCTCAGCACCGCCGGCGTCCGGTCCGCGGTCGTCGGCACCGTCGGCACCCGCGTCGCCGGGGTCGACGTGAAGACCTCGCTGACCACCCCCGAGGCCCCCGACCTGCACGCCCTGTTCGCGGTGATGGTCGAGCACGACGTCACCGCCTGCGCGATGGAGGTGTCCAGCCACGCCCTGGTGATGGGTCGCGTCGACGGCGTCGTGTTCGACGTCGCCTGCTTCACCAACCTGGGCCGCGACCACCTCGACTTCCACGCCGACGTCGAGGACTACTTCGCCGCCAAGGCGTCGCTGTTCACCCCGCAGCGCACGCGGCTCGGGCTGGTCAACGTCGACGACGCCTTCGGCCGGCGCCTCGTCGCCGAGGCGACGGTCCCGGTGCGGACGTTCTCCACCTCCGGGGCCGACGCCGACTGGCGCGCCACCGACGTGGTGCTCGAGCCCACCGGCTCGTCGTTCGTCGTGCACCCGCCGTCGGGGGAGCCGTTCCCCGCGCGGGTGCCGCTGACCGGCGACTTCAACGTCGCCAACGCGCTTGTGTGCCGTCGCCGCCCTCGGCGAGGCCGGCTTCGACGCCCCCGTCGTGGCCGCGGCGATGGGGGAGTCCGGCGGCGTGCCGGGCCGGCTGGAGCAGGTCGACGCGGGGCAGGACTTCCTCGCCGTCGTGGACTACGCCCACAAGCCCGACGCCGTGACCGCGGCGCTGTCCGCGCTGCGCCCGCTCACCACCGGCCGGCTCGTCGTCGTCCTGGGCGCCGGAGGGGACCGCGACCCGGGCAAGCGCCCGATCATGGGCGAGATCGCCGCCCGGCTCGCCGACGTCCTGGTGGTGACCGACGACAACCCCCGCAGCGAGGACCCGGCCACGATCCGCAAGGCCCTGGTCGAGGGCGCCGAGTCCGTGACCGGCCCCCGCGCGGAGGTCCACGAGGTCGGTGACCGGCGGGCCGCGATCGCGCTGGCCGTCGGGCTCGCCCGGTCCGGCGACACCGTCGTGGTCGCGGGCAAGGGCCACGAGACCGGCCAGGAGGTCGCCGGCACCGTGCACCCGTTCGACGACCGCGTCGTGCTGCGCGAGGAGCTGGTGGCCCGATGATCCCGATGACCCTGCCCGAGATCGCCGACGTCGTCGGCGGCACCGTCGTCCACGACGCCGGCGTGACCGTCGACGGGGCGGCCTTCCTCGACAGCCGGGTCGCCGAGCGGCGGGGCCTCTTCGTCGCGGTCGTGGGCGAGCACGTCGACGGGCACGACTACGCCGGAGGCGGCGCTGGCCGGAGGAGCGGCGGCCGTGCTGTCCTCGCGTGACACCGGGCTGCCGGGCGTGGTCGTCGAGGACCCCGTGGCGGCGCTGGCCCTGCTCGCCCGGCACTCGCTCGCCGCCCTGCCCGACGTACGCGTCGTCGCGCTGACGGGCTCCCAGGGCAAGACCAGCACCAAGGACGTCCTGGCCCAGGTGCTCGCCGCCGCCGGGCGGACCGTCGCGACCTTCGGGTCCTTCAACAACGAGCTCGGCCTGCCGCTGACGGTGCTGCGGGCCGACCGCACCACGCGTTTCCTCGTGCTGGAGATGGGCGCCCGGCACATCGGCGACCTCGTGGCGTCCTGCGCGATCGCCCCGCCGCAGGTGTCCCTGGTGCTCAACGTCGGCAAGGCGCACATCGGGGAGTTCGGCTCCCAGCAGGCCATCGCCCAGGCCAAGGGCGAGATCGTCGAGGCCCTCGGGCCCGACGGGGTCGCCGTGCTCAACGCCGACGACCCGCTGGTCACCGCCATGGCCGCGCGTACGACGGCCCGGGTGACCCGCTTCGGCACGCACGACGACGCCGACGTCCGCTTCGAGGACGTGCCGGCTCGACGACCTCACCCGGCCCACGTTCGACCTGGTGGTCGCGGGCGAGCGGCGCACGGTGCGCCTCGGGCTGCTCGGGGAGCACCACGCCGCCAACGCCACCGCCGTCGCCGCCGCCGCCCTGGCCCTCGGAGTGCCGCTCGACGACGTCGTCGGCGCGCTGTCGTCCGCCACCGCCACCTCGCCGGCCCGGATGCAGCTGTCCGAGCGCGCGGACGGCGTCACCGTGCTCAACGACGCCTACAACGCCAACCCGGACTCGATGCGGGCCGCACTGGCCTCGCTGGCCGCGATCGGCCGCAACCGCCCCGAGGCGCGCACGGTCGCCGTCCTGGGGGAGATGCTCGAGCTGGGCGCGTCCAGCGCCGACGAGCACGACGCGGTCGGCAGACTGGTGGCCGGTCTCGACATCCACCAGCTCCTCGTCGTGGGGGAGGGCGCCCGGCCCATCCACCACGGCGCCCGCTCCGTCGGGGCCTGGGGTGGCGAGTCGGTCCTCGTCCCCGACCCCGACGCCGCGCTCGCGTGGCTGCGGGACCACCTGGCGGCCGGGGACGTGGTGCTGTTCAAGTCCTCCAAGGCCGCCGGGGTCCGCCGGGTGGCCGAGCAGGTGCTGGCGGACGGGACGCACGACCACGACGGGGACGACGACCAGGAGGAGCACAGACGATGAGGGCAATCCTGCTCGCGGGCGGCCTGTCCTTGATCTTCACGCTGCTCGGCACCCGGGTGGCGATCCGGGTGCTGACCACGAAGGGCTACGGCCAGCTGATCCGCGACGACGGTCCGACCACCCACCACACCAAGCGCGGCACCCCGACCATGGGTGGCCTGGTGATCATCCTGTCGGTGGTCTTCGCCTACCTGTTCGCCAAGCTGATCACCCAGGACGCGCCGTCCTGGTCGGCCGTGCTGCTGCTGTTCCTGCTGGTCGGGCTGGGCACCGTCGGGTTCCTCGACGACTACATCAAGATCGCCATGCAGCGCAGCCTCGGCCTGCGCAGCAAGGCCAAGATGGCGGGACAGGTCACCGTCGCGGTGATCTTCGGGACCCTGGCCCTCACCCGCCCCGACGACCGCGGCCAGACCCCCGCGTCGCTGCACCTCTCCTTCATCCGCGACTTCGACTCGTTCACGCTGCCGGCCGTCGTCGTGGTCCTGCTGATCCTGGTGATGATCTCCGGGGCCAGCAACGCGGTGAACCTCACCGACGGCCTCGACGGACTGGCGACCGGCACCTCGACGATGGTGTTCGGCGCCTACACGCTGGTGAACATCTGGCAGAACAACCAGTGGTGCGCCCTCAACCAGGGCAACAAGTGCTACGACGTGCGGGACCCGCTCGACCTCGCGGCCATCGCCGCGGCGCTGACCGGCGCCTGCTTCGGCTTCCTGTGGTGGAACGCCTCCCCGGCCAAGATCTTCATGGGCGACACCGGGTCGCTGGCCCTCGGCGGCGCGCTGGCCGGCCTGGCCATCCTGACCCGCACCGAGTTCCTGCTCGCGATCCTCGGCGGCCTGTTCGTGATCATCACGATGTCGGTGATCCTGCAGGTCGGGTACTTCAAGATCTCCGGCGGCAAACGGATCTTCCGGATGGCGCCTCTCCAGCACCACTTCGAGCTCAAGGGCTGGGCCGAGATCACCATCGTGATCCGGTTCTGGATCATCACCGGCATCTGCGTCGCCGCCGGGCTGGGCATCTTCTACGCCGAATGGGTCGCCGGCGCATGAACCCCGACGACCTCACCCGGACCAGCGACTGGTCCGGGGTCCGGGCCGTCGTGCTCGGCATCGGCGTCTCCGGCTTCGCGGCCGCGGACAACCTGACCCACCTCGGCGCGCAGGTCACCGTGCTGGCCGAGTCGGCCACCGACGTGCAGCGCGAGAAGGCCGACCTGCTCGGGATGCTGGGTGCCACCGTGCGCATCGGTCCCGGCGAGAGCGCCGAGCTGCCCGACGACGTCGACGTCGTCGTCACCTCGCCCGGCGTGCCCCCGACCGCGCCCCTGCTCGTGGCGGCCGCCCGGCGCGGCGTACCCGTGTGGGGCGAGGTGGAGCTGGCCTGGCGGCTGCGCGACCCGGAGCACCCGGGCGTCTGGCTCTGCGTCACCGGCACCAACGGCAAGACCACCACCGTCCAGATGCTCGACAGCATCCTCAAGGCGTCCGGGCTGAGCTCGGTCGCGTGCGGCAACGTCGGGCTGCCGATCGTCGAGGCCGTGATGGACCCGGAGCCCTACGCCGTCTACGCCGTCGAGCTCTCCAGCTTCCAGCTGCACTACACCGCCAGCATGTCCGCGCACGCCGCCGCCGTGCTCAACGTGGCCGAGGACCACCTCGACTGGTACGACGGACCGGACGGGATGGCCGACTACGCCGCCGACAAGGGCCGGATCTACCACCAGGTCCAGCAGGCCTGCGTCTACAACGCCGACGACCCGGTCACCGAGCGGCTGGTCCGCGACGCCGACGTCGTCGAGGGCGCGCGGGCGATCGGGTTCACCCTCGGCACCCCGGCCGTCGGCATGGTCGGCCTCGTCGAGGACGTGCTCGCCGACCGCGCCTTCGTCGAGCAGCGGGACTCGAGCGCCGCCGAGCTCTGCACGCTGGACGGACCTGGCCTCGCCCGCGCCGCACTTCGTGGCCAACGCCCTGGCCGCCGCGGCGCTGGCCCGGTCCGTCGGCGTGCCGCCCGCCGCCGTGCGCGACGGGCTCCGGTCCTTCGTGCCCGACGGCCACCGCATCGCCGAGGTCGCCACCGTCGCGGAGGTCCGCTACGTCGACGACTCCAAGGCCACCAACCCGCACGCCGCGATGTCCTCGCTGCAGGCCTACGACCCGGTGGTCTGGGTCGCCGGCGGCCTCGCCAAGGGCGCGACGTTCGACGACCTGGTCGCGCGGGTGCACGGGCGGCTGCGCGGCGTCGTGCTGCTCGGCCGGGACCGTGCGGTCATCGCCGAGGCGCTTTCGCGACACGCGCCCGATGTCCCGGTGATCGAAGTCGGCGACGGCGACACTTCTGTCATGGATCGCGTGGTCGGGGCGGCCGCAGGCCTGGCCCAGCCAGGAGACACCGTGCTGCTCGCCCCGGGGTGCGCGTCCATGGACATGTTCGCGAACTACGGCGCTCGCGGGGATGCCTTCGCCGAGTCGGTGCGCCGGCTCGGCGGCCGATGAGCCACCAGCGCTCACCGCACGGCACCTCGCACGCACAGGAGGGCACTGCGTGACCACCACGGCAGGGGACCAGCGCAGGCCCGATGGCCCCCGTCCGGGCCGGCAGCTGGCTCTCGAGCCTCCGGCACACCCTGGACCGGCCGCTCACGTCCTACTACCTGCTGCTGACCGCCTCCACGCTGCTGCTCGCGATCGGCCTCATGGAGGTGCTCAGCGCCTCGAGCGTCGACGGCTTCGTGCACCACGGCAACAGCTACTACTGGTTCATGCGCCAGCTCACCTGGGTGGCGCTCGCGCTGCCCGTCGCGTTCGTGGCGACCCGGCTGCCGCACAAGGCGCTGCGCCGCCTCGCGTGGCCGGCCCTGCTGCTCGCGGTCGTCCTGCTGGGGCTGACCCAGACCGGGCTCGGCGTGACGGTCAACGGCAACCGCAACTGGCTCGCCCTCGGCCCGTTCGTGATCCAGCCCGCCGAGATCGCCAAGCTGGCGGTGATCCTGTGGTGCGCGGACGTCTACGCCCGCAAGGAGCGGCTGCTCGACGACTGGAAGCACACGCTGATCCCGGTCGCGCCGGTGATGGCGATGGTGGTCGGCCTGGTGCTGCTCGGCGGCGACCTCGGCACCGCGCTGGTGCTGATGACGATCATCCTCGGCATGCTCTGGGTCGTCGGCGCCCCGGCCCGGCTCTTCGTCGGCTCGATGGTCACCGTCGGCGTGCTGGCCCTCTACCTCGCCAGCACCAACAAGGAGCGCCTCGACCGGCTCACCAACTTCGCCGACCCGTTCAAGGACTTCCAGGGCGCCGGATGGCAGTCCGCCCACGGCCTGTTCGCGATGTCGAGCGGCGGCCTGTTCGGCAAGGGCATCGGCGCCAGCCAGCAGAAGTGGGGCAGCCTGCCCGAGGCGCACACCGACTTCATCTTCGCCGTGCTCGGCGAGGAGCTCGGTCTGGTCGGCACCGTGCTGGTCCTGGCGCTCTTCCTGACCATCGCCTACGCCGGCATCCGGGTCGCGGTGCGCACCAAGGACCCGTTCGTCCGCTACATGGCCGCCGGCATCACGGTCTGGCTGACCGCGCAGATGATGATGAACGTCGGCATGGTCCTCGCCCTGCTGCCCGTCATCGGCCTGCCGCTGCCCCTGGTGTCCTACGGCGGCTCGGCCCTGCTGCCGTCCCTGGTGGCCCTCGGGCTGCTCGTGTCGTTCGCCCGCTCCGAGCCCGGGGCGAAGGCCGCGCTGCGCGACCGCCGTCGCCGCCGCTCGTCGGCCGGGGTCACCTCGAGCGGCCTGACGAGGCGCATGCGATGAGGGTCCTGCTGGCCGGGGGCGGCACGGCGGGACACACGTCCCCGCTGCTCGCCACCGCCGATGCGCTGCGCCGTCTCGACCCCTCGGTCGAGGTGACCGCGCTGGGCACGCCGCGCGGCCTCGAGGGCCGGGTCGTCCCCGAGGCGGGCTACCCCCTCGAGATGATCCCGCCGGTGCCGCTGCCCCGGAAGCCCAACGCCGACCTGGCCCGGCTCCCGGGCCGGCTGCGCGGCGCCGTCACGGCGGCCCTGGAGGTCGTCGACCGGATCCGTCCCGACGTCGTGGTCGGCTTCGGCGGCTACGTCTCGGTCCCGGCCTACCTCGCGGCCCGCCGGCGCCACGTCCCGATCGTGGTGCACGAGGGCAACGCCCTGCCGGGCCTGGCCAACAAGCTCGGTGCCCGGTTCACGACGCACGTCGCCACCAGCTTCCCGGACACGCCGCTGCGCCACGCGACGTACGTCGGCCTGCCGATCCGCCGGATGATCTCCACGCTCGACCGGTCCGCCCTGCGCGACGAGGCCCGCCGCGACCTTCGGCCTCGACCCGGACCGGCCCACGCTGCTGGTCTTCGGCGGCTCCCAGGGCGCCCGGCGCCTGAACCAGTCCGTCGCCGGCGGCCGAGCGGTCCTTCGCCGACGCCGGCGTCCAGGTGCTGCACGTCGTCGGCGCCTCGGGCGAGGCGACGGTGGGCCGCGGACCCGGGGAGGCCGCCCTACGTCGTCCTGCCGTACGTCGACCGCATGGACCTGGCCTACGCCGCCGCGGACCTCGTCGTGTGCCGCTCGGGGGCCAACACCGTCACGGAGGTCGCGGCCGTCGGCCTGCCCGCCGTGTTCGTGCCGCTGCCCATCGGCAACGGCGAGCAGGACCTCAACGCCCGGCCGGTCGTCGACGCCGGGGGAGGGCTGCTGGTCCAGGACGGTGCGCTCACCGTCGAGTGGGTCGCGCGCCACCGTCCCGGCCCTGGCCGCCGACCGCGACCGCCTGGCCGCCATGTCGGCCGCCGCGTCGGGCCTCATCCCGCGCGACGCCGACGAGCTGCTGGCCCGGATGGTCCTCGACGCCGGGCGGGGGGCGTCCTCATGAGGGTCCCGGTCCCCGACGAGCTGCTCCCGGCCGAACGGCTCGGCCACGTCCACTTCGTCGGCATCGGCGGCGCCGGGCTGTCGGGCATCGCCCGCATCATGCTCGCGCGCGGGATGACGGTCAGCGGCAGCGACGCCAAGGAGTCGCGCGCCATCGAGGCGCTCCGGGTCCTCGGTGCCACCTGCTACGTCGGCCACGCCGCCGACCAGGTGCGCGACGCCGACACGCTCGTGGTCTCGACCGCCGTCCGCGAGGACAACCCCGAGGTCGTCGAGGCCCGGCGGCTCGGGCTGCGGCTGCTGCCGCGCTCCGCCGCCCTGGAGTCGGTGATGCAGGGCCGCAAGGTGGTGGCCGTGGCCGGCACGCACGGCAAGACCACCACCACCTCGCTGCTCACGGTCGCCCTGCAGCACTGCGCCGCCGACCCGTCCTTCGCGATCGGCGGCGAGCTCAACGAGACCGGCTCGAACGCCCACGACGGCAGCGGCGAGATCTTCGTGGCCGAGGCCGACGAGAGCGACGGGGCCTTCCTGGTCTACTCGCCGTACGGCGCGCTGGTCACCAACGTCGAGGCCGACCACCTCGACAACTACGGCACCGAGGAGGCCTACCACGCGGCCTTCACGACCTTCCTCGACCGGATCGACCCGGCCGGCTTCCTGGTGGCCTGCATCGACGACGACGGGGCGGCCGACCTGGCCGAGCAGGCGCGCGAGAAGGGCCTGACCGTGGTCGGCATCGGCGAGTCCGAGCGGGCCGACCTGCGCGCCGAGCACCTGGAGTTCGAGGGCGCCACCTCCCGGTTCACCGTGGTCGACCGCGGCCGCCGGCTCGGGGTGGTCAGCCTGCAGATCCCGGGCCGCCACTACGTCCTGGACGCGCTCGCGGCGCTGGCCGCGGGGCTGCGCCTCGGCTTCGGGTTCGACGAGCTGCGGCGCGGGCTCGAGGCGTTCACCGGCACCCGGCGCCGGATGGAGCTCAAGGGCGAGGCCGCGGGCGTCCGCGTCTACGACTCCTACGCCCACCACCCCAACGAGATCGCCGGCGACCTGCAGGCCGCCCGCTCGCTGGCGGGCGAGGGCCGCGTCGTGGTCGCCTTCCAGCCGCACCTGGTCTCCCGCACCAAGATCTTCGGCCCCGCGATGGGTGTCGCGCTCGGCGCCGCCGACGAGGTCGTCGTGATGGACGTCTACGTCGCCCGCGAGGACCCCGAGCCGGGCGTCAACGGCCGCCTGGTCGCCTCCCACGTGCCGCTGCCCGACGAGCACGTGCTCTTCGAGCCGTCCTGGTCGCGCACGCCCGCCGCGCTCGTCGAGCGGGCCCGGCCCGGCGACCTGGTGCTGACGCTCGGCGCCGGCGACGTCACGCTCGTCGGTCCCGAGGTGCTCGAGCTGCTGCGCGGAGCGCGAGTCATGAGCCTGTTCACCCGCGACCGGCACGAGGTCGACGCCGACGAGGCCCGACGACGTCGAGCGCACGGTCCGCATCGCCCGCAAGCGCTTCGTGCGCCGGCAGTGGGCGCGTCGCTGGCTGGCCTGGCGCCGGGTCGTGGTGGTCGTCGCGCTGCTGGCCGTGGTGGCCGGCTCCCTGTGGCTGGTGTTCGCCTCCTCCGTGCTGGCCGTCTCGGGCGTCCGCGTCGAGGGCACGCAGGTCGCTCGACCCGGGCGTCGTACGCCGGGCGGCGGCGGTGCCGACGGGCGCCCGCTCGCGACCGTCGACCTGGCCGCCATCGGCCGGCGGGTCGAGCGGCTCCCCGCCGTGCTCGAGGTCGACGTGTCCCGGTCCTGGCCGGACGCCGTCCGCATCGACGTGACCGAGCGCGAGGCGGTCGCCGTCGTCGCGCGCGGCAGTGCCCTGCGCGGGCTCGACGCGACCGGCGTGCTGTTCCGCCGCTACCCGTCGCGGCCGCGCAGCCTGCCGCTGATCCGCACCACCGGCCGGGCCCGCGCCGACGCGCTCGCCGAGGCGGCCCGCGTCGCCGGCTCCCTGCCGTCGGCGATCTCCGGCAAGGTCGACTTCGTCGAGGTGCGCACCGTCGACACCATCTCGCTGCGGCTGCGCAACGGCGACACCGTGCGCTGGGGGAGCGCGGCCGACTCCGACGCCAAGGGCCGGGTCCTCGCGGTCCTGCTCCACCAGAAGGCGTCGCTGCTACGACGTCTCCGTGCCGGGCCAGCCGATCATCAAGAAGTAGCCCCCGAAACTTTCCGAGAAAGTCGTGCGCGCGCCGCGTGTCGCCCCGGGTTCGACGGGGCGCACCGCCTACCTTTTTCTACAAGCACGAGGTTGACATAACTATAACCCTCTACTTCAGGGTTAGGGTTCCGGTTCGGTCAGGCTCGTGTCTTCCCCACCGACATACACCCCGTCTGCCCTGCATCAGGGCAGCCAAGCAGCGAGAGGCGACTGCCGTGGCAGCACCGCAGAACTACCTGGCCGTCATCAAGGTCGTGGGTATCGGTGGAGGTGGAGTCAACGCCGTCAACCGGATGATCGAGGTCGGCCTCAAGGGCGTCGAGTTCATCGCGATCAACACCGACGCGCAGGCCCTCCTGATGAGCGACGCCGACGTCAAGCTCGACATCGGCCGCGAGCTCACCCGCGGACTCGGCGCGGGCGCCAACCCCGAGGTCGGCGGCAAGGCCGCCGACGACCACGCCGAGGAGATCGAAGAGGTCCTCAAGGGCGCCGACATGGTCTTCGTGACCGCCGGCGAGGGTGGCGGCACGGGCACCGGCGGTGCGCCGGTCGTCGCGCGCATCGCCCGCTCGCTGGGCGCCCTGACCATCGGTGTGGTCACCCGCCCGTTCTCCTTCGAGGGACGCCGTCGCGCCAACCAGGCCGAGGAGGGCATCTCCCAGCTCCGCGACGAGGTCGACACCCTCATCGTGATCCCCAACGACCGGCTGCTGTCGATCAGCGACCGCAACGTGTCGATCCTCGACGCCTTCAAGCAGGCCGACCAGGTGCTGCTGCAGGGTGTCTCGGGCATCACCGACCTGATCACCACCCCCGGCCTGATCAACCTCGACTTCGCCGACGTCAAGTCCGTGATGTCCAACGCCGGCTCGGCGCTGATGGGCATCGGCTCCGCCCGCGGCGAGGACCGTGCGGTGGCCGCGGCCGAGATGGCCGTCTCCAGCCCGCTGCTCGAGGCCTCGATCGACGGCGCGCACGGCGTGCTGCTCTCCATCGCCGGTGGCTCCGACCTCGGTCTCTTCGAGATCAACGAGGCCGCGGCGCTGGTGTCCCAGGCGGCGCACGCCGAGGCCAACATCATCTTCGGTGCGGTCATCGACGACGCGCTCGGCGACGAGGTGCGGGTCACCGTGATCGCGGCCGGCTTCGACGGCGGCATGCCGAAGCGTCGCGACAACGGCACCGTGCTCCGCCGCGAGCCGGTGGCGCAGCAGACGCAGGCCGACACCCGGGCCGCCGCCCAGGGCGGGTTCCCGTCCCAGGCCGGCACCCAGTCCCGGCCCCGTCCTCGCAGCGCACCCCGGCCCCGGCCGGCAGCGCGGCGTCGCGTCCACGACCGGCGCGCCGCTGAACCCGAGCCGCCAGCCCGAGCCGGAGCACGCCGGCGATCTCGTCCCGTCCGACGCCGTCGGCGCACCAGCAGTCGCAGCCCGCGGCGCCCGCGCCGCGCCAGCCGCGTCCGGTGCACTTCGACGACGACGAGCTGGACGTGCCCGACTTCCTGAAGTAGCCGACTCACCAGCACGACGAGGAGCCGGGTGTTCGCCTTCCAGGACACGCAGGACTCGGTCGAGATCGCGTTCACGGACCGCCACGGGGGAACCAGTGGCGGTCCGTTCGCGTCCCTCAACCTGGCCGAGCCCGGCACCGGGGCCGCCCGACGAGGAGCGCGACGCGGTGCGCCGCAACGTCGAGGTCGCCGTCCGGGCGTTCACCGGTCGTGACGGGTCCGGCGCCGACCCCGCCCGTCGTACGCATGCGGCAGGTGCACGGCGCCGACGTGCACGTCGTGACGGCGCGCGGACGCCGAGGCGCCGCCGACGGCCGACGCCCTGGTGACCGCCGAGCCGGGCACCGTGCTGATGGTCCGGGTGGCCGACTGCGTGCCGGTGCTGCTCGCCGACCCGGACGCCGGCGTCGTCGGCCGCGGTGCACGCCGGACGGCCCGGGACTGGCGGCCGGCGTGGTGCCGCGCGCCGTCGAGACGATGCGGTCGCTCGGTGCCGGACGGCTGCGCGCCTGGGTCGGGCCGCACGTGTGCGGCGCCTGCTACGAGGTGCCCGAGCAGCTGCGCGCCGAGGTCAGCGCGGTCGTGCCCGAGGCCTACGCCGTCACGTCGTGGGGCACGCCGTCGCTCGACATCGGGGCCGGCGTGCTGGCCCAGCTCGCCGCGGCCGGGGTCGAGTCCGCCGACGTGGCGCGCTGCACGATCGAGGACGAGGACCTGTTCTCCTACCGTCGCCAGGGCGCCGCGTCCGGACGGCTCGCCGGTCTCGTGTGGGTCCGACGCATGAGCGAGCGTCGCGACGAGCTCGCCGCGCAACCTCGAGCAGGTCCGCGAGCGGATCGCCGGCGCGTGCGCGCGCGTCGGCCGCTCGCCCGACGACGTGACGCTGACCGTGGTCACCAAGTTCTTCCCCGCCTCCGACGTGCGCCTGCTCGCCGACCTCGGGGTGCGGCACGTGGGGGAGAACCGCCACCAGGAGGCGGAGGCCAAGCACGCCGAGTGCGCCGACCTCGACCTGACCTGGCACTTCATCGGCGGGCTGCAGAGCAACAAGGCCGCGGCGGTCGCCGGCTACGCCGACGTGGTCGAGTCCGTCGACCGCGCCAAGCTGCTCCGCGGGCTGTCGACCGGGGCCCACGCAGGCCGACCGTCGCGGTCGACGTCCTGGTGCAGGTCGACCTCGACCCCGAGCCGGCGCGCCGGCAGCGGCCGCGCGGGCTGCTCGCCCGACGACGTGGACCGGCTCGCCGAGCAGGTCGCGGCCGCCGAGGGGCTGCGGCTGCGCGGGGTGATGGCGGTGGCGCCGCTCGGCGCGGATCCCGTGCCAGCGTTCGCGAAACTCGCCGAGATCGCCGCGCGGGTGCGTCTCGTCGACCCGGCCGCGACCTGGGTCTCGGCCGGGATGAGCGGCGACCTCGAGCAGGCGGTCGAATCCGGCGCGACACACGTGCGGATAGGCAGCGCGGTGCTCGGTAGCAGGCCCCCCAGAAGGTAGTGTCGGACCCGTAGCAGTGGGCCTCAGCAGGGGGCCCACAGATGTACCGGAGGCAGAAGTCATGGGCAGCGCGATGCGCAAGATGGGTGTCTACCTTGGCCTGCTCGAGGACACCGAACGCTACGACGAGGAGTACTACGACGAGTACGACGAGCGCACCCAGCGCAGCGCCGTCGAGGAGCCGGCCCGCACGGCCGCCGTCGCCAACATCTCCGAGCGTCGTCGTCCCCCGCCCCGTCGCACGGCCAGCCGCACGCCGTCCCGCGCAGGGCATCGTCGCCGAGCTCTCCCGGATCACCACGCTGCACCCGCGGACCTACAACGAGGCCCGCACGGTCGGCGAGAACTTCCGCGAGGGCGTCGCCGGTGATCATGAACCTCTCCGAGATGGACGACGCCGACGCCAAGCGTCTCGTCGACTTCGCCGCCGGCCTGGTGTTCGCCGTCCGCGGCACCATCGAGCGGGTCACCAACAAGGTCTTCCTGCTCTCGCCGCCCAACGTCTCGGTGGCCGCCGAGGACAAGCAGCGCATCGCCGACGCAGGCGGCTTCTTCAACCAGAGCTGAGGACCCCCGGCGCCCGTGTCGGTCGGACGACCGGGTTGCGCGCTGCCTGGCTAGACTTCGCCGACGTGGGCCCCGTCGCGTCGATCCTCGACCTCATCCTGTTCGTCTTCCTCGCCCTGATGCTGATCAGGCTGGTGGTCGACTGGGTGCAGGTCTTCGCGCGCTCGTGGACCCCGACCGGCCCGGTCCTGGTGGTGCTCGAGGTCGTCTACTCGATCACCGACCCGCCGATCAGGTTCGTGCGGCGCTTCGTGCCGCCGCTGCGGCTCGGCTCGGTCATGCTCGACACCAGCTTCCTGATCGTGCTGGTCGTGGTCTACCTGCTGCGCGTCCTGGTCGGCCGCATCCCGTTCTGAGTCCGCACGGCTCCGGCCTCGCGTCCGCGACCTGCACGCCGTACATCCGCGAGGCCGGTCGGCGCGTTCGACTGTGAGGGAACGCCCCGGCGTGGGTATCCTTCCCCGGGGCCGCGGCAGAGCGCCCCGCCGGACGTCGAGACCTGGTTTCGGAGTACGGTGGGCGCCACGTGGCACACCAGCACCATCGGTGCTCTGTCAGGGGACGAACCCGGACAGCAGCGCCGCCACGCCAGACGACGACTACGAACAAAGGGTGAGGTCATGCCGCTGACGCCTGAGGACGTGAGCAACAAGCGCTTTACTCCTGTCCGGCTCCGTGAGGGCTACGACATGGGCGAGGTCGACCAGTTCCTCGACGAGGTCGAGGCCGAGCTGGCCCGCCTCACACGCGAGAACGAGGACCTGCGCAGCAAGCTCTCCGCGGCTCAGCAGGGCGGCGGGTCCACCCCGGCGCCGGCCCCGGTCCAGGAGAAGGCGCCCGAGCCGGTCAAGGCTCCCGAGCCCACGCCCGCTCCGGCACCCGCTCCCGCCGCCGCGGCTCCGACCGAGACGATCAAGGTCACCACCGTGGCCGACGCGTCGAGCGCGGCAGCCCGGCTGCTCGAGATCGCCACCCGCAACGCCGACGAGCTCGTCGGCGAGGCCAAGGACCAGGCCGACAAGGTGATCGGCGAGGCCCGCACCAAGGCCGAGCGCCTGGAGTCCGAGAGCAAGGTCAAGGCCGACCGTCTCGAGTCCGACGCCCGCACCCGCTCGCAGATGCTCGACTCCGAGACCGCCGAGCGTCGCCAGCAGCTCTTCGGCGACCTCGAGAAGGAGAAGGAGAAGCTCAACGCGGAGGTCGAGAACCTTCGGTCCTTCGAGCGCGAGTACCGCTCCCGCCTGAAGAGCTACTTCCAGCAGCAGCTGTCGGCACTCGACGGCAGCGGCGAGGGCGGCATCCTGTCGTCCGGGGACCACGCTCCGAAGCGGCTCAAGTCCCTGCTCGGCGACGAGAACGACAACCAGGGCAGCTGACCGAGCAGCACCGCACCGCGTACGACGCACCGAGGCCGGTGTCCCGCCAGGGACACCGGCCTCGTGCTCTGTCCGGACGCCGTCAGCGGCGCGTGACGGAGAACGCCAGCCCGAGGTCGTCGTCGCGCAGCACCGGCTCGGCCGGCGACTCCTCGCGCATCTCGGTGGCCAGCACCTCGTCGGCCACCAGGGACGCGTGCTCGCGCAGCGCCTCGGCGATCTCGCCGTCGGCCTGCCACAGCAGGGTGATCCGGTCGCTGACGTCGAAGCCGCTGGTCTTGCGGGCCTCCTGCACCAGCCGCACCACCTCGCGGGCCAGGCCGGCGCGCACCAGCTCCGGGGTCAGCTCGAGGTCGAGCGCGACGGTCTCGCCCTGCTCGTTGACGACCGACCAGCCCTCGCGCGGCCGCTCGGAGACGATGACCTCGTCGGGCAGCACCTCGACGTCCTCGCCCTCGACCGAGACCACGGCCCGGCCGTCCCGCGTCGAGCGCGGCGGCCAGCGCGGCCGCGTCGGCGTCGGCGATCGGCCTGGCGCCACCAGCGGCGTGCGCTTGCCGAACCGCTTGCCCAGCGCGCGGAAGTTGCCCTTGGCGGAGTGGTCCACGAGGTCGGCGCCGGCCGACGACAGCGGCTCGAGCGCACCGACGTTGAGCTCCTCGGCGACCTCCCGGCGCAGCTCGTCGCTGAGCCGGTTCCAGGCCGACGACGCGACGAGCGCACGGCTCAGCGGCTGCCGGATCCGGACCTTGCGCCTCGGCGCGCGCGGCCCGGCCCAGCTCGACCAGCCGGCGGGTCAGCGACATCTGCGCGCCGAGCTCGTCGTCGACCAGGGCGCCGTCGACCCGCGGCCAGGTGGCCAGGTGCACCGACGAGGGCAGCTCGGTCGAGGTGGACCGGAACAGGTCCTGCCAGACCCGCTCGGTGATGAACGGCGTGATCGGTGCCATCAGCAGCGTCACGACGTACAGGCACTCGTGCAGGGTGCGCGAGCGCCGACGGCGTCGCCGGCCCAGAAGCGGCGGCGCGAGCGGCGGACGTACCAGTTCGACAGGTCGTCGACGTAGGCCGCCAGCAGCGCGCCGGCCCGCTGGGTGTCGAACACGTCGAGCGCCTCGGTGACGCCGCGCGACCAGCCGGTGCGCCTCCGAGAGCGCCCACCGGTCCAGCACCGGGCGGTCGGCGAGCTCGGGCGCGGGGTCGCCCGGCGACCAGCCGGACGTGCGGGCGTAGAGCACCTGGAAGGCCACGGTGTTCCAGTAGGTCAGCAGCACCTTGCGGACGGTCTCCTGGATCGTCGCGTGCCCGACCCGGCGGGCCGCCCACGGCGATCCCGACGCGGCCATGAACCAGCGCACGGCGTCGGCGCCGTGCTGGTCCATCAGCGGCATCGGCTCCAGGATGTTGCCGAGGTGCTTGGACATCTTGCGGCCGTCCTCGGCCAGGATGTGGCCCAGGCACAGCACGTTCTTGTAGGACGACGCGTCGAACACCAGGGTGCCGATCGCCATCAGCGTGTAGAACCAGCCGCGGGTCTGGTCGATGGCCTCGCAGATGAAGTCGGCCGGGTAGGCCGCCTCGAAGCTTCTCGACCGAGCCGGGCACGTGCGGGTAGCCCCACTGGGCGAACGGCATCGAGCCGCTGTCGAACCAGGCGTCGATGACCTCGGGGACCCGGCGGGCCTCCTCGCCGCACTCCGGGCAGGCGAAGGTGACGTCGTCGACGAACGGGCGGTGCGGGTCGAGCCCGGACTGGTCGGAGCCGGTGAGCTCGGACAGCTCGGCCAGCGAGCCGACGCACGTCTCGTGGCCCTCGCCGCAGCGCCAGATCGGCAGCGGCGTGCCCCAGTAGCGGCTGCGCGACACGGCCCAGTCGATGTTGTTGTTCAGCCAGTCGCCGTACCGGCCCCACTTGATGGTCTCGGGGAACCAGCCGGTCTTCTCGTTCTCGCGCAGCAGCGCGTCCTTGACCGCGGTGGTGCGGATGTACCAGGACGGCTGGGCGTAGTACATCAGCGGCGTGTGGCAGCGCCAGCAGTGCGGGTAGCTGTGCTCGTACGCCACGTGCCGGAACAGCAGCCCGCGGGACTTGAGGTCGGTGACCAGGTCGGCGTCGGCGTGCTTGAAGAACTGGCCGCCGACCAGCGGCACGTCCGGCCCGAAGCAGCCGTCGGTGCCGACCGGCACGACGACCGGCAGGCCGTAGGCGCGGCAGACCGCCATGTCGTCCTCGCCGAAGGCGGGGGACTGGTGCACCAGGCCGGTGCCGTCCTCGGTGGTGACGTAGTCGGCCAGCACGACGATGTGCGGTGCGGTCTCGCTGGGCGGGAACTCCACCAGCGCGAACGGCCGCTCGTAGGTCCAGCGCTCCATCTCGGCGCCGGCGAACCGCTGCTCGACGGTCCAGCCCTCGCCGAGCACCTGGTCGAACAGCGGCTCCGCGACGACCAGCGTCTCGGTGCCGTCGGTGGCCACGACGTAGGTGACGTCGGCCCGCGCCGCGACCGCGGTGTTGGACACCAGCGTCCACGGCGTCGTCGTCCACACCAGCAGGGAGGCCTGGCCCTCGAGCGGGTCCGGAGGTCAGCGGGAAGCGGACGTAGACGCTCGGGTCGGTGACGGTCTCGTAGCCCTGCGCGACCTCGTGGTCGGACAGCCCCGTGCCGTCCCGCGGGCAGTACGGCGCGACGCGGTAGTCCTGCGACGAGCAGGCCGCGGGAGTGGATCTGCTTGAGGGCCCACCACACCGACTCGACGTAGGCCGGGTCCATCGTGCGGTAGGGGTCGGTGGTGTCGACCCAGTAGCCCATCCGCTCGGTCATCTCCTCGAACAGGCCCATGTTCGTGAAGCACCGACTCGCGGCACTTGGCGTTGAACTCCGCGACGCCGTACGCCTCGATGTCGCCCTTGCCGGTGAAGCCGAGCTCCTTCTCGACGGCCAGCTCGACCGGCAGGCCGTGGCAGTCCCAGCCGGCCTTGCGGTCGACGTGGTAGCCCTGCATGGTCTTGAACCGCGGGAAGATGTCCTTGAAGACGCGCGCCTCGACGTGGTGCGTGCCGGGGCGGCCGTTGGTGGTCGGCGGGCCCTCGTAGAACGTCCAGCGGGGGCGGTCGCCGGCGAGCTCGACGGACTGCTCGAAGGTCCGGTCCTCGCGCCACAGGTCGAGCACCTCGTGCTCGAGGGCGGGGAGGTCCACCTGGGGTGGGACGGGGAGGTACTCGCTCACGGCTGGTCCTTCGGCTCGCAACGGATGCGGGGCTGAAGGGACGAGGCCGCCGGCGTCGTGCCGGTCGGTCCCGCGGTACCACCCTCCTTGGCGGGCCCGGTGCTGCTGGGCCGCCCTCTCGTGGTCACCGCTGCCGGTTCTACCTGCCTCGTCCCGGGGGAGAGGCGCTCTTCCGGCGGTTCAGGGGTGATCTTCGCTCCGGACAACACCCCCGGGCTCACACCGTCCCCGGGTCGCTGTCGGCTGTTCCGGAGCTACTCGTCCCGTCCACACCGTGCGGTCCCTCCAGTCTGCCAGACCGGGGCTGGTCGCTTCACCCCGGTTTGCGTGCACCGCGAGCGGGAAAGTAGTCGTCCCAGCCCGGGCGCGCTTGGTTGTCACCGGTGCGGGGGCGGCATATCCTCTGCCCCACGCGTGTGGCGGACTTCACCTCCGGCCGCACGTTCCTTGATGTACACACGGTTTTGAGGGGGCCGCGGGCCATGGCACGCACGACAGCACGCAAGCTGGCCGGTTCGACCGTGGCCGCAGCCAAGCGGGTGGCCCGTCGGGGCTCCGGCCGCGACGGCCACCCCGGCGAAGAAGGCCACCGCCACGAAGGCGCACCGCGACGAAGGCGCCGGCGAAGAAGGCCGCACCGGCGAAGAAGGCACCGCGCCGGCCAAGAAGGCGCCGGCGAAGAAGGCCGCTCCGGCCAAGAAGGCGCCGGTCGCGAAGAAGACGGCGCCTGCCAAGAAGGCTGCGCCCGCGAAGAAGACGGCGACCAAGACGACCGCGGCGAAGAAGACCGCGCCGTCGCGAAGAAGGCGCCGGCCACGAAGGCGCCCGTCGCGAAGAAGGCCGCGCCCGCCAAGAAGGCCGCTCCGCCAAGAAGACTCCGGCGAAGAAGACCGCACCGGTCGCCACGAAGGCTGCTCCGGCGAAGAAGACGGCGCCGGTCGCCACGAAGGCGGCCCCGGCGAAGAAGACCCCCGCCGCGAAGCCCGCGTCGACCAAGAAGCTGGCGGTCAAGGCCGACGAGAAGCCGTGGACCAAGGCCGAGCTCAACGAGGTCCGCGGCGAGCTCAACGCCGACCGCGACCGGCTGCGCTCCGAGCTCAACCTGGCCGAGCACGAGCTGCACGACCTGATGCGGGACGCCGGGGACGGGGCCGGCAACGACCAGGCCGACGTCGGCTCGACGACGTTCGAGCGCGACCACGAGATGAGCCTGGCCAACAACGCGCGCGACATGCTGGCGCAGACCGAGCGGGCGCTGAACCGCATCGAGAACGGCTCCTACGGCGTGTGCGAGAGCTGCGGGGAGCCCGATCGGCAAGATGCGGTTGATGGCGTTCCCGCGTGCGACACTGTGCCTGTCATGCAAGCAGCGCGAGGAGCGTCGCTGAGTTCCAGCGACCCGACGTCCACCCCCACCGGCCCGAGCGGCCGTCGGGGTGCCCGCAAGGGCGCTCTCGTGGTGTTCGCGGCGATCGCCGTCGTCGGCTACCTGACCGACCTGGTCATCGAAGGTCCTGGCCGTCGAGCACCTCACCGGCAAGGCACCCGTGCCCGTGCTCGGCGACTGGCTGACCCTCTACCTCGCCCGCAACCCGGGGGCGGCGTTCAGCACCGGCACCTCCTACACGGTCGTGCTCACCTTCGTCGCCGTCGCCGCCGGGGTCGCGGTGCTCTGGACCGTGCGCCGGGTGCGCAGCACCGGCTGGGCGATCGGGCTCGGCTTCCTGATGGCCGGGGTGCTGGGCAACCTCACCGACCGGCTCTTCCGCTCGCCCGGCGTGCTCCGCGGCCACGTCGTGGACTTCCTGCAGCTGCCCAACTGGCCGATCTTCAACGTGGCCGACGTGTGCATCAACATCGCCGCCGGCGTGGTCATCCTGCAGGCCGTCCGGGGCATCTCCGTCAACGGCAGCCGCTCCCGCGACAGCGGCAGCACCCCCGACGACCCGCCCGCGGCCCGATGACCGACGCGGTGGCAGGCACGGACTTCAGCGGTCACGAGAAGCGCACGGTCACGGTCCCCGACGGGCTCGCCGGCGAGCGCGTCGACGCGGCGATCGCGCGGATGTTCGGCCTGTCGCGCACCCGGGCGGCCGAGCTCATCCTCAGCGGCCACGTCGCCGTCGACGGCTCCCGCCCGGCGAAGTCCGACCGGGTCGAGCCGGGCTCGATGCTCGACGTCGCGATCCCGGCCGCGATCGACCCCGTCGCGGTCGTCCCCGAGATGGTCGAGGGCATCAAGATCGTGCACGACGACGACGCCATCGTGGTCATCGACAAGCCCGTCGGCGTCGCGGTGCACCCCAGCCCCGGCTGGAACGGGCCGACGGTCGTGGCGCACCTGGTCGCGGCCGGGTTCCGGATCTCCACGAGCGGCGCGGCCGAGCGGCAGGGCATCGTCCAGCGCCTCGACGTCGGCACCTCCGGGGTGATGGTGATCGCCAAGTCCGAGCGGGCCTACTCCGTGCTCAAGAACGCCTTCCGCGAGCGCACCGTCGACAAGACCTACCACGCGCTCGTGCAGGGCCACCCCGACCCGTTGCAGGGCACCGTGGACGCACCGATCGCGCGACACCCCAAGCACGACTACAAGTTCACGGTCCGCGCCGACGGCAAGGCGAGCGTCACCCACTACGAGACCCTCGAGGCGCACCGGTTCGCGACGCTGCTCGAGGTGCACCTCGAGACCGGCCGCACCCACCAGATCCGCGTGCACATGGCGGCGCTCAAGCACCCCTGCGTCGGCGACATCACCTACGGCGCCGACCCCACGCTGGCCCAGCGCGTGGGCCTCGACCGGCAGTGGCTGCACGCCGTACGCCTCGGCTTCGAGCACCCCGAGTCCGGCGAGTACGTCGAGTACGAGTCCGACTACCCGCCGGACCTCCAGCACGCGCTGGACACCCTGCGCGATGCCAACTGAGCCGGAGCTGACGCTGCGACCGGCGACCCTCGAGGACGCCGACCCGCTGGCCACGCTGTACCTCGCCGCCCGCGAGGCGGCCCACCCCGCGATCCCGCGGCCGGTGCACACCGAGCCCGAGGTCCGGCAGTGGTTCCGCGGGCGCTTCGCCGCGCCGGAGGCGGAGATCTGGCTGGCGGAGGGGGACGGCGGGCCGGTCGGCCTGCTGCTGCTCGAGGACGACTGGGTGCACTCGCTGTACGTCGACCCGGCGCTGCTCGCACGGGGCATCGGCAGCGCGCTGCTCGACCTGGCCAAGGCCCTGCGCCCCGGGGGCCTCGGGCTGTGGGTGTTCGAGTCCAACGAGGCCGCCCGCCGGTTCTACGCCCGCCACGGCTTCGGGGAGGTGCGACGGACCGACGGCTCCGGCAACGAGGAGGGGGAGCCGGACGTCGAGCTGGCCTGGCCGGACCCCGCCTCGCTGACGGGGATGCGTCGGCGGATCGACGCGATCGACGACCGGCTCGCGGACCTGCTGGCCGAGCGGGCCGGCCTGACCGCGGGGATCCAGCGGCTCAAGGAGGTCCCGGGGCACGCCGGGCGGGACCCGGCCGCGAGGACGAGATCGTCGCCCGGATGGCCCGTCGCGCCCCGACCCTCGGGGAGCCGCGGATCCGGCGGATCATGCAGCAGGTGATCAGCGAGAGCCTCGACGCCGCCGACGGAACAACCCGGGCCGTCCGACGGTTGACCGCTGAGCCAACCGTTGAAGGAGAAACTGTGAAGGTCGAGATCTGGTCCGACGTCGTCTGCCCCTGGTGCTACATCGGGAAGCGGCGCTTCGAGGCGGCGCTGGCCGCGGTTCGCGCACCGCGACGCCGTCGAGGTGGAGTGGCGCAGCTTCGAGCTCGACCCGTCCACCGAGTCGGTGACCGCCCTCGGCGAGGGTCCCGGGCACGCGGAGCTCATCGCGGCCAAGTACGGCATGTCGCTGGCCCAGGCGGAGGCGGCGGTCACCTCGGTGACCCAGGCCGCCGCCGGTGAGGGCCTCGACTTCCACCTCGACCGGTCGCTGCGCTCCAACACCTTCGACGCCCACCGGCTGGTGCACCTGGCCGCGACCGCCGGGCTCCAGGACGCGGCCAAGGAGCGGTTCATGCGCGCCTACTTCAGCGAGGGCGAGCCGGTCGGCGACCGCGACGCGCTCGTCCGGCTCGCCGTCGAGGTCGGCCTCGACCGCGACGAGGTGCGTGCGCGTGCTCGACGGCGACGAGCACGCCGACGCCGTACGCGCCGACGAGGCCGAGGCCCGCGCGCTGGGGATCACCGGCGTGCCGTTCTTCGTCGTGGACCGGAAGTACGGCGTCTCCGGCGCCCAGCCGGCCGACCAGCTGCTCGCGGTGCTGGAGCGGGCCTGGTCCGAGCGGTCGCCGCTGACCCTGGTGGGATCCGCTGCCGTGGGTACGCCCGAGGGGACCGACCAGGCCTGCGGCCCCGACGGCTGCCCGATCTGACCGCACCGACACCGACCCGACCGACCCGGAGGACCGACCATGCCCACAGGACCCCTGCCCGACGACGTGCTCGAGCTGCTCGCGAAGCCCAACCCCGCGGTGATCGTGTCGCTGCGCCCCGACGGCCAGCCGGTCTCCGTCGCCACCTGGTACCTCCTCGAGGACGACGGCCGGATCCTGGTCAACATGGACGAGGGCCGCAAGCGCCTGGACTACCTCCGCGCAGGACCCGCGGGTCTCCCTGACCGCCCTCGACGAGTCGTCCTGGTACACCCACGTGAGCGTCCAGGGCCGGGTCGTGGAGTTCCGCGACGACCCCGACCTGGTCGACATCGACCGGCTGTCGCGGCACTACGGCGGCGAGGCCTACCGCAACCGCGACCGGCGCCGCGTGAGCGCCTGGGTCGAGGTCGACTCCTGGCACGGCTGGGGCGCCGCCGCCCGGGACTGACCGGCCCGGCCCGATCCCGGGATTGTCGGAGGGTCCTGCCACCATCGACTCCTCGGGTCCCGTAGGCTGGCCGCTCTTCCCCACGATGCTCGGCCGCGGACCCCCGTAGGTCCGTTTCGTGGTGCGCTCATGAGTTCGGAAAGGGGCAGATCTGCCCATGCCCATCGGTTCAGGCAGCAGCTCGGACGGCTTCGTCCACCTGCACGTGCACACCGAGTACTCCATGCTCGACGGCGCGTCCCTGCTCGACGGACTCTTCTCCCGCGTGGCCGAGCTCGAGCATGCCGGCCGTCGCCATGACCGACCACGGCAACCTGCACGGCGCCTACGACTTCTACGCCCGAGGCCGCCAAGCACGGCGTGAAGCCGATCATCGGCATCGAGGCCTACGTCACCCCGGACACCTCGCGCTTCGAGCGCCGGCGGATCCGCTGGGGCAAGGGCGACGCGGCCGAGGAGGGCGGCAACGACGTCGCCGGTGGTGGGGCGTTCACCCACATGACGATGTGGGCCGAGTCCACCGAGGGCATGCACAACCTGTTCCGGCTCTCCTCCCGTGCGTCGCCTCGAGGGCTTCTTCTACAAGCCCCGCATGGACAAGGAGATCCTCCAGGAGCACAGCAAGGGCCTGATCGTCAGCACCGGCTGCCCCAGCGGCGCCATCCAGACCCGGCTCCGGCTCGGCCAGTGGGACGAGGCCGTCCGCGAGGCCGGCGAGCTCCAGGACCTCTTCGGGCGCGACAACGTGTTCCTCGAGCTCATGGACCACGACATCGCGATCGAGAAGCGGGTGCGCGACGACCTGCTGCGGCTCGGTCGCGAGCTCGGCATCCCGCCGCTCGCCACCAACGACTCGCACTACAACAACCCCGAGGACGCCGACGCCCACGACGCCCTGATCTGCGTCGCCTCGGGCAAGCGGCTCTCCGACACCAACCGGCTCAAGTTCGACGGCGGCGGCTACTACCTCAAGTCGGCCGCCGAGATGCGCGAGCTGTGGGCGGTCAAGCACGGCATGCCCGAGGCCTGCGACAACACCCTCGCCATCGCCGAGCGCTGCGAGGTCGAGTTCGTCGAGTCCACCGGCGGCTACATGGCCCGGGCGGACATCCCCGCCGGCGAGACCGAGGAGAGCTGGTTCCGCAAGGAGGTGTGGCGCGGCATCGAGGCCCGCTACCCCGGCGACCGCCTGACCCAGGAGGTCAAGGACCGGGTCGAGATGGAGCTCGCGATCATCTCGACGAAGGGCTACTGCGGCTACTACCTCGTGGTCGCCGACTTCATCCAGTGGTCCAAGGACAACGGCATCCGCGTCGGACCCGGGCCGCGGGTCCGGTGCCGGCTCGATCGCGGCCTACGCCCTGCGCATCACCGACCTGTGCCCGCTCGAGCACGGTCTGTTCTTCGAGCGCTTCCTCAACCCCGAGCGCCCGTCGATGCCCGACTTCGACATCGACTTCGACGACCACCGCCGCGGTGAGGTGATCGCCTACGTCACCGCGAAGTACGGCGCCGACCGGGTCGCCCAGATCGCCACCTTCGGACGGCTCAAGTCCAAGGCCGCGATCAAGGACGCCGCCCGGGTGCTCGACCACGGGTTCGCCATCTCCGACCGCATCACCAAGGCCCTGCCGCCCGACGTGATGGGCAAGGGCGTCCCGCTCGAGCGCGATCTTCGACCGCGACCACAAGCGCTACGCCGAGGGCGGCACGTTCCGGGCCCTGCACGACGCCGAGGTCGACGTCCGCACGATCTTCCAGACCGCGCTCGGGCTCGAGGGCCAGATCCGCAACTGGGGCGTGCACGCGGCCGGCGTGATCATGTCCAGCGAGCCGCTGATCGACATCGTGCCGATCATGTCCCGCCCGCAGGACGGCGCGGTCATCACCCAGTTCGACTACCCCATGTGCGAGGCGCTCGGGCTGGTCAAGATGGACTTCCTGGGCCTGAGCAACCTGCACACGCTCGAGGACGCCCTGGTCAACATCGCGGCCAACCGCGACGAGACCGTCGTGCTCGAGGACCTGCCCTTCGACGACCTGGCGACCTACGAGCTGATGGGCCGGGGCGACACGCTCGGCGTCTTCCAGCTCGACGGTGGCGGCATGCGCGCGCTGCTGCGCTCGATGCGGCCCGACCAGTTCGCCGACATCACCGCGGTCAGCGCCCTCTACCGTCCGGGTCCGATGGGCGCGGACTCGCACAACAAGTACGCCCGCCGCAAGAACGGCCGCGAGCCGATCGACCCGATCCACCCGGCGCTCGCCGAGGCGCTGGAGTCGGTGCTGGGGGAGACCTACGGCCTGATCGTCTACCAAGAGCAGGTCATGGCGATCGCCCAGGTGCTCGCCGGCTTCACCCTCGGCGCCGCCGACAACCTCCGCCGCGCGATGGGCAAGAAGAAGAAGGAGGAGCTCGACAAGCAGTACGCCGGCTTCCAGGCCGGCATGCTCGAGCGGGGCTACCCCCAGGACGCCATCGACACGCTCTGGGCGATCCTGCTGCCGTTCTCCGACTACGCGTTCAACAAGTCGCACTCCGCGGCCTACGGCGTCATCACCTACTGGACCGCCTACCTCAAGGCCAACTACCCGGCCGAGTACATGGCTGCGCTCCTCACGTCCGTCAAGGACGACAAGGACAAGATGGCGATCTACCTCAACGAGTGCCGCAAGATGAAGATCCAGGTGCTGCCGCCCGACGTCAACGAGTCGTCGAGCAACTTCACCCCCGTGGGTCGCGACATCCGGTTCGGCCTGACCGCGATCCGCAACGTCGGGCACAACGTCGTCGACGGGATCGTCGCGGCCCGTGAGTCCCACGGCCGGTTCACCGACTTCAACGACTTCCTGGCCAAGGTCCCCGCGCACGTGTGCAACAAGCGGGTGATGGAGTCGCTGATCAAGGCCGGCGCGTTCGACGACATGAAGCACCGCCGGCGCGCCCTGGTCGCGATCCACGAGGCGGCCGTCGACCAGTACGTCGACATCAAGCGCAACGAGGCGATCGGTCAGGACTCGCTGTTCGGCGGTCTCGACGACGACGCCGGGTTCGGCGTCACCGTCGTCGTGCCCGAGATCGACGAGTGGGACAAGATGACCCTGCTCGGCCACGAGCGCGAGATGCTCGGCCTCTACGTCTCCGACCACCCGCTGCTCGGCCTCGAGCACATCCTCAGCGTCGGCGCCGACTGCACCATCGGCCAGCTCCTGCTCGACGAGGAGCGCGCCGACGGCTCGACCGTCACCGTCTCCGGGCTGATCACCTCGGTGCAGCGCAAGATCACCAAGCGCGGCGACGCCTGGGCCATGATCACCGTCGAGGACCTCGAGGGCGGCATCGACGTGCTGCTCTTCCCGAGCGCCTACCAGCTGGCCAGCACCCTGCTCACCGAGGACGCCATCGTCACCGTCAAGGGCCGGGTCTCGCGCTCCAAGGACCAGCCGGAGCTGCACGGTCTGGAGATCAGCGTCCCCGACCTGGCCGATGGTCCCTCCGGCCCGGTGGTGATCACCATGCCGTCGACGCGCTGCACGCCGCCCGTCGTCGAGCAGCTCAAGGACGTCCTCGGCACCCACCCGGGGGTCACCGAAGTACGGTTGCGTCTGATGACCAAGACCTCGACGACCGTGATGAAGCTCGACGACCGCCTCCGGGTGGCCGCGAGCCCGGCCCTGTACGCCGACCTCAAGGCGCTGCTCGGGCCGCACTGCCTGGCGGTCTGATGACCGAGCCGAGCCCGGCCGGCCCCGTGTCCACGCGTGGCAGCCGCCCGCGGTCCGAGCCGGCGGGGCGTCCCGCCGGGCGGCGCGGCGACCTGGTCCGCGAGGTCGCGCTGGTGCTCGGCGGGATGCTCGTGCTCGGCGTGGTCTGCGGCGTGCTCTGGTGGCTGCTGGTCGACCCGGCGGCCTACACCAAGCTGCCCGACGGCGGGGTGATGCAGGAGGAGGACCTGTCCAAGCAGTTCTCCGCCGACGGCGTCTACGTCGTGATCGCCGGCGATCGCCGGTCTGGCCAGCGGTGTGCTGCTCACCTGGTGGCGCGCCCGCGACGTGCTGCTGACCAGCGTGCTGCTGGTGCTCGGCACGGTCCTCGCCGCGGTGGCGATGGAGCTCACCGGGCACCTGCTCGGACCGGGCGACCCGGGTGCCGCCCTGGCGGCCGCCAAGGTCGGTGGCCGGGTGCCCGAACGGCTCGACGTGGACGCGTTCACGGTCTACCTGGCGTGGCCGATCTCCGCGCTCGTCGGCGCGCTCGTGGTGCTGCTCAACGTGACGCCCCGGAACCAGCCGGACTCGACTCCGTAACGGTCCTGATCCGGACCTCTCGAGTCACCGCGCGGCCGCCTCCGCCGCGGTTAGGCTTGTCGCCTCACGACCAGCCCGCAAGGGCACTGACCAGGGGGAACACCGCTATGTCGACGAACGTCCCGGGGCCGTCCGAGCCCGAGTACCTCCAGCCGGGCAGCGGCCCGACCGACTCCGGCGAACCGCCCCGCGGCAGGCCGGGTCGGCGCACCGGGACTGGTGGTCGGAGCAGCGGTCGCCGTGGTGGCCGCCGTCGGCGTGGGTGCCTACGGCGTGGTGCAGCTGATGGCCGGCGGCAGCTCGCCGGCGACCGCCGTCCCGGCGGACGCGGTCGGCTACGTCAGCCTCGACCTCGACCCCTCGGCCTCGCAGAAGATCGAGGCCTTCAAGATCCTGCGCAAGTTCCCGGCGATCAAGAAGCAGCTCGGCAGCCGCGACGACCTCCGCAAGGCGGTGTTCGACGAGATCCAGAAGTCCGGCGACTGCAAGGACCTCGACTACGCCCGGGACGTCGAGCCCTGGATCGGCGACCGGGTCGCGCTGGCCGCCGTACCGGACAGCAAGGCAGGGTGCCAAGCCGCTGGTGGTCCTGCAGGTCAGCGACGAGGCGAAGGCCAAGGCCGGCGTCCGCAAGCTCGAGAGCTGCGACGGCACGACCACCGACGGCGGGCCGGAGCACGCGGGCGTGTCGTTCGTGGGCGACTACCTGCTGGTGGCGGAGACCCAGTCCGCGGCGGACTCGATGGCCAAGGACGCCGAGGCGTCGACGCTCGCCGACTCCGAGGAGTTCACGACGGCGATGGACCGCGTGGGCGACCCCGGCATCGTGACGATGTTCGTCTCCAAGGACGCGCCCGCCGCCTTCGCCAAGGCCAACGGCGCGACCGACCAGGGGCAGATCACCTCGATGTTCAAGGACTTCCAGGGCGCCGCCGGGGTCGTCCGGTTCGCCGACGGAGCCGTCGAGGCCGAGTTCACCGGCAAGGGCCTGCCCGCCGGCGTCGGGGCCACCCAGGGTCCCGACGTGGGCACGCTGCCCGCCACCACCGCGGCGGCGCTGTCCGTCGGGTTCAAGGAGGGCTGGCTCCAGGACTACCTCACCCAGGTCAACGACCTGATCGGCGACGGCGGCTCCGTCGACGACCTGATGGCCGAGGGCGAGCGGGCCACCGGCCTCCAGCTGCCCGAGGACATCGAGACCCTGCTCGGCAGCGGGATCACCGTCTCGGTCGACGGCAGCGCGGACCTCAAGGCGCTGGCCGAGTCGCCCGACCCGAGCCAGGTGCCGGCCGGCATCCGGATCTACGGCGACGCCGAGAAGATCGTCCCGATCATCGACAAGCTCAAGGCGTCGGCGGGCCCGGACGCGGACATCGTCCACGTGTCCAGCGGCAAGGGGCTCGTCACCGTCGGCCTCAACCCGTCGTACGTCGAGTCGCTGCAGAACGAGGGCGCCCTCGGCAAGGCGTCGCGGCGTTCAAGGACGTGGTGCCCGAGGCCGACCGGGCCACCGGCACGTTCTACCTCGACTTCGACGCCGGCGACGGCTGGGCCGAGCAGCTGGCCGACCTGCTCTCCGACGGGGACGCCCAGGCCAAGGCCAACATCGCACCGCTCGACGCGCTCGGGGTCAGCGCCTGGGTGGACGACGACCAGGTGCAGCACAGCCTGCTGCGGCTGACCACCGACTGACCGTCGTACGACCGGTCGACGGACCGGCGCGACGGCACCCCACGACCACCCGCCCGGGTGCTTGTGGGGTGCCGTCGCGCGGCGATACGCTGAGATCCGAATTGCGTATCGCGAAATGAGTTGCATCATGCGCAACAAACCGCACGGAGCGTTCCTGGCCGACATGCTGTCGTCCGCGCGCTACGAGGTGCTGCCCACCCCGTCGGTCGCCGACAAGGTGGTGGCGCACGTCCCGCTCGACCGGACGGTCACCGTCACGGCGTCGCCGGCCAAGGGCCTCGAGGCCACCCTGGCGCTCACCGAGCAGCTCGCCCGGCTGGGCTACCAGGCGGTGCCGCACCTCGCGGCGCGGATGGTCAGCGGTCGGACCGAGCTCGGCGAGATCGCCGACCGGATGGTGGCCGCCGGGGTCCGGACCGTCTTCGTCCCCGGCGGTGACCAGGACCCGCCCGCCGGGGACTACACCTCGGCCCTCGACCTGCTCGAGGACCTCGCCGCCCTGGGGCGCCCGTTCCCGGAGGTCGGGATCACCGGCTACCCGGAGTCGCACCCGACGATCAGCGACGACCTCACCGTGCAGTCGATGTGGGACAAGCGCCGCTACGCCACCCACGTGGTCAGCAACCTCAACTTCGACCCCGACAACATCCGCACCTGGATCGACCGGATGCGCACCCGCGGCATCACGATGCCGGTGCTGCTCGGCATCCCCGGCCCCATCGACCGGGCCAAGCTCCTGGCGATGGCCACCAAGATCGGGGTCGGCGACTCGACGCGCTTCCTGGTCAAGCACAAGGGCACGCTGACCCGGCTCGCCGCGCCCGGCGGGTTCACCGGCGAGCGGTTCCTCGAGCGGTGCGCCCCCGCGCTGGCCCGGCCGGGCTCGCTGGTCACCGGCCTGCACGTCTACACGTTCAACCAGATCGCCGAGACCGAGGCCTGGCGCCGGGAGTACCTCGACCGGCTGATGGCGGTCCGCTGACCGGCCCGAAACTCGGTGGACGCCGGGCGCCGGACGTCGGCAGGATCCTCACCCATGCGACAGGACGAGATCTGGGACGCCGACACGGCCCGGCGGTACGACACCCCGGGCACCGGCATGTTCGCCCCCGAGGTGCTGGGCCCGACCGTCGACCGGCTGGTCGAGCTCGCGGCCGGCGGCCGCGCCCTCGAGCTCGCGATCGGGACCGGTCGGGTGGCGGTCCCGCTGGTCGAGGCCGGGGTGCCCGTCACCGGCATCGAGCTGTCGGCCCCGATGGTGGAGCAGCTGCGCAGCAAGGCCGACGAGGCGACGATCCCCGTCGTCCTCGGCGACATGGCGACCGCCACGGCGCCGGGGGAGTACGCCCTGGCCTACCTGGTCTTCAACACGATCTCCAACCTGCTGACCCAGGCCGAGCAGGTGGCCTGCTTCCGCAACGCCGCCCGGCACCTCACGCCCGGCGGCCGCTTCGTGATCGAGCTGTGGGTGCCCGAGCTGCGCACCCTGCCGCCGGGGCGGGACGCCACCGTCGGGCACGTGGAGCCCGGCTACATCCTGCTCGACACCTACGACGTCCTCGCGCAGCACGTGGTCTCGCACCACTTCCGCTTCGACCGAGTCCCGGCAGGCCAGCCTCCACCGCAGCCCGCACCGCTACATCTGGCCGGCCGAGCTCGACCTGATGGCGCAGCTGGCCGGCTTCGAGCTCGAGAGCCGGCACGCGGACTGGTCGGGCGCGGAGTTCACCGCGGAGTCGGGCTCGCACGTGTCGGTCTACCGGCTGCCCGCCTGATCCGGTCCGGGGCTACAGGTCGGCGAGGATGCCGCGCACCGTCTCGCGGGCCCGGTCGGTGATCTCGGGGCCGTGGGTGAACGCCGCGACGTCGTACTCCAGCTCGCCGAGCCGGTGCGCCGTCTGCTTGGTCATCGCGAAGTCCGAGCACAGGAAGGCCGGCGAGACCTTCGCGCGTCGCATCCACGGGAAGTTGAACAGCGCGTCGCCGGTGACCAGCGTGCCGGTGCGCTCGACCAGGAGCGAGACGTGGCCGGGGGAGTGACCCGGTGTGTGCACGACGCGCAGCCCGCCGCTGACCGGCAGCACCTCGCCGTCGACGAGCGCGGGACCCGGCTCGAACGCCTCGATCCGGGCGTCGCCGGTGCGGGCGAACAGCCGCCCCAGCAGGGTGGAGCGGTCGTTGGCGCCGGCGATCCGGCCCGTCCGCGCCCAGGCGTGGTCGTCGCCGTGCACCAGCACCGGTGCGCCGGTCTGCCGGCTCAGCTCGGCGGCCCCGCCGGCGTGGTCGGGGTGCACGTGGGTGAGCACGATCCGGGTCACGTCGCGGGGATGCTTGCCGATCGCGGCGAGCCCGGCCACGATCCGCGCGGGTGCCTTCTTCAGCCCGGTGTCGACGAGCGTGACGCTGCCGTCGTCCTGCACCAGCGCGAAGGAGTTGATCAGGTTCTTGCCGGCGGTCGGGATGCGGAAGACACCGGGCGCGAGCTCGACGGCGGGGGTGGCGGCCATGGGCCGAGCCTAGTTGTCCAGAAGGTCCGCGAGGGCGCGTTCGAGACCGGTGTGCCCGGTGTCGACGACCACCAGCGGCAGCCCGACCCGGTCGGCCGCCTGCTGGGCCAGCGCCCGCAGCTCGTCGTCCGGCTGCTGGGCGAGCCAGACCATCCGCGTGTAGTGCCGGAAGTAGTCGTCGCGCAGCTCGGGGTAGCGGTCCAGGCCGAGCTCCGCGATCGACGGTGCGCGCGAACGAGCGGACCAGGAAGTCGGTGAGCACGTAGGTGCCCGGCTCGGCCTCGAACATCTCCCGCACCCGGTCGGCGCCCCCGAACACGTCGTAGCAGTGCAGCCCCGCCAGCCGGGACAGACCGCGGCGCTCGGCACACCTCGTCGAGCGCGCCGTAGGTCCCGCAGTCGGCGTAGCCGATCGCCACCCGCTGCGTAGCGGTCCGGCGAGCTCCTCGGCCAGCCGGTCCACCTGGCCGGCGATCCGCTCCGGGTGGTTGTGCAGCAACGGCGGCAACGGGTGCACGTCGACCGGCCAGCCGTGCGACGCGACCACCTCGGCGCAGGGCGCCGCGATGGCCCCGCAGGCGATCAGGGCGACGCGGCCCTCGGGACCCCGGTCAGCCCGGGAAGGCGAGGAGGTCGATGAACCGGTCGTTGAAGTCGGTGCGGTCGGAGAGCTCGACATAGGTCACCTCCTCCAGCAGGGCCAGGGCGCCCGCGCGCTCGCGGACGCTGAGCAGGCTCATCTTCGCGCCCTCGCCCGCGACGTTGCCGGCCGAGACGATGCGCAGCACCGGGATCTTCGGCACCAGCCCGATGCGGACGGCGGCGGCGGGGGAGAGGTAGCTGCCGAACGAGCCGGCCAGCAGCACCTGCTGCACGTCGGACTGCTCCAGGCCGAGCTGCTCGAGCAGCAGCGTCCAGCCGGTGGCGATGGCGCCCTTGGCGAACTGGAGCTCGCGGACGTCGCGCTGGGAGAGGTAGACCGTCTCGTCGGGCGGCGAGTCCGGCTCGGGCCGGTGCAGCACGAAGACCCGCTCCTGGCCGATGGCGGTCAGCCGGTCGGCGACCTTGCGGGGCGATCTCGGCCGCGCGCTCGTCGGGCACGAACCGTCCGGACGAGTCGAGCAGCCCGGCGCGGACCAGCTCGGAGACGGCGTCGACCAGCCCGGAGCCGCAGAGACCCTGGGCCTCGACGTCGCCGATCACCTGCAGGTGCACGCCGTCCTCGTCGATGCGCACGACCTCGACCGCGCCGTCGGCGGCCCGCATGCCGCACCGGATCGCGCCGCCCTCGAACGCCGGGCCGGCCGGCGCGGCCGTCGACACGATGGTGTCGCCGTCGCTGAGCACGATCTCGCAGTTGGTGCCGACGTCGATGAACAGCCGGGTGCGCTTGTCGCGGTCCATGCCGGTGGCCAGCATGCCCGAGACGATGTCGCCTCCGACGTACGCACCGAGGGCGGGGAAGACGACCGCGCGGGCGCCGGTGTGCAGGGCCAGTCCGAGGTCGGAGGCGAGCAGCGTCGGCAGCGACCCGGCTGGTCATCACGAACGGCGCGACGCCGAGCGGCTCGGGGTCGATGCCCAGCACCAGCGCGGTCATCGTGGCGTTGCCGGCCAGCGCCACCTCGTAGACCTCGTGCGGCTCGACCCCGGCCTCGGCGAGCACCTCGCCGGTCAGCTCGGCCAGCGTCGCCTGCGCCAGGTCCCGGAGCCGCTGCGCGGCGTCGGGGTCCATCATCGTGGCGCTGATCCGGGTGATCACGTCGGCGCCGAAGGGCTGCTGCTTGTTGAGCATCGAGGCGACCGCGGCCGGCGTGCCGGTCGCGGTGTCGATCAGCGTGGCCACGACCGTGGTGGTGCCGAGGTCGAAGGCGACCGCGAACCGGCGCGCGGTGGTGTCGCCGGGCTCGACGTCGATGAGCGCCTCGTCGACGATCACGGCGGTGACCTTGTAGTCGGCCTGCCGCAGCACGCCGGGCAGCCGGCGCAGCACGTGCAGGTCGGGGGTCAGCTCGAGGTCGTCGATCGCGTCGAGGACCCGCTGCAGGTCGGTGCGCTGGTCCTGCAGGGTCGGCTCGACCAGCTCGACGTACCGCTTCTGGATCGCCGGGCGGCAGGATCACCTGACGACCGACGCCGAGGGTGGCCGCCTTGGGTCGCGTGGTCAGCGGCGGCACCTCGATCGTCGAGGTCCTGGGTGGCCTGCGCCAGGCACGCCAGCCGCCAGCCGTCGGCGAGCTGCGCCGCGCGTGAAGGAGCGTACGTCGAGACGGTGGACCGGGACCGAGCCGTCGAGGACCTGGATCTTGCACTTCTTGCAGGTGCCGTGGCCGCCGCACGTCGAGTCGATCGCGATGCCGTTCCAGCTCGCCGCGTCGAACACGCTGACGCCGGGCGGGACCCGCACGTCGCGGCCGGACGGCGTGAAGGACAGCTGCACCCGGCCGAGCCGTCGTGCGGGGTCGAGCCCGGCCCGTCGGGACGGTCGATCAGTCCCTCACGTCGCAGGTCGTCGACGTGGATGTCGGGCGGTTCCTCGTTGACCTCGGTCATAGGGCGGCGGCGGCCTGCTTCTTCCGGTGGGCGGCGATCCAGCTGCCGCCCCACTCGTCGTGGCCCAGCAGCAGGTCGGCCGCCTTCACGGCGTCGACGATCTGCGGGGTGCGGGTGTCCATGATCGCGCTGGTCAGGCCGGCGGTCATCGCCATCGGCAGGAACGCGGCGCCGAGCGTGTGCCGGTCGGGCATCCCGAACGACACGTTGGACGCGCCGCAGGTCATGTTCAGCCCGTGCACGTCGCGGATGCGGCGCATCGTCTCGATGGTGGTGTTCACGACGCCGGTGTCGGCGCCGATCGGCATCGCGAGCGGGTCGATGACGATGTCGGCGAGCGGCGATGCCGTACTCCCTGGTCGCGACGTCGACGATGTGCTGCACCAGCTCGAGGCGGCGGTCCGCCTCCATCGGGATCTCCTCCGCGTCGTTGGGCAGGGCGATGATCGCGGCGTCGTACTTCTTGACGAGCGGGAGGATCAGCGCCATCCGGTCGTCCTCGGCGGTGATCGAGTTGACCAGCGCGCGGCCCTGGTAGGCCGCGAGCCCGGCCTCGAGGGCCTCCACCACCGAGGAGTCGATGCAGATCGGCTTGTCGGTCAGCTGCTGCACGAGCGTGATGGCCTTGGCCAGCAGCTCCGGCTCGTCGGTCATCGGCACGCCCATGTTGACGTCGAGCACGTCGGCGCCGCCCTCGACCTGCGCGATGACGTCGCGCTCGATCGCGGACAGGTCGCCGGCCCGCAGCTGCTCCTGGAAGATGCGGCGGCCGGTCGGGTTGATCCGCTCGCCGATCAGGCAGAAGCGGCGCCCGTGACCGAGGACCACCTCGGCGGCGGTGCCGCGCAGGACGGTCTCGCAGACGGAGGGCGAGCTCGCTCATGCGGAGACCAGGGCTCGCTTCTTCTGCAGCAGGTCCTTGGCCCGCTTGACGGTCTGCGACGCGTCGGGCGCGTAGCCGTCGGCGCCGACCGCGTCGGCGTACTCCTGGGTGACCGGCGCGCCGCCGACCATCACGATGACCTGGTCGCGCAGGCCGGCCTTCTGCAGCGCGTTGAGGTTGGCCTTGAACATCGGCATCGTCGTGGTGAGGAACGCCGAGAACCCGACGATGTCGGGCTGGTGCTCGATGATCTTCTCGACGAACTTCTCCGGGGCCACCTGCACGCCGAGGTCGATGACCTCGAAGCCGGCGCCCTCGAGCATGATGTTGACGAGGTTCTTGCCGATGTCGTGGACGTCGCCCTTGACCGTGCCCATCAGGAACTTGCCGATGGTCTGCACGCCGGTGTCGGCGAGCAGCGGTCGCAGCACCTCCATGGCGCCGGCCATCGCGCGGCCGGCGATCAGCATCTCGGGCACGAAGAAGTCGCCGCGCTCGAAGCGGGCGCCGACCTCCTCCAGGGACGGGATCAGGGCGTCGAACAGCAGGCTCTGCGGCTCCATGTCGAGCGCGAGCGCCTGGTGGGTCAGGTCGAGGACCTCGGGTGCGTTGCCTTTCAGCGTCTCGTCGTAGAGGTGCTGAAGGATCTCCTCTGGTGTCATGCCGCGCCCTCCTGTGAGCGGTTGGAGCCGGTGGGGCCGTGCTGGGTCCTGCGCAGGAGCAGGGCCGACAGCGCGTCGGCCTGCTCGACGAGGAGCCGACCGATGCGGTCGACCCGGTCCTGGAGCCGGGCGGTGGGTCCCGAGACGCCGAGCGCGGCGAACACGCCGTCGCGTCCCTCGACGGGCGCGGCGATACCGGTGAGCCCGGTCTCGAGCTCGTCGACGGTGGTCGCGAAGCGGTGCTGCCGGATCGTGGCCAGCTCGGCGGTCAGCGCCTCGCGGGTGGTGATCGTCCGGTCGGTGCGCCGCTCGAGCCGGCCCGTCGGCACGGGCAGCACGTCGTAGGCGTAGAGCACCTTGCCGAGCGACGAGCAGTGCGGAGGCACGTCGACCTGGTTCCAGTCGCGCGCCGAGAGCAGGAACGTCGACTCGACCTGGGCGATGTGCACGACGTCCTCGCCGCGGCGCACGCCGAGGTGCACGGTCTCGCCGGTCTGCTCGCCGACCGCCTCGCAGGACGGGACGCGCGAGCCGGGCGATCTGCGGCCACGGGTCGTGCAGGGCGGCGTGCAGCGCGAAGAGGGGACCGGCGACGTAGCCGCCGTTGGCGTCGCGCTCGACGAGCTCGGTGCGCTCGAGCGCCGCCAGCAGTCGGGAGGTCGTGGAGCGGGCGAGCCCGGTCTCGTCGCTGAGCTCGGTGAAGCTCAACGGCCCGTCGGCGCGCACGACCAGGTCGACCAGTGCCGCGGCACGGTCGACGGCCTGGGTGCCCGCCGGGGCGGAGCTGCTCATCGTGTCCTCGTTGGTAACGAGATTGTTTCATCATGTGGAACCGACTTCCACATGATGAGGCTAGGATGTCGATCACTGCCGGTCAAGCACCACCGCCCATATTCGCGTCCAGGAGGTCGGAATGTTCCGCAACAAGATGCCGAGGTACGAGATCCTCTCCGAGGACGCGATGGCCAAGCTGGACGCGGGTGGCGTCGCCTGGTCAGCGAGATCGGCGTCGAGTTCAACAGCGAGCGGGCGCTGACGATGTTCCGCGAGGCCGGCCAGAAGGTCGAGGGCCAGAACGTCTTCTTCGACCCCGAGTGGATCCTCGAGCAGGTCGCCAAGGCGCCGCGCGAGTTCGACGTACAGGCGCGCAACCCGGAGCACAACGTCCACATCGGCGGCGACGCGATGGCCTTCGGCGCGGTCTACGGCCCGCCGTTCGTCCGCGAGGGCGACGTGCGCCGCGACGCGACGATGAACGACTTCGAGCGGTTCGCCAAGCTCGCGCAGACCTTCCCCGTCCTGGACTCCGCGGGCGGCGTGATCTGCGAGCCCAACGACACGCCGCTCGACTCGCGGCACCTCGACATGACCTACGCGCTGCAGACGCTGACCGACAAGATCTACATGGGCAACGTCGTCTCGGGCGTCAACGCCCGCGACACCATCCGGATGGGCGAGATCCTCTTCGGCGGCCGGGAGGCGATCGAGAAGACGCCGGTGTCGATCTCGCTGATCAACTGCAACTCCCCGCTGCACTGGGACGACCGGATGCTCGAGTCGCTGTTCGAGTACACGCTGGCCGGGCAGCCCTGCGTCGTGACGCCGTTCATCCTGATGGGCGCGATGTCCCCGGTGACGATCCCGGCCGCGCTCGTGCAGCAGATCGCCGAGGCGCTCTCCGGCATCGCCCTCACCCAGCTGATCCGTCCCGGCGCCCCGGTGATCTTCGGCTCGTTCCTGTCCAACATCGACATGCAGTCCGGCTCGCCGACCTTCGGCACCCCCGAGTCGGGCATCGGCCTGCTCTGCACCGGCCAGATCGCCCGGCACTTCGGGCTGCCGTTCCGCTCCGGCGGTGGCCTCACGTCGTCGCAGGTCGCGGACGCCCAGGCGGGCTACGAGGCCCTGATGACGATGATGCCGACCTTCCTCGCCGGCGCGAACTGGGTGATGCACTCCGCCGGCTGGCTCGAGGGCGGCCTGGTCGCCGGGCTTCGAGAAGTTCATCGTCGACATCGAGATCCTGCAGATGCTGCAGGCGGAGTTCACGCCCGCTGGAGATCGACGAGGACTCGCTCGCGTTCGGCGCGCACCAGGAGGTCGGCCACGGCGGTCACTTCCTCGGCGCGATGCACACCATGGAGCGCTTCCGGACCTGCTTCTACCGGCCGCTGCTCTCCTCCTCGGAGAACTACGAGCGCTGGGTGCGCAACGGCGGCAACGACACCAACGCCCGCGCCACGAAGACCTACCAGGCCAAGCTCGAGGAGTACGTCGCCCCGCCCCTCGACGACGCCATCCGGCTCGAGCTCGAGGAGTACGTCGTCCGGCGTCGCGCGGAGCTCGGCGACTGACCTGCCGCTCCGTGCCCGCAGATTCACTGGGTACCCAGTGAATCGGGCACGGCCCTGCCGTTGCAACGCTGGGGCACGGTAGGAAACGTCGGGGCCCGGTGCCCGGGTCAGGCGCTGTCGTCGGTCCGCATCCGCCGACGCGTACGGCGCGCCAGGTCGACCGGGCGCGAGAGGTCGTGCCAGGTCGCGCGCTCCATGGCCCACCCCGTCGCACGGCGCAGGGCGTCCTCGCGCAGCTTCTCCTGGAAGACGGCGTCGCCCGGCTCCTGACCGGGCTGGAGGAGCCGGCCGTACTTCACCCGCCCGTCGAACTCGAACATCAGACCGTGCCCGGCCAGGCCAGGTCGGTGATCCCGACCAGCACCCCGTCGCGGTCGAACACGTGGAACTGGACCTCGGGCCGCGGCAGCCCCTGGTTCCAGTAGAGGAACCGCGAGCGGGACTCGCCGACCGACTCGGTGCGCGCCTCCGCCAGGCGGAGCACGAGGTCGATGGTCCGGCTGCCGTGCCAGGGCCGCAGCGACGCGAGGGTCTCGGCGAGCTGGTCCGCATCGACCCGCCCGCGTGCAGCGCGGAGTCCGCGACGACGAGACCGGGTTCGACGCCCGCGGTCGCGATGGTCTCGATCACGCAGCGCGACTCCTTCACCACCAGCAGCCCGTCCACGACCTCGACGTCGTCGTCGGCGAGGGCGCCCTCGTGGTGGACCACGTCGCGCTCGATGCTCCCGGACCGCCCGTCGCGACGCGTGACGTGCACCCGGGAGAGGTCGATGTTCCAGACGTCGCAGCCGGGTCGCATCACCAGCCCGCTGACCTTGCTCAGGGCGACGGCGTCGCCGTGCGAGTGGAGCACGGCTCGGCCAGTCGCCGGTGGCGCTCGACCGCGTCGAGGGGGAGCCAGGTGTGCGTGAAGCAGTAGGCCCCCTTGCGCACCTTCGTCCACGCCTTGCTCGACAGCTGCTTGCGGATGAACCGGTCGTCGAAGCCGCAGCCGAGCACGTCGGCCCGGGCGATGAACCCTTGGCGGGCCTCGATCTCCAGGAAGAAGTCGTCCATCCCGGCAGTGTCGTGATGCGGGACGGCCGCGAGAACGTCGAGCGTCGTCGCTGGGGACGACGGCCGACGTCCAGGCCCGGGGGACGGATCCTGGCCGGCGTCACGAGGCCGGGTCGCGGTCGCCGTACGGCAGGCGAGCCCTGACGAAACAGGCCGAGCCCCAGCGTTGCAACGGCGGGGGAGTGCCCGATTCACTGGGTACCCAGTGAATCTGCGCCCCCGGCGGGTCAGCGGAAGACGACGGTCTTGTGGCCGTTGAGGAGCACGCGGGTCTCGGCGTGCCAGCGGACGGCGCGGGAGAGGACCTGGCTCTCGACGTCGCGGCCGGCGGCGGCGAGGCCGGCGGCGTCGTAGGCGTGGTCGACGCGCATCACGTCCTGCTCGATGATCGGGCCCTCGTCGAGGTCGCCGGTGACGTAGTGGGCGGTGGCGCCGACGAGCTTCACGCCGCGGTCGAAGGCCTGGTGGTAGGGCCGGGCGCCCTTGAAGCTGGGCAGGAACGAGTGGTGGATGTTGATCGCCCGGCCGGACAGGGCGCGGCAGGTCTCGTCGGAGAGCACCTGCATGTAGCGCGCCAGCACGACCAGGTCGATGTCGAGGGAGTCGACCAGGCCGAGCAGGGTGGCCTCGGCCTCCGCCTTCGTGTCGGGCGTCACCGGCACGTGGTGGTAGGGCACGCCGTACGACGTCGACCAGCGCCGCGCAGTCCGGGTGGTTGGAGACGACACCGGCCACGTCGACCTGCAGGGAGCCGCTGCTCGCGCGGAACAGCAGGTCGTTGAGGCAGTGGCTGAACTTCGAGACCAGGATCAGCGTCCGGTACGGCGCGTCCGCGGCCCACAGCTCCCAGGTCATGCCCCACCGCTCCGCCACCGGGGTGAACGCGGCGCGCAGCGTCTCGAGGGAGGCCGACGCGGAGAACTTCACGCGCATGAAGAACCGGTCCTCGGCCAGGTCGTCGAACTGCTGGCTCTCGAGGATGTTGCCGCCGTGCTCGACGAGCAGGCCGCTGACGGCGTGCACGATGCCGGCGCGGTCGGGGCAGGTGAGGGTCAGCACGAAGCCGGGATCGGTCATGCTCTCTTCTACTGGGCCACGAATCGTTGCGTCAACCGAAACACATTCTGTGATACGCAACACGACTGCGCTACGGTCAGCCTATGGGGAACGCCAGCAGCGAGGCTCCGGCATCGGTCCAGTCCGTCGACCGGGCCCTGACCATCCTGGGCATCCTGGCCCGGCTCGGCGAGGCCGGCGTGACCGAGATCGCCGGCGAGCTCGGGGTGCACAAGAGCACCGCCTTCCGGCTGGTGGCGACGCTCGAGTCCCACGGCATGGTGGAGCAGAACGAGGAGCGGGGCAAGTACCGCCTCGGCGTCGGCGTCCTGCGGCTGGCCGGCGCGACGACCGCCCGCCTCGACGTCGTGCAGGAGGCGCGGCCGATCTGCCGCAAGCTCGCCGCGGACTCGGGGGAGACCGTCAACATCGCCGTGCTGTCGGACCGCTCGGCGCTCTACCTCGACCAGGTCGCCGGCCAGTCCGCGCTGCAGTCGCACAACTGGGTCGGCCAGCACATCCCGCTGCACGCCACGTCCAACGGCAAGGTGCTGCTGTCGGGCCTGTCCGCGTGACGAGGTCGACAGCCGGCTGCCCCGGCTGCCGTCGTACACCGCGGAGACCGTGACCACCAAGGCCAAGCTGCGCCGCGAGCTGGCCGAGGTGCGCGAGCAGGGCTACGCCGCTGGCCGTCGACGAGCTCGAGATCGGGCTGACCGCGATCGCGGCGCCGATCCGCAACGCGCACGGCGACGTGATCGCCTCGCTGAGCGTGTCCGGGCCGACGTTCCGGCTCGGCGAGCCGCGGGTCAAGGAGCTCGTCCCGGTGGTGCAGGACGCCGCCGACGAGGTGTCGAGGCGTTTGGGTTACGGAACGTCCTAGGTGCTTGACGGGGCATGCGCCGAACCGCAATCCTGTTGCGTGACGCACATCTAGTTGCGACATGCGCAACTGATGCTGATCTGATCGGACACAAGCAGGGTGCCGCAGCTCTACGTCGGGGGGCGATGGGAAAGCGCTCGTGAAGGCGAGCGCCGGGAGATCCGCTGCCCCGCGGACGGTCACCTGGTCGCCGAGATCGACGAGGCCGGCCCGCAGGACACCGCCGCCGCGATCGGCGCGGCCCGCGAGGCGTTCGACGCCGGCGAGTGGCCCGGCGGCTCCGCGATCGAGCGGGGCGCGCTGCTGCACCGGGTCGCCGACCTCCTCGAGCGCGACAAGGAGGTGGTCGCCCGCGCCGAGTCCCTCGACACCGGCAAGCGGCTCGTCGAGAGCGAGTACGACGTCGACGACGTCGTCGGGGTCTTCCGGCACTACGGCAACGTCGCGGCGCAGGACGCCGGCCGGGTGGTCGACACCGGCCGGGCCGACGTGGTCAGCCGGATCGTGCACGAGCCGGTGGGCGTCTGCGGCCTGATCACCCCCTGGAACTACCCGCTGCTGCAGACCGCCTGGAAGGTCGCGCCCTGCCTGGCCGCGGGCAACACGTTCGTGCTGAAGCCCAGCGAGCTCACCCCGCACACCGCGATCCTGCTGATGGGCCTGCTCGAGGAGGCCGGCGTCCCGGCCGGGGTGGCCAACCTGGTGCTGGGCGCCGGGCCGCGGGCGGGTGCCCTGCTCAGCGAGGACCCGCGCGTCGACCTGGTGTCGTTCACCGGCGGGCTCGCCACCGGCAAGCGGATCATGGCGTCCGCGGCCGAGACCGTGAAGAAGGTGGCCCTCGAGCTCGGCGGCAAGAACCCCAACATCGTGTTCGCCGACGCCGACCGCGAGGCGGCGCTGGACTTCGCGCTGACCGCGGTCTTCCTGCACTCCGGCCAGGTGTGCTCGGCGGGCGCGCGGCTCGTGGTCGAGGAGTCGATCCACGACGAGTTCGTCGACGAGCTCGTCCGGCGGGCCGAGCTGATCCGGCTCGGCGGTCCCTTCGACGACAAGGCCGAGACCGGCCCGCTCATCTCCGAGGCGCACCGCACCAAGGTCGAGGAGTACGTCGCCCGCGGGCTCGCCGAGGGCGCCACCCTGCGCTGCGGGGGAGCCCGCCCCGACGACCCGGCGCTGTCCGAGGGCTTCTACTACCTGCCCACGCTGCTCGACGGCTGCACCAGCGAGATGTCGGTGGTCCAGGACGAGTCGTTCGGCCCGGTGCTGACCGTCGAGACGTTCCGCGACGAGGACGACGCGGTCGCGATCGCCAACGACAGCATCTACGGCCTCGCCGGCGGCGTGTGGACCAGCAACGGCGGCCGGGCCGAGCGGGTCGCCGGGCCGGCTGCGGATGGGCACGGTCTGGATCAACGACTACCACCCCTACGTGCCACAGGCCGAGTGGGGCGGCTACAAGCAGTCCGGCATCGGCCGCGAGCTCGGGGCCGCGGGACTGGACGAGTACCGCGAGACCAAGCACGTCTGGCACAACATCGACCCCAAGCCGCAGCGCTGGTTCGACGGCGAGCCGGGAGCTGCGCGATGAGCGGCCGGTCGACGTACGACTTCGTCATCGTCGGTGGCGGCTCGGCCGGCAGCGCGCTGGCCAACCGGCTCTCCTCCGACCCGGGGACGTCGGTCCTGGTGCTCGAGGCGGGCCGCAACGACAACCGGCTGGACCCGTTCATCCACATGCCCGCGGCCCTTCCCTACCCGATCGGCAACCGGCTCTACGACTGGAAGTACGAGTCGGAGCCCGAGCCCCACATGGACGGCCGCAAGGTCTACCACGCCCGCGGCAAGGTGCTCGGCGGGTCCAGCAGCATCAACGGGATGATCTTCCAGCGCGGCAACCCCCTCGACTTCGAGCGGTGGGCGGCCGACCCGGGCATGGCGGAGTGGGACTACGCGCACTGCCTGCCCTACTTCAAGCGGATGGAGACCTGCCTCGCCGGCGCCGACCGGTGGCGCGGGGGCAGCGGGCCGCTGGTGCTCGAGCGGGGGCCGGCGACGAGCCCGCTGTTCGGCGCCTTCTTCGAGGCCGTCGCAGCAGGCCGGCCATCCGCTGACCGACGACGTCAACGGCTACCGCCAGGAGGGCTTCGCCCCCTTCGACCGCAACGTGCACCGCGGCCGCCGGCTCAGTGCCGCGCGCGCCTACCTGCACCCGGTGATGGGCCGCAAGAACCTCGACGTGCAGACGCTGGCGATGGTCACCGGTCTCACGGTCAAGGGCAACCGCGTCACCGGAGTCGACTACCACCGCACCGGCCGCGGGGCGCAGCACGTCGACGCCCGCGAGGTGATCCTCTGCGGTGGCGCGATCAACTCGCCCCAGCTGCTGCTGCTCTCGGGCATCGGCCCGAAGGCCGACCTCGAGGCGCTCGGCATCGACGTGGTCGCCGACCTGCCGGGCGTGGGCAGCAACCTCCAGGACCACCTCGAGGTCTACATCCAGTACGCCTCCAAGCAGCCCGTCTCGATCGGGCCCTGGCTCAAGCACCGGCACAAGCCCCGCATCGGCGCCGAGTGGCTGTTCCTGCGCAGCGGGGTCGGGTCGTCCAACCACTTCGAGGCCGGCGGCTTCATCCGCAGCAACGACCGGGTCGACTACCCGAACCTGATGTTCCACTTCCTGCCCATCGCGATCCGGTACGACGGGTCGCAACCCGCCGCGGAGCACGGCTACCAGGTGCACATCGGGCCGATGTACTCCGACGTGCGCGGCAACATCACCCTCAAGTCCCGCGACCCGATGGAGCACCCGGCGCTGCGGTTCAACTACCTCTCCACCGAGAACGACCGGCGCGAGTGGATCGAGATGGTGCGGGCCGCCCGGCACATCCTCAACCAGCCGGCGTTCGCGGCGTTCAACGACGGCGAGATCTCACCGGGACCGTCGGTCGAGACCGACCAGGAGATCCTCGACTGGGTGGCCAAGGACGCCGAGACCGCCCTGCACCCCTCGTGCACGGCGCGGCTCGGCACCGACCGTGACGCGGTCCTCGACCCCGGGTCGATGCGGGTGCACGGGGTCGAGGGCCTGCGGGTCGTCGACGCCTCCGCGATGCCCTACGTCACCAACGGCAACATCTACGCCCCGGTGATGATGCTCGCCGAGAAGTCCGCCGACCTCATCCTCGGCAACACCCCGCTGCCGCCGTCGGATGCCCCGTTCTACCGCTACCGCGAGCACGACCCGCTCCACCCACCCACGCCCGTCGACGAGCGATGAGCCAGACCTGACCAGAGAGGGCACACGATGACCCAGACGACATCGCCGCCACCCGCCGCCACGAATGACGCGGGCGAGCCTCTGCCGGCTCTGTCGGTGAAGAACCTGTGGAAGGTGTTCGGGCCACATGCGGAGCAGATCATCGGCTCCCCGGAGGCCGACATGAGCCGCCCGGAGCTGCTGGAGAAGACCGGGTGCGTGGCCGCGGTCAAGGACGTGTCGTTCGACGTCCTGCCCGGGGAGGTCTTCGTGGTGATGGGGCTCTCGGGTTCCGGGAAGTCGACCCTCGTCCGCTGCCTGACCCGGCTGATCGAGCCGACCGCAGGCAAGGTCGAGCTGGGGGACCGGGATGTCGCCGCCATGTCGACCAAGGAGCTCATGGACGTGCGTCGCAACGAGGTCGCGATGGTCTTCCAGCACTTCGGGCTGCTGCCGCACCGCCGGGTGCTGGACAACGTCGCGTTCGGTCTCGAGATCAGGGGCGAGGACAAGGACAAGCGCTACGAGCGCTCGCAGAAGGTGATCGAGCTCGTCGGGCTCAAGGGCTACGAGAACCACTACCCGGACCAGCTCTCCGGTGGCATGCAGCAACGCGTCGGGCTCGCCCGCGCCCTGGCGGTGGGACCCAAGCTGCTGCTGTTCGACGAGCCGTTCTCCGCCCTGGACCCGCTGATCCGCCGGGACATGCAGAACGAGGTGATCCGGCTGCAGGAGGACCTGGACACCACGATGGTCTTCATCACCCACGACCTGCAGGAGGCGCTGAAGCTCGGCGACCGGATCCTGATCATGCGGGACGGGGAGGTCGTGCAGATCGGCCGTCCCGACGAGGTGATCGGCTCGCCGGCCGACGCCTACGTGCGCGACTTCGTTCGCGAGGTGCCCCGCTCGCACGTGCTCACGCTGCGCTGGGTGATGCGTCCGCCCCGTCCCGGGGACAGCATGGAGGGACCCGAGATGGACTGCGACACGGTCGTGCAGGCCGCGGCGCGGGTGGCCCTGGACTCCGACCACCCGGTGCGGGTGATGGAGGACGGTCGGCTGGTCGGCGTGGTCGACGACGAGGCGATCCTGCGAGTCGTGGTGGCCGAGGAGGAGGCCCCGGGAGGGGCGAGGTCATGACCGCACTCGTCGAGCAGGAGCAGCCGACCGGACCCGCGGTCGAGGAGCAGCCGCCCCCGCCGCCCACGGCCCGACGGGTCTCGCGGCTGTGGCTGGTGCTCGCGGTGGTCGTTGCCTGGATCGTGGCCGCGGTGGCGTTCCAGGGCAAGGCCACGTTGGTGATCGGGGGTGCCGAGCAGGTGGGCGTGCAGAACTGGCTCGCCCGCCGCGCCAACGACATCGTGCTGTCCAGCGGCAACGTGGTCCTCTCGATCACGCACGCGATCGCGGACGTGCTGGGCGCCGTCATCGAGTGGCTCGAGCTGCTGATCAGCACACCGTCGTTCCCGAGCCCCTACCCGGAGATCGGGTTCCTCGGTGTGCTCGCCCTCGCCTGCTTCCTCACTGCACTGGTGGCCGGCTGGCGGATGTCGGTGCTGACGGGCGTGTGCTTCGCGCTGTTCTCGCTGCTGGGCTTCTACAAGGACAGCATGGACACCTTGATCGTCACCGGCCTGGCGGTGCTGTTCTCCGTCGCGATCGGGCTGCCGCTCGCGGTGTGGATGGCGCACAGCGGTCGCGCCCGGTCGGTGATCACGCCGGTGCTGGACGTGATGCAGACGCTGCCGTCCTTCACCTACCTGCTCCCGCTGATGCTGTTCTTCGGGATCGGCGCGGCCGCCGCCGTGGTCTGCACGCTCGTCTACTCGCTGCCACCGGTCATGCGGATCGCGGCGCACGGGTTGCAGAACCTCCCCGCGACCTCGCTCGAGGCGACCGACTCGATGGGGCAGACGAAGTGGCAGCGGCTGGCGAAGGTCGAGCTCCCGATGGCGAAGCGGACCATCATCGTCGGCATCAACCAGACCACGATGGCTGCGCTGTCGATGGCGACCATCGCCGCCTTCATCAACGGCCCCGGGCTCGGCCAGCCGGTGGTGCGTGCCCTCAACGCGCTCCGCGTCGGGGACGCTTTCGTGCCCGGCATCTGCATCGTGCTGATGGCGATCATGCTCGACCGGGTGACGACCGCGGCGAGCGAGCACGGGGAGAAGCTCTCGCGCAACCAGTCCGCGGCCAGTGCCGACCGCCGCAACGTGCTCCTCCTGGCCGCTGCCGGGGTGACCGTGGTCTGTGTCTACCTCTCGCGCCACTACGTCTTCGCGGCCCGGCCCTGGGAGTCCGACCTCGGCGTCCGCATCGCCACGGGCGTGCAGAACGCCGTCGACTGGATCTCGACGAACTGGTCGGGCGCCACCACCGCCCTGGCAGACGGCTTCACGTCGGCGGTCATCGACAAGCTGCAGTACGTCCTGGCCGGGACGCCGTGGTTCATCACCGCCCTGGCGATCTTCGCGATCGCGATCATCCTGGGCGGATGGAGGGCCGGGATCGCCGCCGTCATCTGCCTGGTGTCGCTGCGCTGGCTCGAGCTGTGGAACAACGCCATGATCACCCTGACCGCCACCCTGGTCGCCACGGTCGTGGTGATGATCCTCGCGGCGGTCATCGGAGTCTGGATGGGGCGGAGCCAAGCAGTCGACCGCATCATCAGACCGGTGCTCGACGCGGGCCAGACGCTGCCGCCGTTCGTCTACCTCATCCCGGTGCTCGCGCTGTTCGGAGCGACCCGGTTCACCGCCATCGTCGCGGCGATCGCGTACGCCGCACCCGCGGCGATCAAGATCGTCGCGGACGGCATCAAGGCGGTCTCCGCGGCCACGGTCGAGGCCGCCGAGTCCGCGGGGGCCATCACCATCCAGATCATCACCAAGGTGCAGATCCCGATGGCCCGGTCAGCGTTCACCGTGGCTGCCAACCAGGGTCTGCTCTACGTGTTGTCGATGGTGGTCATCGGCGGCCTGGTCGGCGCGGGCGCCCTCGGGTACGACGTCGTCGCCGGCTTCAAGCAGCTCGACACCCGTGGGCGTGGACTCGCCGCCGGGTTCTCGATCGTGCTGCTCGGGGTGATGCTCGACCGCATCACGACGTACACGGCACGTCGCACCGAAGGGCGGTCCTCATGAACCTGCGCAAGCTCCTCCTCCCCGTCACGGCCGTCGGGCTGGTCCTCGCGCTCGTCCTGCCGGGGGTGGCCAGCACCATCCCTGAGGCCAAGGCGTCCAGCACCACGCCCTGCGGGGACGTGAACATCGCCGTCAACAACTGGGTCGGCTACGAGGCGGACGCGTTCGTCGTCGGGCAGCTCGCCTCGCAGCGGCTCGGGTGCCTGGTCAACTACGTGTACGTCGACGAGCAGATCTCCTGGCAGGGCTTCGCCAGCGGCCAGGTCGACGCCGTGCTGGAGAACTGGGGGCACCCGGAGCTCATCGACCTCTACGTGAAGAGGCTGCACGTGGCTCAGGACGCCGGGAGCATCGGCATCACCGGCAAGATCGGCTGGTACGTCCCTCCGTGGATGAAGAAGAAGTACCCCGACATCACGAACTGGAGGAACCTGAACAAGTACTCCAAGCTGTTCAAGACGTCGGAGTCCGGTGGCAAGGGCCAGCTGCTCGACGGCGACCCCGGCTTCGTCACCAACGACGAGGCGCTGGTCAAGAACCTCAAGCTGAACTACAAGGTGGTCTTCGCAGGCAGCGAGGCGGCGCTGATCCAGGCGTTCCGTGCGGGGGAGGCGAAGAAGAAGCCGGTGATCGGCTACTTCTACTCGCCCCAGTGGTTCCTGGCCGAGGTGCCCCTGGTCAAGGTGCACCTGCCGCCGTACAAGGACGGCTGCGACGCGAACCCCGCGAAGGTCGCCTGTGACTACCCGGACTATCCGCTGCACAAGATCGTGAGCGACCAGTTCGCGAAGGCGGACTCGACCGGCTACCGGCTGATCAAGAACTTCAGCTGGAGCGACAAGGACCAGAACCTCGTCGCGAAGTACATCACCGAGGACGGGCTGCCGCCCGAGGACGCCGCGCAGAAGTGGATCGACGCCAACCCGGACAAGGTGAACGCCTGGCTCAAGTAGGACGGGCGGCTGTTGCAGCCACTGTCGATCTCCCTCGTCCGATCTCCCTCGTCGTGCCTGGTTGACAGGCGCGGCGGGGGAGCCGCATGCTGAAGGCTGTCTCATATGACGCACAGCGTTGCGTGATACGCAACACCAATCCCGCCCTGGAGGAGTCACCCATGGCCTCGGTCCCGCCCACCGCCCGCGTCGTCGTGATCGGCGCCGGCATCGTCGGCAACAGCCTCGTCCACCACCTGGCCCGGTTGGGCTGGACGGACATCGTGCAGATCGACAAGGGGGCGCTGCCCAACCCGGGCGGCTCGACCGGGCACGCCTCCAACTTCATCTTCCCGGTGGACCACAGCCGGGAGATCACGGACCTGACGCTCGACTCCGTCAAGCAGTACAAGGAGATGGGTGTCTTCACCGAGTCCGGCGGGTTCGAGGTCGCCCGCACCGAGGAGCGGATGGAGGAGCTCCGGCGACGCATGTCGTCGGCCCGGGCGTGGGGCATCGAGTCCGAGCTCGTCGAGCCGGCGTTCGTGGCCGAGAAGGTGCCGTTCCTCGACCCCGACCAGATCATCGGGGCGTTCTGGACCCCGTCGGTCGGCGTGGTCGACTCGCTGCGGGCCGGCACGATCATGCGGGAGAAGGCGCTGGCGTCCGGTGCCCTGACCGTCGTGCCCACGGTGGAGGTCACCGGGCTCGACGTCACTGTGCTGGACTCCGGGGCGCGCCGCATCCGGCGGGTCCGCACCAGCGGCGGCGACATCGAGGCCGAGCACGTGGTCATCGCGTGCGGCGTGTGGAGCCCCAAGATCGGCGACATGGCCGGGATCTCGATCCCGCTGACGCCGGCGGTGCACCAGATGATCAGCGTCGGCCCGTGCCCGCAGCTCACCGGCACCGAGGGCGAGATCTCCTTCCCGATCATCCGGGACATGGACACCTTCTGCTACGAGCGCCAGCACGGCGCCGACATGGAGGTCGGCTCCTACGCGCACCGCGCGATCCTGCACGAGCCCGAGGAGATCCCCTCGATCGAGCAGGCCAAGCTGTCGCCGACCGAGATGCCGTTCACCTCCGACGACTTCGACCCGCAGCTCGAGCAGGCCTACGAGCTGATGCCGGAGCTGCTCGGCGCCGACGGCGCGGAGATCCGCTACGCCATCAACGGCCTGCTGTCGTTGACCTGCGACGGCAACCCGATCCTGGGCGAGAGCAAGGTCAAGGGCCTCTGGACCGCCGCGGCCGTCTGGATCAAGGAGGGCCCGGGCGTCGGCCGCGCGGTCGCCGAGTGGATGACCGCACGGCCACTCCGAGATCGACGTGCACCACAGCGACATCGCCCGGTTCCACCCGCACCAGGAGCGCCGCGAGCACACCCGGCTGCGCACCACCGAGGCGTTCATCAAGACCTACGGCATCGTGCACCCCGCCGAGCAGTACGAGTCCGACCGCGACCAGCGGCTGTCCCCGATGCACGAGTCGGAGACCAAGCTCGGTGCCAGGTTCGTCGAGGCCGCCGGGTGGGAGCGCCCGCAGTGGTACGAGTCCAACGCCGACCTCCTCGAGGAGTACGGCGACGCGGTGCTGCCGCGCGAGCACGAGTGGGACGCCCGCTGGTGGAGCCCGATCGTCAACGCCGAGCACCTGCGGATGCGTGAGGCCGCCGGCGTCATCGACCTCACGGCGTTCTCGATCTTCGACATCACCGGGCCGGGTGCCCTGGCCGCCGTACAACGGACCTGCGTCGCGCAGTGCGACGTGGCCGTCGGCAAGGTGGTCTACACGCCGGTGCTCGACGCCAAGGGCGGCTTCCTCTCCGACCTGACCGTGATGCGGCTCGGCGACGAGCACTTCCGCGTCGTCACCGGCGGCGCGCACGGCATGGCCGACCGCAAGACGTTCTCCGACCAGCTCCCGGACGACGGGTCGGCGACGCTGACCGACCGCACGGACGAGGTCTCGACCGTCGGCGTCTGGGGTCCGAAGGCGCGCGACATCCTCGCCTCGCTGACCGACGACGACGTGTCCGACGCGGGCTTCGGCTTCCTGACCTGCCGCGAGATCACCGTTGACGGCATCACCGTGCTGGCCTCGCGGATCTCCTACGTCGGCGAGCTCGGCTGGGAGCTCTACGTCCCGATCGGTGACGCGGCCGCGCTGTGGGACAAGCTGCTCGAGGCGGGTGCGCCGCACGGCGCCCGGCCCGTCGGCATCGGCGTCTACGGCACCACCGGCCGGATCGAGAAGGGCTACCGGGCGTACGGCGCCGAGCTCGACGGCGAGCGCAGCATCGTGGAGGCCGGCATGCAGCGGCCCAAGGTCAAGGCCGCGGACTTCGTCGGCCGCGAGGCCTACCTCGCGCAGCGGGACGCGGCGCCGGCGTCGGTGCTGTGCACGCTGACCGTCGAGGACCACACCTCGAAGTCCGGCGTGAAGCGCTACATGCTCGGTGGCGAGCCGATCCTGGCGAAGGACGGGTCCGCGCTGACCGACGGGCACGGCCACCACCCCTACGTGACCAGCGCCGGCTCCGCGCCGTCCCTCGGCAAGCACGTGCTGCTGGCCTACCTGCCTCCGGAGGAGGCGACGATCGGCAACGAGCTCTCGGTGTCCTACATGGAGGAGCTCTACCCGGTCGTGGTCGGCTCCGTCGACGCGACGCCGCTGCTCGACCCGACCAACGAGCGGATCCGCTAGGGCCATGACTCCTCGATCCATGGCCTGCTGCACGACGACCGGAGGGCGCCTCGCGGCGTTGTCGTCGGGCCACGATGCGCGCATCGCGACCGCTCCTCCGCCTTGCGATGCATCCCACCGGCCGCCGTTCGCGACGGCCGAGATCAAGGAGACATGACCCATGGCCAACGTATTGGTCTGCATCAAGCGGGTCCCCGACCTCGGGGGCGAGATCGCCCTGACCGCCGACGGCACGGACGTCGACGACTCGTCGCTGGGCCACACCGTCAGCCCGCACGAGGACTGCGCCGTCGAGCTGGCGATCCAGGTGGCCAAGGACACCGACGGGCAGGCCACCGTGCTCACCGTGGGCTCCTCGGACTCCGTCGAGCAGCTCCGCAACGCGCTGGCGCTGGGCTGCACGGGCGCGGTGCTCGTCGAGGCCGACGCCTCGGCCTACGGGCCGGCCGACGTGGCCGCCGCCATCGCCGACGTGGTGCGCGCGCACGAGGAGGCCGGCACGACGTACGACCTCGTGCTGCTCGGCAACGACGCGTCCGACACCGGCGACTTCCAGGTCGGGATCCGGCTGTCCTACCTGCTGGGCCGGCCCGTCGTCGCCGGCGTCTCGACGCTGTCGGTCTCCGGTGACCGCGTGGAGGCGCGCGGCGGCAGCCCCGACGGCGGCACCGAGATCTTCGACGTCCCGCTGCCCGCGGTGCTCACGGTGATGGAGGGCGGCATCGAGCCGCGCTACCCGTCGATCCCCGGCCGCATGAAGGCCAAGAAGGTGCAGGTCCAGGAGGTCGCCCCGAGCGGCTCGCCGGCCGGCTCCGGACGGGTGCGGCTGACCCTGCCGCCGACCCAGCCGAGCCAGGTCGAGGTCCTCGGCGAGGGCCCGGAGGCGGCCGTCGCGGTCGTCGACCTCTTCGAGAAGCTGGGAGTCCTGCGATGAGCTCGGTGCTGGTGCTGGTGGAGACCGACGCGGGAGGCGCCAGCGAGGTCTCCCGCGAGACGCTGACGTTCGCGCGCGACCTCGGCCTCGACGTGCACGCCCTGGTGGTCGGCGACGGCCCGGCCGGGCTCGTCGACCAGCTCGGGGCGTACGGCGTGCAGGTCGTGCACCACGCCGACGGTGACGCCTTCACGTCCTACGCCGCAGCCGCCTGGGCGGCCGCCGTGGTCGAGGCGGCCGGGGACGCGACGGTCGTGACGGCGGCCGGGACGCCGCGCGGCAACGAGGTGCTCGCCCACGTCGCCTGCCGGCTGGGCGTGACGATGGCCGCCAACGTGGTCGAGGCCGGGTCGTCCTCCCCGCTGACCGTGTCCCGACAGGTGCTCGGCGGCGCGGCGCTCGAGGAGCTCGTGCTGACCGACGCCGTCGCGGTGTTCTCCGTCGCGGGCCACGCCTGCGACCCGGCCGAGGCCCCGAGCACGGTCACGCCGGTCGTGCACGCGCTCGACGTGGCGGTCTCCGCCGACGACCTGCGCGCCCGCGTCGTACGCACCGAGCCGGGGGAGCCCGACGAGTCCGGCGGCCTCAAGTCGGCCCGGGTCGTCGTCGGCGCCGGCCGGGGCGCCGGGGGAGCCGACGGCTTCGGCGACCTGCTGGAGCTGGCCGAGCTGCTCGACGGGACGCTGGGCGTCTCCCGGGTCGTGACCAGCCTGGGCTGGCGGCCGCACCACGAGCAGGTCGGCCAGACCGGGAGCCGCGTCTCGCCCGACCTCTACGTCGCGTGCGGGATCAGCGGCGCGATCCAGCACTGGGCCGGCATGTCGAGCTCGAAGACGATCCTCGCGATCAACACCGACGCCGACGCCCCGATGGTGACCAAGGCGCACTACGCGGTGATCGGCGACCTGCACGAGATCGTGCCGGCCATCAACGAGGAGCTGCGCCGCCGGGCCTGACAGACTGGGCGCGTGCTCCGACGTGTCGACCTCTTCGCGCTCCTCGCGGCCCTGCTGACCGCGGCCATCACGGTGCTCTACCTGTTCCTGGTGACCGCCCAGGACGGCCGGCCCGCCTGGTGGGCGGTCGCCATCCTGACCGTGGCGGCGCTGTGCGCGGCGTACGGCGTCCGGCCGCGCGCGGCCTACCGGCGGGGACCGCTGGTCGTGGCCGCGGTCGGCCTGTTCCTGCTCGGGTTCGTCGCGATCTTCAGCATCGGCCTGCCGCTGCTGCTCGCGGCCGTGCTCTGCGTGCTCGCCGCGCTGCGCACCCCGACGCGGGACTGGCGCGACACGGTCTGAACCGTCAGCCCCTGACGTACAGGCAGAACGGGTGCCCGGCGGGGTCGATCCAGACCCGGACGTCGTCCTGCGGCTGGTACGCGGCCAGCACGGCGCCGGCCTCCTCCGCCTGCTTCCCGGCGATGTCCAGGTCGTCGACGGCGATGTCGAGGTGCACCTGCATCTGCTGGTCGGTCGGCCCGGCGGGCCAGGTGGCGGGGGAGTGGTACTCCTCGCGCTGGAACGACAGGCCGGGACCGCCGCCCGGCGGCGTCGTCACGACCCACTCGGGGCTGTCGGTCGTGCGCTCGTAGCCGAGCAGCGACTCGTAGAACGACGCGAGGGCCTGCGGGTCGGGCGTGCCGAGGACGATGCCGGTGAGGGTGAGCATGTCCCCACCCTCTCGGGTGCGGTCAAACGACGCGGTAGCCGAGCTGCACGACCCCGTTGCCGAAGCGGCGCTCGGTGACCAGCGCGAGGTCGAGGCGTACGTCGTCGGGCAGCGCCCGCGTGCCGCCGCCGACGACCACCGGTGACACGAACAGGTGCACCTCGTCCACGAGGCCGGCACGGAACGCCTGTGCCCCGAGCGTCGGCCCGCCGACCGAGACGTCGCGGTCGGCGTCGGCCACGAGACCGGCGAACGGTGTCCGGGTCGAAGTCCCGCTCGATGCGGGTGCGGGTGCTCGCGACCTCGCGCAGCGTCGTGGAGTAGACGACCTTGTCGGCCGAGCGCCAGATCCGGGCGAAGTCGTTGACGACGGGCTCCTGGTCCGGGCCGGTCGGCATCGTCTCCCACGCCACCAGGACGTCGTACATCCGGCGGCCGTAGAGGTGGGTGCCGACCGGCTCCAGCAGCGCGTTCACGGCCGCGTGCACCTCCTCGTCCGGCGCGGACCAGTCGAAGCGGCCCTGCGCGTCCACCGTGTAGCCGTCCAGCGACATGATCGCGGAGTAGATCAGCCTGCCCATGGGTGTCCCTTTCCTTGTCCGTCCCACTGTGGACCGGCTGTCCGCGCGGAACTCATCGCGGGCTGGTCAGCACGACGAGCCGCTGCGTCGCCCGGGTCATCGCCACGTAGTGGTCGACGGCGCCCTCGATGCCCGCGCCGAACGAGTCCGGGTCGACGAGCACGACCAGGTCGAACTCGAGGCCCTTGCACAGCTCGGGCGTGAGCGACCGGACCCGGCCGGTCGCCTGGAAGGTGGGGTCGCCGATGACGCAGGCGATGCCCTCGTGGTTCTCGGCCAGCCAGGTGTCCAGGACGCCGTCCAGGTCCGCCGTGGACCCGTGCACGACCGGGACGCCGCCGGAGCGCACGGAGGTCGGCACGTTGGCGTCCGGCAGCACCGCGCGGATGACCGGCTCGGCCTCCGCCATCACCTCCTCCGGCGTCCGGTAGTTGATGGTCAGCGAGGCCAGCTCGACGTGGTCGAGGCCGATCCGCTCCAGCCGCTCCTGCCAGGACTCCGTGAACCCGTGGCGGGCCTGGGCACGGTCCCCGACGATCGTGAAGCTGCGGGAGGGGCAGCGCAGCAGCAGCATCTGCCACTCCGCGTCGGTCAGCTCCTGCGCCTCGTCCACGACGACGTGGGCGAAGGGTCCGGCCAGCCGGTCCTGGTCGGCCTCGGGCAGCGCGTCCTGGTCGACGAGGGCGTCGCGGAGGCCCGTCTGGCGCAGCTGGGCCATCAGGCCGTCCTCGTCGTCGAGCTGGAGCAGCTCGTCGACGACCCGGTCCATCTGCCGGCGCTCGGCGGCGACGGCCGCCTCGTGACGACGCCTGCGCCGCGACTCCTCCGGGTCGCCGAGCCGGAGCCGGGCCGCGTCCAGGTAGGGCAGGTCCGAGACCGTCCAGGGCTCGGCGTCCCGGCGTCGCAGCGACGCGGCCTCGTCGGCCGTGAGCCACGGTGCGCACAGGCGCAGGTAGGCCGGCACCGACCACAGGTCGCCCACGAGGTCGGTCGCCTCGATGAGCGGCCACGCCCGGTCGAAGGCGGTGACCAGCTCCCGGTTCTGCAGCAGGGCCCGGCGCAGCTGCTCGGGAGGTACGTCGTCCTCGTCGACCTTGTCGGCCAGGATCGTCAGCAGCTCCTCCCAGACCAGGTCGCGCGCGAGGTTGTGCGGGGTGCCGGGGTCCGGCGACCCGAAGGCCTCGGCCCAGTCGTCCGCGCCGAGCCACAGGTCGCACCAGGGGTTCTCGACGTCCATCCCCTCGGTGGGGGGCTCCTCGTAGAACCGGACCGCCGGCTCGACCGCCGCCACCAGCCCCGCGGACGCCTTGAGCCGGGCCACGGCCGGGTCGGCCTCGGTGGCTGCCTGGGCGCCCTCGGGCACGAGGTCGCGCAGCGTGCAGGTCTGCACGCCCTCCTCGCCGAGGCTGGGCAGCACGTCGGCGACGTAGGCCAGGTAGGGCTGGTGCGGACCGACGAACAGCACGCCGCCCCGGCGGTGCCCGAGGCGCGGGTCGGAGTAGAGCAGGTAGGCGGTGCGGTGCAGGGCCACGACGGTCTTGCCGGTGCCCGGGCCGCCGTCGACGACGAGCGCGCCGCGGGACCCGGCGCGGACGATCGCGTCCTGGTCGGCCTGGATGGTGCCGAGCACGTCGCGCATCCGGGGCGACCGGCTGCTGCCCAGGCTGGCGATGAACGCGGACTGGTCGTCGAGCGCCGCGTGGCCCTCGAACCCGTCCGCGGTGAACACCTCGTCCCAGTAGTCGCTGATCCGGCCACCGGTCCAGCGGTACCTGCGCCGGCTGGCGAGCCCCATGGGGTTGGCGTGGGTCGCCCCGAAGAACGGCTCGGCGGCGGGGGAGCGCCAGTCGACGAGCAGCCGCCTGCCCGTGCTGTCGGTGAGGCCGAGCCGTCCGACGTACACCGGCTCCGGGGTCGTCGGCACCCACGACGTGGCCCAGGCACAGGTCCACGCCGAAGCGGCGCAGGGTGCGCAGGCGGGCGGTCAGCCGGTGGACCTCCAGGTCGCGGTCCATCGCCTCCTGTCCGGTGCCGCCGGGCGCCGAGCGCGCCACCGCGAGCCGTTCCGTCAGGTCGGCGACCGTCTGCTCGAGGGTCTCCGCGATGGCGGCGAAGTGCTGCTCGTCGCCGGCGACCAGGGCCGGGTCGGCCTTGGCGGCGAGGTGGTCGGGCAGGTCGAACACGCTGGTGGTCACGGGGTTCACTCATCGGCTCCGTTCGGGCAGCACGCGTTGTCGGCGTCGGCCGGGTGATTGTGCGGCACCACCGGGGCCTTGCGGCAAGCCCCCTGCTCGGCTATACCTTGGAAGTGGAGAGGCGCGGTGGCGCCCTCCTTTTTTCATGCCCTCGGCCGGTGACTTCTCTGCCTCCGCCGCGGGCCCGGTCCAGACCACGACCCCGCTGAGGCGCCCGATCAGCGCGCTGTCGCGACCGTCGAGAGGTTGGGGAGTACAACGGAGGGTGGACAAGGAGATTCACATGAGCAAGAGACTGGCCATCGCCGTCCTGGTTGCACTCGCCCTGAACCTGATCGCCACCGGCTACGGCACGGTCGCCGCCGCCCGGGAGGACCGCGTGACCTGCGCACGGGACGGCGGGGCCGTGCGGCACCACGAGTGCGTCAAGAGCGGGCACGACCTGTTCAACATCCGGCTCTGAGACCTGGGTCGCCGGTCGGCCGGCGAGCGGGAGCCCCGGGCAGCGCACGGCAGAGTGCGCGCCGGTTCATCCCGAGCAGATGACGACGGGCCGCGGGATCCGGGGTTGGTTGGGGGGATCGCCGAGCGACCGACGGAGGGACCCGGCATGACCGTCCACACGAGCAGCACCCCCGATGCGCGGCACCTCGGCGCGAGGCGTGCGGCGGGGTTGCCGACCCAGGGCCGATGAGCGTCCCGGCGGAGCTTGACCCGGCCACCGTCCTCCGGTCCCGGCAGTACCTCTCGGCCCTGGTGCTCGCCGCCGTCATCGGTGCGCCGATATCGGCCATCGCCTACGGCTTCCTGGCCCTGGTCTCGAAGCTCCAGGAGGCCGTGTTCACCGACCTCCCGAACGAGATGTTCACCGGCGGCACTCCGGCCTGGTGGCCGTTGCCCTGGCTGGTGCTCGCCGGCCTGCTGACCGGGCTCACCATCCGCTACCTGCCCGGCAACGCCGGCCACTCGCCTGCGTTGGGCTTCTCGGCGGCCGGGGGTGCCCCTGTCGGCCGGGAGCTCCCCGGCGTGGTCCTGGCCGCCCTGACCACGCTGAGCCTCGGTGCGGTGCTGGGGCCCGAGGCGCCGCTGATCGCGATCGGCGGCGGCCTCGGCGCGCTCACGGTGCACCTCGCGAAGCGGGACGCCCCGCCGATGGCGATGACGGTGATGGCGGCCGCCGGGAGCTTCGCCGCGATCAGCACCCTGCTGGGGTCCCCGTTGCTCGGCGCCTTCCTGATCATGGAGGCGGCGGGCATCGGGGGTGCCACGTTGAGCCTGGTGGCCCTGCCGGGGCTGCTCGCGTCCGGCGTCGGGGCGCTGGTCTTCGTCGGGCTGGACAGCTGGACCGGTCTCGGCAGCTTCTCGCTGGCACTCACGTCGGTGCCGCCGGCGGTCTCCCCGACCCTGGCGACCATGGCCTGGGCGGTGGTCGTCGGTGCGATCGGCGCCCTGCTGGGCTGGGTGATCCGCCGCATCGGGCTGTCCCTGCGCCCGGTCGTGCACCTCAACCGGGTGCCCGTCACGGCCGGCCTCGGGCTGCTCGTCGGGCTGACCGCGATGGTCTACCAGCTGGTCTCCGGCAACAGCTTCACCCAGGTGCTGTTCTCCGGCCAGGATGCCCTGCCCGCCCTGGTCGAGCACGCCTCGGACTACTCGGTGGGCGTGCTGCTCCTGCTGCTGGCCTGCAAGGGGCTCGCCTACGGCATCTCGCTGAGCGCCTTCCGCGGCGGTCCGGTGTTCCCGTCGATGTTCGCCGGCGCCGTCCTCGGGATCGCCATGTCCGGACTGCCCGGCATGAGCCTCGCGCCGGCGATCGCGATGGGCATCGGAGCCCTGTGCACGGCGATGCTGCGGCTGCCCTTGACCTCGACGCTCCTGGCCACGCTGCTGCTCGGCGCGGACGGCGTCTCGGTGACGCCCCAGGTCGTGGTCGCGGTGGTGGTGGCCTACGTCCTGACCAACGTGCTGCCGGTCCCCGGCCCGCAGGAGGCCGAGGAGCCGGGTCACCCGGAGGAGGGCCGCCCGACCGGGGCGACCACCGCCCCGGTCACCCGGACCAGGTCGGCGGGGGAGAGCCCGAGGTCGAGCCCGCGCCGGCCGCCGGAGACGTAGACGGTGTCGAACGCGAGCGCCGACGTGTCGACCACCGTGGGGTGGGCGCGCTTCTGGCCCACCGGCGAGATGCCGCCGACGACGTAGCCGGTGGCCCGCTCGGCCGCGGCCGGGTCGGCCATGGCGGCCTTCTTGCCGCCGACCGCCGCGGCCACCGCCTTGAGGTCGAGCTGCCCGGACACCGGCACCACGCCGACGACGAGCCGGCCGTCGACGGTGGTGAGCAGCGTCTTGAACACCTGCGCCGGGTCGAGACCGAGCGCCTCGGCCGCCTCCACGCCGTACGACGGGGCGGCCGGGTCGTGCGCGTAGGCGTGCTCGGTGAACGTCACGCCGGCCCGGGTGAGGGCGACCGTGGCGGGGGTGCCGCCGGCTCCCTTCTTCGACGCCACGGCTCAGCCGACCTGCGACCAGAGCGCGGCCTCGACGTCCCCGGGGTCGACCGACCGGGAAGGCTCGCCGACGGAGAACGCCGAACCGTCGTAGGACACCAGGGTGGGCCCGAGCCGCAGCCACGTGTAGCGCCGCTCGAGGAGGTGGCCGAGCACCTCGTGCAGCACGGACCGCGTCACGAACGGCAGGCACGGCCCGGCCTCGGTCACCAGGGGGACGTCGGCCGCACCGCGCGGGTCGTAGAGCGCGGTCAGCTGCACGTCGAGCACCGACAGCCCGTGCGGCCGGGCCAGACCCGCGACGACCGACAGGTTCGCGCGCGGGTCGTCCCACGAGGTGTGCACCTGCGCACCGCCGTCGTGCCCGGACGCGTCGAGACCGGCGTCGCCCGACGAGGCCAGGAAGAGCGCCACCGGGCCGGACGGGGTGAGCGGGCCGCGGTCCGGGGTGGACTCGTAGAGGCGGGTGGCCGCGGCGACGTCGGCCGCGGCGCCGGCCGGGAAGACGAAGAAGTCGTAGCTCATGGGGCCGTTAGTTCGGGGACCAGCTGGTGCGGGCGACCTCGGTCGCGGGCAGGGAGGGGATCGCCCGCATCGCCCGCATCTCCTCGCGCAGCGCGTGCCGCAGCATCACCAGCCGGTCCAGCGACGTGCTCGCCTCCAGCAGCTCCTGGCGCTCGGCCAGCGTGAGCAGGCAGGTCGCGGCCAGGCTGTAGGACAGGAACTCGGGGTCCCGTGGCAGGTCGCCGTCGAGGACGTCGCCGCCCCGCAGCTCGGAGAGCCGGCGGCGGTACTCCTCGAAGGTCGCGTAGGTCCGCTCGGCCTGCCCCATCGCCTCGGGCAGCGGCTCGGTGCGCTCCGGCAGGGTCTCGACGTCACCGACCAGGAACTCGCCCGACGTGTCGAGCCCGTCGAGCCGCATCCGGGCCCGGCCGACGACCTCGATGTCGAAGCGGCCGTCCTCGTAGGGGTCGACCGAGGTCATCTGCACGACGCAGCCCACCCGGTGCACCGAGTGCACGCCGTGCTGGCCGACCTCGTAGCCCTCGCGGATCGCGACGATCCCGAACAGCCGCATGGACTTGTCGGAGATCGTCAGCAGGTGGTGGACCAGCGCGCGGTAGCGGTCCTCGAAGACGTGCAGCGGCACGCTGACCCCGGGGAACATCACCGTGTTCAGCGGGAAGATCGGCAGCTGCTCGCGCACCGTGCCAACCTACCGACCCGCACCGCTTCTCCGGTGCGTGAACCACCGGGCGGGGACGCAGGGTTCCGCCCGTAGAATCGGGCCATGATCCGCCGTATCGACCTGCGGGGCGAGACCGCTCCCGACTACCGCGCCGTGGTGCCGCGCTCCGACGTCGACGTCGAGTCCGCGATGCACGTGGTCCGGCCGATCTGCGACGACGTCCGGGACCGCGGCGTGGACGCCGTCCTCGAGCTGACCGAGCGCTTCGACGGGGTGCGCCCGGAGTCGACTCGCCGTGCCCGCCTCCGCCCTGCAGCAGGCGCTGGACGAGCTGGACCCCGCCCTGCGCTCCGCCATCGAGGAGTCCGTGCGCCGCCTGCGCCTCGCCAGCGAGGGAGACCTCCCGGACGACACCGTCGTCGAGGTCGCGCCCGGTGCGGTGGTGCGGCACCGGTCCGTGCCGGTCGACCGGGTCGGGCTCTACGTGCCCGGAGGCGTGGCGCCGCTGGTCTCCACGCGTCGTGATGAACGTCGTTCCGGCCCAGGTGGCCGGTGTGGGCTCCATCGCCCTGTCGGCACCGCCCACCCGCGAGACCGGCCTGCCGGACGTCTCGATCCTGGCCGCGTGCGCGCTGCTCGGGGTCGAGGAGGTCTACGCCGTCGGCGGCGCCCAGGCGATCGCGATGTTCGCCTACGGCGCCGGGCCCTGCCGCCGGGTCGACATGGTGATCGGCCCCGGCAACCTCTACGTCACGGCGGCGAAGCGCCTGCTGCGCGGCCTCGTCGGCATCGACTCCGAGGCCGGCCCGAGCGAGATCGCGATCCTGGCCGACGACAGCGCCGAGGCCGCCTTCGTCGCGGCCGACCTGCTGACCGAGGCCGAGCACGGCGGCACGTCCGCGGCCCTGCTGGTCACCGACTCCGAGGCCCTCGCCGACGACGTCGAGGCCGAGCTGGGCAAGCAGGTCGCCGCGACCCGGCACAGCGAGCGGGTGGCCGACGCGCTGGGCGGCGTGCAGTCCGCGATCGTGCTCGTCGACGACGTCGACCAGGGACTCGAGGTGGTCAACGCCTACGCCGTCGGAGCACCTGGAGATCCAGACCCGGGACGCCGCCGCGCGTGGCCGCGCGGGTGCGCAACGCGGGCGCGGTGTTCGTCGGGCCGTGGTCCCCGGTCGCGGTCGGCGACTACTGCGCCGGCTCCAACCACGTGCTGCCGACGGCCGGTTGCGCCTGCCACTCCTCCGGCCTGGGCGTGCACTCGTTCCTCAAGCGCGTGCACGTCGTCGACTACACGCGCGAGGCGCTCGAGCAGGTGGCCGGTCACGTGGTGGCGCTGGCCGAGGCCGAGGACCTGCCCGGTCACGGCGCGGGCGTCAGCGCGCGGTTCGGCCGGTGAGCCCGCTCCCTCTGCGCGAGGAGCTCCGCGGGATCGAGCCGTACGGCGCACCGCAGCTCTCCGTCGAGCAGGCCCCGGTCCAGCTCAACGTCAACGAGAACCCCTACGCCCCCAGCGAGGCCGTCGTCGCCGACGTCGCGCGGGCCGTGGCGGAGGCGACGCGCACCCTCAACCGCTACCCCGACCGGGAGTTCACGGCGCTGCGCGAGGACCTCGCGGCCTACCTCGGCCACGGCGTCACGCCCGCGCAGGTGTGGGCGGCCAACGGCTCCAACGAGGTGATGCTGCAGATCCTGCAGGCCTTCGGCGGCCCGGGTCGCACGGCGGTGTCGTTCGCGCCGACGTACTCCATGTATCCCGAGTACGCCCGCGACGCCATGACCGGCTGGGTCGTCGGCCACCGCGAGGAGGACTTCTCGCTCGACGTCGACCACGCCGTCGAGGTGATCGGCAAGCACCGGCCGAGCGTCGTGCTGCTGCCCTCGCCCAACAACCCCACCGGCACCGCGCTGCCGCCCGAGACCGTGACCGCCGTGTGCGCGGCCGCCGCGGACGTCGACGGCGTCGTGGTGATCGACGAGGCCTACGGCGAGTTCCGGCGGGCCGGCACGCCCAGCGCGCTCGAGGTCCTCGCGGTGACGCCCAACCTGGTCGTCAGCCGCACGATGAGCAAGGCGTTCGCGCTGGCCGGCGCCCGGCTCGGCTACCTGGCCGCGTCCACCGAGATCACCGACGCGCTGCGGGTCGTGCGGCTGCCCTACCACCTGTCCGCCGTCACGCAGGCCGTCGCGCGGGTCGCGCTGGCGCACGCCGACGAGCTGCTGGCCCGGGTCGACGACCTGCGCGCCGAGCGCGACCGCACCGTCGACTGGCTGCGCGAGCAGGGCCGCACGGTCGCCGACAGCGACGCCAACTACGTGCTCTTCGGCCGTTTCGCGGACCGGCACGCGGTCTGGCAGGGTCTACTGGACCGCGGCGTGCTGATCCGGGAGACCGGCCCGGACGGCTGGCTCCGGGTGTCGATCGGCACGCCGGACGAGATGACGACGTTCAAGCAGGCCCTGACGGAGGTGCTCTCATGAGCCGCACTGCCCGCATCGAGCGCGCGACCAAGGAGTCCAAGGTCCTCGTCGAGGTCGACCTCGACGGCACGGGACGCAACGACGTCTCGACCGGCGTCGGGTTCTACGACCACATGCTCTCCGCCTTCGCGCGGCACGCGCTGGTCGACCTCACCGTGCAGACCGAGGGCGACACCCACATCGACGCGCACCACACCGTCGAGGACACCGCGATCGCGCTCGGCGACGCGCTGCGCGAGGCCCTCGGCGACAAGTCCGGCATCCGCCGCTTCGGCGACTCGCTCGTGCCGCTCGACGAGGCGCTCGTGCAGTGCGCCGTCGACGTGTCCGGCCGTCCCTACTGCGTGCACACCGGCGAGCCGGACGCCCAGGCCTACGTGACGATCGGCGACGCCTACCTCGGGTCGCTGACCCGGCACGTCTTCGAGACGCTCGCCTTCCACGCCCAGATCGCCCTGCACGTGCGGGTGATCTCCGGCCGCGACCCGCACCACCTGGTCGAGGCGCAGTTCAAGGCCGTCGCCCGTGCCTTCCGCGACGCCGTCGCGTTCGACCCCCGTGAGACCGGGGTCCCGAGCACCAAGGGAACGCTCGTTGGTTGAGCCTGTCGAAACCGCGAAGGTCGTCGTCTTCGACTACGGCTCCGGCAACACCCGCTCGGCCGTCCGTGCCCTCGAGCGCGCCGGTGCCGACGTCACGCTGACGGCCGACCGCGCCGCCGCGATGGACTGCGACGGCCTCGTCGTGCCCGGGGTCGGCGCGTTCCAGGCCTGCGTCGACGGGCTCCGGGCGGCCAGGGGCCACGAGATCATCGGCCGCCGGCTGGCCGGCGGACGCCCGGTGCTCGGCATCTGCGTCGGCATGCAGGTGCTGTTCGCGCACGGGGTCGAGCACGGTGTGGACGCGCGAGGGCCTCGACGAGTGGCCCGGTGTCGTCGAGCGGCTGCAGGCGTCCGTCGTACCCCACATGGGGTGGAACACCGTCGAGGCGCCCGAGGGCAGCCGGCTGTTCGCGGGCATCGAGGACGAGCGGTTCTACTTCGTGCACTCCTACGGCGTGCGCGAGTGGGTGCTGCGCACCAACGACCGGACGCGGGCGCCGCTGGTGACCTGGGCGACGCACGGCGGTGACCGGTTCGTCGCCGCCGTCGAGAACGGCCCGCTCTGCGCGACCCAGTTCCACCCCGAGAAGTCGGGGGACGCGGGCGCGCGGCTGCTGCGCACCTGGGTCGGCACGGGCTGTGAGCAAGGAGCGCGCGCGGCGCCGGGCCGAGCGCGAGCACGAGGCGGCGCTGCGGGCGTCGGCCCGGGCCGCCGAGCAGGAGCGCCGCGAGCGCCGGGTGGCGCGCGCCGAGGCCGTACGACGGGTGACGACCGACCGGATGCCGCGCCGGGTCCGCACCGGCCGGCCCACCGGCACGCTGGCCCGCCGCCGACGCATCGAGACGTCCCTGGTGCTCGCCCTGCTGGCCGCGCTCAACCTGCTGGTCTGGATCCTGACCACCGGGTGGGCCGACCGGCTGGCCGCCCTCGTCGTCAGCCTGCTCGCCGCACCGGTGCTGGTCGCCGTGCTGGTGCCCCGCCGCCGCTGACCGGTCCAGACCGGTGGTTCGGGCCTCCGCCCGCTGGCCACATTAGTGCTGCGGGGCCGCACGCAGGAGGGTTCGATGAACGACGAGTGGGCCGGGGTGGCCGAGCGGCTGGTGAACGAGTTCATCGAGCTGCCGTGGAACACCGTGCTGCAGGTGGTGAGCGCCTGCGCCGAGGACTGCGAGTTCGCCAGCCCGCTGTTCCTGGAGCAGGCCGCCCGCGCGCAGCTCAGCGGACCGGGTGCCCTGCTGCCGCCAGCGCCTGCTTGACCTCGCCGATCCGCAGCGTCCCGAAGTGGAAGACGGTCGCCGCGAGCACGGCGTCGGCCCCCGCGTCGACCGCGGGTGCGAAGTGCTCGACGGCCCCCGCGCCGCCCGAGGCGATCACCGGGATCGACACCTCGCGGCGCACCAGCCGGATCAGGTCGAGGTCGAAGCCGTCCTGGGTCCCGTCGGCGTCCATCGCGTTGAGCAGGATCTCGCCGGCCCCGAGCTCGGCGGCGCGCCGGGCCCACTCCACCGCGTCGAGCCCCGCGCTCGTGCGGCCGCCGTGCGTGGTGACCTCGAAGCCCGAGTCGGTGCCGGGGGCGCGGCGGGCGTCGACCGAGAGCACCAGCACCTGGTTGCCGAACCGGTCGGCGATCTCCGCGACCAGCGCGGGCCGGCGGATCGCCGCGGTGTTGACCGCCACCTTGTCGGCCCCGGCCCGCAGCAGCGCGTCGACGTGCGACACGTCGCTGACGCCGCCGCCGACCGTCAGGGGGATGAACACCTGCTCGGCGGTCGCGGACACGATCTCGAGCGTCGTCGCCCGGCCCTCGTGCGACGCCGAGATGTCCAGGAACGTGAGCTCGTCGGCGCCCTCGGCGTCGTAGACCTTGGCCAGCTCGACGGGGTCGCCGGCGTCGCGGAGGTCGGTGAAGTTGATGCCCTTGACCACCCGGCCGGCGTCCACGTCGAGGCAGGGGATCACCCGCACGGCCAGCGTCATGGCATCGGCCGCGTCACGGCGAGCGCGTCCTCGAGGGTGAACCGGCCCTCGTAGAGCGCGGTGCCGATGATCGCGCCCTCGACCCCGTCGGGCACCAGCAGCGCCAGCGCCCCGAGGTCGGTCAGCTCGGTGATGCCACCGGACGCGACGACGGGCCGGTCGGTGGCCGCGCAGACGGCGGAGAGCAGGTCGAGGTTGGGCCCCTGGAGCATGCCGTCCTTGTTGACGTCGGTGACCACGTAGCGCGCGCAGCCCTCGGCGTCGAGGCGGGCCAGGACGTCGTACAGGTCGCCGCCCTCCTCGGTCCACCCGCGCGCCGCCAGCGTCCGGCCGCGTACGTCGAGACCGACCGCGACCCGGTCGCCGTGCGAGGCGATCGCCGCGGCGCACCACTCCGGCTGCTCGAGGGCGGCCGTGCCGATGTTGACCCGGCGGCAGCCGGTGGCCATCGCGGCCTCGAGGGACGCGTCGTCGCGGATGCCGCCGCTCATCTCCACCTTGATGTCGAGGAGGCCGGTGATCTTGGCGAGCAGCTCGCGGTTGTGGCCGCGCCCGAAGGCGGCGTCGAGGTCGACGAGGTGGATCCACTCGGCGCCGCGGCGCTGCCAGTTCAGGGCGGCCTCCACCGGGTCGCCGAAGCGCTTCTCGGAGCCGGCGACGCCCTGCACGAGCTGCACGGCCTGCCCGCCCGCGATGTCGACGGCGGGCAGCAGCTCGAGGTAGTCGCTCATGGCCCCAGCCTAGGAGGCGGGCCGTGCGTCAGAACCCGAGGGAGTGGTCCTTGAGATCCGCCACGGCCGCCGCGTCGCCGGACAGCTCGACGTCGGCCTGCGGGCGGCGGCCGAAGACGTAGAGCGTGACCTCGCTGGGCAGCCCGGTCACCGTCACGGTGGTCGTCGCCGCTCTTGAGCCGGTGGGTGGACCCGGTCGTGGCGTTCGGATCGTGACGCCGACCGGTGCGCCCGCGGGTCAGGCCCTTGCCCGCCGTGCGCACCATCGACCACAGCAGCTTCTCGTCCGCGGCCGGCAGCGACGCGGGCCTACCACGCCCGGCTGGGCGCGACGGATGTCCTCGTGGTGGACGAAGAACTCCAGCGTGTTCAGCAGCCGCGTCGAGCCTCGGGACGGCGTACGGCGAGTACAGCGGGGGCCCGGACCGGAGCTTCTCGACCAGCACCGTGAAGTCCCGGCGACCGAGCCGTCGGGACTCGAGCTCGGTGAGCCTCGCCAGCGGCGACACGAAGATCCCCGCGGCCGCCGGGCTGCCCTCGCGGACCAGCAGGTGCACGACGAGGTCCTTGACCGTCCACTCGCCGGACAGCGTCGGCTGGTCCTCGCCGACCTGGAGCGCGGTGTCGCACAGCGCGGTGCGCTCGCGCTGGGCCATCCGGAGGCTGTGCGTCATGCCGCCCACCCTAGGGTGGTGCCCGTGAGCAAGGGTGACGGGGACGCTGCGGGACGGGTTCCGCGTCCTCGGCGTCGCGATCCGGCGCGAGCCGTGGATCTTCACCCTCTCGACCCTCGGCAGCGTGCTGTTCGGCGCGCTGACGGTCGCCGACGCCTGGGTGCTCGGCTGGTCGACCGACCACGTGGTGCTGCCGGCCTTCGAGGACGGCGTCATCCAGCCCGGCGGCCTGGTCACGATCCTGGCGCTGTTCGTGGGCGGTGGCGATCCTGCGGGCCGTCGGCATCGTCGCGCGCCGCCTCGGCGCCGGCGTCATGCAGTACCGCATGCAGGCGCACTACCGCCGCGACGTCACCCGGCAGTACCTCCGCCTCCCGATGTCCTGGCACCAGCAGCACCCCACGGGCCAGCTGCTCTCCAACGCGAACTCCGACGTCGAGGCCGCCTGGGCGCCGATCGCGCCGCTGCCGATGGCGGTCGGCACCGTCGCGATGATGGTGATCGCCGTCGCGCAGATGCTCTTCACCGACGTCGTGCTGGCCATCGTCGGGCCTGCTCGTGTTCCCGGTCGTGATCGTCGCGAACGTGGTCTACCAGCGCTGGCAGTCGCCGCTGATGACCCGGGCCCAGGCCCTGCGGGCCGAGCTCAGCGAGGTGGCGCACGAGTCCTTCGACGGCGCGCTCGTGGTCAAGAGCCTCGGCCGCGAGACCGAGGAGACCGAGCGGTTCGCCCACAAGGCGCACCAGCTGCGCGACGTGAACATCCGCGCCGGCCGCATCCGCGCCGCGTTCGACCCGGTGCTCGAGGCGCTGCCCGAGCCTCGGCGTGCTCGCGGTCCTCGCCGTCGGCGTGCTGCGGGTGGAGACCGGCGCGACCGACCCCGGCAACGTGGTCACGGTCGCCTACCTGCTGACGATCGTGTCCTTCCCGATCCGCTCGCTGGGCTGGCTGGTCGGCGAGTTCCCGCGCAGCGTCGTCGGCTTCGACCGCGTGCAGTCCGTGCTCGACGCCACCGGCGAGATGGCCTACGGCGCCGAGGCGATCGACCGCGACGGGTCGGGCGCACGTCTCGACGTACGCGCGCTGTCCTACCGCTACGACGACGGCCCGGCGCTGCTGGACGACCTGACCTTCACCGTCGAGCCGGGCCGCACCGTCGCCGTCGTCGGCGCCACCGCCAGCGGCAAGAGCACGCTGACCTCGCTGCTGCTGCGGCTCGTCGACCCCGGCGACGGGCAGGTGCTGCTCGACGGGCACGACCTGCGCGACCTCGCCCCGGGGGTGCTCGCCCAGCACGCCGCGCTGGTGCCGCAGCAGGCGTTCCTCTTCGACGACACCGTGCGCGGCAACGTCTCGCTCGGCGCCGACGTGCCCGACGACGACGTGTGGGCCGCGCTGCGCACCGCGCAGGCCGACGGCTTCGTCGCGGCCCTGCCCGACGGTCTCGACTCCCGGCTCGGCGAGCGCGGCACCACGCTCTCCGGCGGCCAGCGGCAGCGGCTGTCCCTGGCCCGGGCGCTCGTGCGGCGCCCGCGGCTGCTGGTCATGGACGACGCCACCTCGGCCGTCGACCCCGAGGTCGAGGCGCGCATCCTCGCCGCCCTCCGCGCCGGGCGGCGACGACTCCAGCGTCGTGGTGGTGGCCTACCGCAAGGCCACGATCGCGCTGGCCGACGAGGTCGTCTACCTCAAGGACGGCCGCGTCGACGACCAGGGCACCCACGCCGACCTGCTGGCCCGCAACCCCGGCTACGCCGACCTGGTGAACGCCTACGAGCAGGAGACCGAGCCGGGGGAGGTGAGCGTCCCGTGAGCGCCCCGGCCTCGACGGTCATGGACACCGGCGAGTCGATCTCCGCGATGGCCACCATCCGGCGCGGCATCGCCCTCTCGCCCGAGCTCACGCGACGGCATCCGCGGCACGCTCGCCTTCGCCGTGCTCTCGACGGCCGGCCGGATCGTCGTGCCCGTGTCGGTGCAGCAGACCCTCGACAAGGGCGTCAACGCGCCCGGTGGCCCGGACGTCGGCTTCATGTCCGTGGTCGCGGTGATCGCCGTCGTCGCCGTGGTGATGACCGGCCTCGCGTCGTACCAGATGACCTACCGGCTGTTCACCAGCGCCGAGCGCGGCCTGGCCACCCTGCGGATCAAGGCGTTCCGCCACGTGCACGACCTGCCGCTGCTGACCCAGAACACCGAGCGGCGCGGCGCCCTGGTCTCGCGCGTCACCAGCGACGTCGACCAGGTCTCGCAGTTCCTGATCTTCGGCGGCATCATCTCGATCGTCAGCGTCGGCCAGATCATCGTCGCCACCGTGGTGATGGCGATCTACAGCTGGCAGCTGACGATCGTGGTCTGGGTCTGCTTCCTGCCGCTGTTCCTGTCCCTGCGGTTCTTCCAGCGCCGCCTCTCCCTGGCGTACGGCGTCGTGCGGCAGCAGGTCGGCGTCATGCTCAGCGCGGTGTCCGAGCCCGTCGTCGGGGCGGCCACCGTCCGCTCCTACGCGATCGAGGACCGCACCCAGGAGCGCATCGACACCGCCATCGAGCGCTACAAGCAGGCCAGCACCAGGGCGCAGGGGCTGACCGCGTTCTCGTTCTCGCTCGGCGGCGTCTCGGCCGGCCTGGCCAACGCGGGCGTGCTGATCGTCGGCGTGCTGCTCGGCGTGGACGGGCAGATCACCGCCGGCGAGGTGCTGGCGTTCGCGTTCCTGGTCACGCTGTTCGTCGGACCGGTGCAGATCGGCACCCAGGTGCTCACCGACGCGCAGAACGCCATCGCCGGCTGGCGGCGGGTGATCGGCATCCTCGACACCCCGGCGGACGTCGTCGACCCCGGCGAGAGCGGCACGGCCCTGCCGGACCGGTCCGTCACCATCTCCTTCGACAACGTCGGGTTCGCCTACCCGGGCGGCCCGCCGGTGCTGCACGACGTCGACCTCGAGATCGCGCCGAACACCCGGCTCGCCGTCGTCGGCGAGACCGGCTCCGGCAAGACCACCCTGGCCAAGCTGCTGACCCGGCTGATGGACCCCACCACCGGCGCGGTCCGGCTCGACGGGGTCGACCTGCGCGAGGTGCCGTTCTCGTCGCTGCGGTCGCGGGTCGTGCTGGTGCCGCAGGAGGGCTTCCTGTTCGACTCGACGCTGCGGGCCAACGCGCTCTACGGCAGGCTCGACGCGACCGACGAGCAGATCCTCACCGGCGTCGAGCAGCTCGGCCTGACCGACTGGCTGGAGACCCTGCCGCGGGGCCTCGACACCCGCGTCGGCCAGCGCGGCGAGTCGCTGTCGGCGGGGGAGCGGCAGCTCGTCGCCCTGGTCCGCGCCCACCTCGCCGACCCCGACCTGCTGGTGCTCGACGAGGCCACCAGCGCGGTCGACCCGGCGCTGGAGATGCGGATCGCCCGGGCCCTGGAGCGGCTGACCAAGGGCCGCACCGTCGATCACCATCGCGCACCGGATGTCGACCGCCGAGAACGCCGACGAGGTCGTCGTCGTCGACAAGGGCCGGATCGTCCAGCGCGGTCCCGCACGCCGCCCTGGTCGCCGAGGGCGGCGTCTACGGCCGGCTGCACGCCTCCTGGGTCGCCCAGCAGTCCGTCACCTGACGTCCGTCACACTGGACGCATGACCTCCTCGCTCGACCCGGCCATCGCCGCGCGCCTCAAGCGCGACGCCCAGGGACTCGTCGCGGCGGTCGTCCAGCAGCACGACACCGGCGAGGTGCTGATGGTCGGCTGGATGGACGACGAGGCGCTGCACCGCACGCTGACGACCGGGCGCACGACGTTCTGGTCCCGGTCGCGCCAGGAGCTGTGGGTCAAGGGGGAGACGTCCGGCCACCGGCAGCACGTCCGCGAGGTCCGGCTCGACTGCGACGGCGACACCCTGCTGGTGCAGGTCGACCAGGAGGGACCGGCCTGCCACACCGGCGACCGGACCTGCTTCGACGCGACCATCCTTCCGCTCACCGACGGCGCCGATGGCTGAGCGCTCCCGCAGCCGGTCCTTCGGGCCGACCGTGCTGGTCGGCCTGGCGGGCGCCACGCTCGCGGCGGTCGCCGGGGCCAAGGACTGGGCGCGGGCCTCGAGCGGTGTGGGCCGCACCGCGGTGTCCGGGGTCGCGAAGGGCTCCGAGACCGCGCCGCTCGTCGTCGCCCTCGCCCTGGTCGCCCTGGCCGCCTGGGGCGTCGTGCTGGTGCTGCGCGGTCGCGCGCGCCGGGTCGTCGCGGTCGTCGGGCTCCTCGCGTCCGCGGGTGCGCTCGTCGCCACCGTCGCCGCGTTCGGCCGGGCCGAGGACGACGCGGTCGCGGCCGCGGTCGTCGCAGGGCGCCGGGTCCGACGCGTTCACGTCGTCGCTGACCGGGTGGTACTTCGCCGCGGGCGTCGGCGCCTTCCTGGCACTGGCCGCGTTCGCGGTCGCCGTACGCTGCGTCCCGGGGTGGCCCGCCATGGGCAGCAGGTACGACGCACCCGCCGCCCGGGCGGAGGCAGAGGCCGGCCACCCCCACGACGGAGCGGGACATGTGGCGGGCCCTCGACGACGGGCACGACCCGACGGCCTGAGAAGCCCGTCGAGCCCCCTAGACTTGCTGCCGTCCACGTCACCGAACTGCAAGGAGCTCCCTGCGATGGCTCACCACGGCAACACCCCGGCTGCGTGGACCGGGGTCCTGGTCATCCTCGTCGGATTCGTCGTCGGCGGCATCGGCCTGGTCATCGGCAGCTGGCCGGTGTTCTGGGTCGGCGTCGTCATCGGTGTGCTCGGCCCGGTCGTCGGCAAGATCATGCAGCGGATGGGTCTCGGCGCCGAGGTGTGACCGCCGTCCAGCCCCGCCTCGAGACCCGTGGCCGCTGGCACCGGGTCAGGGGGCCGGTGCTGCTGGCCGGCGGACTGCTGGCGGCCAGCATCGCGCTGCACCTGCGTGACCCGCACCGCTCCGGCAGCTGGGGCACCTGCCCGTGGCTGCTGCTGACCGGCACCTACTGTCCCGGCTGCGGCGGGCTGCGCGCCGTCAACGACCTGACCGACGGGCAGGTCGGCGCCGCCGCGTCGAGCAACCTGCTGTTCGTCGGCTCGCTGCCGTTCGTCGCCTTCTGGTGGACCCGCTCGGTGGTCGACCCGGTGGCGCGGCACGCACCGGCCGGTGAGCACCCGTCAGGTGCTGCTCCCGGTGGCGCGTGTTCAGCGTGCTCGCGGTGACGTTCTGGGTCGTGCGCAACCTGCCCGTCGGGGCGTGGCTCGCGCCCTGAGAGCAGGCCGACGTGCGACGAGGCCCCGACCGGCGATCCGGTCGGGGCCTCGTCACGTGGTGCCGCGTCAGGGGGAGGTGCTGCTGCCCGGCGTGCTGACCACGCCGGTCACGAAGAGCAGGAGTCCCAGGACACCCAGCACGATGGCGATGATGCCGAGCACGAAGCCGGCCTGGGCCATGCCTGCCCCGGTCTGCGCTGCCGCCGCTCGCCGCGATCTCCTTCTTGGCGCATGTTGCCGAGGATCAGGGCCGGGATGCCGGCGACGAACCCGCAGCACACGATCCCGAGGATGCCGAGCACGAGGGCCCAGATCGCCTTCTGGTTGGTCTTCGGCGGCTGGCCGTAGCCGTACCCGGGGCCGGCGGGGTACTGGCCGGGCGGCTGCTGACCCCCGCCGTACTGGCCGCCGTTCGGGTCCTGCGGTGCGCCGTACGAACCCTCGGAGCCGCCTTCCGGCGGCGGCGGAGGTGTGTAGCTCATGGATGTCTCCCCACGTGTGAGTCGGTGCGTCGCGTCCGGACTCGGGCCGGTGCGTGGCGGAGACGCTATCGGCTCCGCACGCCGAAGCGCGACAGGCGAAGCCGACGCGTCGACTGCAGTTGTCAGACGCCCGAGCCCGAGGTGGAGCCGAAGTCGGCGTCGCCGTTGGCGATCGCCAGCACGACCAGCAGGATCAGCCCGATGCTCAGCACGATCGCGATGGCACCGGTGATGATGCCGGCGAGGGCCATCCCGTCACCCTCCTGCTGACCTCCCGAAGCCCGGATCTCCGAGCGGGCCTTCACCCCGAGGACGATCGCCACGATGCCGGCGAAGCCGAGGCAGCAGAACGACAGCACGATGGAGCCGATGCCGGTCCACAGCGCCGCGATCGCCTTGCCGTTGTTGCGCGCGGGCTGCCCGTACTGCGGCTGCCCGTAAGCGGGTTGCCCGTACTGCGGCTGCCCGTACTGCGGCTGCCCGTAGCCCGGCTGCCCGTAGGGCTGCTGGCCGTACCCCGGCTGGCCGTACGGCTGCTGCCCGTACGGCGGCTGCTGCGGGTAGGTCGGCGGCTGCCCGTAGCCGGGGTCCGGCTGCTGCGGAGCGGCCGGCTGGTCCGGGGGCGGCGCGGCCCACGGGTCTCGGCCCTCGCCGACCGCCGTCGGGGTCGCGGGGGTCGGGAGTTCCGGGCGGGTTGCTCATCGAGGTCACTCCGTGCGGTGGGCGTGGGCGCGGTTCGGGATGCTTCCCGGTCTCGTGAGAGTCTAGGGACCCCGGACACCAGGCGGGGGCCGTCATCGCGAGGGGAGAGGTGTGCATGAGCGTTCTCGACGAGATCATCGAGGGTGTCCGCATCGACCTCGCCGAGCGGGAGGCGGCCGTCCCGCTCGACCGGCTCAAGGAGCGCGCGCGGCGAGCGCCCCGACGCCCTCGACCCGATGCCGGCCTACCGCGCGCCCGGCGTCAGCGTCATCGCCGAGGTCAAGCGGTCCAGCCCGAGCAAGGGCGCGCTGGCCACGATCAGCGACCCGGCCGCGCTGGCCGCCAACTACCAGTCCGGTGGCGCCGCCACGATCAGCGTGCTCACCGAGCAGCGCCGCTTCGGCGGCAGCCTCGCCGACCTCGAGGCCGTCCGGGCCGCCGTGCACGTGCCGGTGCTGCGCAAGGACTTCATCGTCACCTCCTACCAGCTGTGGGAGGCACGCGCCGCGGGCGCCGACCTCGCCCTGCTGATCGTCGCCGCGCTGACCCAGAACCAGCTCGAGGCGCTGCTCGACCGGGCCCAGTCCATCGGCCTCACGCCGCTGGTCGAGGTGCACGACGAGGAGGAGGTCGACCGCGCGCTCGAGGCCGGCGCCACCCTGATCGGCGTCAACGCCCGCAACCTCAAGACCCTCGAGGTGGACCGGGACACCTTCGCCCGCCTCGCCCCGCGCATCCCCGACGACGTGGTCCGGGTCGCCGAGTCCGGCGTGCGCGACGCCCGCGACGTGTTCGAGTACGCCAAGCAGGGCGCCCACGTCGTCCTCGTCGGGGAGACCCTCGTCAAGGGCGACGACCCCCGGGCGGCGGTGGCCGACCTGGTGGCCGCCGGAGCGCACCCGGCCCTCAAGCAGCGCGACTAGCCAGCACAGGAGCCTCTCCCGCATGTCCGCACAGCCGCACCCCACCCCGTCCGACGAGGCGTCGCCCGACGGGACGTTCGGCCGCTTCGGCGGCCGGATGATGCCCGAGGCCCTGATGGCCGCGCTCGACGAGCTGACGGTGGCGTGGCAGGACGCGATGCAGGACCCGGAGTTCACGGGCGAGTTCGAGCGGCTGCTGCGTGAGTACGCCGGCGTGCCCAGCCTGCTGTACGACGCGACGAAGCTGTCCGAGATCGCCGGCGCCCGGATCCTGCTCAAGCGCGAGGACCTCAACCACACCGGTGCGCACAAGATCCGCAACGTGCTCGGCCAGGCGCTGCTCACCAAGCGGATGGGCAAGACCCGGGTGATCGCCGAGACGGGCGCCGGCCAGCACGGCGTCGCGTCGGCCACGGCCGCGGCCTACCTCGGGCTCGACTGCGTCGTCTACATGGGCGAGGTGGACACCGAGCGGCAGGCCCTCAACGTCGCCCGGATGCACCTGCTCGGCGCCGAGGTGGTGTCGGTGAAGTCCGGGTCCCGGACCCTCAAGGACGCGATCAACGAGGCGATCCGGGACTGGGTGGCGAGCGTCGACCACACGGCGTACCTCTTCGGCACGGCCGCCGGCCCGCACCCGTTCCCGTCGATGGTGCGCGACTTCTGCCGCGGCATCGGCGACGAGGCGCGAGCGCAGTGCCTCGAGCTCACCGGCCGGCTGCCCGACTCCGCGGTCGCCTGCGTCGGCGGCGGCTCCAACGCGATCGGGCTGTTCGCCGGCTTCGTCGACGACGCCGACGTGCAGCTGATCGGCTGCGAGGCGGCCGGCGACGGCGTCGACACGATGCGGCACGCCGCGACGATCTACGCCGGCGAGTTCGGCGTGCTGCACGGTGCGCGCACGTTCGTGCTGCAGGACGAGGACGGCCAGACCAAGGAGTCGCACTCGATCTCCGCCGGCCTCGACTACCCCGGCGTGGGGCCCCAGCACGCCTTCCTGGCCGAGTCCGGCCGGGCGACCTACCGCCCGGTCACCGACACCGAGGCGATGGACGCGTTCGCGCTGCTCTCGCGCACCGAGGGGATCATCCCGGCCATCGAGTCGGCGCACGCGATCGCGGGCGCGATGGAGGTGGCCAAGGAGCAGCCGGGCTCGACGATCCTGGTCAACCTCTCCGGCCGCGGCGACAAGGACATGGGCACCGCCATCGAGTGGTTCGGGCTCGGCGAGACCCGGCCGGACGACAAGGCGGGGGTGCCCGCGGGCACGCCCGGCGAGGGCTCGGGCAACAACGTGAAGCAGGAGCCGCAGGGATGAGCACCGAGAAGGCCTTCGCGCAGGCGAAGGCGGAGGGCCGCAGCGCCCTCGTGGGCTACCTCCCGGCCGGCTTCCCCGACCTGGACGGCTCCGTCCAGGCGCTCAAGGCGATGGTCGCGGCCGGCTGCGACGTCATCGAGGTGGGCCTGCCCTACAGCGACCCCGTCATGGACGGCCCGACCATCCAGGCCGCCGCCCAGCAGGCGCTCGAGGCCGGCACCCGCACCAGCCGACGTGCTGCGCACCGTCGAGGCCGTCGCGCAGACCGGCGTGCCGACCGTCGTGATGACCTACTGGAACCCGGTCGTGCGCTACGGCGTCGAGCGGTTCGCCCGCGACCTGGCCGCCGCCGGGGGAGCCGGGCTGATCACCCCCGACCTGGTGCCCGACGAGGCGGGCGAGTGGGTCGCGGCCGCCGACGCCCACGCGCTCGACAAGGTCTTCCTGGTGGCGCCGTCGTCGACCGACCCGCGGCTGCGGCAGACCGTCGAGGCCTGCCGCGGCTTCGTCTACGCCACCGCCGTCATGGGTGTCACCGGCACCCGCGACTCCAGCAGCGACCTGGCCCGCCCGCTGGTCGAGCGGACCCGCGCCGTCACCGACCTGCCGGTGGCCGTCGGGCTGGGGGTCTCCAACGGCGACCAGGCCGCCGAGGTGGCGGGCTACGCCGACGGCGTGATCGTGGGCTCGGCGTTCGTGCGGCGGCTGCTCGACGCCGGCGCCGACCGGGCCGCCGGCCTGGCCTCGCTGACCGAGCTGACGCGTGACCTCGCGGAGGGGGTCCGTCGTGCGTAGGTGCCTCGTCGCCGTGGTCCCGCTCGTGCTCGCTCTCACCCTCGCCGGCTGCGGCGGCCAGTCGTCGCACTCGCACAGCCCGGTCAGCGGGGTGACGATGTACGACTCCGACGGTCTCGACGGCAACGTGCTGCCCCAGCCCTACGCCGTACCCGACCTGACGCTGGACGACGCCGACGGCAAGCCCTACGACCTGGCCGACCGACGTCGACGAAGCCGCTGACGCTGGTGTTCTTCGGCTACACCCACTGCCCCGACCTCTGCCAGATCGTGATGGCCAACATCGCCTCGGCGATGACCCGCCTCGACGGCGCGAGCGGGCGAAGGTCGACATGCTGTTCGTCACCACCGACCCGCGCCGCGACGACGCGAAGACCCTCAAGGCGTACGTCGGACGCTTCGACCCGACCTTCCAGGGCCTCACCGGCGACCTGCCCACGATCGTCCGGCTGGGCAAGGCCTTCGACGTCGAGATCGCGAAGGGCGCCAAGCTCGCGTCCGGCGGCTACGACGTCGCGCACGGCACCCAGATCGTCGGCCTGCTCCCGGACGGCCGGGCGCCGTTCGTGTGGACCGAGGGCACCGACCCCGCTGCCCTGGCGGGCGACATCACCAAGATCCTCGACGACAAGGTGGCCGGACTGTGAACGCGCTCTTCATCCCGAGCCCCGGCCAGGCCGTCTGGCACCTCGGGCCGGTCCCGATCCGGGCCTACGCGCTGTGCATCATCCTGGGCGTCGTCGTGGCCATCTGGATGGGCGAGCGTCGCTTCGTGGCCCGCGGCGGCACCCGCGGCCAGGTCTCCGACATCGCGATCTGGGCGGTGCCGTTCGGCCTGGTCGGCGGCCGGCTCTACCACGTGATCACCGACCCGAAGAACTACTTCGGCGAGGGCGGCGAGCCGATCAAGGCGCTCTACGTGTGGCAGGGCGGCCTCGGCATCTGGGGGGCGATCGCGCTCGGCGGCGTCGGCGCCTACATCGGCTGCCGCCGCTACGGGCTCAAGCTCCCGCCGATGGCCGACGCCCTGGCGCCCGGCATCGTGGTCGCCCAGGCGATCGGCCGGTGGGGCAACTGGTTCAACCAGGAGCTCTACGGCAAGCCGACGACCCTGCCCTGGGGCCTGGAGATCGACGCGGAGCACCGGCAGTCCCTGGACCCGAAGTACCAGCAGTTCGAGACCTTCCACCCGACCTACCTCTACGAGTTCGGCTGGAACCTCGGGGTGGCCGCCCTGGTCATCTGGGCCGACCGCAAGTTCCGGCTCGGTCACGGCCGGGCCTTCGCGGTCTACGTCATGGGCTACACCGCCGGGCGCGCCTGGATCGAGTACCTCCGCATCGACGCCGTCGAGGCCAACGACGTGTTCGGCCTGCGGCTCAACGTGTGGACCTCGATCGTGGTCTTCCTCGGCGCGGCCATCTACTTCGTGGTGGCCGGCCGCCGGCACCCCGGGCGCGAGGAGTCGGTCTACCGCGACGGCCGCGGCCCCGAGGACGCCACCGACGAGGAGCTCTCCGACCCGGTCAGGTGAGCCTTTCCTTCGATGAAATGCCCGTCCGATGTGGCTACCTTGGCCGCATGACCACGGCCGCACTGCCTTCCGACATCCCCGAGATCTCCCACGACCACCCCGACGTCACAGGTGGCTGGCTGCGTCCGGCGGTGTTCGGGGCGATGGACGGCCTGGTGTCCAACCTGGCGCTGATCGCGGGTGTCGCCGGCGGCACGAAGGACGCGACCGGCACGACTGCCGTGGTGCTCGCCGGTCTGGCCGGGCTCGCGGCCGGTGCGTTCTCGATGGCGGCGGGGGAGTACACCTCGGTCGCCAGCCAGTCCGAGGCCGCCCAGCGCGAGATCGACAAGGAGCGCCGCGAGATCATCGCCAACCCGCTCGCGGAGGCCGGCGAGCTGGCCGAGATGTACGTCGCGAAGGGCATCGACCCCGAGCTCGCCGCGGAGGTGTCCCGGCAGATCCACGCCGACGTCGACAACGCCGTGGCCGTGCACGCCCGCGAGGAGCTGGGCGTCGACCCCGACGACCTGGCCTCGCCGATGGTCGCGGCCGTGTCGTCGTTCGTCTCCTTCGCGGTGGGCGCCGCCATCCCGGTGCTGCCCTACCTGCTCGGCGCCGGCAGCCTCGTGCCCGGCCTGCTGGTGACCCTGGTCGCGCTCTTCCTGTGCGGCGCCGTCGTCACCCAGGTCACCAGCCGGTCCTGGTGGTACGGCGGCCTGCGGCAGATGCTCCTGGGCGCCGCGGCGGCGGGCCTGACCTACGCCTTCGGCAGCCTCGTGGGAGGCGCCGGGATCGGCTGATCCCGGCTGCTGATCCCGGGCCGGTCCGACACCGTCCGGAGTGTGAGCCACCCGTCTCGCAGGGCGAGCTGAGGGACGTTACCGTGCTGTAGTCTTCACGGTGCTTGGGCCAATGTCGTCCCCTGCATCTACTTGCATGAGAAGCACCCCGGACCGCCCTCCCCGGCGGCCCACCACCGGGTGCCACGACGACGGGAGGGATGGCGCATGCACGCGTTCCCGCCGCCCCAGGGGCTGTACGACGGACTCCACGAGCACGACGCCTGTGGTGTCGCGTTCGTCGCCACCCTGACCGGCCAGGCCAGCCACGACATCGTCGCCAAGGCGATCACCGCGCTCCGCAACCTCGAGCACCGCGGTGCGACCGGCGCGGAGCCCGACTCCGGCGACGGTGCCGGCATCCTGCTCGGCATCCCCGACGCCTTCCTGCGCGAGGTCGCCCGCGACGCCGGCTTCGAGCTGCCGCAGGCGCGCTCCTACGCCGTCGGCACCGCGTTCCTCCCCGGCGGCGAGGACGAGGTCGCCAAGACCCGTCGCCGCATCGAGGAGATCGCGGCCGAGGAGGGCCTCGACGTGCTCGGCTGGCGCGAGGTCCCGGTCGACTCCTCCATGCTCGGCGCCACCGCCCTGTCGGTGATGCCCACGTTCAGCCAGCTGTTCGTCGCCGCGTCGTCCGGCCGGCTGGTCGGGATGGCGCTCGAGCGGCTCGCGTTCTGCCTGCGCAAGCGGGCCGAGCACGAGACCGACGTCTACTTCCCGTCGCTGTCGTCGCGGACCATCGCCTACAAGGGCATGCTCACCACCGACCAGCTCGACCACTTCTACCCCGACCTGGTCGACGAGCGCGTCGCCTCGGCGGTGGCCGTCGTGCACTCGCGGTTCTCCACCAACACCTTCCCGAGCTGGCCGCTCTCGCACCCGTTCCGCTTCATCGCGCACAACGGCGAGATCAACACCGTGATGGGCAACCGCAACTGGATGCGGGCCCGTGAGGCCCTGCTGTCCAGCGACCTGATCCCCGGCGACCTCGACCGGCTCTACCCGATCTGCACCCCGGGGGCCTCGGACTCCGCGTCCTTCGACGAGGTGCTCGAGCTGCTGCACCTCGGCGGCCGCACGCTGCCGCACTCGGTGCTGATGATGATCCCCGAGGCGTGGGAGAACCACGCCGAGATGGACGCCCGCCGCACGCGCGTTCTACGAGTTCCACTCCTCGATGATGGAGCCCTGGGACGGTCCCGCCTGCGTCGTGTTCACCGACGGCACCCAGATCGGCGCCGTGCTCGACCGCAACGGCCTGCGGCCCTCCCGCTACTGGGTGACCGACGACGGCCTCGTGGTGCTCGCCTCCGAGGTCGGCGTGCTCGACATCGACCCGGCCACCGTGGTCCGCAAGGGCCGCCTGCAGCCCGGCCGGATGTTCCTGGTGGACACCGAGGAGCACCGGATCATCGAGGACGAGGAGATCAAGGGCGAGCTCGCCGCCGAGCACCCCTACGACGAGTGGCTGCACGCCGGCATCGTCCGCTTCGAGGACCTCGCCGACCGCGAGCACATCGTGCACACCCACGCCTCGGTCACCCGCCGCCAGCAGATCTTCGGCTACACCGAGGAGGAGAAGCGCGTCCTGCTCACCCCGATGGCGCGGTCCGGTGCGGAGCCGATCGGCTCGATGGGCACCGACACCCCGATCGCGGCGCTGTCCGACCGGCCGCGGCTGCTGTTCGACTACTTCGCGCAGCTGTTCGCGCAGGTCACCAACCCGCCGCTCGACGCGATCCGCGAGGAGCTCGTCACCTCGCTGTCCGGCACCATCGGACCCGAGTCCAACCTGCTCGAGCCGACCCCCGCGTCGTGCCGCCAGCTGGTGCTGCCGTTCCCGGTGGTCACCAACGACGAGCTGGCCAAGATCCGGCACATCAACCGCGACGGCGACCTGCCCGGCTACGCCACCCACGTCTCCCGCGGCCTGTACGACGTCGAGGGCGGCGGCCGCGCGCTGGCCGACCGGATCGACCAGATCTGCGCCGAGGTGTCGGCCGCGATCGCCGACGGCGCCCGGATCATCGTGCTCTCCGACCGGCACTCGACCGCCGAGCTGGCGCCGATCCCGTCGCTGCTGCTGACCGGGGCCGTGCACCACCACCTGGTCCGCGAGAAGACCCGCACCCAGATCGGCATGGTGATCGAGGCCGGCGACGTCCGCGAGGTGCACCACGTCGCGCTGCTCATCGGCTACGGCGCCGCGGCGGTCAACCCCTACCTCGCGCTGGAGACCGTCGAGGACCTGGCCCGCGACGGCCACTACGTCGACGTCGAGCCCGAGCAGGCCGTGAAGAACCTGGTCCGCTCGCTGGGCAAGGGCGTCCTCAAGGTGATGAGCAAGATGGGCGTGTCCACGGTCGCGTCGTACACCGGAGCGCAGATCTTCGAGGCCGTCGGTCTCGCGCAGCCGCTGGTCGACCGCTACTTCACCGGCACGACCAGCAAGCTCGGCGGCGTCGACATCGACACGATCGCCGAGGAGGTCGCCCGCCGGCACCGCAAGGCCTACCCGGTCGACGGGCTGCCGTCCGCGCACCGGTCCCTCGACATCGGCGGCGAGTACCAGTGGCGCCGCGAGGGCGAGCCGCACCTGTTCGACCCCGAGACGGTCTTCCGCCTGCAGCACTCCACCCGCAGCGGCCGCTACGACGTGTTCAAGCAGTACACCGAGCGCGTCAACGAGCAGTCCAAGCGGCTGATGACGCTGCGCGGGCTCTTCGCGTTCAAGGACGGCTCCGCCACGGGCCGCCAGCCGATCCCGATCGACGAGGTCGAGCCGGTCTCCGCCATCGTGAAGCGGTTCTCGACCGGCGCGATGTCCTACGGCTCGATCAGCCAGGAGTCCCACGAGACCCTGGCGATCGCGATGAACCGTCTCGGCGGCAAGTCCAACACCGGCGAGGGCGGCGAGGACGCCGACCGGCTGCACGACCCCGAGCGCCGCAGCGCGATCAAGCAGGTCGCCTCCGGTCGCTTCGGGGTGACCTCGGAGTACCTCACCAACGCCGACGACATCCAGATCAAGATGGCGCAGGGCGCGAAGCCCGGCGAGGGCGGCCAGCTGCCCGGCCACAAGGTCTACCCGTGGGTCGCGAAGACCCGGCACTCGACGCCCGGCGTGGGGCTCATCTCGCCGCCGCCGCACCACGACATCTACTCCATCGAGGACCTCGCCCAGCTGATCCACGACCTGAAGAACGCGAACCCGTCGGCGCGGGTGCACGTGAAGCTGGTCGCCGAGGTCGGCGTCGGCACGGTCGCGGCCGGGGTGTCCAAGGCGCACGCCGACGTCGTGCTGATCTCCGGCCACGACGGCGGCACGGGCGCCGCGCCGCTGACGTCGCTCAAGCACGCCGGCGGCCCCTGGGAGCTCGGCCTGGCCGAGACCCAGCAGACCCTGCTGCTCAACGGGCTGCGCGACCGCATCGTCGTGCAGGCCGACGGCCAGATGAAGACCGGTCGCGACGTGATCGTCGCGGCGCTGCTCGGCGCCGAGGAGTTCGGCTTCGCCACCGCGCCGCTGGTCGTCTCGGGCTGCATCATGATGCGGGTCTGCCACCTCGACACCTGCCCGGTGGGCGTCGCGACGCAGAACCCGGTGCTCCGCCAGCGCTTCGCCGGCAAGCCCGAGTTCGTCGTCAACTTCTTCGAGTTCATCGCCGAGGAGGTCCGCGAGCTGCTGGCCGAGCTCGGCTTCCGCACCCTCGAGGAGGCCGTCGGCCGCGCCGAGCTGCTCGACGTCACCAGCGCCGTGCACCACTGGAAGGCCGCCGGTCTCGACCTGCGCCCGATCCTGCACGTGCCCGAGCTGCCCGAGGGTGCGCCGCGGCACAACACCACCAAGCAGGACCACGGCCTCGACAAGGCGCTCGACAACGAGCTCGTCGCGCTGGCCCAGGACGCCCTCGAGAAGGGCGAGCCGGTCCGCGCCCAGGTGCAGATCCGCAACGTGAACCGCACGGTCGGCACGATCCTCGGTCACGAGGTCACCAAGCGCTACCAGGGCGCGGGCCTGCCCGACGGCACCATCGACATCACCTTCACCGGTTCCGCCGGCCAGTCCTTCGGGGCGTTCGTGCCGCGCGGCATCACGCTGCGGCTCGAGGGCGACGCCAACGACTACGTCGGCAAGGGCCTGTCCGGCGGCCGCATCGTCGTACGCCCCGACCGGGCGGCGACCTTCGACGCGGCCACGCAGATCATCGCCGGCAACGTCATCGGGTACGGCGCGACGTCCGGCGAGATCTTCCTGCGGGGCCAGGTCGGCGAGCGCTTCTGCGTGCGCAACTCCGGGGCCACGGCCGTCGTGGAGGGCGTCGGCGACCACGGCTGCGAGTACATGACCGGAGGGCGCGTCGTCGTGCTCGGCCCCACCGGCCGCAACTTCGCGGCCGGCATGTCCGGCGGCGTCGCGTTCCTGCTCGACCTCGACGAGGGCCGGGTCAACCACGAGCTGGTCGAGCTCGCCCCGGTCGAGGGCGACGCGGCCGACGAGCTCGAGGGCATCGTCCGCCGGCACCTCGAGGAGACCGGGTCGCCGGTGGCCGAGGCGCTGCTCGACGGACTGGGCGAGCGCCGTGCAGCGCTTCACCGAGCTGATGCCGCGCGACTACAAGCTGGTGCTCGCCGCCAAGGAGAAGGCCGAGGCCGACGGCCTCTCCGAGGACGAGACCGCGACGAAGATGATGGAGGCGCTCCATGGCTGACCCTCGTCGAGGCTTTCCTCAAGAGACCGGGCCGCGAGGTCGCCGGTCGCCGCCGTCCCGTCGACGAGCGCGTCAACGACTGGAACGAGGTCTACCCCGGCGGGGCCGGCCGCGCGCTGCTGCCGATCATCACCGAGCAGGCCGGCCGCTGCATGGACTGCGGCATCCCGTTCTGCCACCAGGGCTGCCCGCTCGGCAACATCATCCCGGAGTGGAACGACCTGGTCTGGCGCGACGACTGGGAGGGCGCCATCGAGCGCCTGCACGCGACGAACAACTTCCCGGAGTTCACCGGACGGCTCTGCCCGGCGCCGTGCGAGACGGCGTGCGTGCTCGGCATCAACCAGGACCCGGTCACGATCAAGAACGTCGAGGTCTCGATCGCCGACCGCGCCTGGGAGTCCGGGCTGGTCCGGCCGCAGCCGCCCGAGTGGCTCTCCGGCAAGACCGTCGCGGTCATCGGGTCCGGCCCCGCCGGCCTCGCCACCGCCCAGCAGCTGACCCGCGCCGGCCACACCGTCGCGGTCTACGAGCGCGCCGACAAGCCCGGCGGCCTGCTGCGCTACGGCATCCCCGAGTTCAAGATGGAGAAGAAGCACCTCGACCGCCGCATCGACCAGATGCGACGAGAAGGGACCGTGTTCCGGTCCGGCGTCGACGTCGGCACCGACGTCACCGGGCGAGCAGCTCGTCGACCGCTTCGACGCCGTCGTGCTCGCCATGGGCGCGACCGCCGCGCGCGACCTGCCGATCACCGGCCGGGAGCTCGGCGGCATCCACCAGGCGATGGAGTTCCTGCCGCAGTCCAACCGGGCCTCCCTCGGCCAAGAGGTCGACGACCAGATCGTCGCCACCGGCAAGCACGTGGTGATCATCGGCGGCGGCGACACCGGCGCCGACTGCCTCGGCACCTCGCACCGGCAGAAGGCCGCGTCCGTGACGCAGCTCGAGATCATGCCGCAGCCCGGTGAGGACCGGCCGAACGGCCAGCCCTGGCCGACGTACCCGATGATCTTCCGGGTCTCCTCGGCCCACGAGGAGGGCGGCGACCGGATGTACTCCGTGTCCACCCAGGAGTTCCTCGGCGACGAGGACGGCAACGTCCGCGCGCTGCGGCTCGTCGACGTCGAGATGGTCGACGGCAAGTTCACCGAGGTCGAGGGCAGCGAGCGCGAGATCCCGGCCGAGCTGGTGCTGTTCGCGATGGGGTTCACCGGTCCGGAGCAGGACGGCGTCGTCGAGCCAGCTCGGGGTCGAGCTCGACGGGCGCGGCAACATCGTGCGCGACGACGCCTACATGTCCAGCCAGCCCGGCGTCTTCGTCGCCGGCGACGCGGGACGCGGTCAGTCGCTGATCGTGTGGGCGATCGCCGAGGGCCGCGCGGCTGCCGCCGGGGTCGACACCTACCTCACCGGGCACGACGACGCTGCCCGCGCCGATCCCGCCGACGGAGCGCCCGCTCGTCGTCTGAGACGCTCGGCGCGGCGCGGCCGTCACATCTTGGAACGATCCAGCCGACGCTGCTGGTGACTCACGGGTAGCCCGCTAGGGTCGGTGCGTGCGTAGAGCAAAGATCGTCTGCACCCTGGGTCCTGCGGTGAACACGCCGGAGAAGATCAGGGCCCTGGTGGACGCCGGCATGGACGTCGCCCGGATGAACCTCAGCCACGGGTCGTACGCCGACCACGAGCAGGTCTACCGGATGGTGCGGGAGGCCTCGGACCAGAGCGGCCACGGCGTCGGCATCTTCGCCGACCTCCAGGGCCCGAAGATCCGGCTCGGCAAGGTCGCCGACGGTCCCGTCCAGCTGCGGGAGGGTGCGGAGTTCACGATCACCACGCGCGACGTGCCCGGGGACGCGGACGATCTGCTCGACGACGTACAAGGGCCTGCCCGGTGACGTCAGCGCCGGCGACCCGATCCTCATCGACGACGGCAAGGTCCGCCTCGAGGTGCTCGAGGTCGGCGACACCGACGTGCGCACCCGCGTCGTGGTCGGCGGACCGGTCAGCAACCACAAGGGCATCAACCTGCCCGGTGTCGCGGTGTCCGTGCCGGCCATGTCCGAGAAGGACATCGAGGACCTGCGCTGGGCGCTGCACATGACCGTCGACTTCATCGCGCTGTCCTTCGTGCGCTCGGCCGCCGACGTCGACGACGTCCGCAAGATCATGCAGCGAGGAGGGTGTCTTCCTCCCGGTCATCGCCAAGATCGAGAAGCCGCAGGCCATCGAGAACATCGAGGAGATCGTCGACGCGTTCGACGGCTTCATGGTCGCGCGCGGCGACCTCGGCGTGGAGTGCCCGCTCGAGGACGTCCCGTTCCTGCAGAAGCAGGTCATCGAGGTGGCCCGCCGGCACGCGAAGCCGGTCATCGTCGCCACCCAGATGCTGGAGTCGATGATCAGCTCGCCGCGACCGACCCGGGCCGAGGCGTCCGACGTCGCGAACGCCGTGCTCGACGGTGCCGACGCCGTGATGCTGTCGGGGGAGACCAGCGTCGGGGACTTCCCGATCGAGCACCGTGGAGGTGATGGCCCGGATCATCGAGTCCACCGAGGACCACGGTCTCGCGCGGATGGCGGCCATCGACTGGCAGCCACGCACCCGCGGCGGCGTGATCGCCAAGGCGGCCGCCGAGGTCGCCGAGCGGATCGGCGCGAAGTACCTCGTCGCGTTCACCCAGAGCGGCGACTCCGCCCGGCGGCTGTCCCGCTACCGCGGCGCGATCCCGATGCTGGCGTTCACGCCGGTGCCGGTGGTCCGGTCGCAGCTCGCCCTCTCCTGGGGCGTCGAGACGTTCCTGGGGGAGCCGGTCGAGCACACCGACGAGATGGTCCGCCAGGTCGACGAGCACCTGCTGCGCGTCGGCCGGGTCGTCGAGGGCGACCTCGTGGTCATCATCGCGGGCGCGCCCCCCGGCATCCCGGGCTCGACCAACGCGCTGCGCATCCACCGGATGGGCGACGCGATCAACGAGGTCGCGCCGGCCTACCACCGCCCGGTCTGAGCCCTCACGACTTGGGGCCGACCAGCTCGTCGAGCCGCGCGACGCCCGCGCGGGTGGAGACCGAGAGGGTCTTCGCGTTGGACCGTCGCCACGGCACGTCGACGAGGTCGAGCGCGTCGCCGCACCAGCCGAGGATCTCCTCGGACACGTTGGTGAACTGCCACCGCGGGTAGCGGTAGGTCTTCGGCACGCCCGGCCACCGGCCGTCGTGCCCAGTTGTTCACCCGGCACCCGTCGGAGTGGAACAGCCCGCGCAGGAAGTCCGCGGGGTGCGCCTCGACGACCGCCCACTGCCAGTCGGTCATGCCCAGGCGCCGCTCGTGCTTGCGGCCCGGCCCGTGCTGCGGGAACAGGCACGGCCAGTGCTTCCAGCTAGCTCTGCACGCACCACGGCACCTCCGGGTGCGCGGGACCCGCTGGACCCGGGCACCAGCCCGCACGCCTCGATGCCCCGGCGACGTCCTCGATGATGGTCGGGTAGCGCCTGGTCGCAGGAGACGTCGCAGGGCGTAGACGGAGCGCGACCGACGAGAGGTAGCCGTCGCCGAGGTAGTAGCCGAGCAGCCCGGCGTAGGCGGCCGGATCGGGCGGCGTCCGTCGCGCGCGCACACCCAGCACGTGCGCCGGCTGTCGCGCCTGGCCCGGGCGCCGAGGTCCCGCCACTCGCGCAGGTCGTCGACCGGCTGACGCCGGTCGACCGGCTTGCGCGCGTCACGGACACGCCGGCGTCGAGGAGGCCGAGCGCCTCGGCGACGCTCGTCCGGTCGGATGTACATGCCGAGATCCTGGCGGCCGGCCACCGACAGGAACGGAGGCGTGCCCCGGGTGGGATTCGAACCCACACTGGATGGTGTTTGAGACCATTGTCTCTGCCGTTGGACTACCGGGGCGCCGCGCGAGGAGAGGTTATCCGAGCGGACCGCGCCGGTGCCAAGCGGACGGCCGGTCGGCTGTCCGGACAGCCCTTCCATTTGTCTAGTGAACTGAGTACAGTTTGACGCATGAGACGACTGGTGCGGGCACTGGCTGGGTCAGGAGCGAGCCGTCGCGAACGCCCGGTCGGCGTGCACGGCCCTCTCCCGGCAGCGCCTCGAGCGCGAGGAGGTCGAGCTCTTCCTCGCCCGGCACGAGCGTCGCACCGGACGGCGCACCGCCTGACACGACGGGGCCGCCGACGGGCCGGGGGACTAGCCTTACCGCCGTGAGCGCAGACCAGACCACCCCCGTACGTCGCGTCGTCATCGCCGAGGACGAGGCGCTGATCCGTCTCGACCTCGCGGAGATGCTCGCCGAGGAGGGGTACGACGTGGTGGGTCAGGCCGGCGACGGCCAGGCCGCCGTCGAGCTCGCGGAGCAGCACCGGCCGGACCTCGTCGTGCTGGACGTCAAGATGCCCAAGCTGGACGGCATCGCGGCGGCCCAGCGGATCGCCGAGCAGCGGATCGCGCCGGTCGTGATCCTCACCGCGTTCAGCCAGCGCGACCTCGTCGACCGGGCTCGCGACGCCGGCGCGATGGCCTACCTGGTGAAGCCGTTCAACAAGCACGACCTGGTGCCGGCGATCGAGATGGCGGTCAGCCGGTTCGCCGAGCTGCAGCTGCTCGAGGCCGAGGTCGCGGACCTGACCGACCGCCTGGAGACCCGCAAGGCCGTCGACCGGGCCAAGGGCGTGCTGCAGCGCCAGCTCGAGATCAGCGAGCCCGACGCCTTCCGCTGGATCCAGAAGACGGCCATGGATCTGCGCCTCTCGATGCGTCAGGTGGCCGACGGCGTGCTCACCCACGGACCGGGTCTCGCGACCGGTCGGACCGGCGACGCGACGCCCGAGTAAAGGGCAAACGGGTCACCTGGTCGGCCCCGTGGGCCAGCAGGTCACGAAATGGCAACGACAGCACCATCAATTGTCCTCAGACCGGCATGAAACAAGGCGTTTGGCGCTAGGTTCGCAGCATCAGAACGCGCGAGCGGTACCCGGTGGGGGGACTCCGCGCCCACTCCTTATGACGGAGGCTCAATGATTCGCCCAAATCGCGCCTGGCGCACTGCCGTGGTGTTGGCGACTGCGTCGCTCGCCCTCACGGCTTGCGGTGGCAGCAGCGACAACAACGGCCGGCCGACAGCAGCTCGTCGGCCTCCCCGAGCGAGAGCTCCAGCGCTCCCGCCAAGGGTGACGGGACGCTGACCGTCGGCACCCTGCTCCCGCAGACCGGTGACCTCGCGTTCCTCGGCCCGCCGGAGTTCGCCGGCGTGCAGACGGCCGTCGACGACATCAACGCCGCAGGCGGCGTGCTCGGCAAGGACGTCGTCCAGGTCAAGGCGGACTCGGGTGACGGCACGCCGGACATCGCGGGTGCGCAGACCGACAAGCTGCTCGACGCGAACGCCGACGCTGTCGTCGGTGCCGCCTCGTCCTCGGTGTCGCTGAGCGTCATCGACAAGATCACCGGCGCCGGTGTGGTCCAGTTCTCGCCCGCGAACACCTCGCCGGCCCTGGACGACCCCAAGACCGACCCGAAGAACCTGTACTTCCGCACCGCCCCGTCCGACGTCCTCCAGGGCGCCGTGATGGCGAACACCCTGATCGAGGACGGCAAGAACAACGTCGCGATCCTGGCCCGCCAGGACTCCTACGGCGAGCTCCTCGCCGGCCAGATCGAGAAGGGCATCAAGGCCGGCGGCGGCAACGTCGCCACCAAGCAGCTCTACTCGGCCGACGCCACCAACTTCACCGCCGAGGTGAACAAGGTCGCGGCGACCAAGCCCGACGCGATCGTGCTGGTGGCCTTCAACGAGACCACCAAGATCATCCCGACGCTCATCGCCAAGGGGATCGGCCCGCAGGACGTCCAGACGTACTTCGTGGACGGCAACACCGCCGACTACTCGAAGGACTTCCCGAAGGGCACCCTGAAGGGCGTCAAGGCGACCTACCCGGGCGCCGAGCTGACGTCGGACTTCAAGGACCGGATGCTGAAGACCAACCCGAAGCTCAAGGACTTCACCTACGGTCCCGAGTCGCTACGACGCCACGACCATGATCGCCCTCGCGGCGATCGCGGCCAAGTCGGACGACCCGACGACCTTCGCTCCGGAGCATCATCAAGGTCTCGAAGGACGGCACCGAGTGCTCGTCGTTCAAGGAGTGCGCCGACCTGCTGAAGAACGGCGAGGACATCGACTACCAGGGTGTCTCGGGTCCGTGCGACCTGGGCGACACGGGTAGCCCGACGAAGGCCACGATCGGCATCTTCCAGTACGACGCGACCAACACGTACAAGAACCTCAAGTACGTCACCGGCGTCATCTGATCCACGCAGCACAGCGAAGGGGCCCGACCACCAGGTCGGGCCCCTTCGTGCTGTGCGGGGGAGGAGGCGCGCGGGTCAGTCCTTCTTGGCCAGCGTCCCGAGGTAGAGCTCGATGACCTTGGGGTCGTTGATGAGGTCCTGGCCGCTCGCGGTGTAGGCGTTGCGGCCCTGGTCCAGGACGTAGCCGCGGTCGCAGATCTGCAGGCAGCGCTTGGCGTTCTGCTCGACCATGATCACCGAGACGCCGGCGCGGTTGATGCGGCGGGTCTGGACGAACACCTCGTCCTGCATGACCGGCGACAGGCCGGCGGAGGGCTCGTCGAGCAGCAGCACCGAGGGCTCCATCATCAGGGCGCGTCCCATGGCGACCATCTGCCGCTCGCCACCGGACAGCGAGCCGGTGCGCTGCGCCTTGCGGTCGATGCAGGGCCGGGAAGAGGTCGCCCACGAACTCGAAGCGCTTCTTGAACGACTTCGGTCGCTGGTAGACGCCCATCTCCAGGTTCTCCTGGATGGTCAGCGACGGGAAGACGTTGTTGGTCTGCGGGACGAAGCCGATCCCCTTGGTGACCAGGTGGTCCGCCCGGTTGTTGGTGATGTCGTCGCCCTTGAGGGTCACCGTGCCGGTCTTGATCTTCACCAGCCCGAAGAGCGCCTTGAGCAAGGTCGACTTGCCGGCGCCGTTGGGGCCGATGATGCCGACGAGCTCGTTCTCCTGGCAGTACAGGTCCGCGCCGTTGAGGATGTTGACCCCCGGCAGGTAGCCCGCGATCAGGTCGTCGGCGCGCAGCACCGCCCCCTCGGCGGCCTTGAGGTGCACGCTGCGGTCGGCGGTCTCGGTCTGCGCCTCAGACACGCTGGTCTCCTTGGTCGTCGGTGGTCGTGGCTGCCGCGGGGGAGGCCTCGCCGTGCTCCTCGGCGATCTCGGCCTGGGCCTCGGCGAGGATCTTCTCCTCCATGTCCTCGCTGAGGTCCTGGTCGTGGTGCGAGCCGAGGTAGGCGTCGATGACGCGCTGGTCACCCATCACCGAGTCCGGCGGTCCCTCGGCGATGACCTTGCCCTGCGCCATCACGATGACCCAGTCGGAGATGTCGCGGACCATGTCCATGTCGTGCTCGACGAACAGCACGGTGCGGCCGTCGTCGCGCAGCGACTTCACGTGGCCGAGCAGGGACTGCTTGAGCGCCGGGTTCACGCCGGCCATCGGCTCGTCGAGCATGACCAGCTCGGGGTCGGCCATCAGGGCCCGGGCCATCTCCAGCAGCTTGCGCTGACCGCCGGAGAGCGAGCCGGCGAAGTCCTCGCGCTTCTTGATCAGCAGGAAGCGCTCGAGCAGGCCGTCGGCCCGCTCGGTGTTGGCGTTCTCCTGGCTGCGCCAGAACGGCGCGAACATCGCCTTGAGCATGCTCTCGCCGCTCTGGCCGGTGGCCCCGACGCGCATGTTCTCCAGCACGGTGAGCTTGGAGAGCACCTTGGTGAGCTGGAAGGTGCGGACCATGCCGAGACGGGCGACGCGGTAGGCCGGGATGCCCCTGCAGGCTCCTGCCGTTGAACGACCAGTCGCCCTCGTCGGGGCGGTCGAAGCCGGTGAGCAGGTTGAAGAAGGTGGTCTTGCCGGCGCCGTTCGGGCCGATCAGTCCGGTGATCACGCCCCGCTGGATCTCCACGTGCTCCACGTCCACGGCCGTGAGGCCGCCGAACGTGCGCCGGATGTTGTCGGCGACGACGATCGGGTCGGGCTTCTTCGCGCCCGGCTCGTGCTCGACGTCCTTCAGGGCCGCGCGAGCGGCGTCGACGTCGACCTTCGGGGTCGTGGGCTCGCGGTCGGCGCGGTCGGAGGACTCGTTGGTCACGGTGTCAGCGGGCATCGATGGCCAGCTCCCTTCGGTCTCCGAAGATTCCTTGTGGTCGGAAGATCATCAGGAGCATCAGCGCGAGGCCCATGAGGATGAAGCGCATCAGGCTGGCCTGGGTGCTGTCCATGATGGACGCCGGGATCAGCGGGTCGACGCCTCCGGTGGCCTGGCCGAAGAACAGGTCGAGGAAGCTGAGCAGGAACCAGAAGATCACCGTGCCGGCGACCGGACCGAGCACCCGGGCCGCGCCGCCGACGAGCAGCACGGTGTAGGCGAAGAACGTGGTGTCGGTCGCGAAGAACGACGGGTTGAGGGCGGAGTGCTGGAGCGCGGACATGATGCCGGCGAGCCCGCCGATCACGCCACCGAGGACCAGGGACTGCATCTTGTAGGCGTAGACGTTCTTGCCGAGGCTGCGCACGGCGTCCTCGTCCTCCCGGATGCTCTTGAGCACCCGGCCCCAGGGGCTGCGCATCAGGGCCCACACCATCAGGCAGCACAGGCCGGCGAGGACCCAGGTGACCAGGAGCGTCCAGAAGTCGTAGGGCCGCCAGGTCACCACGCCGGGGATGCCGACCCGGCCCGTGAAGGGGTTCAGGTCCGCGAAGCTCCGGTTGAAGCCCTGCAGGCCGTCCTGGCCGCCGAAGTACTTCAGCAGCGTCACCGAGCCGATGACCTGCCGGATGATCTCGGCTGCCGCGATCGTGACGATGGCCAGGTAGTCGGCCCGCAGGCGCAGCGTCGGGACGCCGAGCAGCAGCCCGAGCAGCGCCGCCGCCAGCAGGCCCACGAGCGAGCCGAGCCAGAACGACATGCCCCACGTGGTCACGAACGAGGCGACGGCGTAGCCGCCCACGGCCATGAAGCCGGCCTGGCCGAAGTTGAGCAGACCGGTGTAGCCGAAGTGGATGTTCAGGCCGATCGCGGCCAGGCAGTACACCGCGGCGACCGGTCCCAGGCCCTGTTGCAGGCTCTGGCTGAGAATGGCGTGCCAGTCCATGTGCTAGCTCCTAACCGACCCGCTGGGCCTTGCCGAGCAGGCCCTGCGGCCTGATCAGCAGAACGACGATGAGTACGACGAGTGCGCCGACGAACTTGAGCTCGGCCGGGACGATCAGGGTGGAGACCTCGACGAACAGGCCGATGACCATGGCGCCCACGATCGCGCCCCACGCCGTGCCGAGACCTCCGAGCACGGTCGCCGCGAAGACCAGCAGCAGGATCTTGAAGCCGAGCTGGAAGTCGAAGCCCTGGCTCATGCCGAGCAGCACGCCCGACAGGCCGGCCAGCATGGCGCCGACGATCCAGACGACCGAGATGACCCGGTCCACGTTGATGCCGGTGGCGGAGGCCAGTGCGGGGTTGTCGGCGACCGCGCGGGTGGCCTTGCCCAGCTTGGTGCGCTGCAGGGCGATCACCACCACGGTCAGGATGATCGCGGAGAAGAGGATGATGAAGACGTCCTTGGGGGTGACCAGGACGGGTCCCCAGTGCCACGGCCTCGGGCTGGAGAACTGGGAGTACTGGTGCGTGCCGGCTCCGGCGACGTACTGGTAGATGTTCCGCAGGAAGATGGACAGGCCGATGCTCACCACCATCATCGCGACCAGGCCGGTGCCGCGCCGTCGCAGCGGGCCCCACAGCGACCGGTCGTTGAGCCACCCGAAGCCGGCCGAGGCGATCGCGGCCACCAGGATGGCCACGGCCATGGTGACGTTGGTGCCGCCGACGTTGAACGGTCCCAGGGAGTCGACGCCGTAGGCCGCCAGGGCACCGAAGGTGACCAGCTCGCCGTGCGCGAAGTTGGTCAGCCCGGTCGTGCCGAAGATCATCGACAGGCCGAGCGCGGCCATCGCGAGCAGCAGCGAGAAGACCAGGCCGCCGACCGCGAGCTGGAGGGCCTGGGTGGCCGTGCCGGCCCCGGCGGCGGACGCGTCACCGATGGGGAACGTGACGTAGACGTCCGAGCTCAGCTTCGGCGTGAACTTCAGCGAGAGCTGCTTCGGGTTGCGCAGCGCCGCGCCCTCGGGCAGCGACTTCTTGTCGAGCTTCACCGTGTAGGTGTTGCCGAGGACGTCGATCGACTTGCCGGGCAGGGCGATGTCGAAGACGCCGCTGTCGTCGCTGGTGCCCTCACCCACGTTCTTGCCGGTGTCGTCGACGACGGTGAACTTCACCCCGGGGACGGCCTTCGGGGGCTTCTCCCGGGTGTCGGTCAGGCAGCCCTGGATGTGGATCGTGTCGTCGTCTCGCGGCGCGGGCTTCGTGCAGGCGGACGAGCCAGTGGCGTGCGGCACCGGGGCCGCCGACGCCGATCCGCTGCCGCTCATCACGAGCACGGCGGTCACGAGTGCGACCAGCAGTGTGGCGATGCTTCTGGGGCGGGCGTGCATGGGGCTCCTGTCGCAGGTGTGTCACCGGTCTGTCTCAGGTGTGACGCGGGACTATAGCGACTGGGCGTTCCCCGTTTGTTAACGCACGCGCCGCTCCCGCACCAACCCTCGCCACACGCACCCTAGGACCATCGCGACGGGCGCTGGCGACGTTTGGGGCAACAATTGGCGAACGAGTCTCGTCGTACGACGCTCAGCGGAGCGCCGCGACGAGGGTCGTCAGCAGCGGCGCGATCAGCAGCCCCGGCAGCAGGTCGCCGACGGGAAGCTGCTTGATGCGCAGCAGACGCAGGGCGACGCCCACGAGCATCAGGCCTCCCGTCGCGGTCAGAGCCGCGACCTGGGCGGCCGGCAGGACGTCGCCGAGCACCGCGCCGAGCGCGGTCAGCGACCCCTGCACGGCGACCAGGGCGACCACGCTCGCGGCCACGCCCCATCCGAGCGAGGCCGCGAACGCGATGGCCGCGAACCCGTCCAATGCGGACTTCAGGTACAGCTGGTCGGCGCCGTTGCCCAGGCCGTCGTTGATCGAGCCGAGGACGGTCAGCGGACCCACGCAGAACACCAGGGAGGCGGTCACGAAGCCCTCGATGAAGCGCTGCCGGTCGGTGCCGGCGGCACCACGGCGCCTGGCCCGGGCCAGCAGCCGGCCCTGGAGCCAGCCGCCGAACCCCTCGAGCCGCTCCTCGATGCCGAGCACGGAGCCGATGATGCCGCCGAGGACCAGCGAGCCGAGGACGATGAGCATCGGGGCGCTGTCGCCCACCGCCCGCGACCAGGCCGGGTCGGAGATGCTGGTGGCGGCCGAGCCGGCGATCAGGAGCGTGACCAGGCCGAGCCCGTCGGTGACCACGTCACGCGTCCGCTGGCTCAGCCGGTGCCCGACGAGGACGCCGATGGCCGACCCGAGGAGGACTGCGGCGCACGTTCACGACCGTGCCGATGCCCGGGAACATCCCGTCTCCTCCTCGTGTGCGCGCGTGCACAGGGCGGATCCGCCCGGCTACCCAATTGGCTCGCTCTAGGCGTAATCTCTCACCTCGGTCCGCTTCGTGAGGTCTCGGGGCACCCGGCGGACCGACCGGGTCGTGACCTATCCGTCGTCGCGTCCGTCGCTGTTCCACCGGCCCGAAAGGTGTCCCATGTTCCGCACCGCGGTGAACATCTGTGACGCGACGCCCCTCGATGCAGACGCCCTCGTGCAGGTCTGGGGCACGCCGGTCGACCGCGGTCACCTCGCCGACGCCGGCGCCCACGCGGTCCAGGAGGCCGGTGCCGCGGTGGCGCGGATCGCGGCCGACCCCGACGAGCGGCTGGTCGTCGCGCGGATCGAGGACCAGGTCGTCGGCGCCGTGCACCTCAAGCGCGCCCCGCTCTCCCCGGTGCACAGCGACATGGCCGTCTACGTCATGCACCTCCAGGTCGTCGAGGCGTTCCGGCGCCACGGGGTGGGCCGCGCGCTCATCGAGGCGTCGGTGGGCTGGGCCGAGGAGAAGGACACCGAGCACGTGATCGCGGCGGCCGCCGTCGCCTCCCGCGACGCCAACCGCTTCATGGCCCGGCTGGGGCTCCAGCAGATCGCGGTCGTGCGGGGCGCCACCGTCCAGGCGCTGCGCGCCAAGCTCCCGCTCGAGCCTCCCGCCGCGGCGCGCGTGGGCACGCGCACCCACCGCAACGTCGGCCAGGTGCTGGCCCAGCGGCGCTCCCAGCGACGCTCGCAGGGCCGCGCCTCCTGACCGTCGGGCTGACCGCCCGGGATGGGGGAGCCCCCGACTAGGGTGGCTGCGTGTCCGACCAGCCTGAGGTTCCCGCACCCGACTCCGCCCGGCCGCTCCTGCTGCTGCTCGACGGCCACTCGCTCGCCTACCGCGCGTTCTTCGCGCTGCCGGTGGAGAACTTCTCCACCACCACGGGCCAGCACACCAACGCGGTCTACGGCTTCACCTCGATGCTGATCAACGTGCTCCGCGACGAGAAGCCGACCCACGTCGGGGTGGCCTTCGACGTGTCCCGGCAGACCTTCCGCACCGAGGAGTACGTCGAGTACAAGGCCAACCGCTCCAAGTCCCCCGACGAGTTCTCCGGCCAGGTGTCCCTGGTCAAGGAGGTGCTGGCGGCGCTGCGGATCGTCACGATCGAGAAGGACGGCTTCGAGGCCGACGACGTGATCGGGACGCTCACCACCCAGGCGCTCGCGCAGGGCTTCGACGTGCTGATCTGCACCGGCGACCGCGACTCCTTCCAGCTGGTCTCGGAGCACTCGACCGTGCTCTACCCCAGCCGCGGCGTGTCCGAGATGGCCCGGATGACCCCGGCCGCCGTGGAGGAGAAGTACGGCCTCCCGCCGCACCGCTACCCCGAGCTCGCCGCCCTGGTGGGGGAGACCTCCGACAACCTCCCGGGCGTGCCCGGCGTCGGTCCGAAGACCGCGGCCAAGTGGATCAACCAGTACGACGGCCTGGACAACGTCATCGCCAGCGCCGACCAGATCAAGGGCAAGGCGGGCGACTCGTTCCGCGAGCACCTCGGCGACGTGATCCGCAACCGCCGGCTCAACGCGCTCGTCTGCGACCTCGCCCTGACCGCCACCCCCACGGACCTGGCGGCCCAGCCGTGGGACCGCCAGGAGGTGCACCAGCTCTTCGACAGCCTGGAGTTCCGGGTGCTGCGCGAGCGGCTGTTCGCCACCCTGGAGTCCGAGGAGGAGATCGACGACTCGGGCTTCGAGCTCGACGGCACCCGTCTCGAGCAGGGCGCTCTCGCGGGCTGGCTGGCCGAGCACGCGACCGGGGCGGACCGGGTCGGGCTGCAGGTGCAGGGCACCTGGCGGGCGGGCAGCGGCGACGTGTTCGGGGTGGCGCTGGCCTCCGGCGACGGCGTCGGCGGCCTGGCTCGACGTGGAGCAGATCACCCCCGAGGACGACGCGACCCTGGCGGCCTGGCTGGCCGACGCCTCGGTGCCCAAGGTGCTGCACGACGCCAAGGGCCCGATGCTGGCGCTGGCGGCCCGCGGCTGGACGCTCGCCGGCCTGGAGCGGGACACCGCGCTGTCGGCCTACCTCGCCCGTCCCGACCAGCGCTCCTACGACCTGGCCGACCTGACCCTGCGCTACCTCAAGCGCGAGCTGAAGGCGGGGGAGCCGGCCGACGAGGGCCAGCTGTCCTTCGACAGCGTCGGCGAGGACTCCGCCGGCGAGGCCCCGATGCTCCAGGCGCGGGCCGTCCTCGACCTCGCGGAGGCGCTCGACGACGAGCTCGAGCAGCGGGGCGGGACCCGGCTCCTCGCCGACGTGGAGCTCCCGCTGGTGCACCTGCTCGCGGAGATGGAGCGCACGGGCGTGGCCGTCGACGTCGAGCACCTCGAGGCCCTCGAGTCGCACTTCGCCGGCGAGGTCAAGACGGCCGCCGACGCGGCGTACGCCTCGATCGGCAAGGAGATCAACCTCGGCTCGCCCAAGCAGCTGCAGGTGGTGCTGTTCGACGAGCTCCACATGCCCAAGACCAAGCGCACCAAGACCGGCTACACCACCGACGCCGACGCGCTGACGGCGCTCAACGTCAAGGCCCCGCACCCGTTCCTCGACGCCCTGCTGCGGCACCGTGACGTGGCCCGCCTGCGGCAGACCGTCGAGGGCCTGCTCAAGACGGTGGCCTCGGACGGCCGCATCCACACCACGTTCAACCAGCTCATCGCGGCCACCGGCCGGCTGTCCTCGACGGACCCCAACCTGCAGAACATCCCGGTCCGCACCGAGGAGGGTCGCCGCATCCGCGAGGCGTTCGTGGTCGGTCCCGGCCACGAGTCGCTGATGACCGCCGACTACAGCCAGATCGAGATGCGGATCATGGCGCACCTCTCCGAGGACAAGCTGCTGATCGAGGCGTTCCGCTCCGGGCGGGACTTCCACTCGGTGACGGCCGCCCGGGTCTTCGAGGTGGACGCCGAGGACGTCACGTCCGCGATGCGCGCCAAGATCAAGGCGATGAACTACGGCCTGGCCTACGGCCTGTCCGCCTTCGGCCTGAGCAACCAGCTCGGCATCGACCCGGCCGAGGCGCGCGGGCTGATGGACGAGTACTTCGAGACGTTCGGCGGGGTGCGCGACTACCTCGCCGGGATCGTCGACGAGGCCCGTCGCACCGGCTACACCGAGACGATCATGGGCCGGCGGCGCTACCTGCCGGACCTCACCAGCGACAACCGGCAGCGCCGCGAGATGGCGGAGCGGATGGCCCTCAACGCCCCGATCCAGGGCTCGGCCGCCGACATCATCAAGGTGGCGATGCTCAACGTGGAGGCCGCCCTGGCCGACTCCTCGCTCGACTCCCGGATGCTGCTCCAGGTCCACGACGAGCTCGTGTTCGAGGTGGCCACCGGCGAGGCCGCGGCGCTCGAGGCGCTGGTCCGCGAGCAGATGGCGGCCGCGGCCCGGCTCACCGTCCCGCTCGACGTGTCCGTGGGCACCGGCGCGAGCTGGCACGAGGCCGCCCACTGACAGCTGGCCCGCTCGGGGCACGGGTCAGCGCAGGGTGGCGATGTCCTGCGGCTCGCTCGGCACCGGTCCGCGGGACGTCCGCAGGGTGACCATGAGCAGCAGCAGGGCGCTGGCGTCCGCGATGGCCACCGCGGTCAGCCACTCCTCGACGGTGCTGACGAACGGGATGGTGCACAGCACCGCGACCAGCGCCGCCCACACCAGGTAGACCGCGCTGCGGTTCTGCCGGGCCACCGCGTCGTAGACCATCACCTGCAGCATCGCCAGCAGGGTGCCGAGCGCCGCGAACGCCCACAGCAGCGAGCCGATCTCGGAGTAGGCCTGCCCGCCGACGAACTCGACCGCGATCGTGTGCAGGACCGCGACGCCGGCCACGGTCACCACCCCGAGCCCGAGCACCAGCAGCAGGCTGTTGCGCCGGGCGGCGTCGCGGGACGCGCCGGAGGCCATCGAGGGGAAGGCCAGCACCACGATGAACTGCGGCAGGAACAGCACCGCCTTGGCCAGGATCAGGCCGCCGGCGTAGAGGCCGGCCTGGTGCTCGTCCAGGGTGATCCGGGCGGTCACGACGTCGACGTTGGAGAGCGCGAAGAAGGCCAGCAGCGCGTGCGAGTTGTGCCCCACCTCGCGCAGCACGCCTCCTTCGGCCCACCGCTCGGACCGGTGGGCGGCGCCGCGGAGCCGTTCGCGACCGGGCCGTCGCAGCGCGACCGCCCCGATGACGACCGGGACGAGCGCGCCGACGGCGACCCCGGCCATCGCGCCCAGGGTGTTCGCGGCGAGCAGCAGCCCGATGGCTCCGAAGAACAGGCGGCCGAGCCCGACGGCGACGTAGATGCCGGCCAGCGGTCCCCAGCGCCGCTCGCCCTGGAGGACGCCGGCCTGCGCGCCCATCACGGTGAGCGGGACCCCGGTGGCGGCCACCAGGGCGGGGATCAGCCAGGAGTCGAGGTGCAGCAGGGTGGCGATCACGGGGGAGGCCACCAGGACGACGACCCCGAGGGCGGCGGCGGAGCGGTAGCCGGCCGACAGCACGTCCCGCTCGATCACCAGGCGGTCCTCGGGCGCCGCGCTGACCCGACGAGCACCGGTCGCCTGGAGTCCGAGGGACAGCACGTTGACGATGAGCAGCAGACCCATGACGGCGGCGAGCGCGCCGTACTCCGCGGGGCCGAGCAGGCGGGCCGCCAGGATCGTGAACGCGTACGTCGTGACGTTCATGACCGCCATGGCGACGGCGATGGCCGCGCCGTCGCGCAGGGCCTTCGTGCTCGTCGTGCGGAGGTTCACGGACCGAGCCTAGGTGGTCCCGCTGAGCCGGCGTGCGAGGACCCGAGCCAGGGAGCGTGACCAGCGACACACGTTTGTCGGGTTTATTCTTTCTGCGAGGTCCCGGGGTTACCGAAAAGTAGCGTACTCTCCTGCGAGATCTTGCACCCATGGGAGGGAGCAAGGACGCCGCCGCCGGTCAGGTGTGCGGCCGTTGCAACCTTCTGTGGAGGGAGAGCGCACGCATGCGCAGAACACTTCTGGCCGGGGTCGTCCTGGCCGTCGCGGCCGTCCTGGTCGTGGTCGTCAGTGCCGTCTTCGATCTCGAGCTGGAGTCCGTGGCCCTGCTCGGCGGTGCGCTCGGCGCCGTCGTGGCGCTGGTGCCCGACCGGACCCCGCTCGTGCGCCTGGGCGGTTTCGTCGCCGGCTTCGTGGCGGCCTGGATCGGGTACGTCGTGCGCGCCGCGCTGCTGCCCGACACGACCGGCGGGCGGGCCGTCGCGGTCGGCCTCGTCGTCCTGCTCTGCGTGGCCATCACCGCGGCGAGCCGCGACCGGCTCCCGCTGTGGACCACCCTGCTCGGCACCGCGGCCCTCACCGGGGCCTACGAGTTCACCTACGCGGCCGCCCCGCCGGAGCTCGCCTCCACCTCCGTCAGCACCGCGACCACCCTGCTCCTCAACGTCGCCGTCGGGCTTCCTGGCGGCGGCGCTCGTGGCCCCGACCCAGACCCGCGAGACCCCTGCGGACCAGCACCGGGACGACTCCCCGTCCGACGACGAGGAGTCGGAGGGCCGGCACGAGGCCCGGCCCGAGGGCTCCCACGCCGACGACCCCAAGCTCGACGACTTCATGATGGAGAAGACCAAGTGAACGCCCGGATCAACACGCCCCTCCGCATCGCCGCGGTCGCCGGCGTGGTCAGCGTCATCGCCGCAGCGGTCGTCACCCCGGCCGACGCCGCGGACGGCTCGGGCGACGTGTCGGTCGTCAACACCGAGACCGTGCAGGTCTACACCTCCTCGACCGGCGAGCCGCAGACGCGCCGCGTCTACGAGCAGCTCTCCCTGCTCGGCCAGGGGACGGTCGACCTGACCAACCCGATCTCCACCGACCACGCGCGCAACCTGGACGGGTTCAGCGGCGTCGACATCGAGAACGGCAAGCAGGTCGTCAGCACCACCGTCGACGGCAAGAAGAACTACCGCTCCGTCAGCAACTACGACGGCAAGCTGCCGCTGAGCGTCTCGGTGGCCTACAAGCTCGACGGCAAGACCGTGAAGCCCGGTGACGTCGTCGGCAAGGACGGCAAGCTCGACGTGCAGTACACCGTCGAGAACGTCACCGGCGCCCCGCAGGAGGTGTCGTACCCCGACGGCAAGGGTGGCACCGTCACCAAGACCGTCGACGTGCCGATCCCGATGGTGGGCTCGCTCTCCCTCGTCGCCCCGCCGAGCTTCGAGAACGTGACGTCGAAGTCCGCCAACCTGGCCGGCGACGGCGAGGGCGGCACCAAGCTCTCCTTCACGATGACCCTCTTCCCGCCGATCGGCTCCACGACCGCGGTCTTCGGCTACTCCGCCGACATCACCGACGGCGTCGTGCCGCGCGCCGAGATCTCGGCCCTGCCGATCAACCCGATGAAGAGCCCCACGTTCTCCGGCGCGGCCACCTCCTACAAGGGCGGTGCCGACACCGGCGCCAAGCTCGCGGACGGTGCCACGCAGATCGACGGCAACCTGCTCAAGCTGCGCGACGGCGCCGGCGACCTGCTCGCCGGCCTGATCAAGCTGCGCGACGGCGCCGGCCAGCTCAACGACGGCCTCGCCGGCCAGGCGGCCCCCGGGTCGCAGAAGCTGGCCAAGGGCGCGTCCGACCTCAACGACGGTCTCGCCGGTGAGGCGGCCCCGGGCTCGAAGAAGCTCGCGGCGGGCGCGGCGAAGCTCGACTCCGGCCTCGGCCAGATCAACGCTGGCTCGAAGAAGCTCGCCGCCGGCACCGGGGAGCTCCTCGCCGGCACCGGCCCGCTCACCGCCGGTGTGGACAAGCTCAACGACGGCGCGCACCAGCTCTCCGACGGTGCGGGCAAGCTCTCCACCGGCGCGAACACCCTCAAGGCCGGCACGGGCAAGGCCGCCGACGGCGGCAAGCAGCTGTACGACGGCACCAAGACGCTGTCGGCCGGCGCCACCAAGGTCTCGGCCGGCGCCACCCAGGTCGACGGCTTCATGAAGCAGATCGCCGCGGGCCAGGGCGACCTGCTCAGTCGGGCTCCAGCTGCTCGAGGCAGGGCGTCACGGCGCTGCCCGACCTCGGTGCAGACGCAGCTCGCCGACGGACGCGCAGTACCAGGCGCTGCTCGGCGGCTGCAGGAGGTCGTCGACGGAATCGGCAGACCGTCGGGATCGCCCGGCGGCACCATCGCTGGGCGGTCTGCAACGCCTCAAGGCCTGGCATCCGGCGCATCACCGAGCCTCGACGCTGGCGACCACGCCCTGACGGATGCGCTGCGCAAGTGTGGCGTTGACCGACGCGCTCAGCTTGCATCGGCCACGAGCATCGTTGCCCTGAGCAGCCCGACCTCAGCCTGTGCGGCGTGCGACCGATCGCCGAGTCTCGTGCGCCGGACGCTCGAGGCCTGCTCGCCCCGGGCACTGCACGACCGACCTCGCGTGCGCCGCGACCGTCGCACGGCCCGCGTCGACTGCGATCGCGGCGCCGAAGACTGCGCCCTGGGCGACGAGCCTCAAGACGGCTGATGCGCCGGCTCCGGTGGCGATCTCGACCAGGGGTCGCTGAACCCGGGCATCGTCCCGGCGTCGACCAGATCTCCGGCGGCGCTGAACAACCCGGGCGTGCCCGAACTCGCGTCGCCAGACGGCTGCCGACCCAAGCCGACGACTGCGGGGTCCAGCAGGCGGTCGCGTTCTTCCAGGCCAGCGTGCCGGCTCTGGTCGACGGCATCACCACGTCGATCCGAGACCAGCCTGCTCGACGGCATCTCGGCCCCGGCCGGCGGCTGCCTGCCGACCAGCAAGACGCTGATCTGCGGCGCCGGTGCACTGGCGGCCGGTGGCTCCCAGCTGTCGGCCGGCACGGGTGACCTCGCCGCCGGTGCGGGCACGCTGTCCGGTGGTGCGTCGCTGCTCTCGAGCAAGACCGGCGAGCTCGCGGCCGGCCTCGGCCAGATCGACGGCGGTGCGGGTCAGGTCGCCGACGGCGCGGGTCAGCTGTCGGACGGTGCGGGCAAGCTCGCGACCGGCACCGACGACCTCAAGGCCGGCGGCGCCAAGCTCGTCGACGGTGTCGGCCAGCTCGACGCGGTGCGGCAGCTCGCGGCCAGCTGGCGACGCGAAGACGGCTCCGCCAGCTCCGCGGGTGCGACCAAGCTCGCCGACGGTCTCGTGGCCGCGGCACGGCTCGGGCCTCCTGGCCGTCGGCGCCAAGACCCTCGCCGCGGGCCTCCAGGACGCGGCGGACGGCTCCGGCCAGCTCGTCGGCGGGCTCGGCCAGGCGGCGGACGGTGCGCCGAAGATCGTCGACGGTGCGCAGAAGCTGTCCGACCAGGGCACGAAGAAGCTCATCGAGGCCGGCACCACGACCGCGCAGAGCTACGGCGAGCTGTACGCCACGATCACGGCGGGCGCCAAGCGCGGCTCGACCGAGGACATGGCGTTCGGTGCTCCCGCCGACGCGGTCGGCCTGACGGCGTACAGCTACATCATCAAGGGCGACGACGGCGAGGGCGGGCGCAACTGGACCCGCGGCGTCGGTGGCCTGGCCCTCCTCGGGGCCGGCGGCGCGGTGTTCGCGCTGCGCAGGCGCCTGGTCTGACCCAGCAGCACCGCACAGCAGCACACAGGAGGGGCGCCGACCACGGTCGGCGCCCCTCCTGCTGCGTCACCTCGACGACCCCTGTGCGCACGAGTGGTCACAGATCGCCGGCTACCGGTCGTCCGAACGGCGATTCGTGACCACTCTCGCGCCGAAGGATCAGCGGGGGAGGAGCGTCGCGCTGAAGATCGCGGTCCCGGGGACCAGCGCGCCCCGCTCGGGACCCCACCCGCCCCAGATCCGGTCGTGCCCCTCGGGCCACTCGGGCTCGACCAGGCCGGTGAGGGTGAAGCCCTTCGCTCGCGAGCAGGCCGACCCAGTCGCCGATCGTGCGGTGGTGCTCGGCGTAGGTGACCCGGCCGGCGTCGTCCTCCTCGACGTACGGCGTGCGGTCCCAGTAGGAGCTGGTCACCACCAGGCCCTCCCGGGTCGGGTCGTCGGGCATCGTCCAGCGCACGGGGTGGGTCACGGAGAACGCGAACAGGCCGCCGGGCCTCAGCACCCGGGCCGCCTCGGTGACCACCCGACCGGCGTCCGCGACGAACTGCAGCGCCCCGAACGCGGAGAACACCACGTCGAAGGTCGCGTCGGGGAACGGCAGGGCCGTCGCGGTCCCGGCGACCACGGGGACCCGCACGCCGGTCTCCTCGTCGATGCGCCGGGCGTGCTGCAGCTGGCGCTCGGCGAGGTCCAGGCCGACGGCCCGGGCGCCGCGGACGGTCAGCCACCGCGCGCACTGCGCCGCGCCGCAGCCGACCTCGAGCACGTCGCGCCCGGCCACGTCACCGAGGACGCGGGCGTCCGCCTCGTCGAGGCCCTCGGGGCACCACACGAAGCCGACGTCGCGCAGGAAGGTGCCGTGCGTGGCCTGGTACTCGTCGGCGTAGGCGTCCCAGTCCCGGCGGTTGGCGCGCTGGGTCTCGGCGTCGGAGACGGTACGACGGGTGGGGTGCACGCGACCTAGGCCTCGAGGGCCGTCCGTCGCTTGCCGCCCGGGATCCGGTTCGCCAGGTCGGACAGCGGACCCACCGCCCGGTTGAGGGTGTCGACGGAGTCGTGCAGCTCGGGGATCAGCGCGATCAGCTCGGTGACGCGGGGCTGGATCCGCTCGAGCGTCGTGCCCAGCGCCACGAGCTGGTCGAGGGTGCCGCCCTCGGAGACGAGCTTGTCCACGAAGCCGTCCTGCGAGAGCAGCCGGTCGAGCAGCCCGTCCTCCTCCAGCATCCGGTCCAGCACCCCGCCGCGCCGGGTGATCCGGTCCAGGGCGCCCTCGTTCTGGAGCAGCCGCTCCAGCGGGCCGTCGTCGGCGACCAGCCGGTCGAGGGCGCCGTCCTCCTCGAGCAGCCGGTCGAGCGCGCCGTCCTCCCGGACCAGCCGCTCCAGCGGGCCGTCGTCGGCCAGCATCCGGTCGACGGTGCCGCCGGCGGCGAGGGCCCGGCCGAGGGGGCGCTGCTGGTCGAGCAGCGCGGTCACGGTGTTCACCAGGGACATCGGCCCGTGCGGGTCGGAGAGCACCCGGTTGAGCCGGTCGACGAGGCCGCCCTCGCCGATCATCACCATCAGCCGGTCGGCGTACCCGTCCTCCCGGCGCACCGGCCCGTCGGGGGCGACCAGGGTGCCGAGCGCGAGGGTCGTGTTGGTCGCGGCGACGGCGAGCTTGACGGGCAGTGCGACGAGGTCCAGGAGCGCCATGCGCCGACGATAGTCGAGCGCCCGGATGGCAGCATCTGGGCGTGGACGACTTCGGACTGCGCCCGCTGGCGGGCGGCCACAGCGGCGAGACGTTCCTGGCCGAGGCGGCGGGGGAGCGCACCGTGGTCCGGGTCTACGGCGAGCGCAGCGCCGCCCGCGGTCCCGAGGCACCCCGCGTCGACGCGGCGGTGCTCGGCCTGGTCCGGGGCCTGCTCCCGGTGCCGGAGGTGCTCGACGTCCGACGGGCCGACCCGCAGGCGGGGTCGCCGGGGCTGCTGGTCACCTCGTTCCTGCCCGGCACCCGGCTCGACCTGCTCCTCCCGGAGCTCGACGCGGCCGGCCGCACGACGGTGGGGGAGCGCCTCGGTGTCGTGCTGTCCCGGCTGGCGATGATGCCGATGCCGCGGCCGGGGCTGTTCGTCGACGGCGACCTGCGCGTCGAGCCGTTCCCGGCCGGCGACCTGCCGGACCTCGTCGCCGCGCGGCGCGCGGGCAGCGCGCTGGAGGCCTGGACCCCGCAGGAGTACGACGGCCTGCTCGCCGTCGCGGACCGCGCCGCCGGGATCCTCGACGGGGTGCGCCGCACGTGCCTGGTGCACAGCGACCTGAACCCCAAGAACCTGCTGGTCGACCCGGTGACGCTCGAGGTCACCGGGGTGCTCGACTGGGAGTTCGCCCACGCCGGGTGGCCGGTCACCGACCTCGGCAACCTGCTGCGGTTCGACCGCGAGCCGGCGTTCGCCGCGGCGGTCCTGGCCACCTTCCGGGAGCGGGTCGTGGACGCCGGGGACGACCTCCTCGACCAGGCCCGGGCGGCCGACCTGCTCGCCCTCGTCGACCTCGCGGCCCGCCGCGGGGAGAACCCGGTCGCCGAGCGGGCGCACACCCTGCTGGCCGCGATCGCCGCGAGCGGGGACCTGCACGCCCAACCGTGACCTCCGCGGTTGGACTCGGGCGTCCGACCTTGCGTATCCTGTGGGATGCGCAGAGGTCTGCCGGAGTCTCAGACGTAGCAGGTTCTCGCTCGCTTTCAGTCGATGGTCCCACTCGGTCGTCGGCACAGTGCCACCCACTGGTAGTGAAACCGGACTTTCCGCGCGTCCGCACAACTCCATCCATCCCAAGGAATCATCTCCCCTATGACGATCACCCCCACTCTCTCGGACGCACCGCAGGTCGCCGTCAACGACATCGGGTCCGAAGAGGACTTCCTCGCCGCCATCGACGCGACGATCAAGTACTTCAACGATGGCGACATCGTCGAGGGCACCATCGTCAAGGTCGACCGCGACGAGGTCCTGCTCGACATCGGCTACAAGACCGAGGGCGTCATCCCCTCGCGTGAGCTGTCGATCAAGCACGACGTCGACCCGTCCGAGGTCGTCACCGTCGGCGACAAGGTCGAGGCCCTGGTCCTCCAGAAGGAGGACAAGGAAGGCCGCCTGATCCTGTCCAAGAAGCGCGCCCAGTACGAGCGCGCCTGGGGCACCATCGAGCAGGTCAAGGAAGAGGACGGCGTCGTCACCGGCACCGTCATCGAGGTCGTCAAGGGTGGTCTCATCCTGGACATCGGCCTGCGCGGCTTCCTGCCCGCCTCCCTCGTCGAGATGCGCCGCGTCCGCGACCTCCAGCCGTACGTCGGCAAGGAGCTCGAGGCCAAGATCATCGAGCTCGACAAGAACCGCAACAACGTCGTGCTCTCGCGTCGTGCGTGGCTCGAGCAGACCCAGTCCGAGGTGCGTCAGGGCTTCCTGACCCAGCTCCAGAAGGGTCAGATCCGCAAGGGTGTCGTCTCCTCGATCGTCAACTTCGGTGCGTTCGTGGACCTCGGCGGCGTCGACGGCCTGGTGCACGTCTCCGAGCTGTCGTGGAAGCACATCGACCACCCGAGCGAGGTCGTCACCGTCGGTGACGAGGTCACCGTCGAGGTGCTCGACGTGGACATGGACCGCGAGCGTGTCTCCCTGTCGCTGAAGGCGACGCAGGAGGACCCGTGGCAGCACTTCGCCCGCACCCACCAGATCGGCCAGATCGTCCCGGGCAAGGTCACCAAGCTGGTGCCGTTCGGTTCGTTCGTCCGCGTCGAGGAGGGCATCGAGGGCCTGGTGCACATCTCCGAGCTCGCCGAGCGTCACGTCGAGATCCCCGAGCAGGTCGTCCAGGTCAACGACGACGTCATGGTCAAGATCATCGACATCGACCTCGAGCGTCGCCGGATCTCGCTGTCCCTCAAGCAGGCCAACGAGACCGCCACGGCCGCCGAGGGCGAGGAGTTCGACCCGACGCTCTACGGCATGACCGCGTCGTACGACGAGCAGGGCAACTACATCTACCCGGAGGGCTTCGACCCGGAGACCGGCGAGTGGCTCGAGGGCTTCGACGAGCAGCGCGGCGTCTGGGAAGAGCAGTACGCCAAGGCGCACGCCCGCTGGGAGGCGCACGTCAAGCAGCAGGCCGAGGCCGCCAAGGCCGAGGTCGAGGCCGGCGAGGCGACGTCGTACTCCTCCGAGCAGCCGAGCAGCAACGGCGGCGGCGACGACGCCGGTGCGGGCAGCACCGAGGTCGCGGGCTCGCTCGCGTCCGACGAGGCCCTGCAGGCGCTCCGCGAGAAGCTCACCGGTGGTCAGGCCTGATCGGCTGACCCCCGCTAGCAGAACGACCGGAAGGGCCCGGTCACCAGGGATGGTGACCGGGCCCTTCTGCGTGTCCCGAGAAGTGACCGGGGGAGTGCCGGCTCAGGCGAGGCGGGACCGCGGGTCGAACGCGTCGGTGTGGTGGCTGGGCGGCGGCGTGCGGCGGGGGGCGTGCGCCCCGTCGTCGCGGACCACGCGGGTCAGGTAGACGGCGACGTAGGCCACCAGGACGGCAGCGGCGACGGTGACGAGGAGGAGGACGAACAGGTTCATGGCGGGTTCCTCTCGGAGGTGTTCCGGTCGGTGTGGTCACCGGCTCATGGCAGTAATCATGCTCTGCTCCACATCCTGCCACGAGTGGCAGGAAAGACAGTCTCCATCGATTTCCTGCCAAAGTTGTGGCATGCTGGCGGGATGCTGACCAACGTGGCCGTGCTGGCCTTCGACGGCGTCGCCCCCTTCGAGCTCGGCGTGCTCCACGAGGCCTGGGGCAGCGACCGCTCCGACGAGGGCCTCCCGGTGCTCGACTTCGCGGTCTGCGCCCCCGGCGGCCGCCCGGTGACGACCGACGCCGGCTTCGGCATCACCGTCCAGCACGACCTGGGCCGGGCCGACGAGGCCGACCTGATCGCCGTACCCGCCGGGTGGTGGCGGCGACGTGCCCGGACTGCGTGCTCGACACGCTCCAGGCGGGCTACGAGCGCGGCGCCCGGATCATGTCGCTGTGCACCGGCGCCTTCGTGCTGGGCCGGGCCGGCCTGCTCGACGGCCGCTCCTGCACCACGCACTGGCGGCACACCGACGCCCTGGCCGCGCGGTTCCCGCTGCGCCCGGGTGGTGCCCGAGGTGCTCTACGTCGACGACGACCGGGTGCTGACCAGCGCCGGCACCGCCGCCGGCATCGACGCCTGCCTGCACCTGTGGCGCCAGGAGTTCGGCTCCGCGGCGGCGAGCACGGTGGCCCGGCGGATGGTCGTGCCCCCGCAGCGCGACGGCGGCCAGGCGCAGTTCATCCGCACCCCGGTGCCGGACTGCGACGTGCGAGACCCTCGGCCCCCTGCTGCTGTCGATCACCACCCGCCTGGGCGAGCAGCACACGGTCGAGACGCTCGCCCGCGCCGCCAGCATGTCGCCGCGCACGTTCGCCCGACGGTTCCGCGCCGAGACCGGCACCACCCCGCACGCCTGGATCACCAGCCAGCGGGTGCTCCGCGCCGAGGAGCTGCTCGAGACCACCGACCGGTCGGTCGACTGGATCGCCGGCGAGGTCGGCTTCGGCACGGCGGCGATGCTCCGCCACCACTTCACGAAGGTCCGGGCGGTGAGCCCGCAGCAGTACCGCCGGGCCTTCAGCTCGTCGGCTCCCTCGAGGACCAGCGGGCCGGCTGAGCCGCCGAAACCGGCCGACAGGCTTGGGAATGGTCCGGACGGGGCACAAGCCGCACAGGGCGGGTGGGCTCAGGGAAGCAGGGACCGATGGCAGAGTTCCCGATGATCGAGTCGAGCGAGCACCCGATGGTCGTCAGCGCCATCGCCCGGCTGCGCCAGCCAGGGCGGCTGGGCCCGCGATGCTGGCCGGCAAGCCGCTCGAGGACGAGCTCGACCTCCACGACGCCGAGCTGCCTCGGTCGCCGCCCGCGTGCTCCGTCGCAAGGACGACGAGAGCCTCGAGCCGGTCGAGTCGCACCCGTGGTACTTCGACCCCGTCTCGCTCGCCGGCGGCCTGCTGTCCTACCTGCGCCAGGCGCTCCGGCACGCCGAGGGCGGCACCGCCGGCTGGACCGCCGACGACCTGGACATCGTGGTCGCGCAGGGCCGGTCGAGCGCGAGCTCCGCGGCGGCCGTCGGCGAGGGCATGCTGCCCTACATGCCGGCCGCCTACGAGGCGTTCCTCGACGGCACGGCCCGCTTCCTCGACGTCGGGGTCGGGATCGGCGCGGTGGCCGGCCGGATCTGCGAGATGTTCCCCGGCGTGACGGCCGTCGGCCTCGACGTGCTCGCCCCGGTGCTCGCCCTGGCCCGGGACGACCTCCAGGCCGCCGGCGTCGCCGACCGGGTCGAGCTGCGGCTGCAGTCGGTCGCGGACCTCTTCGACGTGGCGGCCTTCGACCTGGCCTGGCTCCCGCAGGCGTTCATCCCGCGCCGGGACCTCGAGCAGGGTCTGAGCGCGGTCTTCCGCTCGCTGCGCCCCGACCGCTGGGTGGTGTCGCCGGTGATGGCCTCGCCGGCCGACGCCGGCGACTTCCAGAAGGCCGTGCACGCGCACGGCGCCCACCTGACCGGCGGCGGCCCGATCAGCGTCGCGGAGGCCACCCGGTTGTTCGAGGAGGCCGGGTTCGTCGAGGTGGCCGCCCGCGACTACGGCGGCCAGGTCGTGATGCTCGGCCGCCGTCCCTGAGGCGCCATGACCACCCGACTGCTCGGCGTCGCGTCCGCCCTCGTCGACGGGCGGCTGCTGGCCGGTGACGTCGAGGTGGCCGACGGCGTCGTCAGCGCGGGTCGGTCTGCCGCCGGCCGCCGGGCGGACGGATCGCGGCGCCCGGGTTCGTCGACCTCCAGGTCAACGGGTTCGCCGGGGTCGACGTGCTGGCCGCCGACGCCGACGGTCTCCGCGAGATCGCCCGGGCGCTCCCGGAGCACGGCGTGACCGCGTGGCTGCCGACCCTGGTCACCGCCGCAGTCGCCCGGACCGAGCACGCGCTCGGGGTGCTGCGCGAGGCGGTCGAGGGTCCGCGGGTCCCCGGCGTCGGCCCGCGCCCTCGGCGTACACCTGGAGGGGCCGTTCCTCAGCCCGGAGCGGCTCGGCACCCACCCGGCCGAGCACCGGCGCGACCCGGACACCGAGGTCCTGCGCCGGTGGCGGGCGCTCGCCCCGGTCGTCGCGGTCGACCCTGGCGCCGGAGCTGCCCGGGCGCCCTCGACCTGGTCCGCGGGCTGGCCGCCGACGGGGTGCTGGTCTCGCTCGGTCACTCCGACGCGACCGCCGAGCAGGCGCACGCCGGCTTCGACGCCGGGGCTCGCTCCGTCACCCACCTGTTCAACGCGATGAGCCCGCTGCGGCACCGGGCGCCCGGGCTGCCGGGTGCGGCGCTGGTCCGCGACGGCGTCACCGTGCAGCTGGTCGTCGACGGCCACCACCTCGCCGACGACGTGGTCCGGCTGGTCTGGGCGGCGGCCCGCGGTCGCGTCGTGCTGGTCACCGACGCCACCGCTGCCTCGGCCCGCGAGGACGGCACCTACGTCCTCGCTGGGATGCCCGTCGAGGTGCGCGCGGGGGCGGTCCGCAACGACCGTGGCGACCTCGCCGGCAGCGCCCTGACCCTCGACGCCGCCGTCCGCAACGCGTGCGCCCTCGGCTTCGACCCGGCCGAGGTGCTGGCCTCCGTGACGAGCCGCCCGGCGGCGCTGCTCGGGCCGCACGGACCTCGGGGTCCTCCGGCCCGGTGTGCGCGGCCGACCTGGTCGTGCTCGAGGACGACCTCACCGTCCGGGAGACCTGGGTGGACGGGGTCCCGGTCCGCTGAGCAGGACTGGGATACCTTGCCGCCATGCGCGTGGGACTGACCGGGGGAGTGGCGTCGGGCAAGAGCACCGTCGCGAAGGTCCTGACCGAGCTCGGTGCGGTGGTGGTCGACGCCGACCTGCTGGCCCGCGAGGTCGTCGAGCCGGGTACGCCGGGTCTGGCCGCCGTCGTGGACGCCTTCGGCGACGACGTGCTCGCCGACGACGGCACGCTCGACCGTCCCGCGCTGGGCCGGGTCGTCTTCGGGGACGCCGACGCGCGCCGCCGCCTCGAGGGCATCCTGCACCCGCTGATCCGCGCCCGGGGTGCCGAGATCGAGGCCGCGGCCGGCCCGGGCGCCGTCGTCGTGCACGACATCCCGCTGCTGGTCGAGACCGGTCAGGCCGGCTCGTTCGACGCGGTCGTCGTGGTCGACGTACCCGTCGAGACGCAGGTGAGCCGGATGGTCGTCCGAGCGGGGGATGACGCGAGGAGGACGTCCGGGCCCGGATCGCCGCGCAGGCCACCCGGGAGGAGCGGCTGGCGGCCGCGACGCACGTGGTGGACAACACCGGGACGCGCGAAGACCTCCGTGAGCGTGTCACGGAGGTCTTCGAGCAGCTGGTCTCGACGGGCCCGACCGGAGGCTGAACCGGCCTACCTCAGGCGGCCGACCCGCCCAGCGCGGCGGTCGGGTCCGTCGAGCGGTCTACGCGGCCAGGTCGGGGTCGGCCAGGGTGCGGAGCTTCTGCAGGGCCTCCCGCTCGAGCTGGCGGACCCGCTCGGCGGAGATGCCGTGCTTGGCGCCGATGTCGGCCAGCTTGTGCTGGCGTCCGTCGACGAGCCCGTAGCGCGAGCGGATGATGTCGGCGGCCCGCTCGTCGAGCAGCTCCACGAGGTGGCCCAGCCGGTCCCGCGACTCGACGTCGAGGAACGTGCTGTCCGGGCCGGGCGCGGTCTCCTGGGCGATCAGGTCGCCCAGCGAGGTGTCGCCGTCCTCGTCGACCGGGGTGTCGAGGCTGACGTGCTCGCGGCCCCACGACATCAGGTCGAGGACCCGCTCGAGGTTCATGTCGAGCTCGGCGGCGATCTCCTCGGGCTCCGGGTCGCGGCCGAGCTGCCGCTCCAGGGTGCGGCGCGCGGCGCCGACCTGGTTGAGCTCCTCGACCACGTGGACCGGCAGCCGGACCACCCGGGCCTGCTGCGCGATGCCGCGCGTGATGGCCTGGCGGACCCACCAGGTGGCGTAGGTGGAGAACTTGTAGCCCTTGGCGTAGTCGAACTTCTCGACCGCGCGGATCAGGCCGGTGTTGCCCTCCTGGACCAGGTCCAGCATCGGCATCTGCGAGCGGCCGTACTTGCGGGCGATCGACACGACCAGCCGGAGGTTGGCCTCGATGAACCGCTGGATGGCGCGCTGGCCCTCCGCGGCGAGCCAGACCAGCTCGTCCTCGTTGGCGTACTTCGGGGCGCCGCCCTTCTTGCGGCCGACGCGGCCCTCGGCCAGCAGGTGCTCGGCCAGCAGGCCGGCCTCGATGGTCTTGGAGAGCTCGACCTCGGTGATCGCGTCGAGCAGCGGGGTGCGCGCGATCTCGTCGAGGTACATGCCGACGCTGTCGCGTCCCTCGATCTCACGCGCGAGGGCGGTGCGAGTTGCCATGGTGCGTGCCGTCCCTTCCTATGGGGCCAAGGGATACCCATCGGTAGACCTTGTAATCTCCACAACGACGAACGGGTGTTCGAGATTCCCGAGTTCACCAGTCGTTCACCGTTGCCGGGTTGTCCTTCGTCTGTTCCGACGTACGGCGGGACGACGAAGTTGCGCGGCAAGGGCGAGAACTCAGGGACTTCTCAGGGTGTGGACGTCCCCGGTGAGCCGGTCGACGAGCCAGGCCCGGGAGAACGCGAGCTCCCGCCAGGCGTTGTGGCGGCCGCTCACCCCGCCGTGCCCGGCCGACATCTTGGTCTTGAGCAGGACGTCGTCGCTGCCGCCGGAGGTCGTCCGAGACCGTCGCCCGCAGCCGCGCGACCCACTTCGCCGGCTCGACGTAGAGCACCCGGGTGTCGTTGATCGAGGTCTCGGCCAGGATCGCCGGGTAGGCCTGGTCGGTGACGTTCTCGTAGGGCGAGTAGCCCTTCATGTAGGCGTAGACCTCGGGGTCGTCGAGCGGGTTGCCCCACTCCTCCCACTCGACCACGGTCAGCGGCAGCGACGGGTCGAGGATCGAGGTGAGCGGGTCGACGAACGGGACCTGGGCGACGATCGCGGTGAACGCGTCCGGGTCGGTGTTGGCGACGACGCCCATCAGCAGGCCGCCGGCGCTGCCGCCCTCGGCCGCGAGCCGGTCCGCCGACGTCCAGCCCTCCGCGACCAGGTGCCGGGCGCAGGCGACGAAGTCGGTGAAGGTGTTCGTCTTGTGCAGCAGCTTGCCCTCGTCGTACCACCGGCGGCCCATCTCGCCGCCGCCGCGCACGTGCGCGATCGCGAACCCGATGCCGCGGTCGAGCAGGGAGAGCCGGGCGATCGAGAACCAGGGGTCCATGGACGATCTCGTAGGAGCCGTAGCCGTAGAGCACCATCGGCACCGAGCCGTCGCGCGGGGCGCCGGCGGGCAGCGACGACCGAGATCGGCACCTGCGTGCCGTCCGGCGCGGTCGCCCAGACCCGGGACTGCTCGTAGCGCGTCGGGTCGAAGTCGCCCAGCACCTCGGACTGCTTGAGCAGGGTGAGCTCGCGGGTGCCGAGGTCGAAGTCGTAGACCGAGGCCGGGTCGGTCATCGTCGTGTAGCCGAGCCGGATCGTCGGCTGGGCGAACTCCGGGTTGCCGCTCGCCCCGACGGTGTGCACCTCCTCGTCGAACTCGACCAGGAAGTCCTCGCCGAGACCGTCCTCGGTGGTGTCGTCGAGCAGGCATCGACCCGCAGCTGGGTCAGTCCCTCGCTGCGCTGGCTGACGACCAGGTGGGTCGCGAACGCGTCGACGTCCTCGAGCCGGACGGCGGGGTCGTAGGGCAGCAGCGGCCGCCAGTCTGCTCGTGCGAGGTGGCGTCGACCGGGGCCACCGCGAGCGTGTAGTTCTCGGCGCCGTCGTTGTGCAGGCACCAGCAGGCAGTCCTCGCCCTTGAGCACGGCGTGCTCGACGGAGTACTCCACGCCCTGCCGGCGCGGTGCCACGACGCGGAACTCGCCGGTGGGGTCGTCGGCCTCGAGGACGGCGTACTCCGTGGTGGTCTTCGAGCCCGAGGCACGGACCAGGAAGCGGTCGCTGCGGGTGCGGCCGATGCCGGTCCAGTACTTCTCGTCGGTCTCGTGGTGGACCAGGACGTCGTCGGCGACGGGCGTGCCGAGGACGTGCCGCCAGAGCTTGTCCGGGCGCCAGGCGTCGTCGACCGTCGAGTAGAACAGCGTGGTGCCGCAGGACGGTCCCAGGTCGCGCCGCCGAGGGTGTTCGGCACCTCGTCGGGCAGCAGCTCGCCGGTGCGGAGGTCCTTGACCCGGAGCATGGTAGCGCTCGTCGCCGACGATGTCGGTGCTGAACGCCAGCAGGTGCCCGTCGGGGCTCACGGAGACCCCGCCGAGCGAGAAGAAGTCGTGGCCCTGCGGCGAGCTCGTCGGCGTCGACCAGCACCTGCTCGCCGGGGATCTCGACGTCCACCTCGAGCTTCGGGGGCGTCCAGTCGTCGGGGCCCGCGACGGGGCACCGGCAGCTCGCGCCGTACTGCTTGTCCTCGTGGGAGCGGCCGTAGTACCACCAGTCGCCCATCCGGTAGGGCACCGACAGGTCGGTCTCCCGGGTGCGACCGCGGATCTCCTCGAAGATCGCCTCGCGCAGCCCGGCCAGGTGCTCGGTGCGATGGTCCGCCCAGGCGTTCTCGGCCTCGAGGTAGGCCGATCGTCTCGGGCGCCTCCTTGTCCCGCAGCCACTCGTAGTCGTCCACGACCGTGTCGCCGTGGTGGGTGCGCTCGGTCGGGACGCGCCGGGCCTGCGGGGGGTGCTGTTCGGGCATGTGCGGAGCCTACGTTGGGACGGCATGGAGCGAGCCCGATGGCGCTGATCGACCTGAACGCCGACCTCGGCGAAGGCGTGACCGACGACCCCGGCCTGCTCGCCGTCGTGACGAGCGCCAACGTGGCCTGCGGCTCGCACGCCGGCGACGTCGCGACGATGACCGCGGTGTGCGAGGAGGCGGCCCGGCGCGGGGTGGCGGTCGGGGCGCAGGTGTCCTACGACGACCGCGCGAGCTTCGGGCGGGCCCGGCTCGACGTGGCCTACGACGTGCTGCGCGACCAGGTCGCCGACCAGGTGTTCCTGCTCGAGCGGATCGCCCGGCACGCCGGGCTGCGCGGTCACCTACGTGAAGCCGCACGGCGCGCTCTACAACCGGGTCGTCGACGACGAGGAGCAGGCCCGCGCGGTCGCTCGACGGCTCCGGCGACCTGCCCGTGCTCGGCCTGCCCGGCTCGGTGCTCCTCCGACCTCGCGGCGGCGGCCGGCCGGGAGGTACGGCGCGAGGGGTTCCCGGACCGCGGCTACACCGGCGGCGGCTGGACCGGGCGGCTGCTGCCGCGCGACCAGGAGGGCGCGCTGGTCGGCGACCCGGACGAGGTCGCCCGGCGGGCCGTGGCGATGGCCCGGTCCGGCGACGTCGACTCGGTGTGCGTGCACGGGGACAGTCCGGGGGCGGTGGCGACCGGCCCGGGCGGTCCGCGCGGCGCTCGAGGCCGACGGCATCGACGTACGCGCCGTCCACAGGTGACGGCGCTCTCCTGTGGAGAATCCGGCCGAGCTGTGGACGTCGAGGGCGGTTCTGTGGACGACACGCCGACGGCGGAAAAACCTCGGATCCCTTTGCTGCAAAGGGTTGTGCGCACCTCGTCCCGGGGCGTAGAAATCTCTCACGCCCTCCCGCAAGGGAAGGCGGGATCGGTCGGAGACGAAGATCCGCACAGCGGGGCAACCTGCTGCGACAGCCGGGTGACGAGGCTGGCGGGATCGGAGGAGCCGACTGGTCGATCGGAGACGTCACCGTGCTTCGGTCGAACCGTGGGGCCCCTGGAACTCATACTTCCGGCGGGCCCCACACCTGTCACCCTCGAAGCGGGGCCACGGTGTGGCTAACTGGTCGCATGGACATCCGCCGCTTCGGTCGCGACCACGTCCTCGTCTCGGTGCCGGACGCCGCGACCGCGCTTCGCGGTCTACGAGGAGTCCCGCCGTCGCGAGGTCGTCGCCGCCGACGTCGTCCCGGCCGCGAGGACCGTGCTGTTCGACGGGGTGCGCGACGTCGAGGCCCTGGTGCGCGACCTGCCGACGTGGGACCTGTCCGGCTCCGCCGGCACCACCGGCGACCTCGTCGAGGTGCCGACGACCTACGACGGTGACGACCTCGACGACGTGGCCCGGCTCTGGGACATGAGCCGCGACGAGGTGGTCGCCACCCACACCGGCACCGAGTTCGTGGTCGCCTTCTGCGGCTTCGCGCCGGGCTTCCCCTACTGCACCGGCCTGCCCGACCGGCTGGCCGTGCCGCGGCTCGACTCGCCGCGGGCCCGGGTGCCGGCCGGGTCGGTGGGCCTGGCCGGGCCGTTCACCGGGGTGTACCCCTCCGCCTCCCCCGGCGGCTGGCGGCTGGTCGGCCGCACCGACCTGCGGCTGTGGGAGCCCGACCGGGACCCGCCGGCCACCCTGGTCCCCGGCACCCGCGTGCGGTTCGTGGTCGACATGAGCACCCGTGATCGCTCACCGTGACCGCGGCCGGACCGCTCAGCACCGTGCAGGACCGCGGCCGACCCGGGCTGGGCGCACCTCGGCGTGCCCCGCTCCGGCGCGCTGGACCGGCCCGCGGCCGACCTCGCCAACCGGCTGGTCGGCAACGACGACTGCGGCCGCGGTGCTCGAGACCACGCTCGGCGGCATCGCGCTCACCCCGTCGCACGCCGTCACCGTCGCGGTCACCGGGGCCGAGTGCCGGCGTGACGGTCGCGCGGACGCGCGGTCGGCTACGCGGAGCCGGTGCGGGTGCCGGCCGGGCGCGACGCTGCGGGTCGGCGCGGCGACGCGGGGCGTCCGGTCCTACGTCGCGGTGGCCGGCGGCATCGCCGTCGAGCCGGTGCTCGGCTCCCGCTCCACCGACACCCTGGCGCACGTCGGTCCTCCGCGTGCTGCGCGACGGGGACGTGCTGCCGGTCGGGCGACCCGGTCGGCACCGCCGCGGGCGTCGACGTCGGGTCGGCCGCGGCCCTTCCCGCGACCCGCGGTGCTGCGGCTGCGTCCCGGGCCGCGCGACGACTGGTTCGACGCGACCGCCCTCACGACGCTGACCGGGACGTCGTACGCCGTGTCGGGGGACTCGAACCGGGTGGGCCTGCGGCTCGAGGGTCGCGGCGCTGACCCGGAGTCGCGCGGGCGAGCTGCCCAGCGAGGGGCTCGTGCTCGGCGCGGTGCAGGTGCCGCCGTCCGGGCCAGCCGCTGGTGTTCCTGAACGACCACCCGACGACCGGCGGCTACCCGGTCATCGCGGTGGTGGACCCGGACGACCTGTGGCAGTGCGCCCAGCTGCGGCCGGGGGAGCGGGTCCGGTTCAGCCGTCCGTGACCGCGGTGTCCTCGGCGACCTCCGGGCGTCGACCTCGCGCGGGGCCGGCTCCAGCTCGGGGTCGTCCATCCGGAACGTCCGCACCGGCCCGGGCGGCGTCTCGGCCGTCTCGAAGCGCACCGTCACCCGGCCCAGCCCGAGCCCCACACCCAGCCCGGGCCGTGCCGGGCGTGCACCACGTCGATGCCCGGTGCCCAGGCCCGCGACCGGGTCATCGCCGCCAGCGCCTCGGTGGGCAGCGGCTCGACCGCCTCGGCCTCGGTGTCCTCGTAGTCGGCGAACAGGTCCTCCTGGATCCAGTCCGCCAGCCCGCTGACCCCCACGCCGAGCAGCCGCACCCCGCCCGAGGTGTCGACCTCGCCGAGCAGCGCGCGCGCCAGCCGGGCCACCACGCGGGTGTCGTCGGTGGGGGCGGGCAGCGTGGACGAGCGCGTGTGGGTGGTGAAGTCGTGCAGCCGGATCTTGACGGTCACGGTCCGTCCGGAGATCCGGGCCGCCCGGAGGCGCTCGGCCACCTGGCCGGCCTGCCGGTCGACGAGCCCCTCCATCAGCCGCCGGTCGACCAGGTCGGTGTCGTAGGTGCCCTCCACGCTGACCGACTTGGCCTCCCGCTCGGCGACCACCGGACGGTCGTCGTCGGCGCGGCACAGGCGGTAGAGCGACGTGCCGTGCGCCTGCCCGACGATGCGGACCAGCTCGTCCTCGTCGACGTTCTCCAGCTCGCGGACGGTGTGCACCCCGACGCGTCGCAGCCGTTCGGCGGTGGCCGGGCCGACCCCGGGGATCACCGCCACCTTCATCGGCCGGAGCAGGTCCTGCTCGGTGCCCGGCGGCACGACCACGAGACCGTCGGGCTTGTCCAGGTCGCTGGCGATCTTGGCCACCAGCTTGGAGGTGGCGACGCCGACGGACCCGCACAGGCCGCCGGTCACCTCGGCGACGTCGGCCTTGAGCTTCTCGCGCGACGGCGGTGACGCCCGCGACCGACAGGTCGTCGACGTCCGCGGCCGCCAGGTCGACGAACGCCTCGTCGAGCGACAGCGGCTCGACCAGCGGGGACAGCTCGCGCAGCAGCGTCATCACCGCCCGGCTGGACGCGCGGTAGGCGTCGAAGCGTCCGGTGAGGTACGCCGCGTGGGGGCAGCGTGCGCGCGCCTCGCGGGTCGACATCGCCGAGCGCACCCCGAAGGCGCGCGCCTCGTAGGACGCCGTCGCCACCACGCCGCGGCCGCCGACCCCGCCCACGACGACCGGCTTGCCGCGCAGCGACGGCTTGTCGCGCTGCTCCACGGCGGCGAAGAACGCGTCCAGGTCGACGTGGAGGATCGTCGGTTCGGAGCGCACGGCCCCATGATGCCCGCAGGCACCCCACGCCAGTTCCCGTCCCCAGCCGCGCGCGTCGCCCGCGTCGTCCACCGACCCGCGGAACGGGTCTGGCCGACCGGGGTGTCCGGGCGGCGAGGGTCGTGGCCATGACCGACCTGCCCACGGTCCGCGCCACCGGCCCGGCCGACCTCCTCGCCCTCGTCCCCGGCTTCCTCGGCTTCCACCCCGAGGACTCCGTCGTGCTCGATCACCGTCGGCGACGCCCGCCAGCCGTTCCACGCCCGGGTGGACCTGCCGACGGACCCCGTGGGCGTCGAGGAGCTCTGCGCCTACCTCGCCCGGGTGTGCGTCCGGAGCGGGGTGCGCGGCGTCGCGGTCCTCGTCTACTCCGACGACGAGGCGTTGGCCGAGGAGCTGGTCGACGAGCTGGCCGGCCGGCTCGAGGAGGACGGGGTCTACGTCGCCTGCGCGCGTGCGGGCGGACGGCGAGCGCTGGTGGGTGCTCGGCTCCGGTGGCGGCGGTCCCGGCACGCCGTACGACCTGTCGTGCCACCCGCTGATGGCGCAGGCGGTCGTGGACGGGACCGTGGTGCTGGCCAGCCGCCGCGAGCTGGCCGACACGCTCGTGGGCGACCCGGCCGAGGTGGACCGGGTCGGGGCCTGCGTCGACGACGTGGTCGCCGTCTCGGTGCCGTGCGCGCGAGCGGTCCCGACGACGCGCGCCGGGACCTGGTCGCCGAGGGACGGTGGGTGCGGTCGCGGGTCCGGGGCCTCCTGGACGGCGGCTCGCCGACCCTGGAGGCGGCCGACGTGGCCCGCCTGGTCGTGCTGTTCGCGCTCTCGGTCGAGGTGCGCGACGTGGCCTGGGCCGAGATGGACCACGCCAACGCCTCCCGGCACGTCGACCTCTGGCGCGACGTGGTGCGCCGCACGCCGCCGGACCTGCGGGCCGCCCCGGCCGCCCTGCTCGCCTTCGCGGCCTGGCTCAACGGCAACGGAGCGCTCGCCTGGTGCGCGGTCGACCTGGCCCAGGAGGCCCAGCCGGACTACGGCCTGGCGAGCCTGATCTGTCACGCGTTGTCCGGTGCGGTCCCGCCGTCGGTGTGGCAACCGCTCTCACCGGACGCCGTCACGCTGTTCGCGGGCTGGGACACCGCCTAGAGTCTCGGCCATGGGCGAAGAGGTGGCACAGCAGGAGTTCACCCGCGAGGACCGGACGCGCTACCGGGAGAAGGTGCGCAGGTGCCTCGACGTGTTCGCCCGGATGCTGCGCGAGTCCCGGTTCGACGCGGACGCGCCCGATGACCGGGCTGGAGATCGAGCTCAACCTCGTCGACGACCTCGGTGACCCCGCCCTGAAGAGCGCCGAGGCGCTCGAGGCGATCGCCGACCCGGACTTCCAGACCGAGCTGGGCCAGTTCAACCTCGAGATCAACGTGCCGCCCAAGCAGCTCAGGGACCGCGGCTTCAGCGAGTTCGAGGACGGCGTGCGGGCCAGCCTCAACGACGCCGAGTCCAAGGCGGCCAAGGTCGGCGCGCACATGGTGATGATCGGCATCCTGCCCACCCTGTCGGCCGGGCACATGAGCCTCGACTCGCTGACCCCGAACCCGCGCTACCGGCTGCTGAGCGACCAGATCCTCGCCGCCCGCGGCGAGGACATCGTCATCGACATCGGCGGCCCGGAGCGGCTGCGCACCACCTCGGACTCGATCGTGCCCGAGGCGGCGTGCACCAGCACCCAGCTGCACATCCAGATCAGCCCGGAGGACTTCCCGGCCTACTGGAACGCCTCCCAGGCCGTCGCCGGCGTCCAGCTCGCCCTCGGCGCGAACTCCCCGTTCCTGCTCGGCCGCGAGCTGTGGCGCGAGACGCGGGTGCCGCTGTTCGAGCAGGCCACCGACACCCGCAGCGAGGAGCTCAAGGCCCAGGGGGTCCGGCCGCGCGTCTGGTTCGGCGAGCGCTGGATCAACTCGATCTTCGACCTGTTCGAGGAGAACGTCCGCTACTTCCCGGCCCTGCTCCCGGTCATCGACGACGAGGACCCGCTCGACGAGCTCGAGTCGGGCCGCACCCCGTCGCTGGCCGAGCTGCGGCTGCACAACGGCACGATCTACCGCTGGAACCGGCCGGTCTACGACGTCGTCGACGGCACGCCGCACCTGCGGGTGGAGAACCGCGTGCTGCCGGCCGGGCCGACGGTCGCGGACACGATGGCCAACGCGGCGTTCTACTTCGGGCTGGTGCGGGCGCTGGCCGAGCACGAGCGGCCGCTGTGGTCGCAGATGTCGTTCAGCGCCGCCGAGGAGAACTTCCACGTCGCGGCCGAGCAGGGCATCGAGGCCAAGGTCTACTGGCCGGGCCTCGGCCAGGTGCCGGCCACCGAGCTCGTCGTGCGGCGCCTGCTGCCGATGGCCCGCGCCGGGCTCGACTCGTGGGGCGTGGTCGCGGAGGAGAGCGACCGGCTGCTCGGGATCATCGAGCAGCGGTGCATCGTCGGGCAGAACGGCGCCTCCTGGTTCGCCGGCCGGTTCGCGACGCGGCTCTCCGAGAACGACGGCGACCGGCTCGGGGCGCTGCGCTCCACGCTCAACGAGTACCGCGAGCACATGCACACCAACGACCCCGTGCACACCTGGGAGTAGCGCCAAGGGCGTGTCTCCCAAACCTGCCGCGGCGTCCGTGTCCCCGCATCCCGACCGGCTGCGTTGTCGGCACTCGGCGCAGCACGCTGCGCTCTCGCACCTCCGCCTTGCCGGATCGGGCGCGGATGCCACGCCCGCTGTCGCGACATCTTTGGTAGACACCCCCTAGAGCCGCAGCCGCTTCCAGACCCGCGCCTCGTCGGTCAGCACGTCGCGCCACCCGGCGCGGGTGAGCACGAAGAACCCGTCCAGGGTGCGGTCGTGCATGCCGAAGGCCGTCGACGCCGCCGCGAGCCACTGCAGGTCCAGGTCGTGCGGCTCCGGGGTGCCGGGCCGGACCAGCCACGCCGTACGCCAGGAGGCGGGGGAGTCCTCGACGAGCGCGGCGACCACGTCGGTGCGCAGGGCGGCGTCCACGGCGGGGAGGTCCTGGGCGCGGACGACGAACGAGTCCCGCGGCCCCCCGAGCACGCCGACGTGCACCGACACGTCGAAGACCCGGCGGCTCTCCCGGGCCCGGAACCGGCCCACCTCCTGGCGCAGCAGGAGCCGCCGGTCGGGGCCGGGGGAACGGGTCTCGGGCATGGTCCTCAGCATGCCCGCGGTGCGTCGCGCCCGCGCTCGCTCGTCCACAGGGCCGCCCTGCGATAGCGTCACCGTGACCTGCGTCTCGCGGGTCGTGTCGCCGACGAACCAGGAGGACGGTCCATGGGGACCATCGTGGTGGGCTACGTGCCCAAGCCCGAGGGCCGAGCCGCCCTGCGCCGCGCGGCCGAGGAGGCCCGCCTGCGGGGCTCCAAGCTGGTCGTCGTCAACTCGCACCGCGGTGGGCGGGAGTTCGACCGCGAGGACGCCATCGACTCCGAGGAGCAGCTGGAAGAGGTCCAGCGCGAGCTCCGCGACGCCGGCGTCGAGCACGAGGTGCGCCAGCTCGTCCGCGGCATGGACCCGGCCGACGACCTGGTCAACGTGGCCAACGAGGTCTCCGCCGAGTTCATCGTGATCGGGCTGCGCCGCCGTTCCCCGGTCGGCAAGCTGATCCTCGGCAGCAACGCCCAGCGCGTGCTGCTCGACGCCCCGTGCCCGGTCCTGGCCGTCAAGGCCGACGAGGACTGAGCGCCGGATGGCCCTCCAGATCGCCCAGGACCCGCAGGCCGACCAGGTGCTGACGGAGAACCCGTTCGCGCTCCTCATGGGGATGCTGCTGGACCAGCAGTTCCCGATGGAGCGGGCGTTCGCCGGCCCCGCCAAGGTGCTGGAGCGCTTCGGGCACGCTCGACCCGGCGGCGATCGCGGCCGCCGACCCCGAGGAGTTCGCGGCGATGTGCGCCGTGCCGCCCGCCGTGCACCGGTTCCCCGGGTCGATGGCCGCCCGCATCCAGACCCTGGCCACCATCGTGTCCGACGAGTACGACGGGCAGGCCGACCGGCTCTGGACCGAGGCCGACACCGGGCGCGAGGTGCTCCGCCGCCTGCAGGCGCTCCCCGGCTTCGGCAAGCAGAAGGCCCAGATCTTCACCGCGCTGCTGGCCAAGCAGCTCGACGTGCGGCCCCCGGGCTGGGAGGCGGCGGCCGGCGACTACGCCGAACCGGGGTCGCACCGCTCGGTCGCGGACGTCGTGGACCAGACCTCCCTGGACAAGGTGCGCGCGTTCAAGAAGGAGAAGAAGAAGGCCGCCGCGGGCTGAGCCGCGCGGCACGCTCATCCGACGGGGTCCGACTTGGAATGACCCAGGAGCGTGTCACAATAGGGATGCGGCTCTTGACGTGAACGGGCCTTGCCGCGCCCACCAACCGTTGTACGAGAGGTAGTTCGTGTCTGCGAGCACGTCCCGCAAGGTCCCCGCTGACGTCCTGTCCCACCCTGACATCGTCGCCCTGGTCGACCAGGGCCGGCAGACCGGAACCGTCACCGCCGACGCGCTGCGCACCGCCACCGCGGCCGCCGCCACCTCTCCGCAGCACCTCAAGGCCGTGCTCAGGTTCCTGAGCGAGGAAGGGGTTTCCGTCGTGGTCTCTGCCGAGGACGCCAAGTCGCCCAAGCGGGTCGCCGCCGCCGCGTCGAGCGCGCGCACCACCGTGAAGGCGACCGCCAAGAAGGCGCCCGCCAAGAAGGCCGCGCCGGCCGCGAAGCAGGCCGAGCCCGAGGCCGCCGCGGAAGCGCCCGCCAAGAAGGCCCCCGCGCGCAAGGCCGCGGCCAAGAAGAGCACCGCGAAGACCGCTGCCACGACCGCAGAGGCGACCGCCGGCGGCGCCGGCCTGGTCGTCGGTGCGGACGGCAAGAAGGTCCTCCCGGACGTCCCGGACGAGGTGTTCGAGAAGGACGTCGCGACCGACCCCACGCTCAAGGAGGAGGAGGACGAGTCGAAGGGCTTCGTCGTCTCCGAGGCCGACGAGTCCGACGAGCCGGTCCAGCAGGTCATGGTCGCCGGCGCGACCGCCGACCCGGTCAAGGACTACCTCAAGCAGATCGGCAAGGTCCCGCTGCTCAACGCCGAGATGGAGGTCGAGCTCGCCAAGCGGATCGAGGCCGGCCTGTTCTCCGACGAGAAGCTCGCCAAGGGCGGCAAGATCGCGGCCAAGGCCCTCGAGGAGCTCGAGTGGATCGCCGAGGACGGCCGCCGCGCCAAGAACCACCTGCTCGAGGCCAACCTGCGCCTCGTCGTCTCGCTCGCCAAGCGCTACACCGGTCGCGGCATGCTGTTCCTGGACCTGATCCAGGAGGGCAACCTCGGCCTGATCCGTGCGGTCGAGAAGTTCGACTACACCAAGGGCTACAAGTTCTCGACCTACGCCACCTGGTGGATCCGCCAGGCGATCACCCGCGCGATGGCCGACCAGGCCCGCACCATCCGCATCCCGGTGCACATGGTCGAGGTCATCAACAAGCTCGCCCGCGTGCAGCGCCAGATGCTCCAGGACCTGGGCCGCGAGCCCACCCCGGAGGAGCTCGCCAAGGAGCTCGACATGACCCCCGAGAAGGTCATCGAGGTCCAGAAGTACGGCCGCGAGCCGATCTCCCTGCACACGCCCCTCGGCGAGGACGGCGACTCCGAGTTCGGTGACCTCATCGAGGACTCCGAGGCGATCGTCCCGGCCGACGCGGTCTCGTTCACGCTGCTCCAGGAGCAGCTGCACGCCGTGCTCGACACGCTCTCCGAGCGCGAGGCCGGCGTGGTCTCGATGCGCTTCGGGCTGACCGACGGCCAGCCGAAGACGCTCGACGAGATCGGCAAGGTCTACGGCGTGACGCGCGAGCGGATCCGCCAGATCGAGTCCAAGACCATGTCGAAGCTGCGGCACCCGTCGCGCTCGCAGGTCCTGCGCGACTACCTCGACTAGTCGGTGCGGACGGTGAAGTAGCCGTCCATGCCGCTCGTGCGCAGCACCGCCAGGGTGCTGGGCTGCGCCGTACGCAGCACCATCGCGCGGCCGTCCTCACGGAGCCGGCGGTGGATCTCCACGAGCGTGCCGCCGCGCCAACCGATGATTTCCGGCACCCTGCGCGGTCTGTCCTGGCATGAGCGACGTGACGTGTGACCTCAGCGTGTCCGTGGACGGCTACGTGGCCGGTCCCGACCAGTCCCACGACGACCCGATCGGTCGCGGCGGTCTGCGCCTGCACGAGTGGCACTTCGACGCCCAGGGCGAGGACGCCCGCATCGTCGAGGAGTGGCAGGGCGGGGTCGGCGCCTACGTGATGGGCCGCAACATGTTCGGCTGGGGCCGCGGCGAGTGGGACCTCGACTGGACCGGCTGGTGGGGCGAGGAGCCGCCGTACGGCGTCCCGGTGTTCGTGCTCACGCACCACCCGCGCGAGAGCGTCGAGGTGGGGGCCACCACGTTCCACTTCGTCACCGAGGGCGTCGAGGTGGCCGTGGCCCGGGCGCGCGAGGTCGGCGGGGGACCGGACGGTCGCGGTCGCGGGTGGCGCGAGCACCGTCAACCAGTGCCTCGCGGCCGGGCTGGTCGACGTGCTGCACCTGCACGTCAGCCCGCTGACGCTGGGGGCGGGGGAGCGGCTGTTCGACGGCGTCGGTCCGCTCGACCTCGAGCCGCGTCGCGGTGGTCGCCTCACCCGGGGTCACGCACCTGAAGTACCGCGTGCGGCGCTAGCCCGCCGCGACGCAGGCGATCGCGACCCCGCAGAGCGCCAGCCCGACGCCCTGGGCGCGGTGCACCTTCTCGTGCAGCACCAGGGCGGCGAGCAGCACCGTGCTCGCGGGGTAGAGCGACGTCAGCACCCCGGCGATCGGTGAGGTAGCCCGTCTGCGTGGCCAGCAGGAACATCCCGGTCGCCACCGCACCGAGCGGGCCGCACAGCGCGGCCAGCCGCACCGGCCGCCCGCGCGGCACCCAGTCGGCCCGCAGCGCCATGGCCAGCAGCACGACCGCGGGCACGCTGACCGCCTGGCAGGCCGTCAGCGGCCACCAGCCGGCGCCGTCGGGCACCTGGCCGAGGGCGGCGAAGAGCAGCCCGAAGCCGACGCCGGCCAGGGCGCCGTCGAGGACCCCGGCGGCCATCGACTCCCGCGGTCCGCCGGTCTCGAGCGGGTCCTGCGGGGTGCGCGAGACCAGCCAGATGCCGGGCAGGGCCGCCACGATCCCGGCCCAGACCAGCAGCGAGAGCCGCTCGCCGCCCAGGGTCCCGGCCAGCACCGGCACGACGGCCGCGCCCACGGCCGACACCGGGGCCACGACGCCCATCCGGCCCGAGGAGAACCCCCGGTAGAGGAACCCGGCGCCGGTGCCGCTGCCGACCCCGGCCAGCAGGCCCCAGAGCAGGTCGGTGCGGGTGGGGTCGCCCGGCACGAACAGCGCGGCGGCGGCGACGCACAGCGCCGACGACGCCTGGCCGACCACGGCCACCGACCAGGCGGACGTACGGCGCGACACGAGACCGCCGAGGAAGTCGGAGAGGCCGTAGGCCACCGCGGAGACGAGCGCGAGGACGATCGCCATCTCAGACGACGATCGCCCCGACGAGCCACGTGACGGCCGCGAGCAGGCCGGCCCCGAGCTCGATCATCAGGGACAGTCCGGCGGCCATGAGAGCCGCGCGCGTGGAGGGCCAGGCCTGGGTGGCGCCGACCCGCTGGAGCTCCGAGAGGTAGACGCCGAGCACGAAGCCGAGGATCAGGCCGACGACCGGGACGACGAAGAACCCGACGATGCCGAGCAGCCCGCCGGCCACCAGCGTGCGACCGGGGACGCCGGCGGCCTTGAGACCCCGGCCCGGCACGGCGTACTTCACGATGCTGCCGAGCACGAGGAACGTGGCGGCGACGGCGAACACCACCCAGCCGACGGGGTCGCCCGCGGCGAGCGCCCAGACCAGCACCGCGCCCAGGATCAGGATCGAGCCGGGCAGCACCGGGCACGACGATCCCGACCAGGCCGACGAGCACGGCCAGGCCTACGAGGAGGTCGGTCGCTGCCATGGCGTCAGCGTGTCACGCCGTCGTGACCGGGGCGACACGCGCCCGACACACGGCCCCGGAGACGCCGCAAGCCCCGGGCCAGGCCCGGGGCTTGCGGAACGTCTGGGTGGTGCGACGCGTCAGCGTTCGCTCGGTGCGTCGACCAGCTTGCCGGTCTCGTCGTGGACGGTCACCGCGATCTCGCGGAGCCGGTCGCCGTGCTCACGCGCGTGGTGCGCGCAGAACAGGAGCTCACCGCCGCCGGAGAGCTCGACGCGGAGGTAGGCCTGGGCACCGCAACGGTCGCAACGGTCCACAGCTGTCAGTGGCGAACTAGGGGCAACTGCAGTAGTCATCTGAGGCCTCTTCCCTTCCTTGGTGTCCTGCTCAACGTACCCGCGGGTCCAACTGTTCCCTCGGGTGTCACCAGGATCAACATCCAATCACGCCTGACGCTTCCCGCCGGTGCGGAGTGTCTACCCGTGAGACCGGGTGACCTCTCCCACATCTGTCGTTCGCTTACCAGTCTGCCTCGGCTTGCTCCGAGTCGTTGCCAATCGCCGAGACTTCAAACAACTCGTTGTCGCATCGTGACGCATCCCCCGAATAGACCTATCGTCGCCCGCGGCCCCGCAGTTGACCGGTAGGCGTGGCGAATCGGCCGCACGGCGTGTCGCGAGTAGATTCGCAGCAAGCAGGAGATCGACCCCTCTCGAGGAGACCAGTGCCAGCCCGCAGCACCGTGCGAGACCAAGGAAGCACCATCGACAACACGTACAACGCCCGGCACCTCCTGGTCCTCGAGGGCCTCGAGGCGGTCCGCAAGCGGCCGGGCATGTACATCGGCTCCACGGACACCCGCGGCCTCATGCACTGCGTCTGGGAGATCATCGACAACGGCGTGGACGAGGCGCTCGCCGGCGCCGCCAAGCGCATCGAGGTCACCCTGCACGCCGACGGCTCGGTCGAGGTGCACGACGACGGCCGCGGCATCCCCGTCGACAAGGAGCCCAAGACCGGGCTGCCCGGGCGTCGAGGTGATCTTCACCAAGCTGCACGCCGGCGGCAAGTTCGGCGGCGGCTCGTACGTCGCGACGGGCGGCCTGCACGGCGTCGGCGCCTCCGTCGTCAACGCGCTCTCGTCGCGGCTCGACGTGGACGTCGAGCGCAGCCCCACGATCCAGGGCATGTCGTTCCAGCGCGGCAACCCGGGCGTGTTCGACGGCGACGGTCCCGGCGCGCCGTACACCCCGCAGTCGGGGCTGACCCGCAAGGGCGCCCGGGTCAAGAAGGGCGTCACCGGCACCCGCATCCGGTTCTGGCCGGACCGGCAGATCTTCACCAAGGACGCGACGTTCAACTACGACGAGCTGGTCACCCGGGCCCGGCAGACCTCGTTCATCGTGCCCGGCCTCGAGCTGGCGATCCGCGACCTGCGCGGCGCCGAGCCGGTCGAGGAGAGCTTCCGGCACGACGGCGGCATCGCCGAGTTCTGCGAGTTCCTCGCCGCCGACGAGGCGGTCAGCGAGATCCTGCGGCTCGAGGGCGGGGACCAGTTCACCGAGACCGTGCCGATGCTCGACGACGCCGGCCACATGACCCCGCAGGACGTCGAGCGGGACCTGGGCGTCGACGTGGCCCTGCGCTGGGGCACCGGCTACGACACCGAGCTGCGCTCCTTCGTCAACGTGATCGCGACCCCGAAGGGCGGCACCCACGTCTCCGGGTTCGAGCAGGCGGCCACCCGGACGTTCAACGAGGTCCTCAAGGCCACCCGCACCCTCAAGGCCACCGAGCCCGAGGTGATCAAGGACGACGTCCTCGAGGGCCTCACCGCGATCGTCACCGTCCGGCTGGCCGAGCCGCAGTTCGAGGGCCAGACCAAGGAGGTGCTGGGCACCCCCGCGGTCAAGAAGGCCGTCAACAAGGTGGTGGCCGCGGAGCTCAAGAAGTTCCTCACCTCCACCAAGCGCGCCGAGAAGGCCCAGGCCAAGCTGGTGCTGGAGAAGGTGGCCAACGCCAGCCGGACCCGGCTCGCCGCCCGCCAGCACCGGGAGACCCAGCGCCGCAAGAACGCCCTCGAGTCGAGCGCGCTGCCCTCCAAGCTGGCCGACTGCCGGTCCAACGACATGGAGCGCAGCGAGCTGTTCATCGTCGAGGGCGACTCGGCGCTCGGCACCGCCAAGCTGGCCCGCAACTCGGAGTTCCAGGCGCTGCTGCCGATCCGCGGCAAGATCCTGAACGTGCAGAAGGCCTCGGTCGGCGACATGCTCAAGAACGCCGAGTGCGCCTCGATCATCCAGGTCGTCGGCGCCGGGTCGGGCCGCACCTTCGACATCGACGCCCGCCGCTACGGCCGGATCATCTTCATGGCCGACGCGGACTCCGACGGCGCGCACATCCGCTGCCTGCTGGCGACGCTGTTCTTCAAGTACATGCCCGACCTGATCACCGAGGGACGCGTCTACAGCGCCGTGCCCCCGCTGCACCGCATCGAGCTGTCCAACCCCAAGAAGGGGATGGAGAAGTACGTCTACACCTACAGCGACGTCGAGCTGCAGCGGAAGCTGGCCGAGCTCACCAAGAAGGGCGTGCGCTGGAAGGACCCGATCCAGCGCTACAAGGGCCTCGGTGAGATGGACGCCAACCAGCTCGCGGAGACCACGATGGACCCGCGGCACCGCACCCTGCGCCGGATCAGCGTCGACGACGCCGACGCGGCCACCTCGGTGTTCGAGCTGCTGATGGGCTCCGACGTGGCGCCGCGCAAGGACTTCATCGTCGCCAACGGCGGGCACCTCTCCGACGAGGAGCTGGACTTCTAGCCGAGGCCGCGGCGCGCGTCGTCGAGGCCCTTCCGGTTGCCGTCGGGGTCGCCGTCCAGGCCGGTGCGGTCGTCGGCGGCGACCCGCCCGGCGAAGTACCACGCCTGCACGGCCCAGCGCAGCCGCAGCGCGGCGTCCAGCCCGTCGGCGACCTCCGCGGCGGTCGTCGGCGCCGTCGAGAGGTACGACGCCACGAGCACGTCGCGGGAGTCGTGGCCGACGTACATCAGGGCCGAGGCCAGGTCGTAGAGGCACGGGCCGTGGAACGCGCTGCCCCAGTCGACGATCCCGACTCCACGGGGCGTGCGCAGGAACGCCTCGGGCGCGGGGTCGCCGTGGAGCACGGCCCAGGTGCGGACGTCCACGGACCGCCACGCCTCGACGGCCGACACCACGGCAGGCCGCACCCAGGGCTCCACGTCGAGGGCGTCGCCGTCGGTCGTCAGCCAGGCGAACGCCTCGGGGGCCGGTGAGTCGACGAGCACCTCGTGGGCCCGGCCGAGCGTCTCGCCCAGGGCCCGGACGTCGTCGTCCCAGGACGCGTCGTCCGTGCCCAGGGGTGTGCCGTCGACGAAGCGGAGCAGGGCGGTGTCGCCGACGAGGAGGTCGCCGGACACGGTCGGCTCGGCCGGCCCGGACGGGACGCCGGCCGCGTCGAGCCGGGCTGCGGCGGCGAGGCCGACGGCGAGGTCGAACCCGGGGAGGCGCGCGGCCCGCTTGAGCACCCAGCGTCGGTCGCCGGCGCGCACGTCCCACGTCTCGGAGTTCATGCCGCCGCCGAGCGGGACCGCCTCGGCGTCGAGGTGCCAGTGCTCCGCGACCAGCCGGCGCACCCCCGCGGGGTCCACCTCAGACGCGCTGGTCGAGCAGGCCGGTGTCGACGTCGTACACGAAGCCGCCGACCTCGACCGAGCCGGGGATCAGCGGGTGGGCGCGGACGGCGGCCACGTCCTCGGCCAGGGCGGCCTCCTGGTCGTCGACCACCCCGAAGGTCTGCCAGGACGCGTCCTGACCGGCGGAGGCGGAGACCCGCTCCCGGATCTCCTCCAGCGTCGAGGTCGCCATCGCGCAGCGGGTGTGCGGGACCACGAGGATCCGACGGACGTTGAGCAGGTGCACCCCCAGCACCAGCGCCTCCAGCGCCTGCGGGGTGACCCGGCCGCCGGGGTTGCGGAAGATCTTGGCGTCGCCGGGCTCGAGCCCGAGCATCCGCAGCGGGTCGATGCGCGAGTCCATGCAGGTGACCACCGCCACCCCCGCGTGGGCGACCCCGTCGAACCCACTGAGCTCGTGGGTGGAGGCGTAGTCGCGGTTGGCTGCCAGCAGGTCGTCGAAGGCGTCGGTCACGACCCGCAAACTATCTCAGTCGAGCAGGGCGACGTTCTTGACCTCGGCCTCGTGGGCCAGCTCGGCCACCTCGGCCGCGGTGGAGCGGATCTTGTCGAGGGCCTGCGCGAGCCGCTCCACGCCCTCGGTGATCTTCTGCCGGTGCTCGGTCTCGGCGGTGCGGGACGCGGTCTCCGAGGCCCAGGCGGCCATCGTCGTGTCGGCCGAGCGCAGCAGCGCCTCGACCTTGTCCACCACCTGCTGGTGGGCCGTGGAGATCGCCTCCTGGATCTCGGTCAGCGAGGCGGCGTGCACGATCAGGGTCCGGTCGCTCACTGCGGGCCTCCGAGCCGGGCGGCGAGGTGCTGGTAGCGCTCGTCCTGCGCCGTCTCGGTCCGGGCCGCGGCCGTGTCGGTGGCCACCAGCTTCTCCGCGTAGTCGGCCAGCGTCGGCCCGAGGTCCTGGGCCGCCTCGAACCAGGCGGTGACCGCCTCCACGAACGCGGCGGCGGACGCGCCGCGGAACCCGCTCATCGACCCCTCGAGCGCGGTGCCGAGGTCCTGGACGACGGTGGTGATCCCCGGGATCCCCTCGGCGACGGCGCGAGCGGCTCGCGTCTGGGCGCCGATCTCGAGCTCGGTGTCGGACATGGTTCCCCCTGGTCTCGGACCGTCCGGTCGGCTCGAGCGTATGTCAGAATCTCCGTCTACGTCAGCGAGCCATGGGGGAAATGACATGCCGTCGTACGACTTCGAGGTCGATCTCGAGTCCCTGGCCAAGGCCGCCCAGGGTGCGGCCGACACGATCCAGCTGTTCAAGGACAAGGACGTCGAGGACCTGGTGCCCGAGGAGGGCGACCTGGGCAGCGACGTGGTCTGGGACGCGGTCGACGAGTTCAAGGACCGCTGGGAGCGCGGCACCAAGGACATGGCCGAGGACATCGAGGAGGTGTCCGGCCGGCTCGGCAAGGTCGCCATGAACTACGGAGAGTTCGACAAGTCCGGGAGCGACCAGTTCAAGGCGGTGGCGGACACCGCCCGTGGCGTGCACCTCGTGGACGGTGGCCATGCCTGACTTCACCGTGAAGGGCAACCCGGACGCGATCCTCGGCCGGGTGGCGACGATGCGGGCCAAGGCGACCACCTTCGAGTCGGTCGCCGACGGGCTCGACGCGCTCAGCACCGACGGCTGGACCGGCCGGGCCGCCGACCGCTTCCGGGAGAAGTTCGACACCGAGCCCGGCAGGTGGCGCGACGCCGGCGTCGGTTTCCGCCGTGCGGCCGGCGGTCTCTCCGTCTACGCCTCCGAGCTGCGGTCGGCCAAGTCCCGCGCGGAGTGGGCCGAGAAGGAGTACCACCGCGGCGAGCAGGTGACCCAGGACGCGCGCTCGTCGTACGACTCCGACGTCTCGCGCGCCAAGCACGAGGCCGCCACGCAGAACGCCGCCGGCCACCCGACGGTGCTGACCATCCTGCCGTTCCACGACCCGGGGGCGGCGATCCGGCAGGGCGCTCTCGACGAGCTGTCGTCGGCCCGGTCCGACCTCGAGTCGGCGGCGCACGAGTGCGCGGGCGAGGTGCGCGCCGGGTGCTCCGGGGCGCCCGCACAAGCGCAACTGGCTCGAGAGCGGGCTGGCCTTCGTGGGCGGGGTGTTCGCCGGAGCCGGCGAGGCGGTGTGGGACCTCGTCGAGATGGGCTTCAACCTCCAGTTCGGCCCGATGATGGACATGATGAAGCTCGCCTCGGGGGAGCTCACCCCCGAGGAGCTGGCGGCCAAGAACGACCTCAAGGTCGAGCAGGCCAAGGCGCTGTTCACCGCGCTCAAGGACGACCCGATCGGCTTCGGCAAGAACCTCGGCAAGTCGCTGCTGGACTGGGACACCTGGTCCGACGACCCGGCCCGGGCCCTCGGCCACCTCGTGCCCGACGCGTCGCGACCGTCGCCACCGGTGGGGCCGGGGCCAGCGTGCGAGCCCTGCGCGGCCTCGAGGGGCTGCACGACATCGCGCTGCTGGCCCGGCCGCTCCACGGCCTCCGCTCGCTCAAGGGGCTCGACCTCGGGGACCTCTCCGGGCTCTCGCACCTCGACGACGCGTCGCTGGCGTCCCGGATCGACGCCCTCTCGCCCGCCGACCAGGCGCGGCTGCTGCGGCGCGGCGAGGACATGAGCCCGCAGTCGATGGAGTCGCTGTTCAACGGTCGCCACAACGGCGCCCCGAACGACATGTCCTTCTTCCACGACACGTTCACCGACGGCGCGCCCCGGGTCTCGGCCGACCACCCGGTGGTCGACGGTCCGCTGGTGAACCTGCACGGTCGCGGGGACCCGGGCAGCGGCACCTTCTGGACCGACCCGTCGGAGCTGCTGACCTCGCGCACCGAGTCGGCGGCGATGGACCGGATGGCGCTGCGGCCGGAGTGGTACACCAAGGACGCGGCCGACGGCGGCTACTCGTTCTCGCACCGCGACGAGATCTCGGTGCGCCAGTTCAGCCCGCAGGAGGACATGCGCATGGACGCCGGCCCGCTGGCCCCGCAGACCCAGGACGTCGCCACCGACAAGTGGGTCGCGACGCACGACAGCCCGGCGCCGAGGGACTTCGACGGGATCCCGAACCCCGAGACACAACCCGGCGGCGCCACGCAGTACGTCTCCGGGCTGGACGACGGGCCCTGGCGGAGCCCGGTCGACACCTGGACGGGGCCGGCCCCCTGGGTCACGGCTACCCCGGACGGCGCGTGGGGCGGCTTCGGCGCGGGTGCTGCCGGCGGGTTCGTCGCCAGCAGCGCCGTGGGTGCGGCGGCCGACCGGTGAGCCCCCTGTTCGGACGTCGGGCCGCGGCCAAGGAGGCCGAGGTGGCCGCCACCGTCGAGCGCCGTGCTCGGGAGCAAGCCGCCTGGGACGAGCAGTCCGCGGCTGCGGCCGAGCGGCTCGCCTCCGCGGCCGTAGAGCTGCTGGACGCCACCTCGACCTGGTTGGGCAGCCGCTTCGTCGCGTCCGTCCACCTGCCGTGGCCGACCGCGCGCCCCCACACGCCGGCCCCCGCGACCGCGGTCCTGGCCGGGGTGCTGCAGCGGCTCGGGGAGCAGCCGCCCGTGAGCCTGGTGGACGCGTACGTCGCGGCGGACGCCGAGCGGTGTGCCACGAAGGGGTCCGTCCAGGTGTCCCCGGAGGAGCTGGCGCGCTTCACCACGGACCTGCCGGCGCCGCAGGAGGTGCCCGAGTGGCTGGCCGGCTTCACCTGTCCCGCCCACGACCGGGCCCGCGACGCCCTCACCCGCATCTCGGCCGATCTCGAGGCCGCCGGCGCTGGCCGGCTCCCGGTGGACGAGGCGCTGTCGTCACCGCGCTGGTGGCCCGGTCGCCGGGAAGGGATCGGTGGGGTCGTCGGGGACCCGCTCGGGCAGGTCGGCAGGTTCCGCAGCCTCGAGGAGCGCCGCGACGTGGGTGACTGGCGCGGCCCCTGGAACGAGGCGTCCGAGCTGGCGGTGAGGGGCGGTGGCCTGCCCCCCTTCGAGCCCGTGGACTGGGTGCTCGCGGCGTTCCGTCATGCTCCCGTCGACCGTGGTGGGCTGGGTCTTCGATGAGCCTCGGACCGGGTTCGGTGGAGCGCGAGGAGGCGCACGCCCGCTGGCAGCGGCTGGGTCAGGAGGACCACGTGCAGTCCGTCCTCGACCTCGCCCGCGGCGTCGCACAGCGGGCCGGCAGCATCCTGCCGGTGCTCCGCGCGCTGACCGTCGAGCCGGTCTACGTGCGGCCCGCAGCCGACGGGACGTTGGCCGTCTCGCGGGCCGGTGACGTGCCGTTCGTGCACGTGTTCACCTCCCCGCTCCGACTCGTCTCGTCCCTGTCGTCGGAGGACTCCGAGGTCTCGATGAGCACGCTGTACCTCGCCGACCTCGTGCGGGGGCTCGGCACCGCGGTCGGGGTGCGCCTCGACCCGGGGACCGACGCCGAGCTGACGCTGGAGCCGGACCAGGTCCGGCAGCTGGTCGCCACCGCCGCCGGGATCGTGACCCCGGCCGCCCTCACGGCGGTCGAGGGCGAGGAGCTGCAGGATCACCGCGGGTCCCGAGGCGGCCACCGACCTGGACACCGCGGTGGCGGCCGCCCTGCCCGGTGCCCGGGTACGGCGCTGCGTGGCGGCCCTCGACGGGGTCGGCGGACGCACCTGGCCGGTCTACCTCGTGGACGGTGCCGGTCTCGAGCTGCTGGAGGCCGTCGACCGGGTCGAGCGGGCCGCCCAGGTCCCGGTGGTGGTGCTCGTCGACGGCCGCCCCGACTGGCTGGCTGCGCTGCTCGGGCCCGGTCAGGGCGTGGCGGTGGCGGTCGCCGGCTCCTGACGGGTCGACGGCGTCCGCCCGAGCAGCACGAGCGCGACGACGCCGGCGACCGCCGCGCAGACGGCGGCGCCGACGAAGACCGTCTGCAGCTGCTCGAGCCCGGCCTCCTTGAGCAGCGTCGTGTAGGCCTCGCACTGCGTGCCCGAGGCGCACACCTCCGTCGGGGTGGGCAGGTCGACCTGCACGGCGTAGTAGCGCCGCAGCCCGATCGTGGTCAGGGCCGAGATGCCGACCAGCATGCCGACCATGCGGGCCACCACCAGCAGGGCGCTGGTGATGCCGTGCACCGCGTCGGCGGTGGCGGCGAGCAGGGCCGCGTTGACCGGTGCCAGCGCCAGGCCGAAGCCCAGCCCGGCCAGCACCAGAGGCACCGTCGCGACCGGTGAGGACAGGCTGGTCAGCCCCCAGGTCGACATCCAGACGAAGCCGACCGCGGACAGCAGCATCCCGGCAGCCGTCACCACGCCGGGCGGCAGGCGGCGCACGAGGAAGCCGCCCGCGAGGGCCCCGACGGGCAGCGCGACGAGCAACCGGACCAGGACCAGCGCCGCGTCGAGCTGGGAGGTCGGGTAGACCGTGACCCGGGCGAAGATCGGGATGTCGACCAGGGCGGCGATCAGCGCGGCCGCCCACGAAGAAGCTGACCACCAGCGCGCCCCAGGCCGGTCGCTGCGGCGAACGCCCCGTGCGGCACCAGCGGCTGCGGCGTCCGGCGCGCGTGCACCCAGAACGCGACCGCGGCGAGCAGCGACGCGGTGAGCAGCCAGGGACCGGCGGGGGAGAAGACCGCCACCTCCGGGTCGGCGGTGGCGAAGGCCAGGATGATCCCGGCCAGCGCGAGGGCGAGCAGGGCGGCCCCGAGCAGGTCGGCGCGGCGGGCCACCGCGACCCAGCCGCGTACGTCGACCAGCGGCCGCCGCGCGGTGAGGCAGCGGACCACGAACGCCGCGGCGAGAACGACGCAGGCGAGGCCGACCGGGGCGAGCCAGCGGGAGTCGCCGACCACCGGGACGAAGCCGAGCCCGAGCGTGACCCGCGACGTCAGGAAGGTCGGCTGCACCAGGGTCAGCACCAGGGCGACGAGGGTGAGGGCGAGCAGCAGCGCCCCCGGCCAGTCGGGCCGAGCCGTCACCTCTGCGCCGACACGCCGCGTTTCCTGCTGCATTGGTGACGGGTCGGCGAGACGGCGGATCGCGACGGCGAGCACGAGGCCGACGGCGAGGTTGATGCGCGAAGATGGCCTGCCACTGCGACGACGGCGAGCACCAGGGCGCCGTACAGCGGGCCGAGGACGCTGCCGACCTCCTGGACCGCGCCGACGACGCCGAGCGGGACGCCGCGCCGGGACGGGGGGTAGAGGTCGGCGACCAGGGCGAGCGTCGCCGGCACCAGGCCGCCGCCGCCGACACCCTGGAGGAAGCGGCCGGCGACCATGCTGGGCAGGTCGAACGCCGCCGCGGTGACCAGCGAGCCGAGGGCGAAGACCACCAGCGACCCGACGAGGACCGGGACGCGGCCCCGCAGGTCGGCGATCCGGCCGACCAGCGGCAGCATCGCGACGTAGCCGAGCAGGAAGCCGGAGACGATCGGTGCCGCCCGCTGGAGCTCGTCGACGGCGAGGCCGACGGTGCCCATCATGTCGGGCAGCGCGAGCACCACGACGTAGGTGTCGGCGGCGGCGAAGGCGACCGCGACGGCGCGAGGCCGAGCAGCAGCCGGCGGGTCCGTCGGTCACGGCTTGGTGATGGTCGGCTTCGAGCCGTAGTCGGCGAAGGTGATCGTGTAGGTCACGTCCCCGCCCTTGGCGTAGAACGGCCCGGTGAGCACCGCCTTGGTCAGCTCGTCGTCGTCGGTGACCGTGAACGTCGCGTCGAAGGTCGCGGACGCCGTCGGCGCTCGGGATCACCTGCGGCGACGTCCTTGCCGGGGACCGTGCCGGTGTAGCTGGTCAGCACCACCTTGCCCTCGCGCACCTGCTTGCCGGCCTGCACGTCCTGGGCCGCGGTGAGCAGCGAGGACAGCCCGCCGTCGGGGTCCATCAGGTCGGCCGGGTCCGGCGCGCCGTAGTCGGCCGGGTCGATCACCACGAACTTCGAGGTGAACGGCAGCTTGGCGTACACCTCGCCGTCGAGGGCGACCACGTCGGCGTCGGCCGTGATGCCGCTGGCCGCCACCTTGATCGTGCCCTCGAACGCCGGGTCGTGGGTGGCGACGCCGTTCGCCGTCGAGCAGCCCGTTGACGCCGGACGGCAGCTCCGGCGGTGGACAGCCCGATCGTCAGCCCGCTCGTGTCGTCGAGGTTCTTCTTGGCGGCCGCGAGGGTGTCCTCGGGGCTGGTCGCCGCTGTCGTCCTTGCCGCCCGAGCACGCCGTCAGCGCGACGACGAGGGCGAGCAGCACGGCGACGGCGGCGGAGCGAGGTCCTCATGCGCACAGGGTGTCACGCCTCCGTCAGGCGGGAGACCGGCCCGGAGACGGCGACGACGGGCTGCGACCCCGGGACGCCCGAGCCGTCGCGACGACCGTTGGCCTCCGGCAGGTCGACGGCGGCGCCGCTGGAGGCGGCCGCCCGCGCGGGGCCGGGCCCGGCCCAGGCGAACACCAGGGTGTCCTCGCCCTTGAGGAAGCGGTGGCAGCGCACGCCGCCGGTGCCGCGGCCCTTGGCGGGGTACTCCGAGAACGGCGTGACCTTCACCGAGCCCGGCTCGGTGCCGGGCAGCGCCGTGCGCGGAGCCGGAGACGGTCACCACCACGGTCGTGTCGTCCGGGTGGAAGGCGCCGAAGAACACCGACGGTCGGCTTGGCCGTCAGGCGTACGCCGGCGATGCCGCCGCCCGAGCGGCCCTGCGGCCGCACCGCGCTCGACGGGAAGTGCAGCAGCTGGGCGTCGGAGGTGACGAAGCAGAGCTCCTCGTCGCCGGTGCGCAGCTCGACGGCGCCGACCACCTCGTCGCCGTCGGCGAGCCGGATGACCTCCCAGGCGTCGCGGTTGCCGAGCACCTCGGGGTTGACCCGCTTGACGACGCCCTGGCGGGTGCCGAGCGCCTGGCCGGGGGAGTCGGCGTCGAGCGTCGTCAGGGCCAGCACGCGCTCGCCCGCCTCCAGGGCCAGGAACTCGCTGACCGGAGCGCCGCCCTGCAGGTGCGGGTGGTTGGCGGTGCCCGGGAGCGTCGGCAGGTCGAGCACGTCGACCTTGACCAGCCGGCCCTGCGTGGTGAGCGCGCCGACCTGGCCGCGGGCGGTCGCGCGCGACCGCCGAGACGACCACGTCGTGCTTGGCCCGGCCCTCGCCGTCACCCGGCGTGCCGGTGTCGGTGGTGCGGGCCAGCAGGCCGCTGCTGGACAGGTAGACGAAGCACGGGTCGTCGGCGACCTCGAGCGCCACCGACGGCGGTGACGGTCTGGCCGGCCGACTCGAGCAGCACCGTGCGGCGCGGGGTGCCGTAGGTCTTGGCCGACGTCGTTGAGCTCGTCGGAGACCACCTTGCGGAGCAGCTTGTCGTCGCCGAGGATCGCGTCGAGCTCGTCGATGGTCGCCTCGAGCTCGGCCTTCTCCTTGTCCAGCTCGAGCTTGGAGAACTTCGTCAGCCGGCGCAGCGGCATGTCGAGGATGTACGTCGCCTGCACGTCGCTCAGGTCGAACACGTCGATCAGCCGGGCCTTGGCCTGCTCGGCGTTGTCGCTGGACCGGATCAGCTGGATGACCTCGTCGATGTCGAGGATCGCGACCAGCAGGCCCTCCACGAGGTGCAGCCGGTCGGCGGTCTTCGTGCGGCGGAAGGCCGAGCGGCGGCGTACGACGTCGAAGCGGTGCTCCAGGAAGACCTCGAGCATCTGCTTGAGGCCCAGCGTGCGCGGCTGTCCCTCGACGAGCGCGACCGCGTTGATGCCGAAGGAGTCCTCCATCGGGGTGAGCTTGTAGAGCTGCTCGAGGATCGCCTCGGGGTCGAAGCCGTTCTTGACCTCGATGACCAGCTGGAGCCCCTTCTCGCGGTCGGTGAGGTCCTTGACGTCGCTGATGCCGAGCAGCTTCTTGCCCTGCACCAGGCCCTTGATCCGCTCGATGACCCGCTCGGGGCCGACGCCGTACGGCAGCTCGGTGACCACGATGCCCTTGCGCCGCGGGGTGACGCTCTCGACGCGGGCGGTGGCCCGCATCCGGAACGAGCCGCGGCCGGTCTCGTAGGCGTCGCGGATGCCGTCGAGGCCGACGATCTTGCCGCCGGTCGGCAGGTCGGGGCCCGGGATGAAGCGCATCAGCGCGTCGAGGTCGGCCTGCGGGTGGGTGACCAGGTGCCGCAGCGCCTGGACGACCTCGACCAGGTTGTGCGGCGCGATGTTGGTGGCCATGCCGACCGCGATGCCGGACGCGCCGTTGACGACGAGGTTCGGGATCGCCGACGGCAGCACGACCGGCTCGGTCTCGCGGCTGTCGTAGTTGGGCTTGAAGTCGACGGTGTCCTCGTCGATCGAGGCGGTCATCGCGACCGCGGCCGGCGCCATCCGGCACTCGGTGTAGCGCATCGCGGCGGGCGGGTCGTCCGGGGAGCCGAAGTTGCCGTGCCCGTCGACCATCGGCAGCCGCAGCGACCAGGGCTGCACCATCCGGACCAGGGCGTCGTAGATCGCGCCGTCGCCGTGCGGGTGCAGCCGGCCCATCACCTCGCCGACGACGCGGGCGCTCTTCACGTGACCGCGGTCGGGACGGAGGTTCATGTCCGCCATCGTGTAGAGGATCCGGCGCTGCACCGGCTTGAGGCCGTCCCTGGCGTCGGGCAGCGCGCGGCTGTAGATGACCGAGTAGGCGTACTCCAGGAAGCTGCTGCGCATCTCGTCGCCGACGTCGATGTCGACGATGTGCTCCTCGAAGTCGTCGGGCAGGGGAGGTTGCTTGGTGGAGCGGGCCATGCGGCCATTCTGGTACGCCGGGCCCGGCCGTCGTGCGGGGGCACGCCGCGCGGCGGGGTGGTTCGACCGGGCGGACGGTAGATTTCGCCCGTGACGACAACGCAGACGGCCTACCCGCGGCACTGGGAGGCCGACGTCCTGCTCCGGGACGGCGGCATGGCCCACCTGCGGCCGATCGGGCCCGAGGACCACGACCTGCTCGTCGAGTTCTACAGCCAGGTGTCGCGCGGAGTCGAAGTACCTCCGGTTCTTCGCCGCCATGCCGACGCTCTCGGAGCGCGACGTCCTGCGGTTCGTCGAACGTCGACCACGCGACCGGGTCGCGCTCGTGCTCACCGTCGCCGGACCGGATCATCGCGGTCGGCCACTTCGAGCGGATCCCGCCGGAGGAGGCCGCCGACAAGACCGGCAGGTCGTCGAGGCCGAGGTCGCGTTCCTCGTCCAGGACGCCCACCAGGGCCGCGGCATCGGCCAGCTGCTGCTCGAGCACCTCGCCCAGATCGGTCGCGAGCGCGGCATCGACCAGTTCGTCGCCGACGTGCTCCCGGAGAACCGCTCGCATGGTCCAGGTCTTCCGCGAGGCCGGCTACCACGTCGGCGGCGGCTACGAGGACGGCGTGATGCGCCTGGTCTTCCCGATCGACTCGACCGACACCAGCGTCACCGTCATGCAGGCCCGGGAGCACCGGGCCGAGTCCGCGTCGATCGAGCGGTTCTTCCACGCCCGCAGCGTCGCGGTCATCGGCGCCTCCCGCCGCCACGACACGATCGGCCAGACCCTGGTGCGCAACCTGGTGCTCGGCGACTACCAGGGCCGGGTCTACGTCGTGAACCCCGCCGCCCAGTCGGTGGCCGGGCTGCCGGCGTACGCCACGGTGGGCGACATCCCCGACACCGTCGACGTCGCGTCGTCGCGGTGCCCGCCGAGGCGGTCCAGGACGTGGTCCTCGACTGCGCCGCCAAGGGCGTGCACGGGCTCGTCGTGATCTCCTCCGGCTTCGCCGAGACGGGCGAGGAGGGCCGGCTCCGGCAGCGCCAGCTCGTCGGGCTGGCCCGCAGCTACGGCCTGCGGCTGGTCGGACCGAACTGCCTCGGCATCATCAACACCGCACACCGACTACTCGCTCAACGCCTCGCTCTCGCCGCTGATGCCGCCGCGGGGCCGGGCCGGGTTCTTCTGCCAGTCCGGGGCGCTCGGCGTCGCGATCCTCGAGAACGTCGCGCGCCGCGGCCTCGGCCTCTCCACGTTCGTCAGCGCCGGCAACCGCGCCGACGTGTCCGGCAACGACCTCCTGCAGTACTGGGAGGAGGACGACGACACCGAGGTGGTGCTGCTCTACCTCGAGTCGATCGGCAACCCCCGCAAGTTCAGCCGCATCGCCCGCCGGGTCTCCCAGCGCAAGCCGGTGATCGCGGTGAAGTCCGGCCGCTCCACCCAGGGCGTGCCGATGGGCCACGCGGTCCGCTCGAGCGGGCCGCCGCAGGCCGCCGTCGACGCGATGTTCCGGCAGGCCGGGGTGATCCAGGTCGACACCCTCGACGAGATGTTCGACGTCGCCCAGCTCGCTGGCCCACCAGCCGCTGCCGCGCGGCAACCGGGTCGCGGTCGTGGGCAACTCCGACGCGCTCGGCCTGCTCGCCGCCGACGCCGCCGTCGCGGTCGGGCTGCGGGTGACCCAGCTGGTCGCCCTCGGCGCCGACGCGACCGCCGAGGACTTCGAGGAGGCCCTCGACGCGGCGATCGACGACCACGAGGTCGACTCGGTGCGTCGCGGTCTTCATCCCGCCGCTGAACACCACCGGCGAGGAGGTCGCCGACGTGCTCGCCGTGGTGGGGGAGCAGTCCGACAAGCCGCTGGTCTCGACGTTCCTCGCCTCCGAGGGCATCCCGGAGCTGCTCCGGGTCCCCGACGTCGCCGGCAGCACCGCCGGCCGCGGGTCCGTGCCGTCGTACCCGCGCCGTGGAGGCGGCCGTCCGCGCGCTCGCGCGGGTCGTGGAGTACGCCGCGTGGCGGGCCAAGCCGCTCGGCGAGCTGGTCGCGCCGGACGACCGTGGACACGATGTCGGCCCGGCAGCTGGTGTCGCGGATCCTGACCACCGACGAGGCCGGCCGCGACCTGACGTTCGAGGAGCTGCACGCGCTGCTGGCGGCCTACGGCATCGACCTGTGGGACCGGATCGCGCGTCGGCACTGCCGACGAGGCGGTGGCCGCGGCGGAGTCGCTCGGCTGGGGCGGCGACGACGGGGTGGTCCTCAAGGCCACCGCCGAGCACCTGCGCCAGCGGCCCGACCTGGCGCACGTGTGGCGCAACATCGACACCGAGGCCGAGATGCGGGACGCCTGGGCGACCATGCAGGCCCTGATCGAGAACGCCGACACGGCCGGTTTCATCGTGCAGCGGGTCGCCGCCCCGGGTGTGCCCGTCTCCCTCGGCGGCATGGAGGACCCGCTGTTCGGGCCGGTGGTGTCGTTCGGCGTGTCCGGCGTCGCGACCGAGCTGCTCGGCGACCGCTCCTACCGGATCCCGCCGATGCACAGCGGTGACGCCAACGACATGGTCCGGGAGATCCGGGCCGCCCCGCTGCTGTTCGGCTACCGGGGCAGCGAGGAGGTCGACGTCGCCGCGGTCGAGCAGCTGCTGCTCCGGCTCGCCCAGCTCAAGAACGACCTGCCGCAGGTGCGGTCGCTCGAGCTCAACCTGGTCCTGGTCGGCGCCCGAGGGCGCGACCGTGCTCAACGCGGTCGGCCGCGTCGAGCCGGTGGCCGACGCCCGCTCGGACTGGTTCGTCCGGCGGTTGTCCACCCAGGCCGGAGACACGCTCCACCCCTGACCGACCTGCGTGGCATGCTGACGGGCATGAGCGACCAGACCGGTGACCTGCGCACCGCGATCGAGAAGTCCGGCTACTACCCCGACGTCGTGTCGGCCGCCGTCGACTCCGCCGTGGCGGGGGAGAGCGATCGTGTCCTTCCTCGTGCACCACGAGCCGACGATCGACGAGCGCGACGAGGTGCGGCGCCACGTCACGGTCCTGGTGCTGACGCCGAGCCGGCTGATCCTCGCGCACACCGACGAGCACGCCCCCGACGACCTGCTGCCCGCGCCGTACACCTCCAGCTCCACCGAGGCCGTCACCCTCTCCGCGATCCGCTCGGTCGTGGTCAACCGGATGGTGGCGAACCCCGAGACGTACGCCGGGCAGGCGGTGCCCGCGCCCGGCGCCAACGAGGCGGTCCTCACCATCGGCTGGGGTGCCGTCGGCCGCATCGACCTCGAGCCCGCCGGCTGCGCCGACCCGGACTGCGAGGCCGACCACGGCTACACCGGGCTGCTCACGGCCGACGACTTCTCGTTGCGCGTGAGCGCTGCCGCCGAGGGTCCCGAGGCGGTCGCCAACCTGCTGGGCTTCGCCGACGCCCTGTCGGCGCGCACCGCCGGATGACGTTCGTCGACCCGGCCTACGGGGGCCGGTCGCTCGGCGACGTGCTGCCCGCGGTCTCCCGCGCGCTCGGCGTCGACGCCGGCCTGCCGGACACGACCCTGGAGCTGCCCGAGGCCCGTGCCTACGTGGTGTTCCTCATCGACGGGCTCGGCTACGAGCTGCTCCGCGACCACCCCGACCAGGCGCCGTTCCTGCACGAGCTGCTCGACGACCAGCCGCCCGCGACCGTCGGGGTCCCGTCCACGACCGCCACCAGCCTGACGTCGCTCGGCACCGGGCTGACCCCCGGAGCGCACGGCGTGGTGGGCTTCACCACGCGTGTCCCCGGGCACCGACGACCTGCTCAACGCCCTGATGTGGAGCAAGTCGGTCGACCCGCGCGAGTGGCAGCCGCACCCGACGGCGCTGGGCCGGATGGCCGCCGCCGGCGTGCACACCACCGTCGTCAACAAGCGGGAGTTCGAGGGGTCCGGCCTGACCGCTCGCCGGCATGCGCGGCGCGGGGTTCGTCGGCGCCGACAAGGTCGGTGAGCGGATGGCCGCCGCGGTCGAGGCCGGCGCGCACCAGCCCTCCGTGACCTACCTGTACGACGGCGACCTCGACTGGACCGGCCACCGCCACGGCGTCGCCTCGACCTCCTGGGAGCTGCAGCTGTCGATGATCGACGCCGAGGCCGAGCAGCTCCGCGAGGCGCTGCCGCCCGAGGTCAAGATCGTCGTCGTCGCCGACCACGGCATGGTCGACTCGCCCGACGAGTCCCGCATCGACGTCGACGACCGGCCCGAGCTCCAGGACGGGGTGGCGCTGATCGGTGGCGAGGCGCGGTTCCGGCACGTGTACTGCCGCGGTGGGGCCGTCGACGACGTCCTCGCCGCCTGGCGCTCCACCCTCGGCGCACGGGCCGAGGTGCTGACCCGCGACGAGGGCATCGCCCGCGGCTGGTTCGGTCCGGTCGATCCCGCCGTACGCCCGCGCCTGGGGGACGTCCTCGTCGCCGCCCGCGGTGACTTCTCGGTGATGAGCACCTCCGCGTTCCCCTACGAGGCGCGCCTGATCGGCCTGCACGGCTCCCTCACCCCCGCCGAGATGCTGATCCCCCTCCTCGTCACCTGACCCCGGCTGGTCGAGGAGCCGAGCGAACCCCGGTTGGTCGAGGAGCCGAGCGCCCAGCGCGAGGCGTCTCGAGACCGTGGGTCACGTGCGCCGAGCGTCACCATCGGCACCGCCAGCGGGCTCGGACCGGTGCCGTTCGTGCCACTCGATGACGCGGGGGCGGCTCGGTCGACCGGGGAGCATTCCCGGCTCCACAGGCCGGAAGGCTCCCCGTGGGTCCCTTCGGTTGGTCGAGGAGCCGAGCGCCCGCGCGAGGCGTCTCGAGACCATTCCGCGCGGGGCCGGGTGGTTTCGACAAGCTCAACCAACGTGGGTGCGGAGTGGTCTCGAGACGGGCTCCGCTAGCGCTCCGCCCTCCTCGACCACCCGGTGGTCGCGGCAGGCCTCCTCGACCACCCGGGGATGGGCCGGCGCGGCGGTCAGCCGAAGGGGAGGGGTTCGGGGGCGAGGCTGACGGCCTTGGCGCGGGCGGCGGTGAGCTTGCGGCGGTGGTGCTGGCGGCACAGGACCTCGTAGGCCACGACGGCGGGCTCGGAGTCCTGGTCGTCGACGTCGCCGACGACGATGACCTCGCCCTCGGTCACCATCTCGCCGTTCTCGGTGCGCGCGTTGTGGGTGGCGCGCTTGCCGCACCAGCACAGCGCCTCGACCTGGAGGACGTTCATGCGGTCGGCCAGCTCGACCAGGCGGCTCGACCCGGGGAACATGCGCGTCCGGAAGTCGGTCAGGATGCCGAAGCAGAACACGTCGATCTGGAGCTCGTCGACGACGCGGGCGAGCTGCTCGATCTGCACGGGCTCGTAGAACTGGGCCTCGTCGCAGACGAGGTAGTCGATGCGGCCGCCGTGGGTCAGCGTCTCCACGACGAACTTCCAGAAGTCGAAGTCGACCGGGACCTCGAGCGCGTCGTGGGTGAGGCCGAGGCGGGAGGACACGATGGCCTCGCCGGCCCGGTCGTGGCTGGTGAAGATGCGTCCGACGCGGCCGCGGGCGGCGTGGTTGTGGTTCACCTGGAGCGCCAGGGTGCTCTTCCCGGAGTCCATGGTCCCTGTGTAGAACTGCAGCTCGGCCACGGGGCGGAATCATGCCACGTCGGTCCCGAGCGTCGGTGCACCCGTTCGCCTGATCCGGGACCCTCGCCTACGGTGGCCGGATGTCTTTCCCCCGAGCGCTCCGCCGCGCCGCCGTCCTGACCGCCGTCACCGCCCTGGCCGCGCCGCTGGTGGGGTCGTCCCCGGCGCCCGCGTCCGAGTCGCGGCCCACCAACGCCGGCAAGGTGTTCCGCTGGGGCAACGCGCAGTGGGCCGACGACTTCATCGGCCCGGTGCGGCGCGCGTGGTCGCAGAACCGGCCGGGCCAGGTCAACAACCAGCACGGCATGCTCACGATCAACGGCACCGCGGGCGGTGGGGACGTGGTGGCGACGCTGACCGGGCACGCCCGGCAGTACGGCCGGTGGGAGACCCGGGTGCGGGCCGAGCAGTACTCCCACGGAGGTACGCCGTACCGCGTCGTCGCCGAGCTGGTCCCGACCGGGGACGACCACTGCGGCGCGAGGAACATCGTGCTCGAGGACTACGCCCTGGGCACCAGCCGGGCCCGGATGGCGGTCCGCACCCTGCCGAACCGGCAGTTCACCGCCGGCAAGAGGCTCGACCTGCGACCCGGCCCGTTCCACACCTACGCCGTCGAGGTCACCAAGACGCACGTCTCCTGGTTCGTCGACACCCGCGTCGTCATGACCGAGCGCCGCGACGCGGCGCTGTCCGGCGCGACGTACGCCTTCCGCTTCCGGCTCGCCGACAAGCCGGGCGCCCGGATGAACCCGGGCCGGATGCAGATGGACTGGCTGCGCTACTACTCCCTGGCGCGGTCGAACGCCCGCTCGATCGCCGCGCCGCAGGCCACCGCCGGGACGTACGACGGAGCCTGCTGACCGGTCAGCCGATCCAGGCCCGGGTCACCACGCCGTCGTCGTCGAGCTCGAGGTTGAGCCGGTCCCGGCGCAGGTCCATGGTCAGGATCGCGCCGCGGGTGTAGACCCGCAGCTTCCAGCGGGTGTCCGCCGCCTTCTCCGTGCGGCCGCGGCGTCGAGCCCGACGTAGCCACTGCAGGTCGCTCATGGGACCAGTGTGCAGGCAGACTGCGGTCCATGACCTCCCTCGTCACGCCCGAGGAGCTCGCCGACCTCCTCGACGACGTCACCGTGCTCGACGTCCGCTACCAGCTGGGCCGGGCGGACGGCCACGAGCAGTTCCTCGCCGGCCACGTCCCCGGCGCCGTGTACGTCGACCTGGCGACCGACCTCGCGGACCCGCCGGGGGACCCGGTCGACGAGCGGGGACGTCACCCGCTCCCGGACCCGGACCGGTTCGCCGAGGCGATGACGCCGCGCCGGCGTGCGCGGCGACCGCCCGGTCGTGGTCTACGACGACTGGTCCTCGATGGCCGCGACCCGGGCCTGGTGGCTGCTCAGGTTCCACGGCCACCCCGACGTGCGGGTGCTCGACGGCGGCTGGTCGTGGTGGACCCGCAGCGGCGCCCGGATCGAGACGGGGGAGGCGGAGGCGGCACCGGGCGACTTCCGGGCGGACCCCGGGCACCTGCCGCTCGTCGACGCCGACGGTGCGGAGCGGGTGGCCCGCGACGGGGTGCTGCTCGACGCCCGCGCCGCCGAGCGCTTCCGCGGCGAGGTCGAGCCGGTCGACCCGGTCGCCGGGCACGTGCCCGGGGCCGTCAGCGTGCCGACCGCCCTCAACCACGAGGACGGCCGCTTCCGGTCCCAGGCGGAGCTGGCCGACGTCTACGACCTGGTCGGCGAGACCGGCGACGTCGCGGCGTACTGCGGGTCGGGCGTGACCGCCACCCACGACCTGTTCGCGCTGCACCTGCTCGGCCGGACGGCGGCGCTCTACCCGGCCAGCTGGAGCGGCTGGGTGAGCGAGGGCACACGACCGGTCGCCACCGGGGCGTGACCTCCGGGCCGGTCGGCTCGTTGAGGATGCATCGAGGGGTCGGTGTTCTCCCAGGGAGCCGGCCCCTCGAAGCTCATGCCCGGACGGGGCCGCGTGGCTACCAGTGGACGCCCTTGAGCAGCTTGGCCAGCATCAGCTGCTGGGGCGTGGTGTCGTCGGTGTCGGTGCCCTTGGCGGCCGCCGAGTCCGGGAACACCTGGTAGGCCAGGTGCAGGATCCGGAACGTCGTCTTCGGCGCCAGCGTGTGCGCGACCGCGCCGAGGTTGCCCAGGGCGGTGTTCACCTCGTGCGGCCGCTCGACCATCGCCGCGATGGCCAGGTCGGCGGCCTGGGCCGGTGAGATGGTCGGGAACTTCTGGTAGATCTTCGTCGGCGCGATCATCGGCGTGCGGCACGAGCGGCATGTGGATGGTCGAGAAGCTGACGCCGTCGCCGACGAGCTCCGAGGCGACCACGTTGCTCCACGCGTCGAGCGCCGCCTTCGACGCGACGTACGCGCTGAACCGGGGCGGGTTGGTCTGCACGCCGATCGAGCTGATGTTGACCACGTGGCCGTGCTGCTGCTCGCGCATCACCGGCAGCAGGCCCATCACCAGCCGGATCGCCCCGAAGTAGTTGAGCTGCATGGTGCGCTCGAAGTCGTGGAACCGGTCCTCCGAGAGGGCCAGGGACCGGCGGATCGAGCGGCCGGCGTTGTTGACCACGAAGTCGATCGTCTCGTGCTCCTTGACCAGCTGCTCGCACAGCGCGTCGATCGCCTCGAGGTCGGAGAGGTCGCAGCCGTAGACGTGCGCGGTGCCGCCGGCCATCTCGATCTCGTGCTTGGTGTCCTCGAGCTTGTCCTTGCCGCGGGCCACCAGGATCGGGATGCCGCCGGCCTGCGCGACCTTCAGCGCGACGACCTTGCCGATGCCGGAGGAGGCCCCGGTGATGACCACGCGCCGGCCCTCGAGCTTCTCGACGATCCCGCTGTCGTGGGCGGTGTCGGTGTCGAGGTGCTCCTCCCAGTAGGTCCACAGGCTCGCGGCGTACCCCTCCAGGTCGGGGACGGAGATGCCGGACCCGGACAGCGCCCGCTCGGTGCGGCGGGAGGCGTAGGAGGTGGGGAACGAGATGTGCTCGAGCACCTCGGGCGGCACGCCGAGGCGGCCGATGGTCTCGCGGAGCACGAGCTGGGCGGGCGCGGTGCGCAGCGCGTTCTGCAGCAGGCCGGCGGGCCGCAGCGCACGGGGGAGCAGGGTCGTCGGCAGCACCCCGGTGACCCGACGGTCGAGGGGGACCGCGAAGCGCGGTGCCTTGGCCGCGGCGGCGAGCACGTTGACCACGTCGACGGTGTGCTGCGGGTCCGGGTTGACGAGGTGGAAGGCCTGGCCGTCGAGACCGGGCTGGTGCGCGATGTGGTCCATCGCCTTGGCGACGTAGTCGACCGGCACGACGTTGGTGTCACCGAGGTCCATGCCGACCAGGGGCAGCCAGGCGGGGAGGTTGTCGCGCAGCCGCTTGAACAGCGGGAAGAAGTAGTAGGGGCCGTCGATCTTGTCCATCGAGCCGGTCTCGGAGTGGCCCACCACCACGGCCGGCCGGTAGACCCGCCACGGCACCGAGGACTCCTCGCGGACGATCCGCTCGGACTCGAACTTCGTCCGGTGGTACGCCGAGGGCAGGCCCTGGCCGACGTCGAACATCGTCTCGTCGAACGTGCCGTGGTAGTCGCCGGAGGCCGCGATCGAGGAGACCTGGTGGAACACCCCTGCGTCCAGCGCGGCGGCCAGGTCGAGGGCCGCCCGGGTGCCGCCCACGTTGAGCTGCTCGTTGAGCTCGTCGGAGGCGGTCATGTCGTAGAGCGCCGCGACGTGGAAGAAGTGCTCGATGCTCCCGCGGTGCTCGCGCACCCACGCCTTGGAGACGCCGAGGTTCGCCTTGGTCAGGTCGCCGGTGACGGCGGTGACCCGGGCGGGCGAGCCCCAGGACCGGAGCAGGTGGTCGAGCCGGCCCTGCGAGCCCTTGCGGACCAGCACGAAGATCTCGCCGTCCCGGTTGTCGAGCAGCTCCTGGACCAGGTGCCGACCGATGAACCCGGTCGCGCCGGTGACGAAGTAGGCCATCCGGTCAAACTACTGGGCGGTAACCATCCCGTCCAGAGCGACGCGGGTCACTCGCGCTTGCCGCCGCCGAACATGATCTCGTCCCAGCTCGGCACGGAGGCCCGGCTCTTCTTCTTCGAGCCGCGGCGGCCGGTGTCGGGCTGGGCTCGGGCTCGGGCTCGGCCTCCGGCTCGTCGGCCACCGGCTCGTCGGCCGCGGACTGCTCGGCCACGGGCTCCTCGGTCGCCGGCTCGCTCGGTCACGGGGGCGGCCGGGCGCTCGGTGGCCTGCGTGGCGATCCAGTCGGCGTCACCGGTCCCGCGGATCGCGGCGGCGGTGGCGCTCAGGTCCTCGGTCGGGTCGCCCTGGTCGGGTCCCTCGGGGCTGACCAGGTCGATCGCGTCGTCCCCGAGCGGCAGCTCGACGTCGTCGCCGTGGCTGTCCACGCTGGCCAGCCGGCGGGGGCCGGACGACGTGCGCGGCTGCGGGCCCTTGCTGGTGGACTGCTCGCCGATCAGCCAGCGCGCCTCGTCGTCCTCGGCCACGACGTAGCGGCCGGGGGCGTCGAAGACGAACTCGGCGTGCCGGGGGCTCTCGCCGGAGCGGTAGTCGGCGACCAGCGTCCACCGGCCGTCCTCGCGACGCCAGGCGTCCCACTCGACGGTCGACGGGTCGACGTTGCGGGCCCGGAGCCGCTCGGCGACCGCGTCGCCGAGGAGCCGGGCCGGTCCGTCGGTGGCCTTGCGGCGCACCGAGGCGCGCTGGGCGCGGTCCGCGACGTGCGCGCGCTCGGCGAGCACCGGGGTGGCGTAGCCCATGATCTTCTCGAGCGAGGTCTGGGCGGCGGCCGCGACCGCCTCGGGCGACTCGCCCGCGCGGATGCGCGCCTGGATGTCGCGGGGGCGCAGAGCGCTTTCCATGGTGATCTCCAACTGGCCGAGGCGGGCGTGCTCGCCGCGAAGAGCGGCCCGGAGCCTGGCGTCGGCCGGAAGGGTGAACTCCTCGCCCGCGTCGCTGACGAGGACCAGCTTCTGCTTGTCCTCCGTCAGCCCCACGAGCGTGAGGTCCTGCTCCTTCATGGGGTGGCCATGCTCCGTTCGTGTGTTGCTGGTCGTGGGGTCGAGCCTACTTCCTCGCGTGCCGTGGGAGGGTACGCCGCACGCGGGTCGGCGGCGCAAACCGCGACGCCCGGGGCCCTACCCTGACCTGCATGGACAGCAACGTCGCGCACCCCGGGACAGTGCTGGTCGTCCTCGACCTGGTGGGCATCTTCGTCTTCGCCCTCACCGGGGCCCTGGTCGCGGTCCGCAAGGAGCTCGACGTGTTCGCGGTCCTGGTGCTGGCCGGAGTGGCGGGGCTCGGCGGCGGCTTCCTGCGCGACGTGCTCATCGGCGCCGTACCGCCGGCCGCACTGGAGGACTGGCGCTACCTGCTGGTCCCCGCCGCGGCAGGCCTGGTGACCTTCTTCTTCCACCCGTCGCTCGGGCGGGCCGAGCGGGTCATCAACGTGCTGGACGCCGCCGGCCTGGCGCTGTTCTGCGTGACCGGGGCCCTGCGGGCCGTGGCGTTCGGCCTCGGCCCGGTGCCCGCCGCGCTGATGGGGATGCTGACCGGAATCGGCGGCGGCATGCTGCGCGACGTGCTCACCGGCCGGGTGCCGCTGGTGTTCCGTGGCGAGCTCTACGCCACGCCCGCCCTCGTCGGGGCCGCGATCGCCGTCGTCGGCGAGCAGGCCGGGCTGCGCACCGCCGTGGTCGCGCTGCCGGCCGCCGCCGTCTGCTTCCTGTGGCGGATCGTCGCGATGCGGCGGGGCTGGAACGCGCCCCGGGCCTCGGCGTCGTCGAGCACGTAAGGCCGCGACGCGGCTCAGCCGGCCGAGCGGCGCTGCCGGGGGAGGTGGTGCATCTCCTCGAAGTAGCGGTCCATCTCCTCGCGCTCGGACCGCCGCTGGGCGATGAGCGTGACCGCGCGTGCGGCGTTCCGGCGGGCGGTCGTCTGGGAGAACACCCGGAGCGGGCTCGCGATGGAGACGGAGGGGAGTGTCATCACTGTGTGGCCGTCCTTCGAGACAGGGGGTGGGTCACCCGCCCCAAGTTACGTTCGCTCCGCGCCCGTGTGAAGCAGTCCGATCGAGCCATCTCCAAGCCTCGGCGTGGTCCGTTCGCGCTACGGAAACGGGGACGAGTCACCCCGCAGACCCGCAGACCTCGCAGGCCACCCAGACCGGGAGGAACGGGTCCGTGAAGGGGCAAGTCGGACGGCCGGACCGTCACCGCCTCAGGGTGATCGAGGAGAGGCCAGGGGTCTCGCTCGCGCAGGCCGGGTTCCGGCACCAGCTCCCGGAGAACCCGTTGCCCGATACCTCGCCGACGTGGGCGACGTACCCCGCCCTCGCGACGAGCGGGATCAGCTTGGGGGTCCCCGGCGCCTCGCCGTCCCGGGTGGGACCGACCGTCAGGGGGATCGTCACGGTCTGGGCCCTCCTCGTGCAGGTGCCCGTCACTGTCCCGTCCGCCGGGTACGCCGTAGTCCTCCCCGAAGACCCACGGCGGCACCAGCGGCGACGCGAGCTGGTCCAGGTGTGCGGAGAGCGTGAACGCCCGGCCGGCCGGACACGCGATCTTCGCCTGCCAGCGCGCGCCGAAGCCGCCGTCGGTGATCCTCGCGGTGCCGGCGAGCGACAGCGACATGTTCGTGACGCCCCCGTCGTAGTTGCCGACCGGTGGGACCCTCTGCCAGCGGGCGCTGGCCTCCGCTCCGGTGCCGGCCGCGGCGACCAGCGCGGCGGCCGCCAGGGTCGCCGCGGCGATCCGGCGTGCCCCCCGGGCTCGAGGGGACGGGATCCGGTTGCGCTCGGCTGCTGCCTGGGCCATGACGTGCTCCCCGTGTGGCGCGCCGCCCTGGAGGGCCACCCGGGTGACGGCCTCCACGTCCAGCACGACGCCAGCTCCCACCGTCGCCCTTGCGGACCGGCCGGTCCATAGTTCGGGCGCACCCCGCACCCGACCCGATCGGGCTAGATCCACGAGAAGCTGTATCAGGGACGATGGATCGGCCTCCTCCGGGCTACGAGGACGGAGCGGCAGAGGAGCGGCCCATGCGGTTCAACGGTGAACGACACGTGCCTGCTCCGGTCGCGCACGTGTGGGCCACGCTGCACGACGACGAGGTGCTGCGCTCGATCGTCCCGGGGTGCGAGCACCTGGTGCCGCTCGACACGGGGCGGTACGCCGCGACGCTGGCGGCCCGGGTGGGTCCGGTGGCCGACACCTACCGGGGATCCTTCACGATCGAGGACGTGCGGCCCGGTGCCGCGCTGCGGGTCCGGGTCGCCGCGCGCGGCCGGTGCGGCGGGCTCACCCTGGACCTGGCCGTCCTGTTGTCGAGCGGACCGCGTGCGGGCACGACCCTCCTGGGCTACGACGCCCACGCCTCGGTCAGCGGCCTCGTCTCGCGTCTGGGCCGGGCGCCCCTGACCGTGGCCGGCGGGCACTTCACGGGCTGCTTCTTCCGTGAGCTCGACCGGCGCGTGCGTGAGCCCGCGCGACAGCCGTCCGCGGTGTGATCGGAGCTCCTCGTCCGGGTCCTGCGGTTCCCGGACGAGGAGACGGTTCGCGGCCACCCGGGGAAGGGGGGTGTCGCCCGGGCCGGCACACGAACCACGGAGTCGCGCCCGAGGGGCCGAGCAGGGGTTGCGGGCACTTCTCTCCGCGGTCTGCGACGCACGGGGTCCGGGTGCGAGGTGTCCAGCGCATCACGCTGCCGGGCCCACGGGAAGCCCCTGCCAGGTATGTGGGGATACACGAGGGACGCTGGGCTAGGCCGGTGCCGACAGGCCCGACGCGGGCACCGCACTACGCTCCGGACATGCCCTCCGCCCAGGACTCCAGCCGGCTCGCCGTCCTCATCGACGGGGACAACACGACTCCCACGATCGTCGAGGCTCTGCTGGCCGAGATCGCGAAGTACGGCAGCGCCACCGTCAAACGGGCGTACGGCGACTGGACGACGCCGCAGCTGAAGGGCTGGAAGGACGCCATCAACGCGCACGCCATCCAGCCCGTGCAGCAGTTCGCCTACACGACCGGCAAGAACGCGACCGACAGTGCGCTGATCATCGACGCGATGGACCTGCTCTACACCGGGAACCTCGACGGCTTCTGCCTGGTCTCCTCCGACAGCGACTTCACCAAGCTCGCCTCCCGGCTGCGGGAGTCGGGCAAGACCGTCTACGGGTTCGGCGAGCCCCGGACGCCGCAGGCGCTGGTGGTCGCGTGCGACAAGTTCGTCTACCTCGACGTGCTGCGCCGGCCCGACAAGCCGAAGGAGCCCACCGAGGGCGAGCCGGCGCCCACCGCCCCGGCCCGCAGGAGCTCCGGGGACCTCCGCGGTGACGCCAAGCTGGTCAAGCTGCTGCGCGAGGGCATCGACGCGGCCTCCGACGACGACGGCTGGGCCAACCTGGGCGGGCGTGGGGTCGCACGTCGCCAAGCAGGCGCCGGACTTCGACTCCCGCAACTGGGGCTACGCCAAGCTCGTCGACCTGGTGACCGCGATGGAGCTGTTCGAGGTGAAGCGGTCGGCGGGCCAGAGCGTCCGGGTGCGCGAGAAGCCCAAGGGGCAGGCGACCAAGAAGGCCGCCAAGAAGTCCTGACGGTCAGAGGCGGTCCACCCGCCCTCGGTCCGGGTCCCAGCGACGCAGCTCGCTGAGGACGAGCACGGCGTCGGCGTGACCGAGCACCTCCACAGCGCGCTGCACGTCGGCGCGCGGCACCCGGCGGGCCAGCGTGACGTGCGGCAGCCAGCCGACGTGCTGACGGTCGGGGACCAGCTCCCGGACGGCGAGCACGAGACCGGCCACGGCGTCGTCCACGTCCAGCGCGCGGGCGACGGTGACCTTGTCCCCGCCGAGGAGCAGGAGGCCCGACGCGCGCAGCCGCAGCGGGAGGACGCCACCCAGCGTGGTCCGGGCGCTCTCGACGGCCACCGGCGGCAGGCTCGGCGCGGACACGACCGTGACGTGCGGCGCGTTGGTGCTGCCCCGGTGGTCGAGCTGGGACGGCAGCCCCGCGTCGTGGAGGGCCTGCCAGTCGCGGCGGACGAGGTCCTGCCCCTCGTCGTCGGGGACCAGCTCGAGGGCGTGGAGCTTCGGCACGGGGTCCAGCCTGCCGCACCGCTGTCCGGGGAACGGCCAGGGCTGTTTGACTGGCACCATGGCGACCCGGCTGCTCCTCCTCGCGGACACCCACGTGCCGAGGCGCGCGCGGGACCTGCCCGAGCAGGTGTGGCGTGCGGTGGACGACGCGGACGTCGTGCTCCACGCGGGGGACTGGGTCGACGAGCGTCTCCTCGACGACCTCGAGGCGAGAGCCCGGCGCCTCGTCGGTGTGTTCGGCAACAACGACCACGGCGGGCTGCGGGAACGTCTCCCGGAGGTGGCGCGCGTCGAGATCGACGGCGTCCGGTTCGCCGTGGTGCACGAGACCGGGGCGGCACAGGGCCGGGAGGTCCGGTGCAGCGCGCAGTTCACCGACGTGGACGTGCTGGTGTTCGGGCACAGCCACATCCCGTGGGACACGACCAGCAGCACGGGGCTCCGGCTGCTGAACCCGGGGTCGCCGACCGACCGGCGCCGCCAGCCGCAGTGCACCTACCTGACGGCCACCGCCGACGCGGGTCGCCTGCGGGACGTCGTCCTGTGGGCGGTGGAGAGGGCTGTGACGGCCCCCTAGGACTCACCTCACCAGAACATCGTGCCGGGGTCGCCCTTGAACGGCCCGACGACCTTCGACGTCACCCAGCCGCCGTAGAACCCGCCGGGCTGGGCGACGACGACCTCGCCGTCCACCGTGCAGCGGTCCGTCATCCCGGGGTAGAGCGCGACGTGGTCGACGATCGCCGCGAACGCGGGCGTCGGCGACGGGTAGTACCACCCGGCCCGCGGCGCCACCGTCGTCCCGCCGACCAGGTCGACGTAGGCCGCCATCCCCTTCCACTCGCACAGCGAGCCGCCCTCGGCCGGCCGCAGCGCGCCCGCGACGAAGTCGGCCACCGGCAGGTAGTAGGTGGGCGGGTGGCTGGTCTCGAGCACCCGCAGCGGCGCGGTCGTCCGGGCGATCACGACGCCGCCGAGGGTGACCTCGACGGTGTGGGTGGTGCGCTCGAGCCGCGGCGGCCGGGGGTAGTCCCAGACGGACTCCTGGCCGGGACCGGGGGTGTCGGGGGTCGGTCGCCTCACGGGTCGTCCTCATGGTCCGAGCACCCTCTCGAGGTAGCCGTTGGTGAACAGCCGGTCCGGGTCGAGCCGGTCGCGCAGTGCGAGGAAGTCGTCGAAGCGGGGGTAGGTCGGCGCGAGGTCCGCGGCGGTCCGGGTGTGCAGCTTGCCCCAGTGCGGGCGCCCGTCGTACGCCCGGAGGATGCGCTCGACGCCGGAGAAGTACGCCGTGTGGTCGGTGCGCGCGTTGACGTGGAAGGCGAGGTAGACCGAGTCACGGGCGTACGACGTCGACAGCCACACGTCGTCGGCCGGGGCGTGCCGGATCTCGACGGGGAAGCGAGATCCGCCAGCCCTCCTTCTCGATCAGCGCGCGCGTCTCGGTGAGTGCGGCCATGCCGACCTCGCGCGGCACGGCGTACTCCATCTCGCGGAACACCACCCGGCGCGACGAGGTGAAGACGCGGTGCGAGACGTCGGTGTAGGTCCGGGCCGACAGCGCCCGCGACGAGACCCGGTTGATCGGCGGGATCGACCGCGGTGCGACGTCCCCGACCCGGTTGAGCAGCCCGAAGAGCGTGTTGGAGAGCAGGTCGTCGTCGACGTAGGCCCGCACGCGGGACAGGGGCGCGAGGTCGTCCAGCGTGCGGTTGTTGCGCTTGGTCAGCATCCGGTCCGTGTGCGGGAACCAGTAGGCCTCGAAGTGGTCGTTGGCCTCGGCCAGCTCGTCGAACCCGTCGACCACCGCCGCCCACGGCATGGGCTCCTCGACCGCCTCCAGGGCGAACGCCGGCTCGACCAGGAAGGTGACGGCGGTGACGATGCCGAGCGTCCCCAGCCCGATCCGCGCGGCCTCGAAGAGCTCCGCCTCCTCGGGGGTGCCGGCCGGGCGGGCCTGCCGGACGGTGCCGTCGGCGGCCACGACCTCCAGGCCGGCGACCTGCGCGGACAGCGAGGCCCACCGCCCGCCGGTGCCGTGCGTCCCGGTCGCGAGGGCCCCGGCCACGGTCTGCCGGTCGATGTCACCCATGTTGTGCAGGGCCAGCCCGAGCCCGCGCAGCCGGTCGTTGAGCACGTGCAGCGGGGTGCCGGCCAGCACCGTGACGGTCATCGCCTCCCGGTCGACGGACCGGACGCCGACCAGCCGGTCGGGGTGCAGCAGGAGCCCGTCGGTGACGGCGATGTCGGTGAAGGAGTGTCCCGAGCCGACCATCTTGAGGCGGAGCCCGGCCCGGCGGGCGGCGACCACCGCGTCGCTCACCTCGGAGACGTCCGCGGGCGACAGCTCCTGGGCGGGACGGGCCGTCGCCAGACCCGACCAGCTCTCCCAGCGCAGCATGGTGTGAACAGTACGGGGGCATACTCGAACGAGTGACCCTCACCGCACCCACCGAGGTCGTCGCCGGTGTCCGGCGCACGCTCGGAGACCGGCTGTTCGCCCGCGTCGCCGGCCCCGAAGGACCCCGTCGCCGCGACCGGATCCACGGCGCCGTGGGGCCCCGCTGGTTCGACGAGGACGCCAGGATCCGGCAGGTCCACGGCGACGCGTCGATGTTCGTCGGCGGCATCCGCGCGCTGCTGCATGCAGTCGCTGCACCCGTTGGCGATGGCCGGCGTGATGGACCACTCGGGCTTCGAGGGCGACCCGTGGGGACGGCTGCAGCGCACGTCGTACTTCCTGGCGGTGACGACCTTCGGGACGGCCGCCGACGCGGACAAGATGGTGGCCGCGATCCGCTCGGTCCACGAGCGGGTGGTGGGCACGGCACCCGACGGACGGGAGTACGCCGCCTCGGACCCGCACCTGCTGCGCTGGGTGCACGTCGCGGAGATCGACAGCTTCCTGGCCGCCCACCAGCGCTACGGCAAGGACCCGCTCGACGCCGAGGGCCGGGACGCCTACGTGAACGACGCGGCCCGCGTCGCCGAGGCGCTCGGGGTCGTCGACCCGCCGCGCAGCGAGGCCGAGCTCCGGCAGCAGCTCGCGGACTTCCGTCCCGAGCTCGAGGGCACGCCGGCGGCCCGCGAGACGGCGCGGTTCCTGCTGCTGCGACCCCCGCTGCCGCTGCCGGCCCGGGTGCCCTACGCCGGGCTGGCGGCCGCCGCCGTCGGCCTGATGCCGGTGTGGGCCCGGCGCCAGCTGCTGCTGCCCTACCTCCCGCTCACCGAGCGGCTGCTGGTGCGCACGACCGGGGCGGCGCTCACGAAGACGATCCGGTGGGCACTGGTCCCGTCCCCGCTGACGGTGCGGGTGACCCGGGCCGCCACGAAGGCGAGCACGGCGCCGAGCAGGCCGGCCACCACGGTGACCCAGTAGCTCGCCGACGCCCCGTGCGCGTCGACGACCAGGCCCACCAGGGCCGCACCGGGCGCCAGGCCGGCGGCGAGACCGGTGGTGAACAGCGTGATGCCCTCCGTCAGCCGGCCCGCGGGCACGGTCTCCTCGATCCAGGCGAAGCTCGCGATGAGCGTCGGGGAGATCGCGAAGCCCGACAGGAACAGGAACACGCCCAGCGGCACGAAGCCGGAGACGAACGGCAGCGGCAGCATCAGCAGCGCCGAGCAGCAGCATCCCCCAGCGGAAGCGGGTCGCGTTCGACGCCTTCAGCCGCAGCGCCCCGGTGATGACGCCCGACAGCAGGCTGCCCAGCGCCCACAGCGCGAGCATCAGCCCGGACAGCGGCTTGCGACCCGAGCTCGTCGGCGAACGCGACGGTGGCCACCTCGGCGCCGCCGAGCAGCGCCCCGAGGGTGAACGCGCAGGCGATCAGCGGGGCGAGCACCAGCCACGGCATCGGGCCGGACCCGTGGTGCCGGGTCGGCCCCGGTCGCCGGCGGCTCCGTCCGTCGCTGCCCGACCAGCACCGCCGTGCCGGCGACCGCGGCCACCACCGCCGTGACCAGGCCCGCGAGCGGGTGCACGGTCGTGGCGAGCACGGTGACCAGGGCCGGGCCCGAGGATGAACACCGTCTCGTCCATGACCGCCTCGAACGCGAACGCGGTGTGCAGCGCCTGCTTGTCCGGCACCAGCAGGGACCAGCGGGCCCGCACGCACGACCCGATCTGCGGCATCGCCGCGCCCGAGAGGGCCGCGCACAGGTGCGGCCACGGGGCGCGCACGTCGGTCTCGACGGCCCACATCATCGCCACCATGCCGACCGCGAACACGGTCACGGCGACCGGCAGCACCCGGCTCTGGCCGAGCCGGTCGATGAACCGCGCCTGCAGCACGGCGAACAGCGCGTTGGCGATGAGGTACGACGCGGAGACCGTCCCGGCCAGCGAGTAGGAGCCGGTCCGCGTCGAGACCAGCAGCACGATGCCGAGGCTGACCATGGAGATCGGGAGGCGGGCGACCAGTCCGCTCAGCGAGAACACCAGTGCTCCGGGGAGGGCGAGCACGCGGCGGTAGGTGGTCAGCATCGGGGCTGATCCTACGATTGGCCCATGCCCCTCGACACCTCGCCGTACGACGCCTTGCTCCTCGTCTCGTTCGGCGGGCCGGAGAAGGCCGGACGACGTGCTCCCGTTCCTCGAGAACGTCACCCGCGGACGGGGCATCCCGCGCGAGCGGCTCGAGGAGGTGGGCGAGCACTACTACGCCTTCGGCGGCCGCAGCCCGATCAACGACCAGAACCGCGCGTTCATCGCCGCGGTCGAGGAGGACCTCGCCTCCGCGGGCATCGACCTGCCGGTCTACTGGGGCAACCGCAACTGGGACCCCTACCTCGCCGACACGCTCCGGCAGATGCGGGACGACGGCATCAGCCGGGCCGCCTGCCTGGTGACGAGCGCCTACTCGTCGTACTCCGGCTGCCGGCAGTACCGCGAGAACCTCGCCGACGCGGTCGCGCCGACGGTGCCGGGCGCGCCCCGCCTCGACCGGCTGCGGCACTACTTCAACCACCCGGGCTTCGTCGAGCCGATGGTCGACGCCACGCTGACCGCGCTGGCCGGGCTCGGCGACGCCGCCCGTCGCGACGCCCACGTCCTGTTCGTCACGCACTCCATCCCGACGTCGATGAACGACACCGCCGGCCCGGAGGGCAACGCCTACGTCGCCCAGCACCGGGCCGTCGCCGACGAGGTCGCCGAGCGGGTGCGCCAGGAGACCGGCCACCGCTACCCGACCGAGCTGGTGTTCTGCTCCCGGTCCGGACCGCCGCACGTGCCGTGGCTGGAGCCCGACGTCAACGACCGGATCGAGGAGCTCGCCGAGCAGGGTGTCGGCGGGAGTCGTCGTGGTGCCCGATCGGCTTCGTGTCCGACCACATGGAGGTCATCTACGACCTCGACACCGAGGCGCGGGCGACCGCCGAGAAGGTCGGCGTCGAGTTCGCCCGGGCCGCGACCGCCGGGCTCGACCCGCGCTTCGTCGCGATGGTCCGCGACCTGCTCCTCGAGCGGGTGGCCGTCGAGCGGGGCGACGAGGTCCGCCGGGCCCGGTCGGTGCGCTGTCGCCGTCGTGGGACCGCTGCCCGGTCGGCTGCTGCCCCAACCCGCGCGGCGACCGCCCCGCGCTGTGCGGGCGGGACTGACGTGCCGTCCCCGGCGTACGACGAGCTGCTCGAGCTCGCCGTCCGGGTCGCCGTCGAGACCGCCGAGATGGTCCGGCTGCGCCGCAAGCAGGGCGTCGAGGTCGAGTCGACCAAGTCCAGCCCGGTCGACATCGTCACCGAGGTCGACCGCGCGGCCGAGGCGCTGATCTTCGACCGGCTGATGACCGCCCGGCCCGGCGACGGCTTCCTCGGCGAGGAGGGCGGCACGCTCGGAGTCCACCACCGGGGTGGTCTGGATCGTCGACCCGATCGACGGCACCGTGAACTTCCTCTACGGCATCCCGCACTACAGCGTCTCCATCGCGGCCGCCGTCGACGGCGAGCCGGTCGCCGGCGTCGTGGTCAACGTGGAGAGCGGCGAGCGGTTCACCGCCACCCGGGGCGGCGGGTCGTTCCAGGACGGCGTCCGTCTGCGGGTCCGCGACGACGGCTCGCCGCCGCCGCTGTCCCAGCGGCTGGTCGGCACCGGCTTCAACTACGTGGCGGACGTCAAGGTCAAGCAGACCGTCGCGGTGTCGGCGATGCTGCGCGAGGTCCGCGACGTCCGGCGGATGGGCTCGGCCGCCCTCGACCTGTGCTCGGTGGCCTGCGGGCGCATCGACGCCTACGTCGAGGAGGGCCTCAACGTCTGGGACATGGCGGCCGGCGGGCTGGTGGCCACCGAGGCCGGCGCCCGCCTCGAGGAGGCCGCCGGGCGTGGGCGGCAACCCGTGCTTCGTCTGCGCCCCGGAGGACGGTTTCGACCAGTTCCGGGACCTGGTCGAACGGACGGGATTCCTGAGGGAATAGCCGGGTGTGTGCGCCCTGTTGAGCCCGCAGCAACGTGAGTCTGACGACACCATCCGGAATGGCCGTGCACTGCGGGCCTCCGATGGTGCACAATCCGCCTCGCGCACACTCGACAGAACACCGGCCTACGAGCACACAAGCGGGCGAACACGGGGGCAGGAGACGGACAATGGCAACTGATTACGACGCTCCTCGCAAGAACGAGGAAGACCAGAACGAAGAGAGCCTCGAGGAGCTCAAGGCACGACGGCACGACAAGAACTCCGGCAAGGTCGACGAGGACGAGGCCGAAGCGGCCGAGTCGTTCGAGCTGCCGGGCGCGGACCTCTCGCACGAGGAGCTCGCGGTCGAGGTGCGGCCCCGGCAGGACGACGAGTTCACCTGCATGAGCTGCTTCCTCGTGCACCACCGCAGCCAGCTGGCTGACGAGAAGAAGATGATCTGCAAGGACTGCGCCTGATCGCTGATCCAGGGCGCTGGCACTGACGACGAAAGGCCGGGACCCCACGGGGGATCCCGGCCTCAATCGTCTCTGGCGGGCCGTCCTAGACCTCGACGTCCTCGAGGTTCGCGGGCAGGTGCCCGGTCGAGCGGCGGTAGTAGTCCGCGGCCGCGCGGGTCGCGAACATCCGGGCGAGGCCGACGGCCACACCGGACACGACGGCCCAGGTCGCCGCCTCCGCGAGGGACACGTCGGGGTGCTCGGGGTTGCTCGGCGGCTGCTTGCCCGTCGAGATCTTCCAGGTGGCGGTCATCGCCTTGCGGGCGGCCATGGTGGCGCCCACGGTCGCGCCGAGTCCGAACAGCGTCCAGACCTTCGAGCCCGAAGCCATGTGATTCTCCTTCGATGTCGTTTCGACCAGTGTGCCGGTCGACGACCTGTCCCGTACCCATCCGCGGGGTGGTCTATCCCGCCGGCCGGCCCGTCAGGGCGGCGGCGAGCCGGTCCGGCCGGCGCGTGCTGACCAGCCAGTACGGCGTCGGGTCGGCCGGGTCGTCGATGGCCACCCGCACCGCCCGTCGCAGGTAGGGCCGCAGCAGCAGGTACGCCCGGGCGTCGGCGTCGCGGCCCGCGAGCCGGTGGGTGTCGTCGGCGTCGAGCGCCTGCACCTCGCCGACGTGCTCCAGGGAGATCCGGGCCCGTCCGGCGCGTCAGCACCCCGTCCGCGACCGAGATCCGCGCCGCGCCGTACCCGACGAAGAGGGCGAGCAGGACCCCGCCCACCACGGTGGTGCCGACGACCGCGACCCAGAGCGGGGTGGCGACGAGGAACGCGAGCAGCATCGAGGCCGTGAACATCGTGGCCAGGGCCCACCACCGGAGGGGGACACCGAGCCGCTCGTCGTACACGCGCACATCCTGGCACCCGGCGCCGGCCGCGACGGTCGATAGGGTCGGCGCATGGCTGTCGAGATCCTGATCACCCGGACCGACCCCGACCTGCCCCTCCCGTCGTACGCCCATCCCGGTGACGCCGGCGCGGACCTCGTGACGACCGTCGACGTGCACCTCGAGCCGGGGGAGCGGGCGCTCGTGCCCACCGGCGTCGCGATCGCCCTGCCGGACGGCTTCGTCGCCCTGGTGCACCCGCGCTCGGGACTCGCGGCCCGGTTCGGGGTGTCGATCGTCAACGCACCCGGGACCGTCGACGCGGGCTACCGGGGGGAGATCAGCGTGCTGCTGGTCAACCTCGACCCGCACGACCCGGTGGACCTCTCGCGCGGCGACCGGATCGCCCAGCTCGTGGTCCAGCGCGTCGAGAAGGCCCGGTTCGTCGAGGTCGAGCGCCTCCCCGGTTCGGCGCGCGGTGACGGCGGGTACGGTTCCACCGGCGGTTTCCCGGAGCTGTCCACCGCCGCCCCTGAGGAGAAGCCCTGATGTTCCGACGCAAGAAGTCCGACGAGCCCGAGGACGGCGCGACGCCGGCCGAGGCGGAGGAGACGCCGGAGGGCCCGCGCAGCCGGGGACCCTGGGACGCCTCCGAGGTCACGCTCACCGAGGACGACCCGGACCGCATCGACCTGGGCGCCCTGGTGCTGACCCCGCGGGAGGGCCTCGAGCTCCAGCTCCAGGTCGACGAGGGCACCGGCTCGGTCATCGCGGTGATCCTGGCCGGCGAGACCGGCGCGGTCGAGCTCCGGGCCTTCGCGGCCCCCCGCCACGGCGACATCTGGGGCGACGTACGCCGCCAGGTGGCCGGCGAGATCGCCCGCATGGGCGGCACCGCCACCGAGACCGAGGGCCCCTACGGCACCGAGATCGCCGTCTCCCTCACCGTCGACCGCGGCGACGGCCAGCGCGTCCAGCAGGCCTCCAAGGTCATCGGCATCGCCGGCCCGCGCTGGCTGCTGCGCGCCACCCTGTTCGGCCGCCCGGCCGTCGAGCACCTGGACGACGGCGACGTCGAGCAGGCGATCCGCGACGTGGTCGTGGTCCGCGGCTCGACCCCCGTCCCGCCGGGCGACGCGCTGCCGCTGACGATGCCGCCGAACGCCCAGCGGATGGACGGGTGACGAGACGACCCGGCATCACCGGGACGGGACTACTCTGGGTGACATGGGAGAAGTGAAGGGGCGCCTGCGCAAGAGCCTGAGCAAGTGGGCCAGCAGTGACGCCATGGAGGCTCGTGAGCTCCAGGAAGGTGCGGTCAAGGCGGGGTGCTGCCCGATCGCCGATGCGGGGGACCGTCAGCGCGTCGAGCTGCAGGGCAGCCTGCGCACGGTGACGCTGCGGCCGCGGGGCGGCGTGCCCGCCCTCGAGGCCGAGCTGTACGACGGCTCGGCCCTCATCACGCTCGTCTGGCTCGGCCGACGGCGGATCGCCGGCATCGAGCCCGGCCGCCAGATCAAGGTGGTCGGCCGGATCGGCGTCCAGGACCGGGTGCGGGTGATGTTCAACCCCCGCTACGAGCTGCGGTGACCTCGACCGGGACACCGGTCGGCTCGCCCGTGGGGGCCGAGACGGTGGAGCAGGTCGTCCGCGCCCAGCTGTCCAAGGCGCTCGGGCGGACGCCGCGGCATGCTCGAGGCCGCCGTGCCCACGCTGGCCTTCACGATCCTGTTCGTCAGCACCAAGCAGCTGCCGGTCTCGCGTCGGCGGTCAGCGTCGGCGACGGCGGTGGTGCTGCTGGTGGTCCGGCTGGTGCAGCGCTCCACGGTGCAGTTCGTGCTCAACAGCCTGGTCGGCATCGGCATCGGCGCGTTCTTCGCGTGGCGCTCGGCCCGCGGCGGCGGCGACGCCAACGAGCAGGCGCTCGCCTACTTCCTGCCCGGCATGATCTACAACGGCGTCTACGCCGTGCTCATGGTGTTCAGCACCGTGGTCCGCTGGCCCGTCGTGGGCTTCATGGTGGGCAGCGTCGCCGGGGACCCGACCGAGTGGCACCGCGACCCGCAGGTGGTCCGGCTGTGCCGCAACCTGACGTTGATGCTGGCGCTGCCCTGCGTGGTCCGGCTGGCCGTGCAGCTGCCGATCTACATCGCCGGCAAGGCCGCGGCCGACGCGAGCCCGATGGTCGCCGCGCTCGGCGTCAGCAAGATCGCGATGGGCTGGCCGCTGCAGATCGCGGCGCTCGCCGGCATGGCCTGGCTGCTGGCCCGCAACCACACCCCGGTCGAGCCGCGAGACGGCCTGACCGCTACTCGCCCGTGCTCGGGGGAGAGGAGGTCCTGGATCTCGGCCTCGCCCTCCGACGAGGCTGACGAACAGCAGCTCGTCGCCGGCCTCGATCGGCTGCTCGCCGGCCGGCGTGTAGACCTGGCCGTCGCGCAGGATCGTCACCAGCGAGGTGTTCTCCGGCCACGGGATCAGGCCGACGGGCTTCCCGACGTACGGCGAGTCCTCGCCCAGCGTCAGCTCGACGAGGTTGGCGTTGCCCTGGCGGAACGTGAACAGCCGGACGATGTCGCCGACGGTCACCGCCTCCTCGACGAGCGCGGACATGATCCGCGGCGTCGACACGTTGACGTCGACCCCCCAGGCCTCGCTGAACAGCCACTCGTTGTTGGGGTGGTTGACCCGGGCGACGGTGCGCGGCACGGCGAACTCGGTCTTGGCGAGCAGCGAGGTGACCAGGTTGACCTTGTCGTCGCCGGTCGCGGCGATGACCACGTCGCAGGCCTCGAGCCGGGCCTCCTCGAGGGAGGACAGCTCGCAGGAGTCGGCCAGCAGCCACTCGGCGTCCGGGACCCGCTCCGGCTTGAGCGCGGCGGGGTCCTTGTCGATGCAGCAGGACCCGGTGACCGTTGCCGATCAGCTCGCGGGCGACGGACCGGCCGACCGCGCCGGCCCCGGCGATGGCGACGCGCATGTCAGTCGTCCTCCGGACCGTTGTTGAAGACCTCGTAGACGTGCTCGGCGTTCTCCTCGCGCATCACCAGGTGGAGCAGGTCGCCCTCCTGGATGACCGTCTCGCGCGTCGGGATCATGCCCTCGCCCAGCCGGTCGATCCAGGCGATCCGGCTGCCGGACTCGAGCTGGAACTTGACGGTGCGCTGGCCGATCCAGGCCTCGCTCACCGGGACGTGGTCGACCCGGATGGTGCCGGAGGGGTCGCGGAAGTCCGGCTCGGCGCCCGCGGGCAGCAGCCGGCGGAGCACCTGGTCGGCGGTCCACTTCACCGTGGCGACGGTGGTGATGCCGAGCCGCTGGTAGACCTCGGCGCGGCCCGGGTCGTAGATCCGGGCGACGACCTGCTGGATGCCGAACGTCTCGCGGGCCACGCGGGCCGCGATGATGTTGGAGTTGTCACCGCTCGACACGGCGGCGAACGCGTCGGCCTTGTCGACCCCGGCGCGCTCGAGGACACCCTGGTCGAAGCCGATCCCGGTCACCTTGGTGCCCTTGAAGGACGGCCCCAGCCGACGGAACGCGTCGGGGTTGCTGTCGATCACGGACACGGTGTGGTTGCGGTCCTCGAGGGAGCGGGCCAACGCCGAGCCGACCCGGCCACACCCCATGATCACGACATGCACGGGGGAGACGCTACTACGTCGAGCACGTGGGTCTAGCCTTTCCCCTCGTGGGAGTTGGCGACGTCTCGAAACGCATCTTGCTGGGCCGCAAGCTGCGGAGCACGCAGCTGGGGGAGACCCTGCTGTCCAAGCGCATCGCGCTGCCCGTCTTCGCCAGCGACGCCCTCTCCTCGGTGGCCTACGCACCGGACGAGGTCTTCATCATGCTGAGCGTCGCCGGCGTCACGGCGTACGCCTGGTCGTGGAAGATCGCGATCCTCGTCGCCATCGTGATGCTGACCGTGGTGACGTCCTACCGGCAGAACGTGCACGCCTACCCCAGCGGCGGCGGTGACTACGAGGTCGCGACGGTGAACCTCGGGCCGACCGCCGGGGTGACCGTGGCCAGCGCGCTGCTGGTCGACTACGTGCTGACGGTGGCCGTGTCGATCTCCTCGGGCATCCAGAACGCCGCGTCCGCGATCGGGTTCGTCTCCGGGCACGAGGCCTTCTGGGCCAGCATCCTGGTGCTGGTGCTGGCCGCCCTGAACCTGCGCGGGGTGCGCGAGTCCGGGACCTTCTTCGCCATCCCCACCTACGGCTTCATGCTCGGCATCATGGGGATGTCGCTGTGGGGGCTCTTCCGGTCCCTCAACGGCACGCTGCCCGACGTCGAGAGCGCCGACTTCACGCTGATCAAGGCGCCCGGCTACGAGGGCCAGATCACCACGGTCGCCCTGGTCTTCCTGCTGGCCCGGGCGTTCTCCTCCGGGCTGTGCGGCGCTGACCGGCGTCGAGGCGATCTCCAACGGCGTGCCGGCGTTCCGCAAGCCGAAGAGCAAGAACGCCGCCACCACGCTGCTGCTGCTCGGCACGATCGCGGTCACCATGCTGATCAGCATCATCCTGCTGGCCAACAAGATGGGGCTGAAGTACGTCGACCCCAACGACCTCGACCGGCTGCGGACCGCGTCCGGCGACCCGCTCCCGGACGGCTACGACCAGCACACCGTGATCGCGCAGATCGCCCGGGCCGTCTTCGACAACTTCACGCCGGGCTTCTACTTCGTGATCGCGATGACCGGCATCATCCTGGTGCTCGCCGCCAACACCGCCTTCAACGGCTTCCCGGTGCTGGCCTCGATCCTGGCCAAGGACGGCTACCTGCCGCGCCAGCTCGGCTCGCGCGGCGACCGGCTCGCCTACAGCAACGGCATCCTGATCCTCGCCTTCATGGCGATCGCGCTGATCGTCGCGTTCGACGCCGAGGTCACCCGGCTGATCCAGCTCTACATCGTCGGCGTCTTCGTGTCCTTCAACCTCAGCCAGCTCGGCATGATCCGGCACTGGACGCGGCTGCTGAAGACCGAGACGGACCCTGCGGAGCGGCGGCGGATGTTCCGCTCGCGCGCCATCAACACCTTCGGCCTGGCCATGACCGCGGTCGTCTTCGTGATCGTGCTGGTCACCAAGTTCCTGGCCGGCGCCTGGATCGCGATCCTGGCCATGGGCACCTTCTTCATGCTGATGAAGAGCATCCGCCGGCACTACGACAACGTCGGCCGGGAGCTGCTCGTCGAGGCCGACGACCAGGTGCTCCCGACCCGGGTGCACGCCATCGTGCTGGTCTCCAAGGTGCACAAGCCGACGATGCGGGCGCTGGCCTACGCCAAGGCGACCCGCCCCAACGTGCTCGAGGCGGTGCTGGTCGACGCCGACTCGACGTCCACGGCCCGCATGCTCGAGGAGTGGGACGACCGTCGGATCGACGTGCCCCTCAAGGTGCTCTACTCGCCCTACCGCGAGATCATCCGGCCCGTCGTGGAGTACGTCCGCTCGATCCGCGACAGCAACCCCCGCGGCGTGGTCGCGGTCTACATCCCGGAGTACGTCGTGGGCCGCTGGTGGGAGCAGGTGCTGCACAACCAGACCGCGCTGCGCCTCAAGGGCCGGCTGCTCTTCATGCCCGGCGTGATGGTGACGTCCGTGCCCTTCCAGCTGCACTCCTCGGTGTTCGCCAAGCAGCGGGCCGAGCGGGCGCGCAACCAGATCCAGGCGGGCGACGTCCGCCGCGGCCAGACCCTGAGGACGCCGCCCCCGCCGAAGGACGGCGACGGGGACCTCCATTGAGCCCGTCGAGGCAGCGCCGACCCCGGGAGAAGAAGGTCCGCGGGCGGTCCCTGGTGGGGGAGAGGTACGACGTGCGTGCCGAGCGGATCGCGCACGGCGGGTTCGTGGTCGCCCGGCACCAGGGCGTCGTGGTCTTCGTCCGGCACGCCCTGCCCGGTGAGCGCGTCGTCGCGCAGGTCACCGAGGGCCAGGAGGGCGACCGGTTCCTGCGGGCCGACGCGGTCGAGGTCCTCGAGGCGTCCGCCGACCGGGTCACCCCGCCCTGCCGGTTCTCCGGCCCCGACGCGTGCGGCGGCTGCGACTTCCAGCACGTCGCGCTCCCGGCCCAGCGGTCGCTGAAGGCCGCGGTCGTGGCCGAGCAGCTGCAGCGGCTGGCCGGGCTCGACGTGGACGTCACGGTGGAGGCGGTGCCCGGTGACGACGACGGCGCTCGACTGGCGCACCCGCGTGCAGTGGGCGGTCACGTCGTACGGCGGCGCGGGCCTGCGCAAGCACCGGTCCCACGACGTCGTACCCGTCGACGACTGCCGCATCGCGCACCCCGACCTGCCGGACGTCACCGGCACCGAGTGGCCGGACGCGGCCGGCGTCGAGTCGCTGGTCTCCTCGACCGGCCAACGGCTCCGGCTCGTCACGACGGCGGACGGCACGACGTTCGCCGACGGACCCCAGGTGCTCACCGAGGAGGCCGCCGGCCGGACCTGGCAGGTCACCGGCTCCGGCTTCTGGCAGGTGCACCCCGGCGCCGCCGACACCCTGGTGGCGGCCGTGCTCGCCGGGCTGGACCCGCAGCCGGGGGAGCGGGCCGCCGACCTCTACTCCGGGGTCGGGCTGTTCTCCGGTGCGCTGGCCGAGGCCGTCGGCCTGACCGGTCACGTCGTCGCCGTCGAGTCCGACCGGACCGCCGTGCAGGACGCGACCGAGAACCTGGCCGACCTGCACCAGGTCTCGCTGGTCGCGGACCGGGTCGACCGGGCGCTGGCGGCCGACGTGGTCGGGCCGCGCGACCTCGTCGTGCTCGACCCGCCCCGCACCGGCGCCAAGCGGGACGTCGTCGCGGGGATCTGCGCGCTGGCCCCGCGGGCGGTCGCCTACGTCGCCTGCGACCCCGCCGCCCTGGCCCGCGACGTGGCGTTCTTCGCCGAGCACGGCTACGCCCTGTCGTCGCTGCGCGCGTTCGACCTGTTCCCGATGACGCACCACGTCGAGTGCGTCGCGATCCTCACGCCGACGACGTCTGACGCCGGTCGAGGTGCCCGAGCCGCGCCAGCCCGACGGCGTCCTCGAGACCTGCTGTGCCCCGAGCGCTGCGCGACGGTTTCGAGGCCAGATTCGCTCGCACCCAGACCAGCGGGTGGTCGCGCGCCGGGCGTCGTGTATCTTGACGTCAAGAGATATTGATCGTCCCGCTGTTCCCTGGGTACCCCGGCGGCGGCAGGATGGACCGAGACGAGCACCACCAGACCTCACGAGGAGATCGCGGATGTCGAACGCCGGCAGCAGCCAGGACAGCTTCGGTGCCAAGGGCACGCTGGACGTGGACGGGAAGTCCTACGAGATCTACCGGCTGAGTGCCGTCGAGGGGGAGGGCCTGGACGTCGACTCGCTGCCCTACAGCCTCAAGGTGCTGCTGGAGAACCTGCTCCGCACCGAGGACGGCGCGAACATCACCGCCGACGACATCAAGGCGCTGGCCGGCTGGGACGCGGACGCGGACCCCAGCAAGGAGATCCAGTTCACCCCCGCCCGCGTGATCATGCAGGACTTCACCGGCGTGCCGTGCGTCGTCGACCTGGCCACCATGCGCGAGGCGATGTCCGAGCTCGGCGGCGACGCCACCAAGATCAACCCGCTCGCGCCGGCCGAGATGGTCATCGACCACTCCGTCATCGCCGACGTCTTCGGCACGCCGGAGTCGTTCGAGCGCAACGTCGAGATCGAGTACGAGCGCAACAAGGAGCGCTACCAGTTCCTGCGCTGGGGCCAGGGCGCGTTCGACGACTTCAAGGTCGTCCCCCCGGGCACCGGCATCGTGCACCAGGTCAACATCGAGCACCTCGCGCGCACGGTCTTCACCCGCGAGAACGCGGAGGGCGCGACGGTCGCCTACCCCGACACCTGCGTCGGCACCGACTCGCACACGACGATGGTCAACGGCATCGGCGTCGTCGGCTGGGGCGTCGGCGGCATCGAGGCCGAGGCGGCCATGCTCGGCCAGCCCGTGTCGATGCTGATCCCGCGCGTCGTCGGCTTCAAGCTCAACGGCGACCTGCCCGAGGGCGCGACCGCGACCGACCTGGTGCTGACGATCACCGAGATGCTGCGCAAGCACGGCGTCGTCGGCAAGTTCGTCGAGTTCTACGGCCCCGGCGTCTCGGCGCTGCCGCTGGCCAACCGGGCCACGATCGGCAACATGTCGCCGGAGTTCGGCTCGACGATCGCGGTCTTCCCGATCGACGAGGAGACCACGAAGTACCTCGAGCTCACCGGCCGCTCCGAGGAGCAGCTCAAGCTCGTCGAGGCCTACGCCAAGGAGCAGGGCCTCTGGCACGACCCCGACGCCGAGCCGCGCTTCTCCGAGAAGCTCGAGCTCGACCTGGCGTCCGTCGTACCGTCCCTCGCCGGCCCGAAGCGCCCGCAGGACCGGGTCTCGCTGACCGACGCGAAGCAGTCGTTCCGCGGTGCGCTGGCCGACTACGTCGACACCTCCGGCGACCAGAACGGCTACGACGAGACGGTCGCCGAGACGTTCCCCGCGTCCGACGCGCCGTCCCACGAGGGCAACGGCTCCGAGCCGCCCCACGAGTACGTCTCCGCCGCCCCGCAGGACGGCGGGCGCCCGAGCAACCCGGCGCTGGTGACGCTGGAGGACGGCACGAAGTTCGAGCTCGACCACGGTGCCGTCGCGATCGCCGCGATCACGTCGTGCACCAACACCTCGAACCCGTCGGTGATGATCGGCGCCGCGCTGCTGGCGAAGAAGGCCGTCGAGAAGGGCCTCACCAGCAAGCCGTGGGTCAAGACGACGCTGGCCCCCGGGTCCAAGGTCGTCTCCGACTACTACGAGCGCGCCGGCCTCACGCCGTACCTCGACAAGCTGGGCTTCAACCTCGTCGGCTACGGCTGCACGACCTGCATCGGCAACTCCGGCCCGCTCATCCCCGAGGTCAGCCAGGCCGTCAACGACAACGACCTGTCGGTCGTCTCGGTGCTGTCCGGCAACCGCAACTTCGAGGGCCGGATCAACCCCGACGTGAAGATGAACTACCTCGCGTCCCCGCCGCTGGTCGTCGCCTACGCGCTGGCCGGGTCGATGGACCTCGACCTCTACACGGACCCGCTGGGCCAGGACACCGACGGCAACGACGTGTTCATGAAGGACATCTGGCCGACCGCGTCGGAGATCGAGGAGGTCATCGCGCACGCGATCACCTCGGACATGTTCACCGACGACTACGCCGACGTGTTCGCCGGCGACGAGCGCTGGCAGAACCTGGAGACCCCGTCCGGCGACACCTTCGCCTGGGACAGCGAGTCGACCTACGTCCGCAAGCCGCCGTACTTCGACGGCATGCCGGAGGAGCCGACCGCCGTCGAGGACATCGAGGGCGCGCGGGTGCTGGCCAAGCTCGGCGACTCGGTCACCACCGACCACATCTCGCCCGCGGGCGCCATCAAGAAGGACTCCCCGGCCGGGAAGTACCTCGCCGAGCACGGCGTGCAGAACCGGGACTTCAACTCCTACGGCTCGCGCCGCGGCAACCACGAGGTGATGATCCGCGGCACGTTCGCGAACATCCGGCTGCGCAACCAGCTGGCGCCGGGCACCGAGGGCGGCTTCACCGTCGACCTCACCGAGGACGACCACCCGGTGACCACGATCTTCGAGGCGTCGGAGAAGTACCTCGCCGCCGGCACCCCGCTGGTGATCCTGGCCGGCAAGGAGTACGGCTCCGGCTCGTCGCGCGACTGGGCGGCCAAGGGCACCGCGCTGCTCGGCGTGAAGGCGGTCATCGCGGAGTCCTACGAGCGCATCCACCGCTCCAACCTGATCGGCATGGGCGTGCTGCCGCTGCAGTACCCGCAGGGCGAGAGCGCCGAGTCGCTCGGGCTCACCGGCGAGGAGACCTTCTCCTTCACCGGCGTGACCGCGCTCAACGACGGCTCGATCCCGAAGACCGTCAAGGTCAAGGCCGGCGACGTCGAGTTCGACGCCACGGTCCGCATCGACACCCCCGGCGAGGCCGACTACTACCGGCACGGCGGGATCATGCAGTACGTGCTCCGCAACCTCCTCAAGTCCTGACGCCGACCCGTCACTCATGCAGCAGGACACGGCGTGTTCTGCTGCAGAAGTGACGGGTCGACCCCTCCGAACACACCCCCTCGTGCGTGTCACTGGTGAGACAGTGTCCGCGCGAGGGGGTTTTCGGTGTCCGTAGACGTCAGGCAGCAGCTGGACCGGTTGGCGCAGGACGCGCCCACCGGCGTCGCGCCGTCCGACCTCTGGCAGCGCGGCGTACGGCGGAGGCGCCGGCGGCTCGCCGGGGGAGTGGCCGCCTCGGTGCTGGCCGTGCTGGTCGGTGGCGGTCTTGCCGGGGCCATCGTGAGCGTCACCCCGCGCCCCACCGTCGCGCCCGCCGCGACGGACGGGGCGGCGATCCCTCGCGCCGTGATCGTCCCGGACCCCTGGACCCCGGGCACCGACCGCGAGGGCCCGCCCGGCCGGCTCGCGGTCGTCCTCGGCGCCGAACGGATGACCGGTTGGGGAAACAGCTCGGACGGCCTCGTCGGGGTGTCGGCGACGACCGGGGAGTACCGGTTCCTCGACCTGCCAGGACGGCTCCTCGGCTCCTCGGGTGAGGACAACCCGGCCGAGGTGCTCTCGCCGGACGGGCGGACGGTCGCCTACTGGATGATGGGGGACAACGAGCGCCTCGGCGGGATCGCGGCCTACGACACGGTGACCGGCGAGGTGACGCGCCAGCCGCTCCCGTCGTCCCTCGGCATCGAGCCGGTCGTGATGCGCTGGACGGACTCGTCGACGGTGCTGCTGCAGTACGCCAACGTCACGCAGCGCTCCGACAACACCTCCAGCGGGACCGTCACCGCGCTCTACGCCTGGACCCCGCGCACGGGTGACCTCGTGCTGGTCCCGGGGACGAAGAACGCCACGGTCGAACGCGTGGCCACGGCGCCCTCGGGGTTCGTCACCTTCGGCGCCGGGACGCTGCGGTCGTGGTCACCGTCCCTGCAGGTGCGGGGCCGCTTCACCCTGTCGGGTCTGCGTTCCGCCGAGAGCGTCAACGACCTCCGGGTCTCCCCGGACGGACGGACCGTCGCCCTCACGGCCCTTCCCGACGTGCGCACGGACCAGACCGTCGGCCGGCTGCTGGTGGGCCGGCTGCCCACCTCGACGTCCGGAACGGTCCGGTTGCGCGAGGTGCCGACCGACGCGGCGGTCGAGCGCGTGGTCGGGTGGCGGGACGCGTCGCACGTGGTGGCGATGGCGGGTCTCGAGGACCGCACGGGTGCGTTCTCCGTCGAGACAACGACCGGACGGGCCCGGCAGCTGCTCAGCCGTCGGGCCGCTGCCGTTCACCTCGAGCGTGCAGTTCGCCGGGGACCTGTGGGGCCGTCCGCTCGCCGACCGGCCGCCGCCTCCCGACGTCCGGGACCCCCGGGTCGTGGCCCTCGTCGCCGGTGCCGGCGTGCTCGCGCTGCTGGCCCTGGTCGTCGTCGGAGTGCGCATGAGGAGACGTCGTGGCGTCGCCTGAGTCGTTCGACGCGTACGTCGCCGCGCGCTACCCGTCGCTGCTGCGGACGGCGTACCTGCTCACCGGCCACCACCACGACGCCGAGGACCTCGTGCAGACCGCGCTGGTCAAGGCCGTGGGCGCGTGGAAGCGGATCGAGGACAGCCCGGACGCCTACGTGCGCCGGATCCTGGTCAACGAGAACGTCTCGCGCTGGCGCCGCCACAAGGGCCGCGAGGTGCTGACCGACCGCACCCCGGAGGGCGCGCGTCGCGTCAGAGCCCGACGACACGATCGCGCTGCGGGACGCCCTGGCCGGACTCGCGCCCCGGCAGCGCGCGGTGATCGTGCTGCGCTACTACGAGGACCTCACCGAGCGCGAGACCGCCGACGTGCTCGGCATCGCGGTCGGCACCGTGAAGTCGCAGACCCGCGACGCGCTGGTCCGGCTGCGTCGCGGTCAGCGGGTCAGCGCAGCCCGACGCGGCGCGAGCATGACGGCCAGGCGCCCCAGCCCTGCGAGTGACGCACCCGCTCGGCGACCCGGACCTGCTGGGTGCGCGAGGCGCGGTGGGGCAGCGCGGCGTACCGCTTGCCGCCGAACGCGCGCCAGGTGCGAGCCGCTGAACTGCAGGCCGCCGTAGTAGCCGTTGCCGGTGGCGATGTGCCACCGACCGCCGGACTCGCAGTGGGCCAGGCGGTCCCAGGTGCGCATGGTCGCGGCGTCGGCGGAGCCGGTGGTCGCGACCGGCACGAGGCCGGCGAGGAGGAGGGCAGGGAGGACGAGGAGCATGCGGAAGCGCATGGGTGAACCGACCTTTCCACCGCCTGCGGAATTAGCTGTCGGGTTCGGGCGGAAGGTCGTGCCCGGCCGGTCGGAACCGGCTTGACCCCAAGGCACTCCGGGGGGTGCCGTCGAACGGTGGGTCTCCCGCTCCTGCCCAGATGCTGGGGATCGGGTGACGCGCCCTCCACGGGCAGGACTCGGCGTGAGCGGAGGGGCGTGGGTCTCGGGGGAAACCCGCCATCGAGTGTGCGAGAGCCTCCGCCCGGGCAGCAAGTCAGCGGCCTAGGCCATCGACCTCAGCGGGTCAGGCCCGACGCGGTGCGCGAGCATCACGAGCTGGGCCCGGTCGCGGGCGTCGAGCTTGGTGAGCAGGTGGCTGACGTGGGTCTTGACCGTCGAGTAGCTGACGCTCAGCCGGTCGGCGATCTCCGGGTTGGAGAGCCCGTCCGCGACCGCGACCAGGACCTCCTCCTCACGCGTGGTGAGGGACGCGAGGACGACGGCGTCGGCGGCAGGACGGTCCGGCTCGACGCGCACGAACCGGTCGATCAGGCGCAGGGTGACCGCCGGCGCGAGCAGGGCGTCCCCGGCGGCGACGACCGTGACGGCGTGGATGAGGTCGGCGGGAGCGGTGTCCTTGAGCAGGAACCCGCTCGCCCCGGCCCGCAGCGCGTCGACGACGTACTCGTCGCCGTCGAACGTGGTCACCACCAGCACCCGGACCCCGCCGGTGGCGACACCGCTGGTGATGTGCCGGGTGGCCTCGATCCCGTCCATGCCCGGCATCCGGATGTCCATCAGGACCACGTCGGGCCGGTGCTCCCGGGCCGCGGCCACCGCCCCGGCCCCGTCGGACGCGGTCGCCACGACGGTGATGCCGGGGTCGGAGCCGAGGATCAGCGCGAACCCGGTCCGCACGAGCTCCTGGTCGTCGGCGACCACCACCGTGATCACGTGCCGGTCACCGGGCCGCCCGACCGGGAAGGACGCGTCCACCCGGAAGCCGCCGTCGGCCACGGGTCCGGCGGCCAGGTCGCCGCCGTACACCGCGACACGTTCGCGCATCCCGGCCAGCCCCTGCCCGTCGGGCGACCGGGACGGGGCGGCTCCGGCCGTTGTCGGCCACCACCACCCGTACGTCGTCCTCGGGCGCGGGTGACCCGGACCGAGACCTCGGTGGCGTCCGCGTGCTTGAGGCAGTTGGTCAGCGACTCCTGCACGATCCGGTAGGCCGCGAGGTCGATCCCCGACCGGGACGGCGCCCAGGTCCTCGACGGCCAGCGTCACCGGCAGCCCGGCGTCGCGCATCTGGTCGACGAGCGCCGGCAGGTCCGCCAGCGACGGCATCGGCGAGCGGGGCAGGGCGGCGGCCCGCTCGTCGGACTCGCGCAGGGTGCCGAGCACCTGCCGCATCTCCGCGAGCGAGGCCCGGCCGGTGTCGCCGATCTGCGCCAGGGCCGTGCGCGCCCGGTCGGGGTCGGAGTCGAGGAGCCGCTCGGCCACCCCGGCCTGGACGACCATCACGCCCATCGCGTGCCCGATGATGTCGTGCAGCTCCCGGGTGATGCGCAGCCGCTCGTCCGACGCGCTGCGCGCGGCCCGCTCCCGGGCCGCGACCACGTCGGCCTCGAACCGCTCGCGGCGCTCGCGGACGCCCGGCGCCGAGCACGCCAGCCCCGGTGAAGATCAGCACCGTCACCATGGCGCCACCGGTGCTCAGGTCCACCGGCCGCAGCAGCAGGCCGACCGTGATGCCGACGACCATCACCACGACCGCCGTCCGCACCTGCCGCCGCGAGCCGACGGCCACCGCGGTGTAGAACGCGATCGTGCAGCCGAGCGTCGACGCGCCCGACGGTGTTCCGCGTCGCCACGAGCAGCGACGCAGCCCGAGCAGGGTGAGCGACCAGGACGGGAGCGGGTAGCGACGGCGTACGACGAGCGGTCCGACCGCCACCGCCGTGAGGAGGACGGAGAACGGGCTCGGCTCGAGGTTGCGGCTGACCGCCTCCGAGCCGCCGAGGTGCACCGCGATCGGCGATCACCGAGGCAGGCCACACCGAGCACCGGGTCCCAGATCCGCTGCACCGTGCGGGTGAACGCGCCGTCTCTCATCTCGCGCTCACTGTAGGTCCGCGCCGACGGCCGGGTCATCGGTCTGGAGAGTGAGAACGGCGGCCGTCCCTCCGCCCACGGTGCCGGTCGAGATGTGGTCGCCGGGCCGACGCGCGGACGCCCGGGTCGCGGCCAGAGTGAGGGCGACCCCTTGGAGGACACCATGTCAGCACTCACCCGCCTCGTCCGGACCTACCCGATCACCTCGTTCGCCGTCCTCGCCTGCCTGTTCGGCTGGGGCATCTTCATCGCCGCCGGGCTCGGGCTCGGCTCGAACCCCGACAACATGCCGCTGGGGCCGCTGTTCGCGGCGTTCGTCGTCGCCTCCTGCCAGGGGAAGGAGGAGCTGTTCGCGTGGGGCCGCCGGCTGCGCCGGTGGGGTGCCGCGCCGAAGTGGTACGCCGTGGCCGTGCTCACCCCGATCGCCGTGCACGTCGTCGACGTGCGTCGTGAACCACTGGTTCGGCGCCGCGCTCCCGACGGCGGCCCAGCTGGCGCACTGGCCCGACGTCCCGGTCGCGTTCGTCGTCATGCTGGTGATGGTCGGCATCGGCGAGGAGGCCGGCTGGACCGCGTTCGCCGCACCGCTGCTGCTGCGCCGGAACGGGCTCCTCGCCGCCTGGGTCGTGCTCTCGTCCGTGCGCATCCTGTGGCACCTGCCGCTGATGCTGAACGGCGAGATGCCGTGGGTCATGGGCATCGTCGGCAACGCCGCGTTCCAGATGATCGTGCTGCAGCTGTTCGTCGCGAGCGGTGGCCACTGGTCCCTGGCCGCGGTCTGGCACGCCACGCTGAACGCGTTCGGCGGGATGTTCCTCTTCACGATGGTGACGCGGCGCGGACCGCGACCGGCTGGGGCTGCTGCTGTCCGGCGCCTACGCCGTGCTGGCGGTCGTCGCCGTCGTCCTCGCCCGTGCGCCGGCGGTCCCTGCCGGTCGCCGACCGGCCCCGTGACAAGGTGGCGGCATGATCGTGGCCATCAGCATCAGTCCGTCCGGCGGTGACGACACCGGCGGTGTCAGCGAGGCAGTGGCCGAGGCGGTGCGGGTCATCCGCGCCTCCGGGCTCCCCTGCGAGACCAACGCCATGTTCACGAACATCGAGGGCGAGTGGGACGAGGTGATGGCCGTGGTGAAGCAGGCCGTCGACGTCGTCGCCGCCTCCTCGCCGCGGGTCGGGCTGGTGCTCAAGGCCGACATCCGCCCCGGGTACGACGGTCAGCTGGCCGCCAAGGTGCAGCGGATCGAGACGGTGCTTGCCGGAGGGGACGGGCCGTGCGTAGCGAGGTCCTCGACGTCCACACCGGCTCGCGGGACGTCGTGCACGACCTGACCCGGTCGTGCGCGGCGTTCGTCGCCGACGAGCAGGACGGGCTGCTGCACGTGTTCGTGCCGCACGCCACCGCCGGCATCGCGATCCTCGAGACCGGCGCCGGCAGCGACGACGACCTGCTCGCCGCGCTCGAGGACCTGCTGCCCGCCGACGACCGGTGGCGGCACCGGCACGGCTCCGCGGGGCACGGCCGGTCCCACGTGATGCCGGCGCTCGTGCCGCCGTACGCCACGCGTCCCGGTGCTCGGCGGCCGGCTCGCCCTCGGCACCTGGCAGAGCATCTGCCTGGTGGACCTCAACGTCGACAACCCCGACCGGTCCGTGCGGCTGTCGTTCCTGCCCGGCTGAGTCAGTAGCCGCTGCCGTGGGGCAGGCCCTGGGTGCCGAGGTACCAGACGGCCGACGTCAGCACGGTCACCACGAGCAGCGTGAACAGCGCGCCGCCGGCGACCGGCACCAGCCAGCCGCGGTGACGCGTCGGCGTGCAGCCCGACGACCTTGACGACGAACGCGCCGTAGACCAGGCAGCCGGCCAGCGAGTGCAGCAGCACCCGCCCGGTGTAGGACTCGAAGCCGATCGACCACAGGCAGTGGTAGGCGACCGGCAGGCTGACGAGCAGCGCCAGCGCGCCGAGCGCGCGGTGCACCGTGCCGAGCCAGGAGGGCGACGCCAGGCCGAGCCGGCCGTACATCCACAGGGCGGTGACCAGCTGCGACCAGCACGAGCACCCCCGTCGCCAGGCCCAGCCAGACCTTCATCTGGATCATGGTGTCGAAGCCGAACAGGGCGATGGTCGCGCCGGTCGGCGTGTGCACCTTGCCGTAGACGCCGAGCGCCACGGACAGCAGGGCACCGGCCGTCACGGCCACCAGCACCAGGCGACCGCCGCGGGCATCCGCGTGCACGTCCATACCCGCGATGGTGCGCGGCCCGCTGCGTCGTGTCGATGGCCCGGACGGGCTGGCCCGCGGCGTCCTACGGCAGGAACAGCATGGTGTCGCCGAACTCGTGCCAGAGGTACTGCCGCGGTCCGTGCGTCACCACGTCGTAGGACCGGTCGACCAGCCGGTCGCCGGCCACCGCGCGCAGCAGGTCGAGGTGGCTGGCCTCGGCCTCGTGCAGCCCGGTGAGCAGCCCGTCGACCACCCGCGCCGGTCGCCGCGGCCCGAGGACCAGGGACGTCCAGCCGGCCGCGGGGTGCACGGCACCCTCCCGGCTCGCGACGGTCTCCAGCGCGCGGACGACGGTGGTGCCGACCGCGACGACCCGGCGCCCGGCCTCGCGGGTCCCGTTGACGAGCCGGGCCGTGGCCTCGGGGACGACGTACTGCTCCGGCTGCGGCGGCTCGTGCGACTCCTGGCTGGAGACGCCGGTGTGCAGCACGACCGGGGCGACGACGACGCCGCGCGCCATCAGGGCGACCAGCACCCGCTCGGACAGCGGCCGTCCGGCGCTGGGCATCTCCGCGCTGCCGGGGACCGTGGCGTAGACGTTCTGCCGGGTCTCCAGCGGCCAGTCGCCGTCGACGTAGGGGTAGGTCACCGGACGGCCGTGCTCGGTGAGGTAGGTCGCCCGGTCGGTCGCCGGGTGCGGCGTGGCCCGCCAGAGGCGTGCCTGCCCGGCGGGGTGCGGTCCCCGCACGTGCAGGTCGACGCCCCCGGGCAGGCTGCAGGACCGCGCCGGCCGTCGTGCCGGCCGGGCCGTCGTTGCCCGGGCGCCGCACCTCGACCACCCAGTCGCCGTCGTCGAGCTGGGTCGAGACGTGCACCGGTCCGACCGCGGCCGGCAGCGTCGCGGAGGTGTTCACGACGAGCAGGTCGCCGGGGTGCAGGACGTCGGGCAGGTCGAGCACCTGCCGGTGCGCGAGCAGGTCCGGCGCGGCGACGAGCATGCGGACCTCGTCGCGGGCGAGACCCCGGGCCTCGGGTGGTGTGGTGGCCTCACCCGCGACGGGGAGCTGGAACGCGGCGGCGGTGCTCATGCTCGTCACCTCGACCGCGACGTCCGCGGCGCGGTAGCGGCCGCTCGGCAGGGTGCCCTCGAGCAGGGCGAGCAGGTGGGGCACCACGGTCGCCGGCTCGGGCCGGTCGGAGATGTCCTCGCCCGGGAAGGCGTCCTGGTGCATCGCCGTGCGCATGTCGCCCGGGTCGACGGCGTAGACGCGCAGGTCCGGCTGCTCCGCGGCGAGGATCCGGGTCAGCTGGTCCAGGGCGGCCTTGCTCGCGCCGTACGCACCCCAGCCCTCGTAGGCCTCCACCGCCGCGTCGCTGGTGACGTTGAGGACGGTGCCGCGGTGCGCGAGGAGCTGGGGGAGCAGCAGCCGGGTGAGGGCGTGCGGGGCGACGACGTTGGTGAGCAGGGTGTCGGCGAGGACCTCGGCGGTGAGGTCGGCCAGCGACGGCATCGGGCTGGCGCCGAGCGTGCTGGCGTTGTTGACCAGCAGGTCCGCGCCGCCCAGCGCCCCGGCGGTGTCCGCGAGGGCCTGGCGGTGGGCGGGGTCCGCGACGTCACCGGGTACGGCGTGCGCGGTGCTCGACCCGACGGCAGTGGTCAGGGCGTCGGCGTCGCGGGCGTCGACGACGAGGTCCCAGCCGCGCCGGTCGAGGGCGTGGGCGAGGGCGGCGCCGAGGCCGCGCGAGGCTCCGGTGATGACGGCAACAGGCATGGTGGTTCTCCTTGGTGGGATGTCTGCCGCCAGCGTGCAACTTCAAGTGCACTTGAGATCAAGGCCGCGTCCAAGTCGATCTCAAGTCGCCCGCAAGAGCGAGGTCACACCGTGGTCCCACCGGATCGACCACGGAAGGACCACCGACATGAGCACCACCGACCTGAGCGCCACTCCCACCGCCGTGTCCCAGTGGCGGCTGCCGCGTCAGGCCGCGGCCCCGGACGGGGCCGTCGACGTCAAGATGATGTACGTGATGCACCACGCGTTCCGGCGCGACCTGGTGATGTTCGCCGACGCGGCCGCCGCCACGCCGGCCGACGACCGGGACACCTGGGAGGCACTCGCCGAGCGCTGGCGGATCTTCAGCACGGTCCTGCACCACCACCACTCCGGCGAGGACGCCGGGCTGTGGCCGCGGCTGATGCAGGAGGCCACGGCCGACGAGCGGGAGACCCTCGAGGCGATGGAGGCCGAGCACGCCGAGATCGACCCGATCCTGACCGCCTGCGCCCGGGCGTTCGGCCGGGTGCGCACGACGACCGACCCCGGGACGGCCGCGTTCCTCGCGGAGCGGCTGGCCGCGGCCCGCGACAGCCTGCTGCACCACCTGCACCACGAGGAGACCGAGGCGATGGCCCTGGTGCAGAAGTACCTCACCACCGCCGACTGGCACCACATCGAGCAGACCAACTTCAAGAACAAGAAGGTGTCGCTGCGGGAGCTGGCCGAGACGGTGCCGTGGATCATGCACGAGCTGCCGCAGCCCTACGCCGGCGAGCTCGCCGCCGAGGCCGGGCTGCCGATGCGACTGCTCTGGCGGGCGACCCGCCGCCGGTTCGAGCGGCTCGACGCCCGGGCGCGCCGCCACCTCGCCTGACCCCTCCCTCCACCATCCCTCTTCGACCACCAGCACAGGAGCACCGTCATGTCCGGCTTCCTCTACCGTCTCGGCCTCGCCACCTCGGCCCACCCCTGGCGGACGATCGTCGCCTGGCTCGTGGCGGCGCGTCACCGTCGCGGGTCTGGCGGCCGCGTTCGGGGGCACCCCCCACGACGACTACGACGTGCCCCAGGCCCGGGCCCAGCACGGCATCGACCTCCTGCGCCAGCACACGTCCGGGGCCGGCAACGCCAGCGCGCGGGTCGTCGTGCACGCCCGGGACGGTTCGGCGGTCGCGCCGTCGACCCTCGACACCCTCGCCCGCCGGCTCGGCCGCATGGACCACGCGGTCGGGGTGTCGGCGCCGCGGATGTCGACGGACCGGGACACCGCCCTGCTCACCGTCGAGTACGACGTACCCGTGACCGACCCCGACCTGATGGGCAACCCCGCACCGCTCGACGCAGCCGTCGCCACCACCCGGGCCACGGGCCTGCAGGTGGAGCTCGGCGGGGAGGTGCCCGACAGCGCGGCCGCCCCCATGGAGGGCAGGGGCGAGCTGGTCGGCGTGGTCGTCGCCCTGCTCATCCTGGTCCTCGCCTTCGGCTCCGTGGTCGGCTCCGGGCTGCCGGTCGCGGTGGCCCTGACCGGGCTCGGGGTCGGGTCGGCGGGGGTCATCCTGCTGGCCGCGACGATGGACGTCAGCACGGCCGCCCCGACCGTCGCCACGATGGTCGGCCTCGGGGTGGGCATCGACTACGCCCTGCTGCTGGTGACCCGTCACGTCGAGCACCTGAGGGCCGGCTTCGGCCGGAGGGAGTCCGCGGCACGTGCGGTGGCCACCGCCGGGCGCTCGGTCGTGTTCGCCTCGGCGACGGTCCTGGTGTCGCTGCTGGGGCTGCGGCTCTCCGGGCTGCCCGTCTACTCGTCCTTCGGGTTCGCCACCGCCATCACCGTGGTCGCGGTGGCCCTGGCCGCTCTCACGTTGGTGCCCGCCCTCTGCGGGCTCGCCGGCGACCGGCTGCTGCCCCGGTCCGTCCGCCGCGGCCGGATCCGCACCGGCGCACCGCTGATGGCTCGCTGGGCCACCCGGGTCGGGCGCCGGCCGCTGCCGTGGGCCCTGGCGGCCGTCCTGGTGCTCCTGACGCTGTCGGCGCCGGCGCTGTCGATGCGGACCTGGCCGCAGGACCCGTCGTCCCAGTCCCAGGACCTGACGACGCGCAAGGCCTACGACCTGGTCGCCGACGAGTTCGGTCCCGGCGCCAACGGCCCCGTCGTGTTCGTCGCCCCGGCGTCCGTGACGGACCGCGCCGTGTCGTCCCTGGCCCGCCGGGTCGCGGACCGCCCCGACATCGCCGGTGTGTCGCCGGTCGTGCCGTCCTCGGACGCCGCGCTGCGGGTCTTCTCGGCCGAGCCCGTCTTCGGCCCGACGGACGCGCGGACCACCGACCTGGTCAGGAGCCTGCGCGCCGAGGCCCCCGCCGGGGTCGAGGTCACCGGGGAGGTGCCGTTGTTCGCCGACATCGCCCAGATGCTGCACGACCGGCTGTGGCTGGTCGTCGGGTTCGTCGTCGGGGTGTCCGTGCTGCTGCTCGGGATGGTGTTCCGCTCGGTCGTCGTGCCCGTCAAGGCGGCCGCGATGAACCTGCTCTCCATCGGTGCGGCGTACGGCGTCGTCACCGCGATCTTCCAGTGGGGATGGGGTGCCTCGGCGCTGGGGCTCGACCACGCCCTGCCCGTCTCGAGCTGGATCCCGATCCTGATGTTCGCGGTCCTGTTCGGCCTGTCGATGGACTACGAGGTCTTCCTGCTGTCGCGGGTCCGTGAGGACTGGCTCGCCACCGGCGACGCCCACGAGAGCGTCGTGCGCGGCCTCTCGTCCACCGGCCGGGTGATCTCGGCCGCCGCCGCGATCATGGTCGCGGTCTTCCTCGGCTTCGCCGGCGAGGTCGACGTCGTGGTCAAGCAGCTCGGGGTCGGCATGGCGGTGGCGATCGCGCTCGACGCGACCCTGGTCCGGATGGTCCTGGTGCCGGCGACGATGTCGATGCTCGGGCGCTGGAACTGGTGGATGCCCGCGTGGCTCGACCGGTCGCTGCCGCGGCTGACGGTCGAGGACGAGGCCCCGGCCGAGGAGCGGGACCTGGCGGGGGTGAGCTAGTCGCGAGGCCGGACAGGAGCCCCGCCTGTCCGGCCCGGCCACCCGTTGCCGCTAACCTGCTCCGGACATGATGGAACGTTTCCGCGCCTTCTGGACGAAGGTCTTCTCGCCCGTTGCCCGGCTGTTCCTGCGCCTCGGCATCAGTCCCGACGCGGTCACGATCGTCGGCACCCTCGGCGTCTGCGCCGGCGCGCTGGTGTTCTTCCCGCGCGGCCAGCTGCTCGTCGGGGTGCTGGTGATCACCGCGTTCGTCTTCTCCGACCTCGTCGACGGCCACATGGCCCGGCTCAGCGGCACGTCGTCCAAGTGGGGTGCCTTCCTGGACTCCACCCTCGACCGGTTCGGCGACGCCGCGATCTTCGCGGGCCTGGCGTTCTACTACGTGGGACCCGGCGACTCCGAGCCGCTGATGGCGCTGGCGATGTACTGCCTGGTGATGGGCTCGGTGACCTCCTACGCGCGGGCCCGCGCCGAGTCCCTCGGGATGCAGGCCAAGGGCGGCATCGCCGAGCGCGCCGACCGCCTCGTCGCGGTCCTGGTGATGACCGGCCTCTCCGACCTGCTCGACCTGCCCGTGCTGATCCCGGTCGTGCTCGGCGCGCTGGCGGTCGCGAGCACGGTGACCGTCGTGCAGCGGATGCTCGATGGTCCGGGACCAGGCCAAAGCGACGACCTGATGGCGCGCGTGCCGACCGGGTGGGCGCGCGGGGTGTCCCGTGCCGCCGGCGCGGCCACCGACCAGGCCACCACGTTCGGCTACCTGTCCGGGTGGCGGCTGGTCCGGCTGCTGCCCGAGCGGGCCGCGCACGCTGCGTTCCGCCGGATCGCCGACGAGATCTTCCGGCGCGACGGCAAGGGCGTGCAGCGGCTGCGGTCCAACCTCGCCCGGGTCCGGCCGGACGTCGTCGGCGACGACCTCGACGCGTTGACCCACGAGGCGGTCCGGTCCTACCTGCGCTACTGGTGCGAGTCGTTCCGGCTGCCGTCGTGGCCGATCGAGGACGTCGTACGACGAACGCGGACCGTCGACGAGCACCACGTGCGCGACGCCTACGCGGGCGGCCGCGGGGTCGTCGTACCCGCTTCCGCACATGGGCAACTGGGACTGGGCCGGTGCCTGGGTCTGCCACCACCGGCATGCCGCTGTCCGACGGTCGCCGAGCGGCTGCAGCCGGAGCGCTCTACGACGAGTTCGTCGCCTACCGCGAGACCCTCGGCATGGAGATCCTGCCGCTGACCGGCGGGGACGCGGCGCTGCCGCAGGCTCGAGGAGCGGCTGCGCGGCGGGGGACTGGTCTGCCTGCTCGCCGACCGCGACCTGTCCCGGACCGGCGTCGAGGTGGAGCTCTTCGGAGACCCCGCCCGGATGCCCGGCGGGCCCGCCCTGCTGGCCCGGCGCACCGGTGCCCCGCTGGTGCCGGTCACCCTGGTACGACGCCGGTCCGGACATGGTGATCACGTTCCACGCACCGGTGCCGCACGCCGAGGGCGACGCCGGGCCGGTGACGATGATGCAAGGCGCTCGCCGACGCGTTCGCCCGGGCGTTCCGCGGAGCACCCGCAGGACTGGCACATGATGCAGCGGCTGTGGTCGCCGACCTGGACCGGCTGGCTGCGTGAAGATCGGCATCGTCTGCCCGTACTCCTCGGACGTGCCCGGGCGGCGTCCAGTTCCACGTCCGCGACCTGGCCGAGCCCCTCATCGCCCTCGGCCACGACGTGTCCGTGCTCGCGCCCGCCGACGACGACGACCCGCTGCCGCCGTACGTCGTCTCGGCCGGTCGGGCCGTCGCCGTGCCCTACAACGGCTCGGTGGCCCGGCTGAACTTCGGCCCGGTCGTGGCCGCGCGGGTCCGGCGATGGCTGCACGACGGCGACTTCGACGTCCTGCACATGCACGAGCCGGCCACCCCGAGCCTGTCGCTGCTCGCGCTGCTGGGCCGCGCGAGTGCCCGATCGTCGCGACCTTCCACTCCTCGCAACGACCGCGTCCCGGGCGATGATCGCCGTCGGCGGCGATCCTGCGGCCGTCGCTGGAGAAGATCAGCGCCCGGATCGCGGTCACGGAGTACGCCCGCGGCACCCTGGTCGAGCCACCTCGGCGGCGACGCCGGTGGTCATCCCCAACGGGCGTCTACGTCGACCGGTTCGCCGTCGCGCCGAGCCGCGGCCCGAGTGGCGCGGGCGACGACGGCGACGATCGGCTTCGTCGGCCGGATCGACGAGCCCCGCAAGGGCTTCCCGCTGCTGCTGGAGGCCTTCGGCGAGGTCGCCGCGGCACCGACCCGGGCTGCGGCTGCTCGTCGTCGGCGGCGGCGACGTCGACGAGGCGCGCGGGCTGCTGCCCCCGGAGGTCCGCGACCAGGTGACCTTCCTCGGCGTGGTCAGCGACGAGGACAAGGCCGCGGCGCTGCGCACCGTCGACGTGTACGTCGCGCCGAACACCGGCGGCGAGAGCTTCGGCATCGTCCTCGTCGAGGCGATGGCGGCGGGCGCGACCGTGCTGGCCAGCGACATCGACGCGTTCCGGCGGGTGCTCGACGACGGGCGCGGCCGGCGAGCTGTTCGCCAACGAGGACGCCGACGACCTCGCGGCCGCGGCTGGCCGCGCTGCTGGACGACCCCGCGCGACGGGCGGAGCTGGACGCGGCCGCGCGGCACGCCGTACGCCGCTACGACTGGTCGACGGTCGCCGGGCAGATCCTGCGCGTCTACGAGACGCGTCGCCGAGGGGAGCCGGTCGTGACGAGGCGGGTGGCTGGGGCTCGCCGCTGGTCCTGCGTCGTCCTGGTGCGTCGGCCTGTACCTGAGCTGGACCGCCGGCCGGCTCGACCGGCTGCACCACCGCATCGACGTCGCCCGCGGCGCGCTCGACGCCCAGCTGCTGCGGCGGTCCGGGGCGACCCTGGAGCTGGCCTCCGTCCGAGGTGCTCGACCCGCCGCAGCCGGCTGGTGCTGCTCGACGCCGCGCACGCGGCCCGCAACGCCGGGCACGAGCAGCGCGAGTCGGCCGAGTCGGCGCTGACGCAGGCGCTGCGGGCGGTGTTCGCCGACCCCGACGACGTGGCGCTGCTGCGCGCGGGACCCGCCGTCGCGCCGCTCGTCGACGAGCTCGCCCGCGACTGCGCGCGCGTCGAGCTGGCCCGCCGGTTCCACAACGACGTCGTCGTGTCGGCCCGGGCGCTGCGGTCGCGCCGCCGGGTCCGCTGGCTCCGGCTGGCCGGGCACGCGGCCGAGCTGCGGGCGGTCGACCTGGACGACGAGCCGCGCGGCTCGGCTGGTCGCTGACCGGCTGGCGCGTCCTGCGCATCCACACCTCGGGCGGGCTCACCGTGCCCGCTCGCAACCAGAAGGTCGATCGTGACGAACAGCAGCACCACCGAGACCGGCACCGCGCGCGTCAAGCGCGGCATGGCCGAGATGCTCAAGGGCGGCGTGATCATGGACGTCGTCACCGCCGAGCAGGCCAAGATCGCCGAGGACGCCGGCGCCGTCGCCGTCATGGCGCTCGAGCGGGTCCCCGCCGACATCCGCGCCGAGGGCGGCGTCTCCCGGATGAGCGACCCGGACATGATCGACGGCATCATCGACGCCGTCTCCATCCCGGTGATGGCCAAGGCCCGCATCGGCCACTTCGTCGAGGCCCAGGTGCTGCAGAGCCTCGGCGTCGACTACATCGACGAGTCCGAGGTGCTCACCCCGGCCGACTACGCCAACCACATCGACAAGTTGGCGTTCACCGTCCCGTTCGTCTGCGGTGCGACCAACCTGGGCGAGGCGCTGCGCCGGATCACCGAGGGCGCGGCGATGATCCGCTCCAAGGGCGAGGCCGGCACCGGCAACGTCTCCAACGCCGTCACCCACATGCGCACGATCCGCGACGAGATCCGCCGCCTGCACGGCTGGACAAGAACGAGCTGTTCGTCGCGGCCAAGGAGCTGCAGGCGCCCTACGAGCTGGTCAAGGAGGTCGCCGAGCCCGGCAAGCTCCCCGTCGTGCTGTTCACCGCCGGTGGCATCGCCACCCCCGCCGACGCGGCGATGATGATGCAGCTCGGCGCCGAGGGCGTCTTCGTCGGCTCCGGCATCTTCAAGTCCGGCGACCCGGCCCAGCGCGCCGAGGCGATCGTCAAGGCCACCACCTTCTTCGACGACCCCGACGTCATCGCGAAGGTCTCCCGCGGCCTGGGCGAGGCCATGGTCGGCATCAACGTCGACGAGATCCCGCAGCCGCACCGGCTCGCCGAGCGCGGCTGGTAGCCGACGCCCGACGACCACGATCGGCGTCCTCGCGCTCCAGGGCGACGTGCGCGAGCACCTGGCGATGCTGCACCTGGCCGGCGTCGAGACGCGTGCGGGTGCGCCGGCCCGAGGAGCTCGCCGAGCGTCGACGGCCTCGTCATGCCCGGGCGGCGAGTCCACGACGATGTCCAAGCTGGCGCGGACGTTCGGCCTGTTCGAGCCGCTGCGCGCCGCGGTCGCGCGACGGGCTGCCGGTCTACGGCACCTGCGCCGGCATGATCATGCTCGCCGACCGACCTGCGAGGGCGGCACGCCCGACCAGGAGACCATCGGCGGCCTCGACGTCATCGTCCGCCGCAACGCCTTCGGCCGCCAGGTCGACTCCTTCGAGGCCGACCTCGACGTCGACGGGCTCGAGGCGGCCCGGTCCACGCGGTGTTCATCCGCGCCCCCTGGGTCGAGAAGGTCGGCCGCGACGTCGCCGTCGTCGCCACGCGTGGCCTCCGGCGACGCGATGGGTAGGATCGTCGCGGTCCGGCAGGGCACCTGCTCGCCACGTCGTTCCATCCGAGCTCACCGGCGACCACCGGGTCCACCGGCTGTTCGTGGACCTGGTCACGGGCGCCGAGAGCTGAAGGAAGAGGCACCCGGCATGTCCGGCCACTCCAAATGGGCGACGACGAAGCACAAGAAGGCCGTCATCGACGCCAAGCGCGGCAAGCTGTTCGCGAAGCTGATCAAGAACATCGAGGTCGCGGCGCGCACCGGCGGCGGTGACCTCGCGGGCAACCCGACGCTCTTCGACGCCATCCAGAAGGCCAAGAAGACGCTCGGTCCCCAACGACAACATCGACCGCGCGGTCAAGCGCGGCTCGGGCGCGGAGGCCGGCGGCGCCGACTACGCGACGATCATGTACGAGGGCTACGGCCCGAACGGCGTCGCGCTGCTCATCGAGTGCCTCACCGACAACCGCAACCGCGCGGCCATCGAGGTCCGCACGGCGATGACCCGCAACGGCGGCTCGCTGGCCGACCCGGGCTCGGTGTCGTACCTGTTCAACCGCAAGGGCGTCGTGATCGTCCCGCAGGAGCAGGAGGCCAGAAGGTGTCCGAGGACGACGTCCTCGAGGCCGTCCTCGACGCCGGCGCCGAGGAGGTCAACGACCTCGGCGAGTCCTTCGAGGTGATCAGCGAGGCCACCGACCTGGTCGCCGTCCGCACGGCGCTGCAGGAGGCCGGCATCGACTACGACTCGGCCGACGCCTCCTTCGTCCCGACCATGCAGGTCGAGCTCGACGAGGACGGCGCCCGCAAGATCTTCAGGCTGATCGACGCGCTCGAGGACAGCGACGACGTGCAGAACGTCTTCGCCAACTTCGACGTCAGCGACGAGGTCATGGAGGCCGTCGACGCCTGACACGACGCCGGGCCGGACCGCCGCGCCGGCCGTGTCGTGCGCCGGGATGCGGTGCCGCCTCGGTTAGCGTGGGTCCGAACAGGTGTTCGGACGAGAGGCGCGCCATGCGCGTGCTGGGAGTCGACCCCGGCCTGACCCGGTGCGGTCTGGGCGTGGTCGAGGGCTCGGTCGGCCGGCCGCTGCGGATGGTCGCGGTCGGCGTCGTGCGCACCCCGCCGACCCTGGACCTGGCGCTGCGGCTCGTGCGAGATCGAGCGGGGCATCGAGGCCTGGCTCGACGAGCACCGGCCCGACGCGGTCGCCGTCGAGCGGGTGTTCAGCCAGCACAACGTCCGGACCGTGATGGGCACCGCCCAGGCCAGCGGCGTCGCCATGCTCGTCGCGGCCCGGCGCGGGCTGCCCGTCGCGCTGCACACCCCCAGCGAGGTCAAGGCCGCCGTCACCGGCAGCGGCCGGGCCGACAAGGCCCAGGTCGGCGCGATGGTCACCCGGCTGCTGCGGCTCGACGCGGCGCCCAAGCCCGCCGACGCCGCCGACGCCCTCGCGCTGGCCATCTGCCACATCTGGCGCGGCGGCGCCCAGGCCCGCAGCGACGCGGCGCTCGCCGCCGCAGGAAGGACGACCCGATGATCGCCTTCGTGCACGGCCCGGTCGCCGACGTCGCCCCGGCACCGTGGTCCTCGAGGTCGGCGGGGTCGGCATCGAGCTGGTCTGCACCCCGAACACCCTGGCCACGCTGCGCATCGGCACCGCCGCCCGGCTGCCCACCTCCCTGGTCGTCCGCGAGGACTCGCTGACCCTGTACGGCTTCGCCGACGACGACGAGAAGACGGTCTTCGAGCTGCTGCAGACCGCGAGCGGGGTCGGCCCCCAGCTCGCCCAGGCCATGCTCGCGGTGCACACGCCCGACGCGCTGCGCCGCGCGGTCGCCACCGAGGACGAGAAGACGCTCACCGCCGTGCCCGGCATCGGCCAGAAGGGCGCCCAGCGGATCCTCCTCGAGCTGAAGGACCGGCTCGGCGTCCCCGTCTCCGCCGGTCCCGCCCGGCACGCGCCCGTCGTCGCCCCGCAGGACGCCTGGCGCGACCAGGTGCACGCCGGCCTGGTCGGGCTGGGCTGGTCCACCCAGGAGGCCGACCGCGCGGTCGAGGCGGTGGCCCCCGAGGCCGACGCCGCCGAGGCCGCCGCCCCCGACGTCGCCGGCCTGCTCCGGGCGGCCCTGCGGACGCTGAGCAAGGCATGACCCCCGACGAGTCCGCGATCGAGGCGGCCCTGGAGTCGGCCGAGGCGGCGTACGTCGAGAGCCGGGCGCTCGTCGACGCCGAGGCCGACGGCGACGAGCGCGCGGTCGAGGCGGCGCTGCGCCCGACAGCCTGGACGAGTTCATCGGCCAGGAGCGGGTGCGCGAGCAGCTCGCCCTGGTGCTGGAGGCGGCCCGCGGCACGCGAGCGCGCGCCCGACCACGTGCTGCTGTCCGGCCCGCCCGGCCTCGGCAAGACCACGCTGGCGATGATCATCGCCGCCGAGATGAGCAGCCCGCTGCGGCTCACCTCGGGCCCCGCGATCCAGCACGCGGGCGACCTCGCGGCGATCCTCTCCGGTCTCAACGAGGGCGACGTCCTCTTCGTCGACGAGATCCACCGGATGTCGCGGCCGGCCGAGGAGATGCTCTACATGGCGATGGAGGACTTCCGGGTCGACGTCATCGTCGGCAAGGGCCCGGGCGCCACCGCCATCCCGCTGGAGATCCCGCCGTTCACCCTGGTCGGCGCCACCACCCGGGCCGGGCTGCTGCCCGGCCCGCTGCGCGACCGCTTCGGCTTCACCGCCCACATGGAGTTCTACGAGCCCGCCGAGCTCGAGCTCATCGTCCGCCGCTCCGCCGGCCTGCTCGACGTGGACCTCACCGACGAGGGCGCCGCCGAGATCGCCGGCCGCTCGCGCGGCACCCCGCGCATCGCCAACCGGCTGCTGCGCCGGGTCCGCGACTACGCCCAGGTGCGCGCCGACGGCGTCGTCACCCTGGAGATCGCGCACGCCGCCCTGGACCTCTACGAGGTCGACCAGTCCGGGCTGGACCGGCTCGACCGGGCCGTCCTCGACGTGCTCTGCCGCCGGTTCGGCGGCGGACCGGTCGGCCTGTCGACGCTCGCGGTCGCCGTGGGGGAGGAGCGGGAGACCGTCGAGGAGGTCGCCGAGCCGTTCCTCGTGCGCGAGGGGCTGCTCGCCCGCACCTCGCGCGGCCGGGTCGCCACCCCGGCGGCCTGGCAGCACCTCGGCCTCGCCGTACCCACGGGTGCGCCGTTCGGCGGACCGGTCGGCGACCAGACGGGTCCGGGCCTCTTCGACGTCGACGAGTGACCCAACCGTGACCTGACCGGAGCGCCTTCGGTCGGGCCCACGGTGCGATGCCGGTTACACTCGACGTTCGGTCGACACACTCGGCCCTTTGTCGTGCCCGCATATCGCTACGAGGTGTTGTTTCCCGTGAAAGACTTGGCAGGGTTCCTGCCGTTCGTCCTGATTGCCCTGGTCTTCTGGTTCCTGATCGTGCGGCCGCAGCGCCGACGTCAGCACGATCTCGCCTCGACGCAGTCCTCCCTGGGCGTCGGCACCGAAGTGATGCTCGGTTCGGGCATCTTCGGCACCGTTGCTTCGTTGGACGACGAGACGATCCGGCTCGAGCTCGCGCCGGGCACCACCGTCAAGGTGGCCCGTCAGGCCGTCGTGAAGGTCCTCGGCACCCCCGTGGACGGCAGCCACGACGACCTGCACGACGAGATCGACGACGACACCCGACACGACGACCCCGACGCGGGGCCGGCAGACCCGACCGACGAGCAGCGCCCGTAGGCACCGACGTCCGGCAACAAGACGGCAGGGGAGCACCCCGGCCGATGAGGAGCGAGTAGCAGTGGCGAGTAAGACGGCCCGTCCCGGGCGCCGACTCATTGTGTTCGGATTGATCGTGGCCGCGCTGTACGCCGGCGTCGCCCTGTCCGGCGAGTGGAAGCCCAAGCTGGGCCTGGACCTGCAGGGCGGCCAGCGGATCACGCTGGAGGCGACGACCGACAACGGTAAGAAGCCGACCGCCGCGAGCCTCGAGGAGGCCCGCGGCATCATCGACCAGCGGGTCAACGGCACCGGCGTCACCGAGGCCGAGGTCTCCACGCAGGGCGGCCGCAACATCGTGGTCGAGGTCCCGGGCGCGAACCCGAAGAACCTCGTCAACATCGTGAAGCAGACCGCCCAGCTGCGCTTCCGCCTCGTCGCGGCGGTCGGCTCCGGCGCGCCGCAGCCGCCCGCGTCGACCAGCCCGTCCGCCAGCCCGTCGGCCAGTCCCGTCGGCCAAGTCCTCCGGCAAGCCCGGCGCCACGCCCACGGCGAAGGCCGTCCCCGAGCGCGACCCCCAAGGGCCGGGCCGGCGTCGTGCTGGACAAGAAGAAGCCGTCGACGTCGCCGACCCCGTCCCCGTCGGCCAAGGCCACCGGCTCCGCGGCGCCGAGCGCCGCCCCCTCCGCCGCCCCCTCGGCCACGCCTCAGGCCGACCCGAAGGGCGCCCCGGTCGACCAGCCGCTGGCCTGGATGGACAACCCGGGCGACAAGTGGCTCCAGAAGTTCGCGGCCTACACCTGCCCCACGGGCAAGAAGGCGGCCGCGCCGGTCGACGACGTCAAGTCGCAGCCGCTGGTCACCTGCGACGAGGACGGCAACAAGCTGCTGCTGTCCTCCGCGATGATCGAGGGCACCCAGCTCAAGTCCGCGACCGCCGGCATCCCGCAGAACCAGGTGCAGTGGGTCGTCAACCTGACCTTCAACGGCACCGCCCGCAAGACGTTCGCCAACGTCACCCAGCAGATCGCCAACCAGACCAGCGCGCTCACCGGTCAGCAGAAGCAGTTCGCGATCGTGCTCGACGGCAAGGTGATCTCCGCCCCGACCGTCAACGGCGTGATCCCCAACGGCCAGGCCGAGATCAGCGGCAGCTTCTCGCAGACCGAGGCGCAGACCCTGGCCAACAGCCTGAAGTACGGCGCGCTGCCCCTGAAGTTCACGGTCCCCGTCGTCACCGACGAGGGCCCGACCCTCGCGGCCGACCAGCTCTCCGCGGGCCTGATCGCCGGCGCCATCGGCCTCGGGCTCGTGATGCTCTACTGCCTGCTCTACTACCGCGGGCTCGGCCTCGTGGTCGTGGCGTCCCTGGGCATCGCGGGACTGGTCACCTACGCGGTGGTCCTGGCGATGAGCCAGGCCGTCGGGTTCACGCTGACCCTGCCCGGCATCGCCGGCCTGATCGTGGCGGTCGGCATCACCGCCGACTCGTTCATCGTCTACTTCGAGCGGATCCGCGACGAGATGCGCGGCGGCAAGTCGATGCGGGTCGCGGTCGAGGCCGGCTGGATCCGCGCCCGGGCCACCTGCCTGGCTGCCGACACCGTGTCCCTGCTGGCCGCGGTCGTGCTCTACATCTTCTCGATCGGCGTCGTGAAGGGCTTCGCGTTCGCCCTGGGCATCAGCACGGTCATCGACCTGGTCGTGTTCTTCCTGTTCACCAAGCCGATGGTCTCGTGGCTGGCGACCTTCAAGTTCTTCTACTCCGGGCACCGGCTCTCCGGCCTGTCCCCGGAGCAGGTCGGCACGAGCAGACCGACGGGCGCCTCGCGTCCCGCACCCGCTGGAGGTAGCGCCGCATGAGCAGGTTCACGAACATGGGCCACGCCCTCTACGAGGGCAGGGTGTCGATCGACTTCATCGGTCGCCGGAAGGTCTGGTACGCCATCTCGGCGGCCATCGTGCTGGTGGCGCTCTACGGCCTCCTCGCTCCCAACAAGGGCCTCAACCTGGGCATCGAGTTCAAGGGCGGGGTCGAGTACCAGGTCTCGCTGCCGGCCGACCAGGTCAACACGGACAGCGTCACGAAGATCCGGGACGCGGTGGCCCAGACGGCCAAGGACGACAACATCGATCCCGCCGCGGCCCCGGTCGTGAACACGTCCGGCCCGACGCATCCGCGTCCAGACCGAGCCGCTCGACAACGACCAGGCGACGGCGGTCTCCGACGCGATCCAGAAGGCGGTCGGGGTCGACTCGAGCGCGATCAGCCGCGACGCGATCGGCGCGACCTGGGGTGCCCAGGTGGCCAACCGCGCCCTGCTCGGGCTCGGCGTCTTCCTGGTCCTGGTCGTGCTGTTCATCTGGGCGTACTTCCGGGAGTGGAAGATGTCCGTCGGCGCGATCGTGGCGCTGGTGCACGACCTCATCATCACCGTCGGCGTCTACGCCCTGTCGGGCTTCGAGGTCACCCCGGCGACCGTGACCGGCATCCTGACCATCCTCGGCTTCTCGCTCTACGACACCGTCGTGGTGTTCGACAAGGTGCGCGAGAACACCAAGAACCTCGCGCGGACGCGGCAGACCTACGCCGAGGCCGCCAACCTCGCGGTCAACCAGACCCTGGTGCGGTCGATCAACACCTCGATCGTCGCCCTGCTCCCGGTCGGCGCGCTGCTCTACGTCGGCGTCGTCTCGCTCGGCTCGGGTGCCCTCAAGGACCTGGCGCTCGCGCTGTTCGTCGGCATGGCGGCCGGTGCGTACTCCTCGATCTTCATCGCCACCCCGCTCGTCGTGCAGCTCAAGGAGCTGGAGCCCGGCATCAAGGCCGGCGACGCGCGGGCGATGAAGCACCGCAACCGCAAGGCGGTCGACCCCTACGCCGAGGTGCCGGTCTTCACCGACGACATGCCGGTGCAGGACGAGCCGGGCGCCGACGACCACGGAGTCCGACGAGGACCGCGCGAGCGTGCCCGCGGCGACGCCCGTCCCGGCCGGCCCGCTACACCGCGGGGCAGCGGCCGGCCTCCCGGTCGGTCTCGCCGTCCGCGTCGGCCAAGCGGGCGCAGCCGAGCCGCAAGCCCCGCTCGCAGCGCGGCAAGCCGTGACCGACGACGAGCGCTCGCCCTGATCCGCGACGTCCCGGACTTCCCGCAGCCCGGGGTGGTGTTCAAGGACATCACGCCGCTGCTGGCCGACCACACCGCGTTCACCGCGGTCGTGACCGCGCTGGCCGACGCCGGCCGCGACGCGGACGGCGCGACTCGTCGTCGACAAGGTCGTCGGCATGGAGGCCCGCGGGTTCATCCTCGCGGCGCCGGTGGCGCTGGCGCTCGGCGCCGGCTTCGTGCCGGTCCGCAAGGCCGGCAAGCTGCCCGGCGAGACCCACGCGGTCTCCTACGCCCTGGAGTACGGCGAGGCGACCCTCGAGGTGCGCCAGCGACGGCATCGCCCCGGGCGACCGGGTGCTGCTCGTCGACGACGTCCTCGCGACCGGTGGGCACCGCCGACGCGACCCGCCAGCTCGTCGAGCTCTGCGGCGGCACGGTGCACGCGTTCGCGGTGCTCATGGAGCTCTCGTTCCTGCACGGGCGCGACGCCATCGACGGCATGCCCCTGCACAGCCTGCAGACCGTCTGACGCGCACCCGCCCCGCACGTAGACTGGGCGGTGGTCCGGGGGAGACGACGAGGCTGGGAGCCGGTGTGGCTGAGGAACGCGTAGCGAGCCCGGCCACGAGCGCGCCCGAACCGGAGGCCGCGGCCCTGCAGCCCACCGCCGGCCCGGCCGGCCGTCGCATGCGGGCCCGGCTCGCCCGGATGGCCACCAAGAGCCAGTCCGGCAACCCGGTCCTCGAGCCGCTCTACCGCGCGGTCCGCGCCAACCACCCCAAGGCCGACCTCGAGCTCCTCGAGCGCGCCTACCTCACCGCCGAGCGCATGCACGGCACCCAGATGCGCAAGAGCGGCGACCCCTACATCACCCACCCGCTCGCGGTGACCACGATCCTGGCCGACGTGGGCATGACCGAGCCGACGCTGGTCGCGGCCCTGCTGCACGACACGGTCGAGGACACGCCGTACACCCTCGACGAGCTGCGCGCCGACTTCGGCGACGAGGTCGCGGTGCTCGTCGACGGCGTCACCAAGCTCGACAAGGTGAAGTACGGCGACGCCGCCCAGGCCGAGACGATCCGCAAGATGATCGTCGCGATGTCGCGCGACATCCGGGTGCTGGTCATCAAGCTCGCCGACCGGCTGCACAACATGCGCACGCTGCGCTACGTCCCGCAGGCCTCGCAGGAGCGCACGGCCCGCGAGACCCTCGACATCTACGCCCCGCTGGCCCACCGCCTCGGCATGAACACGCTGAAGTGGGAGCTCGAGGACCTCGCGTTCGCCACCCTGCACCCCAAGATGTACGACGAGATCGTCCGTCTCGTGGCCGAGCGGGCGCCGTCGCGCGACCAGTTCCTGGCCCAGGTCATCGACCAGGTGGAGAGCGACCTGCGCGAGGCCAAGATCAAGGCGATGGTCACCGGCCGGCCCAAGCACTACTACTCGATCTACCAGAAGATGATCGTGCGCGGCCGCGACTTCTCCGACATCTACGACCTGGTCGGCATCCGGATCCTCGTCGAGGACGACCGCGACTGCTACGCCGTGCTCGGCGTGCTGCACAGCCGCTGGAACCCGGTCCCCGGCCGGTTCAAGGACTTCGTGGCGATGCCGAAGTTCAACATGTACCAGTCGCTGCACACGACGGTGATCGGCATCTCCGGCAAGCCCGTCGAGCTCCAGATCCGCACCTACGCCATGCACCGGCGCGCGGAGTACGGCATCGCCGCGCACTGGAAGTACAAGGAGCACCAGCGCGCCGGCGACGACAACAAGGCACCGAGCGCCTTCAGCGGACGGCAACGCCGACATGGCCTGGGTGCGGCAGCTGCTCGACTGGCAGCACGAGACCGAGGACCCGGGGGAGTTCCTCGAGTCGCTGCGGTTCGAGATCAACACCTCCGAGGTCTACGTCTTCACCCCGCGCGGCGACGTGATCGCGCTGCCCACCGGCTCCACGCCGGTCGACTTCGCCTACGCCATCCACACCGAGGTCGGGCACCACACGATCGGCGCCCGGGTCAACGGCCGGCTGGTCCCGCTGGAGTCCAAGCTCGACAACGGCGACGTCGTCGAGGTGTTCACCTCCAAGGCGCCGACCGCCGCGCCCAGCCGCGACTGGCTGGGCTTCGTCGCCTCGCCGCGGGCCCGCAACAAGATCCGCCAGTGGTTCACCAAGGAGCGCCGCGAGGAGGCGATCGACCAGGGCAAGGACCAGATCGCCCGGTTGATGCGCAAGGAGAACCAGCCCCTCAAGCGGCTGCTGACCCACGAGACGCTGTCGACCGTCGCGGCCGAGTTCCGGCTCGCCGACGTCTCCGCGCTCTACGCCGCGGTCGGCGAGGGCAACATCGGTGCGCAGGCCGTCGTACGCCGGGTCATCGACCTGTTCGGCGGCGAGGAGGGCGCGACCGAGGACCTCGCCGAGGGCGTCACGATCACCGCCGACGCGCGGCTCAAGCGGCCCACCGGCGGCGACGCCGGCGTCATCGTCAAGGACCTCTCGGACGTCTGGGTCAAGCTGGCGAAGTGCTGCACGCCGGTGCCCGGCGACCCGATCATCGGCTTCGTCACCCGGGGCGCCGGCGTCTCGGTGCACCGCTCCGACTGCACCAACGCCAAGGGCCTGCTGTCCCAGCCCGAGCGCCTCGTCGAGGTCGAGTGGGCGCCCACGGCGCAGTCGATGTTCCTGGTGAACATCCAGGTCGAGGCGCTCGACCGCAACCGGCTGCTCTCCGACATCACCAAGGTGCTGTCCGACGTGCACGTCAACATCCTGGCCGCGTCCGCTGCAGACCACCCGCGACCGGGTCGCGAAGAGCCGGTTCACCTTCGAGATGGCCGACCCCAAGCACCTCGGCCACGTGCTCAAGGCCGTCCGCTCCGTCGACGGCGTCTTCGACGCCTACCGCGTCACCCAGTAAGCGCCTCCCCGCCGACCCGGCGCTTGTGGTTGCGGAGCCCCGCCGACCCGGCGCTTGTGGTTGCGGAGCCCCGCCGACCCGGCGCTTGTGGTTGAAGAAACGGGTGGGCGGGCCAACCACAAGCGCCGGGTCAGCGCCCTCGGGGCAACCACAAGCGCCGGGTCAGCGGCCCTGATTAGCCGAAGTCGGCGGAGGCGCGGCGGGCCATCTCCAGGAACGAGCGGCGGGAGGCGAGGTTCTCCTCGATCTCGGCGGTCTTCTTCGCGTCGCCCTTCTCGCGGGCGGCGGCGAGGTCGGCCTCGAGGTCGGCGCAGGCCTTCTCCAGCTTGGAGACCATGTCGTCGGCGCGGGCGGACTTCTCCGGGTCGCTGCGCGACCACTGGTCGTCCTCGCTTGCCGCGGATGGCCTGCTCCACCTTGCGGATCCGGGCCTCGAGGTCCTTGATCCGGTCGCGCGGCACCTTGCCGGCCGCGTCCCAGCGGTCGGCGATGTCGCGGAACGTCTCCTTGGCGGCCCTGAGGTCGGTGACCGGGACGAGGGCCTCGGCCTCGACGAGCAGGGCCTCCTTCTTCTCGGCGTTGCGCGGCGAACTCGGCGTCCAGCTCGGCGTTGACCTGGTCACGGTTGCCGAAGAAGGTGTCCTGGGCGCCGCGGAACCGGGCCCACAGCTGGTCGTCGACGCCCTTGGGTGCCGGTCCGGCCGCCTTCCACTGGCGCATCAGGTCGCGGTACTTCCCGGCGGTCGGGCCCCACTCGGTCGAGGACGACGAGCGCCTCGGCCTCGACGACGAGCTTCTCCTTGACGCTCGCGGGCCTCGTCGCGCTTCTCGTTGAGCTCGGCGAAGTGCGACTTGCGGCGCCGCGTGTACGTCGTGCGCGCGGTCGAGAAGCGACGCCAGAGCGCGTCGTCGACCGACTTCTCCAGCCGGGGGAGCGCCTTCCACTCGTCGAGCAGCTGGCGCATCCGGTTGGCGCCGTTGCGCCAGTCGTTGCCCAGCGAGAGCTTCTCGGCCTCGTCGGCGATCCGCTCCTTGTCGGCCTTGGCCACCTCGAGCTTCTTGGCCCGCTCCTCCGGCGCTTCGCTCACGCTGCGCGGAGATCGTCGTGGTCAGCGCGTCCAGCCGGGTGTCGAGCCCGGCCAGGTCGCCGACGGCCTGCGCGTCCTTGAGGGTGCCGCGGACCTGCTTGACGGAGGCGGCCGCCTCGTCGGGGCCGAGGGTGCCGGCGGCGACCCGCTGCTCGAGCAGCTCGACCTCGAAGGCGAGGTCGTCGTAGCGGCGCACGAAGAAGGTCAGCGCCTCGGCGGGCGTGGCGTCGGGCATCTGGCCGACCGGGCGCTCGCCGTCGGCGGTGCGCACGAACACGGTCCCGTCCTCGTCGACGCGGCCCCACTCGGTGCCGTCGGACGAGGGCGCGCGCCTGCTCCGCGACCGGAGCCGGGGGAGCGGGCGTGCGGGGCGCGGAGCCGAGGGACGGGGTGCCGGGTCGGGCGGGGACCTGGGCGTGGGGCGTGGCTGCAGGCGTGGTGCGGAGCGGGCGCGGCGACGGGCTCCGCAGCTCGGCGCCGTCGCGGGCGGCTCCGGCTGGCGTGGGCGTGGTGTCCGGCGTGTCGTCCGGGGTGGTCACCGGGTTCCCCCTGGGGTCGTGGCCTGGTTCGTCAGGTCGTGCGAGCGGTCTACGACGAGAAGCGTAGTCACCCCGTCCGGCGGAGGTGGACCCGCTGTCGTGCGACTGCAGCACGATGAACGTGACCAGGGCGGCGACGGCGAGCACCACCGCGACCGACGGTGAGCAGCGTGCGCCTGCGCCGCCTCCGCCGGTCGCGCTCGGCCCGACGGAGCTGTTGACGCTGCGATCCCGGCCCGGGCGAGCTGGGTGCGTCGTCTCTTCTTGGTGACCACGGACGGGAGTCTAGGTCGTCGCCCGAGGTCGTGTCCGGCAGTCCCGCGCGTGCTCGGTAGGCTGCACGGGCCAGACAACCCGAGCAGGACAGGAGCGCGTCGCCGTGCTCATCGCAGGCTTCCCCGCCGGACCGTGGGGCACCAACTGCTACGTGCTCGCGACCGGACCGGGCAGCCGAGTGCGTGGTCGTCGACCCCGGCAAGGACTCCGCCGAGGGCGTCGCCGAGGTCGTCCGCGAGCACCGGCTCAAGCCCGTCTCGGTCCTGGTCTCGCACGGTCACATCGACCACATGTGGTGCGTCGCGCCGGTCGCCGGCACCTACGACGCCACCGCCTGGATCCACCCGCGCGACCGGCACCTGCTCTCCGACCCGATGTCCGGGATGTCGCCCGAGACGGCGGGCATGCTGCTCGGGCGGGAAGCACGAGTTCGCCGAGCCCGACCGCGTCGCCGAGCTCGTCCGACCTGCAGACCCTGCGAGCTGGCCGGGCTCGAGTTCGTCGTGGACCACACCCCCGGTCACACCGAGCGGCTCGGTCACCTTCCGGACGCCGTACGGCGAGCAGGGCATCTCCGAGCTGATGCTGTCCGGGGACCTGCTGTTCGCCGGCTCGATCGGCCGCACCGACCTGCCCGGCGGCGACCATCCGACGATGCTGCGCAGCCTGCGCGACAAGGTGCTGCCGCTCGCCGACGACATCGTGGTGCTGCCCGGCCACGGCGAGCAGACCAGCATCGGCCGCGAGCGCGCCACCAACCCGTACCTGCTCGACCTCCTCGGACGTCGAGCGCGACGCCCCCACCCGAGGTCTCTGACCCATGAGCAAGCCCACCCCGCTGAGCGGGTTCCCCGAGCTGCTGCCCGCCGAGCGTGCGGTCGAGCGCGAGGTCGTCGCCGTCGCTGTCGCGCACCTTCGAGCTGCACGGCTTCGCCAACATCGAGACCCGGGTCGGTCGAGCCGCTGGACCGGCTGCGCCAAGGGCGGCGAGATCGACAAGGAGATCTACGTCCTGCGCCGGCTGCAGGCGGGTGAGGCCGACTCCGACGCCGGCCTGGGGCTGCACTTCGACCTGACCGTGCCCGTTCGCGCGCTACGTCCTCGAGCACGCCGGCCACCTCGAGTTCCCCTTCCGGCGCTTCCAGATCCAGCCGGCCTGGCGCGGCGAGCGGCCCCAGGAGGGCCGCTACCGCCAGTTCACCCAGGCCGACGTCGACATCGTCGGCCGCGACGAGCTGCCGTTCCACCACGACGTCGAGGTGATGCGGGTGATGGTCGAGGCGCTCGACGCCCTGCCGCTGCCGCCGCTGAGCTTCCAGTTCAACAACCGCAAGCTGATCCAGGGCTTCTACCGCGGCCTCGGGCTGCCGACGTCACCGCCGCGTGATCGCACCATCGACAAGCTCGACAAGCTGCCCGCGCAGACGGTCGCCGACCTGCTGGTCGGCGACGCCGGCGCCACGCCCGAGCAGGCGCGACCGCTGCCTGGAGCTAGCCGACATCGGGTCCCCGGACACCTCGTTCGTCGACCGGGTCCGCGCGCTCGGGGTGCAGGACGACCTGCTGGACGAGGGGCTCGCCGAGCTCGCCGCCGTGGTCGAGGGCTGCGCCGCCGGCGGCCACCGCACGTCTCCGGTCGAGGCAACCTGCGGCATCGCCCGCGGTCTGGACTACTACACCGGCACGGTCGTCGAGATCTTCATGGACGGCTACGAGCGCCTCAAGTCCGTCGGCGGCGGCGGTCGCTACGACGCGCTCGCCTCGGACGGCAGGACGACCTACCCGGGCGTCGGCGTCTCCTTCGGCGTCTCGCGCACCCTCGTACCGCTGCATCAGCCGACGGGGTGCTGGCCGGCGAGCCGGTCCGTCCCGTGCGCCGTCCTCGTCGCGCTCACCGACGAGGACATCCCGCCGCGCCGCCGACGCGATCGCCCAGGCGCTGCGCGCGCCGCGGCATCCCGACCGAGGTCGCCGTGGCCGCGCAGAAGTTCGGCAAGCAGATCCGGTACGCCGAGCGGCGTGGCATCCCCTACGTCTGGTTCCCCGGCGCCGACGGAGCGCCGACCAGGTCAAGGACATCCGCAGCGGTGACCAGGTCGACGCCGACCCGGAGCACCTGGACGCCTCCCGCCGAGGACCTGCGCCCGCGCGTGGTCTCGACCTGTCCCCCCGACAGACAGCACCCCCACCAGCAAGGAGCAACACAGTGATCCGCACCCACGACGCAGGCAGCCTGCGCGCCGAGCACGTCGGACAGACCGTGACCCTGGCGGGCTGGGTGGCCCGGCGCCGCGACCACGGCGGCGTGGCCTTCATCGACCTGCGCGAGGCCTCCGGGGTCGTCCAGGTGGTCATCCGCGACGAGGCGGTGGCCCACAACCTGCGCTCCGAGTTCTGCCTGAAGATCACCGGCGAGGTCTCGGCCCGTCCGGCGGGCAACCAGAACGCCAACCTGCCCACCGGCGAGATCGAGGTCATCGCCGCCGCCGACGGCGGGGTCGAGGTGCTCAGCGCCGCCGCGGCGCTGCCCTTCCCGATCGACGACCACGTCGAGGTGGGGGAGGAGGTGCGCCTCGCGCACCGCTACCTCGACCTCCGGCGCTCCGGCCCGGCGTCGGCGCTCCGGCTGCGCAGCGAGGTCAACCGCGCGGCCCGCGAGGTGCTGCACGGCGAGGGCTTCGTCGAGATCGAGACGCCCACGCTGACCCGCTCGACCCCCGAGGGCGCCCGCGACTTCCTGGTGCCCGCACGGCTGCAGCCCGGCAGCTGGTACGCCCTGCCGCAGAGCCCCCAGCTGTTCAAGCAGCTGCTGATGGTGGCCGGCATGGAGCGCTACTTCCAGATCGCCCGGTGCTACCGCGACGAGGACTTCCGCGCCGACCGTCAGCCGGAGTTCACCCAGCTCGACATCGAGATGAGCTTCGTCGAGCAGGACGACGTCATCGCCCTCGCCGAGGACGTGCTCACGTCCGTCTGGAAGCTGATCGGGCACGACATCACCACCCCGATCCCGCGGATGACCTACGCCGAGGCGATGGCGCGCTACGGCAGCGACAAGCCCGACCTGCGCCTCGACCTCGAGCTGACCGAGTGCACGGAGTACTTCAGCGAGCACGCCGTTCCGGGTGTTCCAGGCGCCGTACGTCGGCGCCGTGGTGATGCCCGGGGGAGCGAGCCAGCCGCGCAAGCAGCTCGACGCCTGGCAGGAGTGGGCCAAGCAGCGCGGGGCCGAGGGGCCTGGCCTACGTCCTGGTCCAGGAGGACGGCGAGCTCGGCGGCCCGGTCGCCAAGAACCTCAGCGACGAGGAGAAGGCCGGCCTGGCCGCGCACGTGGGCGCGAAGCCGGGCGACTGCGTCTTCTTCGCCGCCGGCCCGGTCAAGTCCTCGCGGGCCCTGCTGGGCGCCGCCCGCCTCGAGATCGGCCGGCGCTGCGACCTGATCGACGAGTCCGCCTGGAGCTTCCTCTGGGTCGTCGACGCGCCGCTGTTCGAGCCCGCCGGCGACGCGACGGCGGCGGGCGACGTCGCGGTCGGCAGCGGCGCCTGGACCGCCGTGCACCACGCGTTCACCTCGCCCAAGCCGGAGCACCTCGACACCTTCGACACCGAGCCCGGGGAGGCCCTGGCCTACGCCTACGACATCGTCTGCAACGGCAACGAGATCGGCGGCGGCTCCATCCGTATCCACCGCGAGGACGTCCAGAAGCGGGTGTTCGCGGTGATGGGCCTCTCCGAGGCCGAGGCCGAGGAGAAGTTCGGCTTCCTGCTCCAGGCGTTCAAGTACGGCGCGCCGCCGCACGGCGGCATCGCCTTCGGCTGGGACCGGATCTGCGCCCTGCTCGCGGGGACCGACTCGATCCGCGACGTGATCGCCTTCCCCAAGACCGGTGCGGGCTACGACCCGCTCACCGCGGCGCCCGCGGCCATCACCGCGGAGCAGCGCAAGGAGGCGGGCGTCGACGCCCGTCCGGAAGCCCGTCCGGCGAGCCCCGCTCGCCTGACCGGTTCGCGGGCAATTCGCTTGGTATCAAACCGTTACCTCGCGTGAACCAAACATTGTCCGGGGGTCGTCTAGAGTCCACTTCGGCTCGGGGTCGACAAACCTGCCCGCCTCACCAGGCGAGGGCAGTGACCCGGGAGCCGGCCTCGACCAGAAAGGTGACCATGGGTATCCAGCCCACGGAGCTGTCGACGAGCGACGTCCACCAGGACGACGTTCCCGTCCAGAAGGCGGTAGCCGGTCGTTCGCCGACCCAGATCGCCGATCGCCCGCCTCAAGGCCGACAAGATCGCCGTCACCTGCATCGTCGTCGTCATCCTCTTCGTGCTGATCGCGATCTTCGCGCCGTTGCTGACCAAGCTGTTCGGCGTCGAGCTGCACCAGGGCAACCCGGTCACCGAGCTCGACCAGTTCAACTTCCCGAAGTACGGCCCGCCCGACCACGGCTTCACGTGGAAGGCGCCGCTCGGCATCGCGCCGAACACCGCCGACGACCTGACCGCCGAGTGGTTCTACGGCGCCCGCACCTCGCTGTTCGTGGCCACGGTCTCCACCGTGGTCGCCACGCTGATCGGCGTCGTCGTCGGCCTGCTCGCCGGCTTCAGCCGCGGCTGGCTCGACCGCGTCATCAACTTCTTCATCGACGTGTTCCTGTCGCTGCCGTTCATCCTGGTCGCCCTGGCCGTCGCGCCGATCCTGGTCGGCCGCTTCGGCCAGCAGCCCGGCAAGCTGGTGTTCTGGCAGTTCGCCGTCGCTGCTGATCGTGCTGTCGCTGTTCGGCTGGATGACCCTGGCCCGCCTCGTGCGCGGCGAGGTCCTGTCGCTGCGCGAGCGCGAGTTCGTGATGGCCGCCCGGGTGATCGGGGTGCCGACGCGCCGCATCCTGTTCAAGGAGCTGCTGCCCAACCTGATCGCGCCGATCATCGTGTCGATCTCGCTCGGGCCTGCCGGCCTTCGTGACCGCCGAGGCCGGCCTGGCCTTCCTCGGCATCGGCGTCACCGGCTACCCGTCCTGGGGCCAGACGATCAACAAGGCCGTCAACTACTTCAACACCTATCCGCTCTACCTCTACGCGCCCGTGCTGGGGATCCTCGTCCTCGTCATGGCGCTGAACCTCCTCGGAGACGCCGTCCGCGACGCCTTCGACCCCAAGACTCGCCGGTAATTTCACCGGTCCGAGAAGCATCGACCAGCCGAGAAAGGTGGGTATCACCTAGATGCGCATGAAGAAGCCAGCCGTGGTTCTTGCCACAGCAGCTCTGATGACCCTCGCTGCCTGTGGTGGTGGCAGCGGGAACTCAAAGGACTCCAGCGCCAACCCGACGAACGCGGGAACGGCGGAAACGCCGGTTCCTTCAAGAACGCCGACGCGAAGGCGCCGCTCGCGGTGCCGAGCGACGCCGTCCCAGGGGGGCACCTTCACGGTGCTCACCAACCAGGTCCCGTCGACGCTCGACCCGACGCAGGCCTACTACACGGACTCGACCGCGATCCTGTCCGACCTGGTGCTCCGGTCGCTGACGCAGTACGCGTACGACCCGGACACCAACGACATGCAGCTGATCCCCGACATGGCGACCGACCTCGGCAAGCCGAGCGAGGACAACAAGGAGTGGACCTTCACGCTGCGTGACGGCCTCAAGTACGAGGACGGCACCCCCGTCAAGGCCGAGGACGTGGCCTACGCCATCAAGCGTTCCTTCGCCATCGCCGAGCTGCCCGACGGCCCGACCTACCAGACGACGTTCTTCCTGGACGGCGACAAGTACAAGGGTCCGTTCAAGGACAAGGGCGAGTACGCCGGCGTCGTGATCAGCGGCAACGACATCACCATCAAGATGCGTCGTCCGTTCACCGACATGGACTACTACGCCTCGTTCCCGGCCTTCACCGCGATCCCGCGAGGCGAAGGACAACCCGGAGACCTACGGCAAGAAGCCGCTGGCCACCGGTCCCTACAAGTTCGCCGACTACAAGCCGGGCTCCGAGCTCAAGCTGGTCAAGAACGACCAGTGGGACCCGAACACCGACCCGGGCCGCATCCAGGCCGTCGACGGGTGGGACTTCAAGTTCGGCCAGGACACGGCCAAGCTCGAGAACGTGATCATCAACGACCAGGGCTCGGCGCAGACCACGCTGACCTACGACAACGTGACCCCGTCGTCGTACCGCTCGATCTCGTCCGACAAGGACCGCCTCGTCACCGGCACCTCGCCGTGCACGTACATGTGGTTCATCGACATAACGAAGATCAAGGAGCTCGAGGTCCGTCAGGCCCTCGGCTGGGCCTACCCGTACCAGGCGGCTTGGAAGGCCGGCGGCGAGATCGAGGGTCTGACCCGCGTTCCCGGCACCGCGATCCTGCCCCCGGGCACCGCCGGTCGTGTCGACTACCAGGCCCTCGACGGCCAGGACGGCAAGACCACCGACCCGGCCAAGGCCAAGGAGCTCCTGAAGAAGGCCGGCTACAAGCCGGGCGAGTACGAGATCAAGTTCCTGTTCGCGACCGACGACGACAACGCCGTCGCCGCGAAGAACGAGATCGTCAAGGGCCTCGACGGCCGCCGGCTTCAAGGCCACCCCGATCGCCTCGACCCTCGAGACGATCCGCACCGACCGCACCGACCCGAAGTCGCCGATCAACGTCCGCTCCAGCGGATGGTGCTCGGACTGGCCGACCGGCGGTTCGTGGTTCCCGGCCCAGTGGGCCGGCAGCCTCGTCGGGCGTCGAGGGCATGCCGAACCCGTCGCCAACTTCAAGGAGGCGGACATGGACGACCCAGCAGGACAAGATCCTGGACACCATGACGCCCGAGGACGCCGCCAAGGCGTGGGGCGAGTTCGACAAGACCATGGAGACGAAGTACTACCCCGCGGTCAACACCGGTTACTCCGGCACGGCCATGATCCACGGCTCCAAGGTCGGTGGCATGGACAACGACAACGTGCGCGGCATGCCGACGTTCGCCCGGATGTACATCACCAAGTAGATCACCTGACGCTCGATCCTGAGCGTTGAGCGACCCCGATGGGGACGGGCCTCCACCCGTCCCCATCGGGACGCACCCGGCGTCCCCGGGACGGGGCTCTGCCGCCCGTCCCCATCGGGACGCCACCCGGCGCTTCATCGGCCGCCACCCACGGGGCACCTCGACCTGTCAGCCGGATACCCTCGGCGAAGGCTCACCACCGACTCCACACAAGAGGAGTACTCACGGATGTTCGGCTACATCGTGCGACGCGTCATCTCGGGGCTGCTGGTGCTCCTCGTCGTCTCCATGTCCGTCTTCGCGCTGTTCTTCTACGGCCCCGCGAACCCGGCCCTCGCGTACTGCCCCGAGACGCGGTGCACGCCGGCCGCGCCTGGCGCAGATCACCGACGAGCCTCGGCCTCGACAAGCCCGTCGTCGAGCAGTACGGCGCGTACATGAAGGGCATCTTCGTCGGCAACGACTTCCAGGCCGGCGCGATCACGATCAAGTGCGACGCGCCCTGCCTCGGTGTCTCCTTCAAGCTGCGCGTCAACGTCACCGACTACCTGCTCGCGCGGTTCCCGGCCACGCTGTCGATCGCGCTGGGCGGAGCCCTGATCTTCCTGACCGTCGGGGTCAGTAGCGGCATCTTCGCGGCCAGACGAAGAGGCACGTTGGCGGACAAGGGGATCGTCGGCGTCAGCCTGGTCATCAACGCGATCCCGTACTACCTGCTCGCCCTGCTCGCCTACCTGCTGCTGATCAGCAAGTGGGGCATCTTCCCCGAGAGCGGCTACTACCCCCTGCTGACCGACGGACCGGTCGCCTGGTTCAAGGGCCTGATCCTGGCCTGGCTCGTGGTCGGCATCTCCTCCTCCACGCAGTACGCCCGGTTCAGCCGCGGCTCGATGATCGAGTCGATGAACGAGGACTACGTGCGCACCGCCCGGGCCAAGGGCCTCAGCGAGCGCCACGTCACCCTCAAGCACGCCCTCCGCGCGGCGATCGTCCCGGTGGTGACGATCTTCGGCCTCGAGTTCGCCTACCTGCTGGCCGGCACGATCTTCACCGAGCGGATCTTCGACATCCAGGGGATCGGGCTGACCGGCCTCCAGGCGATCGGCACCAAGGACCTGCCGATCATCTCGGCCACCGTCCTGATCGGTGCCGCCTTCATCGTGGTCGCCAACCTGTTCGTCGACATCATCTACAGCGTCATCGACCCGAGAGTGCGCCTGTCATGACCGAGACCTCCCAGCGCCCCGCGGACCAGTCCTCCGGCGCTCCGTCCACCGAGCCCTACCTCGTGGTGGAGGACCTCACCGTCCGCTTCCCGACCGCCGACGGCCTCGTCCAGGCGGTCACCGACATGAGCTACACCCTCGAGCAGGGCAAGACGCTCGGCATCGTGGGAGAGTCCGGCTCCGGCAAGAGCGTCTCGTCGATGGCGATCATGGGGCTGCACGACTACAAGCGCACCCGGATGTCCGGCTCGATCCGGGTGGGTGGCCGCGAGGTCGTCGGCCTGTCGAGCGAGAAGATGCGCAGCATCCGCGGCGGCGACGTCTCGATGATCTTCCAGGACCCGCTGACCTCGCTGCACCCGTTCTACTCGATCGGGTCGCAGATCTCCGAGGCCTACATCGCGCACAACAAGGTCTCGAAGAAGCAGGCCCGCGCCAAGGCCATCGAGATGCTCGACCGGGTCGGCATCCCGCAGCCCGAAGAACCGCGTCGACGACTTCCCGCACCAGTTCTCCGGCGGCATGCGCCAGCGCGCGATGATCGCGATGGCGCTGGTCAACGACCCCAAGCTGCTCATCGCCGACGAGCCGACCACGGCCCTCGACGTGACCGTCCAGGCCCAGATCCTGGACCTGCTCCAGGAGCTGCAGCGGGACTTCAACTCGGCGATCATCATCATCACCCACGACCTCGGCGTGGTGGCCGAGATGGCGGACGAGGTGCTGGTCATGTACGGCGGCCGCGCGGTCGAGCACGGGCCGACCCGCGAGCTGCTCACGCACCCCGAGATGCCGTACACCTGGGGACTGCTCTCCAGCGTCCCCGACGTCAGCGCCGACACCGACGCGCGGCTCATCCCGATCCCCGGCAACCCGCCGAGCCTGCTGGACCCGCCGACCGGGTGCTCCTTCCACCCGCGCTGCGCCCACCGGGACAAGGTGCCCGGCAACCTGTGCAGCACCGAGCTCCCCGAGCTCAAGGTGGGCGCCCGGCCGGGACCACACCAAGCGGTGCCACCTGGCCAACCCCGACGCGATCTACGAGCGAGGTGCTGCCCGAGATCGCTCCCGACCTCGTCGAGCTGACCCTGGCGGACTCCGCTGCCGCCGACCCCGACGACCGGCCCGGCCCCGACGCGACCCCCGGTGACGGGGCCATTGCGCCCGAAAACCGCTGACGAGGACAATGACTTCCATGACACGACCTGACGTCGAGCCTGCCGCCACGCCCGCGGGGGACCCCCGGACCCCGATCCTCGAGGTCACCAACCTCACGAAGTACTTCCCGATCAAGTCGGCGGGCCTGCTGCGCCGCAGCATCGGCTCGGTGCAGGCGGTCGACGGCGTCTCGTTCCAGGTGGAGCGCGGCAGCGCCCTCGGCCTGGTGGGGGAGTCCGGGCTGCGGCAAGTCGACGACCGGCCGGCTGATCACCCGGCTCTACGACCCGACGTCGGGGTCGATGAAGTTCGACGGTCGCGAGATCGCCACCCTGTCGAACAAGCAGATGCTGCCGCTGCGCAGCGAGATCCAGATGATCTTCCAGGACCCGTACAGCTCGCTGAACCCGCGGCACACGGTCGGCACCATCGTCGGCACGCCGCTGCGGGTGCACAAGATGGTGCCGGAGAACAAGGTCCTGGACCGGGTCCGGGAGCTCCTCGAGGTCGTCGGCCTCAACCCCGAGCACTACAACCGCTACCCCAACGAGTTCTCCGGCGGCCAGCGCCAGCGCATCGGCATCGCGCGGGCCCTGGCCCTGCAGCCCAAGCTGCTGGTGGCCGACGAGCCGGTCTCCGCGCTCGACGTGTCCATCCAGGCGCAGGTCGTCAACCTGCTGCAGGACGTGCAGCGGGAGTTCGGCATCGCGTTCCTGTTCATCGCGCACGACCTCGCCGTGGTCCGGCACTTCTGCCCGGAGATCGCGGTGATGTACCTCGGCAAGATCGTCGAGATCGCGCGACCGCGAGACCCTCTACGGCACCCCGCACCACCCCTACACGCAGGCGCTGCTGTCGGCGGTGCCCGACGTGAAGCAGGCCGCCGTCGGCGGCCGTCGCGAGCGGATCCGGCTCGCCGGCGACGTGCCGAGCCCGATCAACCCGCCGTCCGGCTGCCGCTTCCGCACCCGCTGCTGGATGGCCCAGGACATCTGCGCCAAGGTCGAGCCGCCGCTGCTCCAGATCGGCAAGAGCCACAAGGTCGCCTGCCACTTCGCCGGCGAGTTCGGCTCGATGCCGACCAGCCCGATCACGCTGAGCGCGCTCGGCGTGGACGGCCAGGGCAACCCGATCGCCGGTGCGCGACCGCGTCCACCGAGGACTTCACCCGCCCGGGGTACGCCGACACGTGGACCGACGTCGCGACGCACAAGAAGGAGTCCGACGCCCTCGTGGGCGCGGGCGGGATCGGCACCGGCATGACGCGACGAGCAGCGCGGCGAGGGCGGCACCCGCCGCTGACCGTCCGCCCGCCCCCGGATAGGGTGGCCCGCGTGGACGGGCTGTTCGAGATCGGGAGCGGGAACGCGTCGCCGGCGGGTGCCCCCACCGGCGGGCCGGCGGGGACGCTGGCCGGCAACGACCACTCCTCGGCGCCGCTCGCGGTGCGGATGCGTCCGCGCACCCTCGACGAGCTCGTCGGCCAGCAGCACCTGCTCGCCCCGGGCTCGCCGCTCCGGCGGCTGATCGAGGGCGACCAGCCGATGTCCCTGCTGCTGTGGGGACCGCCCGGGCACCGGCAAGACCACGATCGCCTCGATCGTCAGCCAGGCGACGAACCGCCGCTTCGTCGAGGTCTCCGCGGTCGCCGCCGGCGTCAAGGAGGTGCGGGCCGCCATCGACGGCGCCCGCAACCAGCTGGCCCGCGGCGGTCCGGAGACGGTGCTGTTCGTCGACGAGGTGCACCGCTTCACCAAGGCCCAGCAGGACGCGCTGCTGCCCGGGGTCGAGAACCGCTGGGTGACCCTGGTCGCCGCCACCACCGAGAACCCCTTCTTCTCCGTCATCTCCCCGCTGCTGTCGCGGTCGCTGCTGCTGACCCTGGAGCCGCTCACCGACGACGACATCCGCGGCGTGGTCGCCGACGCGCTGACCGACGAGCGGGGTCTCGCCGGCGCGGTCGGCATCGACGACCGAGGCGCTCGACCACCTGGTCCGGCTCGCCGGCGGCGACGCGCGCCGGGCGCTGACCTACCTCGAGGCGGCGGCGGGGCCGCGGTCGCCCGCGACCTCGACGTCGTCGACCTCGAGACCACCGAGACGGCCGTGGACCGGGCCGCCGTGCGCTACGACCGGCAGGGGGACCAGCACTACGACGTGATCAGCGCGTTCATCAAGTCGGTGCGCGGCTCCGACGCCGACGCCGCCCTGCACTACCTGGCCCGGATGATGGAGGCCGGCGAGGACCCGCGGTTCATCGCCCGCCGGCTGATCATCCTGGCCAGCGAGGACATCGGGCTGGCCGACCCCACGGCGCTGACGACGGCGGTGGCCGCCGCCCAGGCGGTCGCGCTGATCGGGATGCCCGAGGGCCGGCTCAACCTGGCGCAGGCCACGATCGCGCTGGCGCTGGCCCCGAAGTCGAACGCCGTCACCACCGCGATCACGGCCGCCAGCTCCGACGTACGCGACGGGAAGATCGGCCCCGTGCCCGGCGCACCTGCGCGACGCGCACTACGGCGGGTCGAAGAAGCTCGGGCACGGCCAGGGCTACCTCTACGCCCACGACGAGCCGTTCGGGATCGCCGCAGCAGCAGTACGCCCCCGACGTGGTCGCGGACGCGACGTACTACCAGCCGACCTCCCTCGGCGCCGAGGCCGCGCTCAAGGACCGGTGGGACCGGGTCCGGCGGATGATCCGCGGCCAGCGCGGGTAGGGTCGGTGCCTATGAACCCGGCCCTTCTCGCCTCGCGTGGTCGCGTCGCGGCCGCCTGGTGGTGGTCGTCGCCGTCGTCGTGGCCGTGCTCGTCGTCGCGCGCGTCCCGGCGCCGCTGGCAGGCCCAGCTCGACGCCGCCCGCGCCGACGTCGAGGCGCTGTCCGCCCGGCTCGACGACCTGGCGGCGGACGCCCGCCGCGACCGGCACCGGCGGCCGGCCCCGCCGCGCCGCGGGAGTTCGTGATCACCAGCCTGCCCGAGGGCAGCCCGGGACGCCACGCGGCTCCGAGCGTCGGTCGCCGCCGCGGGTCACGCCACCTGACGGCCGGCCGGTTCGCGTCGGTCGCGGCGGGGGAGTCGCTGGTCCGCGTGCTCTCGTTCGGGTACGGCGTGCGGCGGGCCCTGTCCGCCGAGAACCGCAACCGGATCCGCTTCGAGATGCGGCGCGAGGTCAAGCGCGCCCGCCGCCAGCGCCGCCGCGACCTCAAGGAGGCGAAGCGGCACCTCCGCCACGTGACGACCGACCGGACCGAGGACGCTGCATGACCCACCCCACGACAGCGCTCCCTGCGCTCGCTCCGCTCACTCCGGTCGACGCTGCCGAGGGGACCCCGGTGAAACGCGCGTTCTGGTTCGCCGCCGGCGCCGGGGCCGGGGTCTACGCGATGACCAAGGCCCGCCGGGTCGCCGAGACCTTCACCCCCGAAGGTCTCGCCGACCGGCTGGCCGGCGTCTCGGTCGGGCTGCGGCTCTTCGGCGACGAGGTGCGAGCCGGGCATGGCCGAGAAGGAAAACGACGTGCGCGAGCGCCTCGGCGTGCGCTTACCTGGGACACCGGGCCGGCACGCCGCCGAGCTCGGACCAGCCGGCACGACCGCAGCACCCGCACCGCGCACGAGCTCGACGCAACGAGAGAGGGCACCCACTGATGGACACCGCGGAGATCCGCCGCCGGTTCCTTGCGCACTTCGAGCAGCGACCGGGCTCACCGGCCCGTGCCGTCGGCCCCGCTGCTGGTCGACGACCCGAACCTGCTGTTCGTCAACGCCGGCATGGTGCCCTTCAAGCCCTACTTCCTCGGCCAGGAGACGCCGCCCTCCCCGCGCGCGGTCAGCGTGCAGAAGTGCGTGCGCACGCCCGACATCGAGGACGTCGGCAAGACCACCCGGCACGGCACGTTCTTCGAGATGTGCGGCAACTTCTCCTTCGGCGACTACTTCAAGGAAGGCGCGATCGAGCTCGCCTGGGACCTGGTCACCAAGTCCCAGGCCGACGGCGGCTGCGGCCTCGAGGAGAGCCGGCTGTGGCCGAGCGTCTACGTCGACGACCAGGAGGCGGTCGCGCTCTGGCGCAAGGTCACCGGCCTGCCCGAGAACCGGATCGTCAGGCTGGGCAAGAAGGAGAACTACTGGTCGCATGGGCGTGCCCGGACCCGGCGGTCCCTGCTCGGAGATCCTCTACGACCGCGGCCCCGACCACGGTCCCGACGCGGAGTTCGCGACCACGTCGCGCCTGGAGATGCCGACCGAGCTCGAGGACCGCTACCTGGAGATCTGGAACCTCGTCTTCATGCAGGACGAGCTCAGCGCGGTCCGCAGCAAGGACGACTTCGACATCGCCGGCTCGCTGCCGAACAAGAACATCGACACCGGCATGGGCCTCGAGCGGGTCGCGTTCCTGCTCCAGGGCAAGGACAACATGTACGAGATCGACGTGATGTTCCCGGTCATCGAGAAGGCGCAGGAGCTCTCGGGCCGCGACCTACGGCAAGAACCACGAGGACGACGTCCGGTTCCGGGTCGTCGCCGACCACGTCCGCAGCTCGATGATGCTGATCGGCGACGGCGTCACCCCCGGCAACGAGTCCCGCGGCTACGTGCTGCGCCGGCTGCTGCGTCGCGCCGTACGCTCCATGCGGCTGCTCGGCGTCGAGGACCGCATCCTGCCCGAGCTGATGCCGGTCAGCCGCGACAAGATGGGCGAGACCTACACCGAGCTGATCAGCGACTGGGAGCGCATCTCCACGATCGCGTACGCCGAGGAGGACGCGTTCCGGCAGACGCTGCGCACCGGCACGACGATCTTCGACGTCGCGGCGCAGGAGGCGAAGTCCGGCGGCGAGACGCAGCTGTCCGGGAGCAAGGCGTTCGCGCTCCACGACACCTACGGCTTCCCGATCGACCTCACGCTGGAGATGGCGTCCGAGCAGGGCCTCTCGGTCGACGAGGAGGGCTTCCGCCGGCTGATGACCGAGCAGCGCGACCGGGCGAAGGCGGACGCGAGGGCCAAGAAGGGCCAGCACTCCGACGCGCACGCCTACCGCGAGGTGTCCGACAGCATCGGCCGGCGCGGTGGAGTTCACCGGCTACGACGAGGTGGTCTCCGAGGCGACGGTGCGCGGCATCGTCGACGGCGTCCGGCGGTCGCGACCGCCGGCGCGCGAGGGCGACGAGGTCGAGCTGGTCCTGGACCGCACCCCGTTCTACGCCGAGGGCGGCGGCCAGCTCGCCGACCAGGGCGTCATCGAGCTCGGCAACGGCGCGCGCCTGCGAGGTGCTCGACGTGCAGTCGCCGGTCTCCGGGCCTGGTCGTGCACCAGGTCAAGGTGCTCGCCGGCGAGGTCACGGTCGGCGAGCAGGGCCAGGCGCTCGTCGACATCGAGCGGCGCAAGTCGATCAGCCGCGCGCACACCGCGACCCACATGGTGCACAAGGCGTTCCGCGAGGCGCTCGGCGACACCGCGACGCAGGCCGGCTCCGAGAACGCGCCGGGCCGGTTCCGGTTCGACTTCTCCGCGACGGGCGCCGTGCCGGCGTCCGCGATGGCCGACGTCGAGGCGCGGGTCAACGACCTCGTGCTCGCCGACCTCGGCGTGCAGGCCGAGATCATGACCCAGGACGAGGCGCGCAAGTCGGGCGCGATGGCGCTGTTCGGTGAGAAGTACGGCGACCAGGTGCGCGTCGTCTCCGTCGGCGACTGGGCGCGCGAGCTCTGCGGCGGCACGCACGCCGGCCGCTCCGGCCAGCTCGGCGTGATCAAGCTGCTCGGCGAGTCGTCGATCGGCTCCGGCGTGCGCCGGGTCGAGGCGCTCGTCGGCGCGGACGCCTACCAGTTCCTGGCCCGCGAGCACACCCTCGTCGCGCAGCTCAGCGAGACGCTCAAGGCGCGGCCCGAGGAGCTGCCCGAGCGGGTCGCACGACCTCGTGGAGCGGCTGCGCACCGCGGAGAAGGAGATCGAGCGGGTGCGCGTGCAGCAGGTGCTCGCCGCGGCCGGGCGAGCTCGCGTCGGAGCGGCCAAGGACGTCTACGGCGTCTCGTTCGTCGGTCACCGCGCCGACGGCGCGGGCGCCGGCGACGTGCGCAAGCTCGCGCTCGACATCCGCGGCCGGCTGCCCCAGGGCGAGCCGGGCGTGGTGGCGATCATCGGCTCGACCAACGGCAAGCCGGCGGTCGTCGTCGCGGTCAACGACGCGGCGCGGGCGTGGGGCATCTCCGCGAACGCGCTGGTCGAAGGCGGCGGCGAGCGCGCTCGGCGGCAGCGGTGGCGGCAAGGACGACGTCGCCCAGGGCGGCGGCGCGGACGTGAGCCTGGCCGACCAGGCGCTGGTCGACGTCGAGCACGAGGTCGGCCGCGCGGCCACCCAGCGGTGACGCGGCGGCCGGCCCGGTGAGGCGCGGAGTGCGGCTCGGGATCGACGTCGGTGACGCACGCATCGGCGTCGCCCGGTCGCGACCCGTCCGGGATGATCGCCACCCCGGTGGAGACCGTCCGGCGCGGGCCCGGGCGACCTCGCGCGGCATCCGCGCGATCGGCGACGAGGAGGACGCCGTCGAGGTCGTGGTCGGCCTGCCGCGCTCGCTGTCCGGCGGCGAGGGCCCGGCGGCCGCGAAGGTGCGCGCGTTCGCCGCCGAGATCGCCGCGGCCGTGGCGCCCCTGACGGTCCGGCTGTGCGACGAGCGGCTGAGCACGGTGACCGCCGAGGCGGTGCTCCGCGGCCAGGGCAAGAAGGGACAGAAGCGACGCGCCGTCGTGGACCAGGCCGCCGCCGTGGTGATCCTGCAGAATGCGCTGGACACCGAGCGCAGCACGGGGGCACCGCCGGGCGAGCTGGTCGCGGACGGTAACGTCGGCTGATCGAGTACACGAACGGGTAGATACCGGACGGCGAGCGGGGCGTCGAGGAACAGATGGGTGTGAGCGAGCAGTTGAGCGATCTGGGACTCGAACTCGGACATGAGAAGCGGCACCGACCGCGCCGCAGCCTCGGCTGCCTGGCGGTCCTGCTGGCGCTCGCGGTCCTCGTCGGCGGCGGCTACCTCGCCTACTCCTACGGGATGACCGCGATCAAGGACAAGCTGAGCGGGCCCGGAGGACTACTCCGGCGACGGCACCGGGCCAGGTGCTCGTCGAGGTCAAGGACGGCGACGCCGCCACCGACATCGGCCGGACGCTGCGCGACAAGGACGTCGTGAAGTCCGTGCAGGCGTTCACCGACGCCGCGCGCAAGGACTCCAAGTCGGTCGGGCATCCAGGTCGGCTTCTACCAGCTGAAGAAGCAGATGTCCGCGAAGTCGGCGCTCGCCGTGCTCGTCGACCCGGCCAACCGGATGCGCTCCGTGGTGACGATCCCCGAGGGCTTCACCGTCGACCAGATCGTGGCCACGCTGGCCAAGAAGACCGACTTCTCCAAGAAGCAGTACGACAAGGTGCTCGCGGACCCCTCGAGCATCGGCCTGCCGGCGTACGCCAAGGGCAACGCCGAGGGCTACCTGTTCCCGGCGACCTACGAGCTGCCGCCGAACTCGACGCCGAAGTCGATCCTGACGCTGATGGTGAAGCGCTGGAGCCAGGCCGCCGAGGACGCCGACCTCGAGGGCGCCGCGCAGAAGCTCGGCTACACGCCGGCGCAGCTGATGACGGTCGCGAGCCTCGTCGAGGCGGAGTCCAACCGCGACGCCGACCGCGGCAAGGTCGCCCGGGTCATCTACAACCGGCTCGAGACCGACGCCACCGGACAAGCTGCTGCAGATCGACGCGACCGTCAACTACGCCATCGACCGCGACCTGGGCGTCGCGCTCACCACCGACGACCTGGCGGTCGACTCGCCCTACAACACCTACAAGAACCCGGGCCTGCCGCCCACGCCGATCGAGGCGCCGGGCGACGCGGCGATCGCCGCCGCCGCGCACCCGACCGACGGTCCCTGGATCTACTACGTGACCGTCAACCTCCGGACCGGCGAGACCAAGTTCACCGAGGACTACGACACGTTCCTGAAGTACAAGGCCGAGTTCAAGGAGTACTGCCGTACCCAGTCCGACAACTGCTGAGACGACCGCGGCCGGCCGCTGCGCCGTCCTCGGCAGTCCCATCGAGCACTCGCTGTCCCCGGCGCTGCACCGGGCGGCGTACGCCGCGCTGGGCCTGGACTGGGAGCTACGACGCGCACCAGCGTCGACGAGGCCGGACTGCCGGGCTTCCTGGCCGGGCTCGACGGCACCTGGCGGGGGCTGTCGCTGACCATGCCGCTGAAGCGGACGGTGCTGCCGCTGCTCGACGAGACGAGCGAGACCGTCCGCCGGGCCGGCGGAGCCAACACCGTCGTGCTCCGCGACGGTCGCCGGTCCGGGCACAACACCGACGTCCCCGGGGTGTCGGCCGCGCTGCGCGAGCGCCACGACGGTCCGGTGGCCCGGGCGGTGGTGCTGGGCGGCGGTGCGACCGCGGCGTCGGCGCTGCTGGGGCTCGCCGACCTCGGCTGCCGCGAGGTGACGCTGCTGGTCCGCGACGAGGCCCGGGCCGCCGAGACGGTCGCGGCCGCGGCGCGCCACCCGCGGGCCGCCGTCGGTCGACGTACGCACCTCTCGGGGACGGGCTCGGGCCCGCCGACGTGCTCGTGTCGACCATCCCCGCGCTCGCGCAGTCCGCCGACCTGCTCGCGCTCGTGGCGTCCGCGCGGCGTGGTGTTCGACGTCGTCTACGACCCCTGGCCGACGCCGCTGGCCGCCGAGGCCGCGCGCAGCGGCCGGACCCTGGTCTCGGGCCTCGACCTGCTCGTCCACCAGGCCGTGCGGCAGGTGGAGCTGATGACCGGTCGGCCCGGACCCCTCGAGGTGATGCGCGACGCGGGCCTGCGCGCGCTGTCCGCACGCGCCTGAGCGAACGCCCTCGGCGGCGCGTCAGCCACTAGGGTCGCTCCCTGTGAACTGGTACCTCCTGCCCGTCGCTCGTGGCGGCCGTGATCGGTGCCGTGACCGGGGCGCTTCCTGCCGCGGGTCATCGCGCGGCTCCCGGAGCCCGAGCCGGACCCCGAGCCCGGCGAGGACGGGGCCGTCGACGGTCTGGTGCCGGCGAGAACGAGGCGGAGTTCGCCCGTCCCGTGGACGAGCCCAAGGAGCTCTACGTCGACCTGGCGCGACGCCCCGGGGCTGGCCTGGAAGCTCGCCGTCGCCAGCGGGCTCGCCGTCGGGGTCGTCGGCGGCCGGCTCGGGTGGACGCCGGCCCTGCTGTTCCTGCTCTACCTCGTGCCGGTCGGGCGTGGCCCTGGCGATGATCGACTGGCGCACCCGCTACCTCCCGTCGCAGGCTGATCCTGCCGTCGTACGCCGTCGTCGCGGTGCCTCGTGGTGGTGGCCTCGGTGCTCGGCGCGCGACTGGCCGGAGCTGCTGAGCGCGGCGATCGGGTGCGCGGCGACGTTCGTGCGTGTTCTTCGTGATGTGGTTCGTCGCGCCCCGCGGCGATGGCCTTCGGCGACGTCCGGCTGTCCGGGCTGCTCGGGCTGGCGCTGGGCTGGCTCGGCTACGCCCAGCTGGTCCTCGGGATCCTCACCGGCGTTCTTCCTGATGAGCGTCGGCGGGATCCTGCTGGCGCTCACCAAGGTCTTCCACAAGAAGCACGTGCCGTTCGGGCCCGTTCCTGGTCGGCGGCGCCTTCCTCGGGGTCGCGTTCCCGCTCCAGCTGCTCGACGGCGTACGCCTGGGTGATCAACGGGATCACCTCGGCGATCATCGGCCTCCTGGACTGAGTCCGGGCGCACGCCGGGCGCCGTGAAAGACTTGCCGCATGCTGCGTTGGCTCACGGCGGGAGAGTCCCACGGCCCGGGACTGGTTGCCGTCCTCGAGGGGCTGCCCGCCCATGTCCAGGTCACGTCCGCCGACATCGTCGACGCGCTCGCGCGACGCCGCCTCGGCTACGGCCGCGGCGCCCGGATGAAGTTCGAGCAGGACCAGGTCGACGTGATCGGCGGCCTGCGGCACGGCCGGTCCCTCGGCAGCCCGATCGCGATCCGGGTCGGCAACACCGAGTGGCCCAAGTGGGAGAAGGTCATGTCGGCCGACCCGGTCGACGAGGCCGAGCTCGAGGCGCTGGCCCGCAACGCGGCGCTGACCCGCCCCCGGCCCGGCCACGCCGACCTCGTGGGCATGCAGAAGTACGACTTCGACGAGGCCCGCCCGATCCTGGAGCGCGCCTCCGCCCGCGAGACCGCCGCCCGGGTCGCGCTGGGCGCGGTCGCCGCCAAGTTCCTCGAGCAGGCCGTCGGCGCCTCCGTGGTCTCGCACGTCGTGGCCATCGGCACCGCGCAGGCACCGGCCGGCTCCGTCCCGGTCGCCTCCGACGTCGCGGCGCTCGACGCCGACCCGGTCCGCTGCCTCGACGCCGACGCCAGCGCGGCGATGCAGGCGGCCATCGACCAGGCGCACACCGACGGCGACACCCTCGGCGGCGTGGTCGAGGTCGTCGTGCACGGCCTGCCGCCGGGCCTGGGCTCGCACGTGCACTGGGACCGCCGCCTCGACGCGCGGCTGGCCGGCGCCCTGATGGGCATCCAGGCGATCAAGGGCGTCGAGGTCGGCGACGGCTTCGCGCTCGCGGCGACGCCCGGCTCGCTGGCCCACGACGAGATCGTGAACTCGCCCGACGGGATCCGGCGCACGTCGGGACGCTCGGGCGGCACCGAGGGCGGCATGTCCACCGGCGAGGCGCTGCGCGTGCGGGCGGCCATGAAGCCGATCGCCACCGTCCCGCGGGCCCTGCGCACCGTCGACGTCGCCACCGGCGAGGAGACGGTCGCCCACCACCAGCGCTCGGACGTGTGCGCGGTGCCGGCGGCCGGGATCGTCGCGGAGGCGATGGTCGCCCTGGTCCTCGCCGACGTCGTGCTGGAGAAGTTCGGCGGCGACTCGGTGGGGGAGACCCGCCGCAACGTCGAGGGCTACCTGTCGTCGCTGAGCTTCCGGTGAGCCCCCGCGTCGTCCTCGTCGGGCCGATGGGCGCCGGCAAGACGACGGTCGCCGACCTGCTCGGCGCCCGGTGGGACGTCCCGGTCCGCGACACCGACCGCGACGTCGAGCAGGCGGCCGGCAAGGCGATCTCGGACATCTTCGTCGACGACGGCGAGGACGCGCTTCCGCGAGCTCGAGCGCGCGGCGGTCGGCGGAGGCCCTCGCGGCGCACGCCGGGATCCTCGCGCTCGGCGGCGGGGCCGTGCTCGACCCGGACACCCGCGCCTCACTGCGCGGCCACCGGGTGGTCTTCCTCGAGGTCGGCGTCTCGGACGCGGTGAAGCGGGTCGGCCTCGGCATCACGCGGCCCCTGCTGGTCGGGCAACATGCGCGCCCGGATCCGGGCCCTGCTCGACGAGCGGCTGCCGGTCTACCGCGAGGTCGCCTCGATCACCGTGGACACCGACGGCCGCACCCCCGACGACGTGGCCGACGAGGTGGCCCGGCTGGTGGAGCAGGCGGAGGTGGACGCATGACGAGCGACCCGGACCGGACCCTGCTCCACGTCGGCGGCGCCACGCCGTACGACGTGGTGGTGGGCACCGACCTGCTCGCGCGAGCTGCCGGCCGTGCTCGGCGACGGGGTGCGGCGCGTCGCGGTGATCCACCCGCGCGCGCTCGCCGCCACGGGCGAGGCGGTCCGGGCGGGCCTGGCCGCCAGGCGGCTACGACGCGCACGGCATCGAGATCCCCGACGGCGAGGAGGCCAAGCTCGCGCCGGTCGCGTCGTTCTGCTGGCAGGTGCTCGGGCAGGCCGGCTTCACGCGCAGCGACGCGGTCGTCACGGTCGGCGGCGGCGCGACCACCGACATGGGCGGGCTTCGTCGCCGCCACCTGGCTGCGCGGCGTCCGGGTCGTGCACCTGCCCGACCACCCTGCTGGCGATGGTCGACGCCGCGGTCGGGCGGCAAGACCGGCATGAACACCGCGGAGGGCAAGAACCTGGTCGGCGCCTTCCACGAGCCGGCCGGCGTGCTCTGCGACCTGGCCACCCTGGAGACGCTGCCGCGCAACGAGCTGATCAGCGGGCTCGCCGAGGTCGTCAAGTGCGGCTTCATCGCCGACCCGGCGATCCTCGACCTGGTCGAGTCCGACCCGCTGGCCGCGACCCAGCCGGGCTCGGCCGTGCTGCGCGAGCTGATCGAGCGCGCCATCCGGGTCAAGGTCGACGTGGTGGTCGGCGACCTCAAGGAGACCGCGGCGTCCGGGGGAGTGGGCCGCGAGGCGCTCAACTACGGCCACACGCTGGGCCACGCGATCGAGAAGGCCGAGCGCTACACCTTCCGGCACGGCGCCGCGGTCGCGCTCGGGATGACCTTCGTCGCCGAGCTGGCGCACCGGGCCGGCCGGCTCGACCGGGCAGACCGCCGACCGGCACCGCTCGGTGCTGGAGCTCGTGGGCCTGCCGACCACCTACCGCGGCGAGTGGGGCCCGCTGCACGAGGCGATGAAGGTGGACAAGAAGACCCGCGGCGACCAGCTGCGGTTCGTGGTCCTCGACGGCCTCGCGCGACCCTCTATCCTGACCGCCCCGGACCCCGCGCTGCTGACCGCGGCGTACGCCACGCTGGACCCGGGCTAGCGGCGACACCGACCGACCAGGAGGACCGATGGCTGGATCCGCGAGCCGCGTGCTGGTGCTGAACGGCCCGAACCTCGGCCGGCTGGGCTCCCGCGAGCCGGAGGTCTACGGCGCCGCGACCTACGACGAGCTGGTCCGGGTCTGCACCGCCGACGGGCGACGCGCTCGGGATGGCCGTCGAGGTGCGGCAGACCGACTCCGAGTCCGAGCTGGTCGGCTGGCTGCACGAGGCGGCCGACGACGGCACCCCGGTCGTGCTCAACCCGGCGGCCTTCACGCACTACAGCTATGCGCTGCGCGACGCCTGCGCCCAGCTCACCGCGCCGCTCGTCGAGGTGCACATCACCAACCCGCACGCGCGCGAGGAGTTCCGGCACACCTCGGTGGTCTCCGCGGTCGCGACCGGCGTCATCGCGGGGTTCGGGCTGGAGTCCTACCGGCTCGCCCTGCGCGCGCTGATCTCCCTCTAGATGTGACCTGTCCCTGACCCTGGCTTAGACTGGTGCGCTGCCGCCTCGGGCGGCCCCACGCACTCTCCACAGACAGGGCACCGACACTCGCATGGCAACCACCAACGACCTCAAGAACGGCATGGTTCTCAACCTCGACGGGCAGCTGTGGTCCGTCATCTGGTTCCAGCACCACAAGCCCGGCAAGGGTGGTGCCGTCATGCGCACGAAGCTGAAGAACATCGAGTCGGGCAAGACCGTCGACAAGACCTTCAACGCCGACGTCAAGGTCGAGGTCGCCAACGTCGACAAGCGCACGATGCAGTACCTCTACAACGACGGCACGTCCTACGTCTTCATGGACACCGACACCTTCGACCAGCTCGAGGTGCCGCCGGAGATCGTCGGCGACTCGAGCAACTTCCTGCTGGAGAACCAGGACGCGATCGTCGCGACCAACGAGGGCCGGGTGCTCTACGTCGAGCTGCCCGCCTCGGTCGAGCTGCTCGTGGAGTACACCGAGCCCGGCCTCCAGGGCGACCGCTCCACCGGCGGCACCAAGCCCGCGACGCTCGAGACCGGTCACCAGATCAACGTGCCGCTGTTCATCGTCACCGGCGAGAAGATCAAGGTCGACACGCGCGACAGCAGCTACCTGGGCCGCGTCAGCTCCTGATGAGCGCCCGTGGCAAGGCCCGCAAGCGTGCGCTGGACGTGCTCTTCGAGTGCGAGGTCCGGGGCCTGCCCCTCGGGCAGACCCTCGACGAGCACGTCGTCAACGCCGAGCCGCCGGTCAACGAGTACACCGTCTCCCTGATCCGCGGCATCTCCGAGCACCAGGCCCGCATCGACGAGCTGGTCTCGACGTACGCCCAGGGCTGGACGCTCGAGCGGATGCCCGCCGTGGACCGCAACGTCCTGCGGATCGGCGTCTACGAGGTGATGTACGTCGACGACGTGCCCGACGCGGTCGCGGTCAGCGAGGCCATGAACCTGGTCCGCGACCTGTCCACCGACGAGTCGCCGAACTTCGTCAACGGCGTGCTCGGCAACATCGTCCGCAACAAGGCCGCGCTGACCGCCTGACCTGACCGCGCCTGACCGCTCAGGACGGCCGGGGGAGCTGCTGGAGCGCCCAGCGGTTGCCGTCCGGGTCGGCGAACGTCACGAAGCGGCCCCACGCCAGCTCGTCGACGCCCTCGCACGCGACGTCCCGCTCGCGCAGGTAGGCCAGCGCCGCGTCGGCGTCCTCGACGACGACCTGGATCATCTGCCGCTGACCCTCGGGCAGCATCTCCAGCCCGACGCCGAAGCAGATCGAGCAGGCCGAGCCGGGCGGGGTGACCTGCACGAACCGCAGGCCCTCGTGCACGGTCTGGTCGAAGTCGACGTTCCAGCCGACCTGCTCGCCGTAGAAGCGGACCGCCCGGTCGACGTCGGTGACGGTCATCGGGATCAGCTCGATCTTGAAGTCCATGGCGATGCCTCCTCGTTGGTGGTGCCACCAGCCTAGGAAGCCATCAGGTCAGTTCCCGTCCTGATCGCACAAGCGTCAGGCGCCCACGTCGCCGCGAGCGACGTGGACGCCTGACAGGTCGGTCCCGGGTCAGGGGGCCGGGGTGCCGTAGACCTCGATCTCGGTGAGGTCGGTGTACTGGCAGCCCGAGAACGCGCCGCCGGGGCAGCTCGTGGCGAAGTCCGGCGTCTGGTTCCCCTGGATCGTGAACCGGACGTAGCGAGCCGTCGCCGTGCCACCGGTCGGGGTGACGTCGTTGAGCTGACCGCGCTGCGCCGCCGTGAACGTGCCTTCGGCCACCTGGGTGAAGGCCGCGTTGTCCGGGGAGACCTCGATCTTGTACTTGCCGGTCGAAGCGCTGCCGCCGTCACCGCAGGTGGCCGACGGGTCGACCGCGAACGTCGAGACCTTCACGGCCTGCTTGAGGTCGATCACGATGGACTTCGGGACGAAGACGTTGGTCGGCGTGCCGGCGTCGTCGCCGGTCGTGCTGCCCCAGCCGGTGGCCTGGCTGTTGTCGATGGCCTGGGCCGGGCCGCAGCTCGGGCCGAAGTCCGGTCCGGTGAAGGCCGCGATGGTCGCCCCGCCGCTGGAGGCGGCGTAGTCGCGGCGCAGCGAGAAGTTCTGCACCGCTCCCGTGGCGGACACGGTGACGGCCGAGGTCGCCGGGTCGTAGCCGGCGCCGGTGGCGGTCAGCTTGTTGTAGGTGCCGACCGGGACCGGGCCGATCTTGTAGGTGCCGTCGGCCGCGGTGACCGCCGACGGGTTGGCCGCACCGCTGCCGCCCTGGAACGCCAGGGTGACGGTGATGCCCGGACCGGCTTGCCGGTGTCCTTGTCGGTGACCGTGCCGGTGATGGCCGCGGTCCGGGTGCTGGTCGGCGGGACGTTGAAGTCCGCGCCGGGAGCCGAGTCGCCGCCGCCCAGGCTGCCGGCGTAGTAGCCCATGCCGCGCTTGGCGAACACCTTCCAGATCGTCGCCTTGTCGGCGCCGCCGAACGTGGTGTTGTCCGCGGTGAGGATCGCGTTGCGCTCGTCGAGGAACGACGGGTTGCCGGGCGAGAGCTCCATGGCGCGGGTCACGAGGGACTCCGTCTTGGCCGAGCCGAGGGCGTCGCGCAGGTCCCACAGGGTCTGCGACCAGATCTCGCCGTCGGCGTGCACCTCCGGGCTGCCGATCACCTGGCCGTAGTCGGCGTAGGTGTAGCCGCCGGTGTGGCCGGTCGCGCCACCGGTGCAGGCCGGCGACTTGTCGCCCACCTTGCAGTCGAGCGGCTCGGTCCGGTCCACGGCGGTGCCGGCGCCGTCGTACTGGAACACGACGATGTCGGCGGTGCCGCTGCGGTCGGCCTGCAGGCCGCGCGCGACCAGGTAGTCCATGGCGTACCAGTCGCTCCAGGCCTCACCCATCGAGCCGGCCTGGACCTCGCCGAGGGTGGAGTTGCCGCCGGCGTCGACGACGAGGCGGTTGGACAGGCCGTGGGTGTACTCGTGGTAGACCGTGTCGGCCTCGTCGCCCACGTTGGTCGGCGAGAACGGGTCCTCGTCGGGGTACGACGTGCCGGGCTGGTGCTGGAGGTACATCTGCATCGTCGGCGCCTGGCCGTCCGGCGGCGTGTTCATGTTGGCGTTGTCGATGTGCGAGCCGTCGGGCAGGCCGTTGGCGGTGTTGGCGCCGTCGTCGGTCTGGGTGTCGACGGCGTCACCGGCGATGCCGTCCCGGGTGCTGTTGCGGAGCTGGAAGTTGCCCGCCGCCTCGGTGAACCCGATCGGGGCCGCCTTCAGGTGGTCGTGCCAGTTGTTGACGTAGAAGAACACCTGGGCCGCGTTCTGGGCCCGGTTGGCCTGCCACGAGAACGGCACGTTCGGGTCCCACGAGCACGGGTAGGGGTTGTCGCAGAACGACACGTTGGGCACCGTGAACGGCCGCAGCGCGTAGTCCCAGCGGTGCCCGCTCGACGGCGCGACCTCCTCGGAGCCCTGCGCCTTGTCGTCGTCGTTGACGTCGGAGTAGGCGTGCGAGTTGTTGCCGGAGAGCTTGGTGGCGTTGGCGTCCAGCCAGCCCTTGGCGGTGTAGTCGACCGACTCCTGGTTGCCGCCCTTGGGGGCGCGGGGGAAGTACTGGTAGGCGAGGCCACCGGCGCCCGACTTGTCGCCGGAGCCGGCCTCGGAGGACAGCGAGCGGCGGAACAGCAGCCCGCCGGTGTGCGCGTCGAGCACGGTCAGCGACGGGTGCGCCGCCGACATCGTCACGGTGCTCCAGCCGAGGTGCGTGCCGGCGCGGGTCACGAACAGCACCTGGCGGGCGGTGTCGCGGGCACCCGGGGTGGCGGACTCGCCCTGGTCCTTGCGGGCCGCGCTGATCGCCTGGTCGCCGGTGTCGATGCCGGGTGGCGGTGGTCGGGGCCGCGGCCGCGCTCGGAGACGGGGGAGCCGCCGATGCTCGACCAACTGGCCGGACCGGGTGACGGCCGAGGTCAGCCCGTTGCCGAAGACCTCGACGCCGCCGATCTTCTGGGTCCAGGACAGGTGGTGGGTGCCGCCGACGTCGACGTAGTCGCGACGCAGGTGGAAGGTCTTGAGGTCCTTGGCGGTCAGCCCGAGCGCGTCGTGGTGCGCGTCGACGTACGCCAGGGTGAGGGCGGCCGCGCCCTGCTTGCTCTTGCCGGTCAGGAACCCGTCGAGCCGGGTGACCAGCCGCGGCGTGCCGGTGGTGCCGTCGATGTCGATGAGCGCCTGGTCGCCGAGCGACCCGCGCAGCCGCTTGGTCTCCGGGCGGGCGGCGGCCTTCGCGGCCTCCCGCAGCACGGTCGCGCGGGCGGCGGCGCTGCTGCCGTGCCGCGCGTCGTAGCCGCCGCGTGCCTCCGGGTCCTGGTCCGAGCGCTGCTCGGCGTGGTGGCCGGGCTTGTCCGGCCCGGCGGCGTAGGAGCCGACGGTCGACAGTCCCGGTGACCGCGGCGAGGACGCCGGCGGTCAGGACGAGGGCGGAACGATGGCGAGAGCGCACGTGCATGCTGGAGAGGTCCCCTTCGAGATGCGGTCGGTCCCCTCAATTCCGAGACCCCGGGTCACTCAACACGGAAGATTGTCCGTGGACAAGATGCACGGCCCAAGTTTTTGCCGGGTCGGACGATCAGAGCCGCAGTCGCAGCGCCCGGAGGCGGTCGTAGGCCGGTCGGCAGGCGTCGGCGACGGCCGCGTCGTGCGGGCTGAGCGACACCTCGCGGGGCCGCCACGGCTCGAACCCGGTCGAGCGCCACACCGCGTCGTACCAGTACGGCGCCCACACCCCGTCGCTGCTGCGGGGACCGGCCGGCCACGCCAGCATCCGGGTCGTGAACGGGATCGCCGAGCCAGTCGCACAGCCAGCGCAGGTGGGTCTCGGGGTCCCGCAGGAAGTCGCCGGCGTCGATCACCGGCGGCGTGCTCCGTCCCACGCCTCCAGCAGCCGCACCTGCTGGAGCAGGCCGATGTCGTCGGGCTCGCAGGCCTCGCGGGACCGCACGTAGGACGCCACCACCTCGGCGGGGTCGCGCACCAGCAGCACGTTGCGGAAGTCCCGGGTCCAGGACAGGTCCTCGTCGTCGGGTCCAGGTGGTGCGACATGTGCTTCGCGTAGTGCACCGTGGCCCCGTCGGGCAGCGGGTCGTGCAGGGCGGCGACCACCGCGGCCGGGTCGGTCGGCTGGGACGCGATCACGGTCTCCCGGCCGGGGTGGTCGATCCCGGTCCGGGCCAGGTAGCAGGCGTAGAACGGCTCGTCGACCACGACGGTGTCCTCGCGGTTCTCCCAGGCGCGCATCATCGCGGTCGAGACGTTCCTCGGCCCGCGACCACATCGGCGACCCGGACTGGTCACGGCGCCGACCGGCCCGCGACGTCGGCGTCGACCAGGTCGACGTACAGCTGCTGGAGGCGGCGGACGACGGGACCGCGCACGCCGGTGCCGATCGTGCGGCCGTCGACGGTCCGCACGGGCACGACGCCGGCGAACGTGCCGGTGACGAAGGCCTCCTGGGCGCTGTAGACGTCGGTGAGGCTGAACGTCTTCTCGTGCGCGGTGATGGCGTTGTCGCGGCACATCCGGAGCACGTTGCCGCGGGTGATCCCGCCGAGGCAGAACCGGCCGTCCGACGTCCACACCTCGGGGTCCTCCGGGGTGCCCTTCACCACGAAGAAGTGCGTGCTGTTGCAGGTCGCCACGAAGCCGTGCGGGTCGAGCATCAGGGCCTCGTCGGCGCCGGCGGTGTAGGCCTGGATGCAGGCGGTGATGTCGTTGAGCTTGCTGTGCGAGTTGAGCTTCGGGTCGAGGGTGTCGGGGTAGGCCCGCCGGACGTGCGTGGTGAAGAGCGTGATGCCGTTCTCCACGGTCGCCGGGCATCGCCTCCTTGTGCTCGGCGATGATCACGACCGTCGCGGGTCCGACCGTGACGCGCGGGTCCTGGTAGGGCGTCGCCTTCACCCCGCGGGTCACCATCAGCCGGACGTGCACGCCGTCGACCATGTCGTTGGCGGCGAGCGTGTCGTAGATCGCGGCCGTGAGCTCGTCGCGGGTGAGGCCGACGTCCATCAGGATCGCCTGGGCGCCCTCGTAGAGCCGGTCGAGGTGCGTCTCCAGGAAGGCCGGGTGCCCGCCCCGCACGCGCAGGCCCTCCCACACGCCGTCGCCCGAGCACGAAGCCGGAGTCGAAGACCGACACCACCGCACGCTCCCGGGGCAGCAGCTCGCCGTTCACCCAGATCTTGATGGTGGCGTTGCGCGGGTCGTCGTCGTGGTCGTGCGTGCCGTGAGCCATGGCCGCCACCCTAGACGGGGGCTTGCGCCTGCTGGCAGGCTGGCGGCCATGACCTCTGAGAGCGTGGAAGTGGACGTCGTCGTCGTCGGACTCGGCCCGGGCGGCGAGTCCGCCGCGACGCAGCTGGCGCAGGCCGGTCTCGACGTCGTCGGCGTCGACCGTCGGCTGGTGGGCGGCGAGTGCCCCTACTACGGCTGCATCCCGAGCAAGATGATGATCCGCGCCTCCGACGTCGTGGCCGAGGCCCGGCGGGTGCCCGACTTCGCGGGGGCGAGCACGGTCGACCCCGGACTGGGCGCCGGTGCACGCCCGCATCCGCGACGAGGCGACCGACCGACTGGGACGACCAGGTCGCGGTCGACCGGCTCGTCGACGCCGGCGTCACGTTCGTGCGCGGCGCCGCCGTGCTGACCGGCGAGCGCACGGTCGCCGGTCGGCGGCACGACGTACGTCGCGCGCAAGGGCGTCGTGCTGAACACCGGCACCGAGCCGTCGGCCCCGCCGATCGACGGGCTCGCGGACACGCCGTACTGGACCAACCGCGACGCCGTCCGGCTCGAGGAGCTGCCGGGCTCGCTGATCGTGATCGGCGGTGGCGCGATCGGGGCCGAGCTGGCGCAGGCGTTCTCGCGCTTCGGCGTGCGGGTGACCGTGCTCGAGGTCGCCGACCGGATCCTCGCCGCTCGAGGAGCCGGAGGCGAGCAGGCTGGTCGCCGACGTCTTCGGGCAGGAGGGCATCCAGGTGCTCGCCGGCGCGACGATCTCGTCGGTCGGCGTACGCCGACGGGCAGTTCTCGGTCGAGGTCGACGAGCAGCACGCTGCACGCCGACAAGCTGCTGGTCGCGGCCGGCACGCCGGCCCAACCTCGGCGACCTCGGGCTCGACACGGTCGGCCTCGACCCGTCGGCGCGGTCGGTCGAGATCGACGAGCGCCTGCGGGCCGCGCGAGGGCCTCTGGGCCATCGGGGACATCACCGGCAAGGGCGCGTTCACGCACATGTCGATGTACCAGGCCGCGATCGCCGTGCGCGACATCCTCGGCCAGGACGGCCCCGCGGCGTCGTACCACGCGGTCCCGCACGTCACCTTCACCGATCCCGAGGTCGGCTCGGTCGGGATGACCGAGAAGCAGGCCCGCGACGCGGGCCTCACCGTCCGCGTCGGTACGACGGACCTCGCCTCCTCGACCCGCGGCTGGATCGCCAAGGGGCAGGGCCTGATCAAGCTCGTCGAGGACGCCGACCGGGGCGTGCTCGTCGGCGCCACGTCGGTCGGCCCGACCGGGGGAGAGGTGCTGTCGATGCTGGTCACGGCGGTGCACGCCGAGGTGCCGACCGCCACGCTGCGCTCGATGATCTACGCCTACCCGACGTTCCACCGGGCCGTCGAGTCCGCGCTCTCCGACCTGGGCTAGACGCGGCTCGCCCGAGTTCCGACTGTGCGGCCCGCGGCCGAGTGCCCGACGGGTCATGGACAGACGGCGCCGGCGGGGTGACGCTGGGTGCGGACGGTCCGGACCTCGCCACGTGCTCGGCCGAGGAGAGGTCCCACGACATGAGCAACCATCCGGGGGAGGCTCCGGGTACGTCCTGCCCGACGTGAGCCTGCCCCGCCCAGCGCCACGCCGTCCACCGGGCCCGCTGCCCCGGCGGCCCTGCTCTACCGGCCGACTGGCGGCTGGTCCTCGCGCGTCCGGCGAGCTCGACCTCGCGGTGCGTGCCGCGGCCTGCGGGCCGTCCTGGCCACGTCCGGTTCCCGCGTCGTCCTGGACCTGCGCGGCGTGACGTTCCTGGACGCGAGCGGGCTCGGCGTCCTGGTGACCGCGAGCGACCGGGCCCGCAGGCGCGGTGGTGCCGTGCGGCTGGTCGGCGCCTCCTCCCAGGTCCGCAGGATCGTCACGATCACCCGCCTCGACGGGGTGCTGGGCCTGTTCGACTCGATGCGCGACGCGCTGGTGCGCGGAGCCCGGCCCGGTGGACAGCTGGGGCCGCTCGAGCAGCGTCCGGGTCCAGAGGTCGGCGACCACGGCGGCGTACTGCTCCGGGGTCCGGCCGCGGCTGGTGGTCAGCAGGTAGAACTCCGGGCTGTTCGTGGACCAGACGAGGTCGGCGACGTCGTCGTCGGTGAGGTCGGCCCGGAGCTCGCCGGTCTCCCGCAGGTCGCGGGCGAACAGCCGCATGTTCGCGGCCCGGCGCTCGGACAGCCCGTGCCAGACCGCGCGGCAGTCGGCGTCCGTCACGGCCGCGACCCGCAGGGCCTCCGCGAGCGGGACGGTGCGGGGGAGCAGCCGGCCGAGCGCCGCGGCGTACACCTCGATCTTGGCCCGCGCCCCGACGGCCGCGCGGATGGCGACCACGTAGTCGCGCTGCTCGGCCGGCACGTCCTTCCCGCTGCCCAGCTCGAGGTCGTGCACGGCGAGCAGCAGCTGCGGCTTGCGGCCGACGCTCGCGTAGACCGTGTCGACCGAGACCTTCGCGCGACGGGCGACCGCGGCCACCGTGGTGCCGGCGTAGCCGTGCCGCTCGAACAGGTCGCGGGCGGCCAGCAGCACGGCCCGCCGGGTGGCGTCGGCCTGCTCCCGGCGACGCGTGGACCGGTAGCTGCGGGTCTTGACCGGTTCGGGCACGGGTCCTACCGTAGCAGTATTCGTCCGAAGTCAGTTCGGACCAAATACCGGAGCCGGCCATGGACGTCGAGACGAGCACCGTCGTGCTGCACCGCGTGGGGGAGGGCCCGGGCACCTGGGCGATGGGCTCGCTGTTCGAGCACCTCGTGGGCGCCGACCAGACCGGCGGCCTGCTCGGGATGTCGGTCGTCACCCAGCCGCCGGGCACGGCGACGCCCGCTGCACCGGCACACCCACGAGGCCGAGGCGCTGTTCCTGCTCGAGGGCCGGATCACCTACCGCGCCGGCGAGGACCTGCACGAGCTGGACGAGGGGACCTTCCTGTTCCTGCCGAGGTCGGTGCCGCACGCCTTCCGGGTCCGCGGCGACCGGCCCGCGCGGTTCCTGGCGCTGACCGTCCCCGGCGGCCTGATGGGGCTGTACGACGAGGTGGGGGTCCCCGCCACCGAGCTGCGGCTGCCGGGCGAGGACGGCCTGCCGATGGCCGAGGAGATCGCCCGGTGGAACGAGGTCGGGCCACGCTACGGGCTCGAGGTCGTCGGTCCGCCGATCCCCGCGTAGCCCCGCGACACGGGCCGCCGAGGTCCCCGATCCGACGCCCGAGGCGTCGGTACCGTCGAGGACATGCCCGGGAGCCGGTCGAGCCCTCCTCGTCGCCACGCTGGCCGCCGCCTGCGCCCGGCGGTCGCCGCGCCCGTCGCCGCGCAGCCGGCACCGGCCGGACCCACCCCGCGCCGCACCGCACGGTCCTCGTGCCGCTGACCGAGCACCGGGGACCCGCGCCCGCGGGTCGCCTACTACGACCGGCGGTCGCACCGCATCCACGACGGCGGCCGGTCCGATGCCGCGTCCGGTTCCCGGGGCTCGTCACGCAGCTGGCCGAGGTGCGCGGCGGCTACGTGCTGGTCAACCAGCGCGACGACGTCGAGGCCCGCACCACCTTCCGCTTCGTCAACCCGCTCGGCCGCTCGCGGGTCGTCGGGCACGGCTGGTTCGCCTACCTCACGGCCGTCTCCGCCGACGGGAGCCGGATCGCGTTCTCCACCGGCGGCGGCGCGCCGCACGTCCGTCGTACGCGTCGCGGACGGGAGGACCGCGTCCCGGCTGTTCCCGGCGGCGGCGAGGTCGTCGCGCTCGGCCGGATCCGGTCGCTCGTCACGGTCGGGTCGCACACCGTCTGGTGGACGCCCGCGCACCGGACGGGTCACGCACTACTCCGGCGACGAGGCCTACGCCGCGGACCTGACCGCACGCCGGGTCGCGCTGCTGCGCGGCGACACCTCGAGACGTACGTCGGGTCGTTCCCCCGTGGCAGCCGGCCCGGCTGGGTGCTGCCCGGGCGGCGAGCGGGTCGGCCGCTTCGCCGACGACGACCGGCGGGTGCTCACCCTGGGACACCGGCGCGACCAGCGCGACCAGCCGCAGCTACACGCTGCTGCGGGTGCGGACGACCCAGACCGAGGCGTCGCTCGACGGACGTTCGCCGGTCGGCTCGACCCGGTGCAGGACCCGCGCTGGGAGGACCCGACGACGTTCCTGGCCCTGGTCCAGGCGCGCCACCAGCGCCGCGGGACGGTCCGGGAGGCGTGGCTGCGGTGCACGGTCGGCGGCCGGTGCGAGCGCGCCAGCATGGTCTTCACGCTCGACCCGGCCACGGCAGCAGTCGCCGCTGGTGCTCGCCCTGCAGCGCACCGGCTGAGCCGTCTCACTCCCCGGTTGACCCGCCGCGTCGGGTCGCTCCCGGCTCCGCGCGGCTGCTACGGTGACGCTCGATTCGACATCCTTTAACGAGCCGTCCCGTGAGGCGGAGAAGGAGGTTCGGCTGCTCGTGCCTGCCCCTGAAGCCGCAGCGATCCCCGGACAGCACCGACCGGGTCGTGATGGACCCGCGTGACGTCTCCCGGGCCCTCACCCGCATCGCCCACGAGATCCTCGAGCGCAACAAGGGCGCCTCCGACCTGGTGCTGCTGGGCATCCCGTCCCGCGGCGTCCCGCTCGCCCAGCGCATCGCCGCCAAGATCACCGCCGTCGAGGGCAACGAGGTCCCCGTCGGCTCGCTCGACGTGACGATGTACCGCGACGACCTGCGGATGCGCCCGGCGCGCACGCTGCTGCCCACCGAGATCCCGCACGGCGGCATCGACGGCAAGATCGTCGTGCTGGTCGACGACGTGCTGTTCTCCGGCCGGACCATCCGCGCCGCGCTCGACGCGATGGCCGACGTCGGCCGCCCCCGGGCCGTCCGGCTCGCGGTGCTGGTGGACCGCGGTCACCGCGAGCTGCCGATCCGGGCCGACTTCGTCGGCAAGAACCTGCCCACCTCCCTGGTCGAGTCCGTGCGGGTGCACCTCGCGGAGTTCGACGGCGAGGACGCGGTCACGATCTCCGGTACGCCGGGGGAGGGAACCCGATGAAGCGGCACCTGCTGAGCGCGGCCGACCTGACCCGCGCGGACGCCGAGCTGGTCCTGGAGACCGCCGACGAGATGCTGTCGCTGGCGGACCGGCCGATCAAGAAGCTGCCCGCGCTGCGCGGCCGCACGGTGGTCAACCTGTTCTTCGAGGACAGCACCCGCACCCGCATCTCGTTCGAGGCGGCCGCCAAGCGGCTCTCGGCCGACGTCATCAACTTCTCCGCGAAGGGCTCGTCGCTGTCCAAGGGCGAGAGCCTCAAGGACACCTCGCTCACCCTCGAGGCGATGGGCGCCGACGCGGTCGTCGTACGCCACTGGGCCTCCGGGGCCCCGCACCTGCTCGCCAACGCCGGCTGGTCGAAGTCGAGCGTGGTCAACGCCGGCGACGGCACCCACGAGCACCCGACGCAGGCGCTGCTCGACGCGTTCACGATGTGGCGGCACCTCGGCGACCTCGACGGCCGCCGGGTCGCGATCGTCGGCGACGTGCTGCACAGCCGGGTGGCCCGCTCCAACGCGCTGCTGCTCAAGACGCTCGGCGCCGAGGTCACCCTCGTCGCGCCGCCGACGCTGCTGCCGGTCGGGCGTCGAGGGCTGGGACGTCGAGACGTCCTACGACCTCGACGCGGTGCTGCCCAAGACCGACGTGGTGATGATGCTGCGGGTCCAGCGGGAGCGGATGAACGACGCGTTCTTCCCGACCGTGCGGGAGTACAGCCGCCGCTACGGCCTCGACGGCCGCCGGATGGACACGCTGCAGGACCACACGATCGTGATGCACCCCGGCCCGATGATCCGCGGCATGGAGATCACCGCCGACGTCGCCGACTCGAAGCGGTCGGTCATCGTCGAGCAGGTCACCAACGGCGTCGCGGTCCGGATGGCCGTGCTCTACCTGCTGCTCGGCGGCTCCGAGCCCGCCCTCTCTGCTCCCGAGGAGTCCGTGTGACGACGTACCTGATCAAGAACGCCACGGATCCTCGGCGGCGAGCCCACCGACCTGCTGCTGCGCGACGGGGTGATCGCGGAGATCGGGGACCTCGATCGACGCGCTCGACCGGCGACGCCGAGGTCGTCGACGCCGAGGGGCTCGTCGCGCTGCCGGGGCTCGTCGACCTGCACACGCACCTGCGCGAGCCGGGCCGCGAGGACGCCGAGACCGTCGAGACCGGCACCCAGGCCGCCGCCCTCGGTGGCTTCACCGCCGTGCACGCGATGGCCAACACCGACCCGGTCGCGGACACCGCCGGGGTCGTGGAGCAGGTCTGGCGGCTCGGCCGCGAGGCCGGCCACTGCGACGTGTTCCCGGTCGGCGCCGTCACCGTCGGGCTCGGCGGCGAGCGGCTCGCCGAGCTCGGCGCGATGGCCGACTCGGCCGCCCGGGTCCGGGTGTTCTCCGACGACGGCAAGTGCGTGTCCGACGCGGTGCTGATGCGCCGGGCCCTGGAGTACGTCAAGGCGTTCGACGGCGTCGTCGCCCAGCACGCGCAGGAGCCGCGGCTGACCGAGGACGCCCAGATGAACGAGGGCGAGCTCTCCGGCCGCCTCGGGCTGCGCGGCTGGCCGGCCGTCGCCGAGGAGGCGATCATCGCCCGCGACTGCCTGCTCGCCGCGCACGTCGGCTCGCGGCTGCACGTCTGCCACGTCAGCACCGCCGGCTCGGTGGAGATCGTCCGCTGGGCCAAGAGCAAGGGCTGGAACGTCACCGCCGAGGTCTGCCCGCACCACCTGCTGCTGACCGACGCGCTCGCGGCGACCTACGACCCGATCTACAAGGTCAACCCGCCGCTGCGCTCGGCCGCCGACGTCGAGGCGCTGCGCGAGGGGCTGGCCGACGGCACCATCGACGCCGTCGCCACCGACCACGCGCCGCACCCGCACGAGGACAAGGACTGCGAGTGGCAGGCCGCCGCGTTCGGCATGCTCGGCCTCGAGACCGCGCTCTCGATCGTGCAGCAGACGATGGTCGACCCCGGCCTGATCGACTGGGCCGGCGTCGCCGAGCGGATGTCCTACGCCCCCGCGCGGATCGGCCGGCTCGACGGCCACGGTCGCCCGCTCGAGGTGGGGGAGCCCGCCAACGTGGTGCTCTACGACCCGGCGTTCTCGCAGGTGGTCGACGGCACGAACCTGGCCTCGCTGTCGCGGAACACGCCGTACGTCGGACGCGAGCTGCCCGGCCGCGTCGTGGCGACGTTCCTCCGCGGCGTCCCGACGGTCCTGGACGGGAAGCTTCAGTGAGCTGGTGGCGGCGCGGTGCCGGCACGAGCTGCCACCGCTGGTGCCGACGCCCACCGTGGCCGACCTGCCGGAGGCGAGGCTGCAGTCCGGTGCGCGCTACGTCGGACCACCACGGGCGGTGAGCGGGTCACGGCCCGCGGCTGGGCGTCGTGGCAGCTGCCGGCTCTCGTTGTCCGGCGAGGGTCTCGACGTGATCCGGCTGGCCGGCTCTTCCGGATCCCGGCCGGTGCGCTGCGCGGTGCCCGGCACGACGAGGAGGACCTCGTGGTCGCCTGGCAGCACGGCGACCTCGCGCTCGACACCGGCTTCCGGCTGACCGCCGCCAGGTGTCAGCCCGTGCGGGTGCGGAGCCCCCAAGCACCTGACAGTACGGCGCGTGGGTGCGCTCGATCTCGAAGATGGCCAAGGAGAACGCGGCATGACAGAGGCACTGCTGGTCCTGGAGGACGGGCGGACCTTCCGCGGTGACTCGTTCGGCGCAGCGGGGGAGACGTTCGGCGAGGCGGTGTTCTCCACCGGCATGTCCGGCTACCAGGAGACGCTGACCGACCCGTCGTACCACCGGCAGGTCGTCGTGATGACCGCCCCGCACGTCGGCAACACCGGCATGAACGACGAGGACCCGGAGTCGGCGAGGATCTGGGTCAGCGGGTACGTCGTCCGCGACCCCGCCCGCCGCGCGTCGAGCTGGCGGTCGAAGCGGACCCTCGACGACGAGCTGCGCGCGCAGGGCGTCGTCGGCATCTCCGGCGTCGACACCCGGGCGCTGACCCGGCACCTGCGCGAGCGCGGCGCGATGCGGGTCGGCATCTCCACCACCGAGACCGACCCGGCCGCGCTGCTCGAGCGGGTGCTCGGCTCCGCGGAGATGTCCGGCGCCGAGCTGGCCACCGAGGTCTCGACCGCGCGAGGCGTACGTCGTGCCCGGCCGTCGGGGACGAAGCGGTTCACCGTCGCCGCCGTCGACCTCGGCATCAAGGCGAACACCCCGCGGATGATGGCCGAGCGCGGCATCGAGGTGCACGTGCTGCCCGCGACGGCCACCCTGGACGACGTACGCGCGACCGGCGCCGACGGCGTGTTCTTCTCCAACGGGCCCGGCGACCCGGCCGCCACCGAGGGCCAGGTCGAGCTGCTCAGGGACGTGCTGGAGCAGGGGATCCCCTACTTCGGGATCTGCTTCGGCAACCAGCTCTTCGGTCGGGCGCTCGGGTTCGGCACCTTCAAGCTGAAGTACGGCCACCGCGGCATCAACCAGCCCGTGATGGACCGGACGACCGGCAAGGTCGAGGTCACCGCGCACAACCACGGCTTCGCCGTCGACGCCCCGCTCGACGGGGAGACCGAGACGCCGTACGGCACCGCGACCGTCAGCCACGTGTGCCTCAACGACGACGTCGTCGAGGGGCTGGAGCTGCGGCGCGACGGCGCGCTGGTGGCGTTCTCGGTGCAGTACCACCCCGAGGCCGCGGCCGGTCCGCACGACGCGGCGTACCTGTTCGACCGGTTCTGCGACCTGCTCGGCAGCGACCGCCGGAGGCCGATGCCGAAGCGTGAGGACATCAAGTCCGTCCTGGTGATCGGCTCCGGGCCGATCGTGATCGGGCAGGCGTGCGAGTTCGACTACTCGGGCACCCAGGCGTGCCGGGTGCTCAAGGACGAGGGCATCCGGGTGGTGCTGGTCAACAGCAACCCGGCCACGATCATGACCGACCCGCAGTTCGCCGACGCGACCTACGTCGAGCCGATCACGCCGGAGTACGTCGAGAAGGTGATCGAGAAGGAGCGGCCCGACGCGCTGCTCGCGACCCTCGGCGGGCAGACCGCGCTCAACGCCGCGATGGCGCTCGACAAGGCCGGCGTGCTCGAGAAGTACGGCGTCGAGCTGATCGGCGCGAGCATCGAGGCGATCGACCGCGGCGAGAACCGCGAGTCGTTCAAGAAGATCGTCGAGGAGCTCGGCGGCGAGACCGCCCGCTCGGTCGTCTGCCACACCATGGACGACTGCCTCGCGGCGGTCGACGAGCTCGGCTACCCGATGGTGGTCCGGCCGTCGTTCACGATGGGCGGCACCGGCTCCGGGATGGCCTACGACGAGACGGACCTGCGGCGCATCGCCGGCTCCGGTCTCGCGGCCAGCCCGACCACCGAGGTGCTCCTCGAGGAGTCGATCCTCGGCTGGAAGGAGTACGAGCTGGAGGTGATGCGCGACAAGGCCGACAACGTCGTGATCATCTGCTCGATCGAGAACCTCGACCCGATGGGCGTGCACACCGGCGACTCGATCACGGTCGCGCCGGCGATGACGCTGACCGACCGCGAGTACCAAGCCATGCGCGACCTCTCCATCGGGATCATCCGCTCGGTCGGCGTCGACACCGGCGGCTGCAACATCCAGTTCGCGGTCGACCCCAGCGACGGCCGGCTGATCGTCATCGAGATGAACCCGCGGGTGTCCCGGTCCAGCGCGCTGGCGTCCAAGGCGACCGGCTTCCCGATCGCCAAGATCGCCGCCAAGGTGGCGATCGGCTACACGCTCGACGAGATCCCCAACGACATCACCCGCGAGACCCCGGCGTCGTTCGAGCCGTCGCTGGACTACGTGGTCGTCAAGGTGCCGCGGTTCGCGTTCGAGAAGTTCCCCAGCGCCGACCGGACGCTCACCACGCACATGAAGTCGGTCGGCGAGGCGATGGCGATCGGCCGCAACTTCACCGAGGCGCTGCAGAAGGCGCTGCGGTCCCTGGAGGACAAGAAGGCGCCGTTCGACTGGAGCAAGGAGTGGGTCGAGCTCGACAAGGACGCCCTGCTCGAGGAGATCCGGACCCCGCACGACGGCCGGCTCAAGCAAGGTCATGGACGCGCTGCGGGCCGGGGCGACCCCGGAGGAGGTCTTCGACGCGACCGCGATCGACCCGTGGTTCGTCGACCAGCTGCTGCTGATCAACGAGGTCGCCGTCGAGGTCCTCGAGGCCGACGAGCTCACCCCGTCGCTGCTGCGGCGCGCGAAGCGGCACGGGTTCTCCGACGACCAGCTCGGCAAGCTGCGCGGCATGCCCGCCGACGTCGTACGCGGTGTGCGGCACGCGCTCGGCATCCGGCCGGTCTACAAGACCGTCGACACCTGCGCGGCCGAGTTCGCCGCGCGGCACGCCCTACCACTACTCGTCCTACGACGAGGAGACCGAGGTGCAGCCGCGCGAGCGGCCCGCGGTGATCATCCTCGGCTCCGGCCCGAACCGGATCGGCCAGGGCATCGAGTTCGACTACTCCTGCGTGCACGCGAGCATGGCGCTCGGGTCGGGCGAGGGCGGTGCGGGCTACGAGACCGTGATGGTCAACTGCAACCCCGAGACGGTCTCCACCGACTACGACACCAGCGACCGGCTGTACTTCGAGCCGCTCACGCTCGAGGACGTGCTCGAGATCGTGCACGCCGAGCAGCAGGCCGGGCCCGGTCGCCGGCGTCATCTGCCAGCTCGGCGGCCAGACCCCGCTGGGCCTCGCGCAGGGGCTGGAGGACGCCGGCGTCCCGATCGTGGGTACGTCGCCCGCGGCGATCCACCTCGCCGAGGAGCGCGGCGCGTTCGGACGGGTGCTCGCCCGCGCCGGGCTGCCCGCGCCGAAGCACGGCATGGCCACGTCGTTCGAGGAGGCGCAGGCCATCGCCGCCGAGATCGCCTACCCGGTGCTGGTCCGGCCGTCCTACGTGCTCGGCGGTCGCGGCATGGAGATCGTCTACGACGACGTGGCGCTCGAGGGCTACATCGATCGGGCGACCGAGATCAGCCCGCAGCACCCGGTGCTCGTCGACCGGTTCATCGACGACGCGGTCGAGATCGACGTCGACGCGATCTTCGACGGCACCGACCTGTTCCTCGGCGGCGTCATGGAGCACATCGAGGAGGCCGGCATCCACTCCGGCGACTCGTCGTGCGCGCTGCCGCCGATCACCCTCGGCGCCCAGGAGATCAAGCGGATCCGCGAGGCCACGCTGGCGATCGCCGCAGGGCGTCGGCGTGCTCGGGCTGCTCAACGTGCAGTACGCCCTCGGCTCCGACGTGCTCTACGTCCTGGAGGCCAACCCGCGCGCCAGCCGCACCGTGCCGTTCGTGTCCAAGGCCACGGCGACCCCGCTGGCCAGCGCCGCGGCCCGGGTGATGCTCGGCGAGACGATCGCCGACCTGCGCACGGCCGGCGTGCTGCCGGCCACCGGCGACGGGGGAGACCTGCCCGCGGACGCGCCGATCGCCGTCAAGGAGGCGGTGATGCCGTTCAACCGGTTCCGCACCCCCGACGGCGCCCAGGTCGACACCGTGCTCGGCCCGGAGATGAAGTCGACCGGCGAGGTGATGGGCTTCGACGCGGACTTCGGCACGGCGTTCGCCAAGGCCCAGACCGCGGCGTTCGGGTCGCTGCCGACCAGCGGCAAGGTGTTCGTGAGCATGGCCAACCGCGACAAGCGCTCGATGATCTTCCCGATCAAGGTGCTGGCCGACCGGGGCTTCGAGATCCTGGCCACCCAGGGCACGGCCGAGGTGCTGCGGCGCAACGGCGTCGCCGTGACCGTCGTGCGCAAGCACTTCGAGGGTCCCGGTCCCGCCGGCGAGCCCACCACCGTGCAGCTGATCCAGGCCGGCGAGATCGACCTGATCATCAACACCCCGCACGGCGTCGTCCGGTGGCGGTGCGGCCCGGATCGACGGCTACGAGATCCGCACGGCCGCGATCATGGCCAACATCCCGTGCATCACCACCGTGCAGGGGCTCGGCGCCGCCGTGCAGGGCATCGAGGCGATGCGGGCCGGTGACATCGGCGTCCGGTCGCTGCAGGAGTGGGCGAAGCGGTCGGGTCGCGCGTGACGCCGTACCGCACCCTGTTCGACCGCGTGCTCACCCGCGTCGACGCGGAGACCGCCCACCGGCTCGGCTTCCGCGCCCTGCGGCTCGGCAGCCCGCTGCTGGGCCGGGTCGTGCCCGGCGCGAGCCGGCCGGTCGAGGCGATGGGGCTGACGTTCCCCGGGGCGCTCGGCCTCGCGGCCGGGTTCGACAAGAACGCCGAGGGCATCGACGCGCTCGCCGCCCTCGGGTTCGGCTTCGTCGAGGTCGGCACGGTCACCGGGGAGCCGCAGCCCGGCAACCCCACGACCGCGGCTGTTCCGGCTGCCGGCCGACCGGGCGGTGGTCAACCGGATGGGCTTCAACAACGACGGCGCCGAGGCGGTCGTCCCGCCGGCTGGCCGCGCGGCTCGGCATGAAGCACCGCGACGTCGTGGTGGGCGTCAACATCGGCAAGACCAAGGCGGTCGCCGACGAGGACGCGGTCGCGGACTACGAGAAGAGCACCCGGCTGCTCGCGCCCTACGCCGACTACCTCGTGGTCAACGTCAGCTCCCCGAACACCCCCGGCCTGCGCGACCTGCAGTCCGTCGAGCGGCTGCGGCCGCTGCTGATCGCCGTACGACGCCAGGCCGACGCCGTGACCGACGAAGCACCTGCCGCTGCTGGTGAAGATCGCCCCCGACCTGTCCGACGAGGACGTGCTCGCCGTCGCCGACCTGGTGCTCGAGCTCGGCCTCGACGGCATCGTCGCCACCAACACCACGATCGGCCGCGACGGCCTCACGTCCGGCGCCGCGGAGGTCGAGGCGGCCGGCGCGGGCGGGCTGTCCGGCGCCCCGCTCCGGGCGCGGGCGCTCGAGGTGCTCCGGCTGCTGCGCGAGCGGGTCGGGCCGGACCTGACGATCATCGCCGTCGGCGGCATCGGCGACGCCGCCGACGCCCGCGAGCGGCTGCACGCCGGGGCCACCCTGCTGCAGGCCTACACCGCGTTCGTCTACGAGGGGGCCGCTCTGGCCGGCCCGGGTGCAGCGCGAGCTGGCCCGATGAGCGCGTCCCGCGCCCGAGACCGGTCCGGTGCAGGTCGCCGGTGAGGTGCTGAGCGTCAAGAAGGCCGGCGCCTACCACCACCTGACGATGGTCGCCCCCGGCGTCCCCGAGCGGTTCCGGCCCGGCACGTTCGTCACCGTCGCGGTCGGCGGCCCGCTGTCGTCGGCCACGCTGCGCCGGTCGCTGCCCGGTGCACCGGGTCCGGCCGACCGGTGCCTACGGCGGCACCGTCGAGTGCGTCTTCGCCGTCATCGACGCCGGCACCGCGTGGCTGGCCGGGGCCGCGCCCGGCACCGCCGCTCGACGTGGTCGGGCCCGCTGGGACGGCCGTTCGCGCTGCCCAAGGACCCGGTGACGGTCGTGCTGGTGGGGGAGGGCTGCGCCAGCGCGCCCGCTGTTCTCGCTGGCCGAGCGGCTGCGCGAGCGCGACTGCGCCGTGCACATGCTGCTCGGTGCGCCCACCGAGGCCGCGCTGTTCGGCGCGCTCGAGGCCCGGCGGGCCACCCGCGGCGTCACCGTCGCGACCGCCGACGGCTCCGTGGGGCTGCGCGGCGGGGTGGTCGACGCCCTGCCCGGGCTGCTGGACCGCACCGAGGCCGACGTGGTCTACGCCGCCGGCCCGCACGACGTGCTGCACGGCGTGGCCCGGGTCGGCCGAGACGCACGGCGCCTGGAGCCAGACCGCCGTCGACGTGCCCGACCTCTGCGGCACCGGGCTCTGCTGGGGCTGCGTGCTGCCGGTCGTCGGCGAGGACGGCGGCACCCGGATGGTCCGCGCCTGCGCCGAGGGCCCGGTGTTCCGCGGCGACCGGGTCCGCTGGGACGACCTCGGCACGATCCCCTCCGACGCCCGGGGCGCGTCGTGACCGCCTGACAGCTCGGCGCGCCTCGGTCGAGCTCGCCGGCCTCTCGCTGCCCTCGCCGCTGATGACCGCGGCGGGCTGCGGCGGCCGCGAGCTCGCGACGTACACCGACCTCTCCCGGCTCGGCGCCGTCGTCACCCGCACGGTCACGCTCGACCCGCAGGCCGGCGCCGCGCCGCCGCGGGTCGTCGAGCACGCCGAGCGGCGTGCTGAGCGCCGCCGGGCACCAGAACCCAGGCCTGCAAGGGTTCCTGGCCACCGAGCTGCCGTGGTACGCCCAGCAGGACGTGCGCACCGTGGTGTCGATCAGCGCCTCGTCGCTGGCGGAGTACGGCGAGCTGGCCCGCCGGGTCGCGACGGCCCCCGGGCGTCGCGGCCGTCGAGGTGCACCTGGACGTCACCGACGCCTACCAGACCGGCAAGGTCGTGCACGTCGTCCGCCGCGACCTGCCCCGCGGGCGTGCCGGTGCTGGCCAAGCTGGCCGCCGGCGGCGACGTCGTGGCCCTGGCGTCGGCCGCCGCCGAGAACGGCGCCGACGCGGTCGTCGTCGCGCAGGGCTTCCCGGGCCTCGTGCTCGACCCGCGCACCCTGCGGCCCGCCCTGGGCTCGGGCGGCGGCCTGCTGAGCGGTCCCGCCGTCCGGGCGCTCGCGCTGCGCTGCGTCTGGGAGGTGCACGCCGCCCTGCCGGACCTGCCGGTCGTCGGCGTCGGCGGCCTCTCCACCGGCTTCGACGTGCTGGCGATGCTGGCCGCCGGTGCGACCGCCGTGCAGCTCGGCACCGTGCTGCTCCGCGACCCGTCCGCCGCCACCCGCATCCGGCACGAGCTGCTCGACGAGCTCGACGCGACGAGACCTCGGCTCCGTGGCGTCCGCCGCCGGGGCTCGCGCACCACCAACCCGAGGGGAGCAGCCGATGACCTTCGGCGACCGCCTGAGCCACGCCCTGCAGGACCGCGGGCGCTTCTGCGCCGGCATCGACCCGCACCCGTCCCTGCTCGACGCGTGGGGCCTGACCGACTCGGTCAACGGGCTGGAGAAGTTCGCGATGACCGCCGTCGAGGCGTTCGCGGGCGTCGTCGGCGTGGTCAAGCCGCAGTCCGCGTTCTTCGAGCGGCACGGCTCCCGCGGGATCGCCGTCCTCGAGCAGGTCATCGAGGGCGTGCCGCGAGCGCGGCTGCCTGGTGCTGCTCGACGTGAAGCGCGGCGACATCGGCACCACCGCGCAGGCCTACGCCGACGCCTACCTCGACCGGAACTCCCCGCTGTCCGTCGACGCGATCACCGTCTCGCCCTACCTCGGCATCGGCTCGCTCGACCCGTTCTTCGACACCGCGCTGGCCAACGACGCCGGCGTGTTCGTGCTCGCGCTCACGTCCAACCCGGAGGGCCCGCAGGTGCAGCACGCCCTGACCGCCGACGGCCGCTCGCTCGCCGGCCTCGTGCTCGACGCGGTCGCCACCCGCAACGCCGGCGTCGAGGGGCTCGGGTCGATCGGCGCCGTCGTCGGTGCGACCGTCGAGCTGCCCTCCGACCTGGGCGTCGCGAACCTCGACGTGAACGGCCCGCTGCTGGTGCCCGGGCATCGGCGCGCAGGGCGGCACCCTGGACGACGTACGCCGGGTGTTCGGCGAGGCCGCCCGCAACGTGCTGCCCGCCAGCTCGCGCGAGCTGCTCGCCGCCGGGCCCGACAAGGCCGCCCTGCACGACGCCGCCCGTCGCGCCCTCGACCTCTTCCAGCCGCTGGCCGGCTGACCCAGCGCCCGCTCGCTGTAACGCGGGGTTATGGACGCTGGACCCACGGCATGCCGCTGGCAGAGCGTCCACGACGCTGGCAGAGCTGATCCGGATCGGGCCCTGATCGGCTCTGCTCGTGCCGTGGACGGTTCGCACGCGTCGTACCTCGGGTGGAGCGTCCATAACCCCGCGTTACAACGAGCGCGGTGGGCCGCGGTGTAGAACAGTCCGCATGGACCAGAGCAACCCCTTCTTCGCGCCCAGCGACCTGCCGTTCGCGTTCCCACCGCTTCGACGCGATCCGGCACGAGCACTACCGCCCCGCCTTCGACGCCGGTGTCGCCGAGCAGCGCGCCGAGGTCGAGGCGATCGCCACGCAGGACACCGAGGCGACGTTCGCGAACACCATCGAGGCGCTCGAGCGCTCCGGGCCAGACCTACCGCCGGATGATGCGCGTCTGGACGAACCTGTGCGCGTCGATGTCGACCCCGCAGATGCAGGCGCTCGAGACCGAGCTCGCGCCGCTGATCGCGGAGCACACCGACGCGATCCGGCTCGACCCGCGGCTGTTCGCACGCATCGACGCCGTGCACACCGGCCGCCACGACGCCGGGCTGACCCCGGAGCAGGTGCGGGTCGTCGAGCGCTACCACCGGGACTTCGTCCGGGCCGGCGCCGCGCTGCCGGAGGCCGACCGCGACACGCTGCGCGACCTCAACGTGCAGATCACCTCGCTGACCACCGAGTTCTCCAACCGGGTGCTCGCCGAGTCCAACGACCTCGCCGTGCACGTCACCGACCGCGCCGAGCTCGACGGGCTGGCCCCCAACGCGGTCGAGGCGGCCGCCAACGCGGCGACGCTCCGCCGGCCGCGACGGCTACCTCCTCACGCTGTCGCTGCCGACGATCCAGCCCGCCATCTCGTCGCTGACGGAACCGCGACGTGCGCCGCCGGCTCCACGAGGCGGCGACGTCGCGCGGCACCCGGGGCGGCGACCACGACACCCGCGAGCTGGTCTCCCGGATCAGCGCGCTGCGTGCCGCAGCGGGCCGCCCTGCTCGGCTTCGCCGACCACGCGGCGTACATCGCCGACGACCAGACCGCCGGCAGCACCAAGGCCGTGCTGGAGATGCTCGACGAGATGGTCGAGCCCGGCCATGCGCAACCTCGAGCGGCGAGCGCGAGCGCATCGAGGACCTGCTCCGCGCCGACGGCGTCGACGGTCCGGTCGAGCCCTGGGACTGGGCCTACTACGCCGCGCAGGACAAGGCCGCGACGTACGACGTCGACACCAACGCCGTGAAGCCCTACTTCGAGCTCGACCGGGTGCTGCACGACGGCATCTTCTTCGCCGCCACCCAGCTCTACGGCACTCTCCTTCGAGCAGCGCACGGACCTGCCGGTGTACGCCGACGGGGTGCGCGTCTACGAGGTCCGCGACGGCGACGGCAGCACGCTGGGGCTGTTCGTGTGCGACTGGTTCGCCCGGCCCACCAAGCAGGGCGGCGCCTGGATGGACGAGTTCGTCGGCCAGTCGCACCTGCTGGGCACCAAGCCGGTCGTGGTGGTCTGCCTCAACGTGCCCGAGCCGCCCGCCGGGCAGCCGGCGCTGATGACCGTCGACGAGGTCCGCACCGGCTTCCACGAGTTCGGGCACGCGCTGCACGGGCTGTTCTCCGACACCGTCTACCCGCGGCTCCAGGGCACCTCGGTGCCGCGCGACTTCGTCGAGTTCCCCTCCCAGGTCAACGAGATGTGGGCGTTCTGGCCCGAGGTGCTCGCCCACTACGCCGTGCACCACGAGACCGGCGAGCCGCTCGCCCAGGACGTCGTCGACCGGCTGGTCGCCTCGCAGGAGCACGGCCAGGGCTTCGAGATGGTCGCGATGCTCGGGGCGGCCCTGCTCGACCAGGAGTGGCACCGGACCGCCGCCGGGCAGCCGGCGGTCGAGCCCGAGCAGGTCGAGGAGTTCGAGTCCGAGGCGCTGACCCGGCACGGCGTACGCTCCGGGCTGGTCCCGCCGCGCTACCGCACCGGCTACTTCGCGCACGTGTTCGCCGGCGGGTACGACGCGGGCTACTACTCCTACCTGTGGAGCGAGGTCCTCGACGCCGACATGGTCGACTGGTTCAAGGAGAACGGCGGCCTGGTGCGCGCCAACGGCGACCGCTTCCGCGAGCAGCTGCTCTCGGTCGGCGGCACCGTCGACCCGCTCGACGCGTTCGCCGCCGTGCGCGGCCGCGGCCCGAGCACCGACCCGCTGCTGCGGCGCCGGGGCCTGCGTGGCTGAGGCCCGCCCCCCGTCCGTCGTACGGCGTCGGTGCTGGCCGTGCTGCTGGTGGCGACCGGGCTGACCGGCTGCTCGGGCACGAAGTCCTACTGCTCGACGCTGAAGGAGGACGAGAAGCAGCTCACCGCGCTGTCGAGGACGTCGCCAAGCCCGGGAAGGCCGGCGGCGACGCCCTGGGCAAGACCGTCGGCGTGCTGTCCGGGCTGCGCGACGAGGCGCCCGACGACATCTCCGACGAGTGGGTGACCCTGGTGGCGGCCCTCCAGGGCCTGGTGGACGCGTTCGACCGAGTCCGGGGCCGCACCCGGGCGACTTCGCGGGCGGCAAGAAGCCCGCGGGCGTGACGGACGGCCAGTACGACGCGGTGCAGCAGGCCGTCGCCGAGCTGCAGAGCACCCGGGTGCAGCAGGCGAGCAAGAGCATCGAGCAGCACGCCCAGGACGTCTGCAAGGTCGACCTCGGGCCCGGGCTCGGGGCGTCGGGCGGTCTCGGACGGCTGACGCTCGGCCGTGCCGTGAGCGGCGCGACACTCCCGCGCGTTGCGACCAGCGCTCCACCATGACTAGATTTCGTCCCACCACCCGCCCGCCACCCACGCACAGGACCGAGGTCAGACAGTGGCTCTGCCGCGACTCACGCCGGAACAGCGTCAGGCGAACCTCGAGAAGGCGGCGGCCTCGCGCCGCGAGCGGGCCGAGATCAAGAACCGGCTCAAGCACTCGGGTGCCTCGATCGTCGACGTCCTCTCAGCAGGGCCAGGAGAACGAGGTCATCGGCAAGATGCGCGTCGTCGACCTGCTCCAGTCGATGCCGGGCCTCGGCAAGGTGCGCGCCCGCCAGATGATGGAGCGGCTCAGCATCTCCGAGAGCCGCCGCGTCCGCGGGCCTCGGCGCCAACCAGATCGCCGCGCTGGAGCGCGAGTTCGGGTCACGAGGCTGATCGGTGTGACTGCAGCGACAGGGCCGGCTGACGGTCCTGGCGGGTCCGACCGCGGTCGGCAAGGGCACGGTGGCGGCGTACGTCCGCACCCACCACCCCGAGGTCTGGATCTCGGTCTCCGCCACCACCCGTCGTCCCCGCCCGGGTGAGGTGCACGGCCGGCACTACTGGTTCGTCACCGACGAGGAGTTCGACCGCCTCGTCGCCGACGACGCCCTGCTGGAGTGGGCCGTGGTGCACAAGCGGGCCCGCTACGGCACCCCGCGCAAGCCGGTCGACGAGGCGCTGGCCGCCGGCCGCCCCGCCCTGCTCGAGATCGACCTCCAGGGTGCGCGGCAGGTGCGGGCCCGGATGCCGGAGGCGCTGTTCGTGTTCCTCAAGCCGCCGTCCTGGGACGAGCTGGTGCGGCGGCTGGTCGGCCGGGGCACCGAGACCGAGGAGGAGCGGACCCGCCGGCTGGAGACCGCCCGCGAGGAGCTGGCCGCCGAGCCGGAGTTCGACGTGACGGTCGTGAACACCGAAGTTCACCTGGCTGCGGAAGAGTTGGTAGCCTTGATGGAGGGCTCCTGAGAGCCTCGCCCCCTCGAGGGCTGTCTACCCCTGAATCTGTGAGGCTCTCACCTGTGTCGTCCGTGTCCCGCATCCTGCCTGTCGCCGAGGGCATCACCAACCCGCCCATCGACGAGCTGCTGACGAAGACGGACTCGAAGTACAAGCTGGTCCTCTACAGCGCCAAGCGTGCGCGTCAGATCAACGCCTACTACTCCCAGCTCGGCGAGGGCCTGCTGGAGTACGTCGGCCCCCTCGTGGACACCCACGTGCAGGAGAAGCCGCTGTCGATCGCGCTGCGCGAGATCAACGCCGACCTGCTGACCTGCGAGGACATCGACCCGGACGCCGAGGGCGACACCCCCGACCGAGGCCTGAGACCCGCCTCCGCATGGCGAGCGACGCAGTCGAGAGCCGCCCTCACCCCCGGGTCGTCCTGGGCGTGAGCGGCGGCATCGCTGCGTACAAGGCCGCCGAGCTGCTCCGCCGGTTCACCGAGTCGGGCCACGACGTGACCGTCGTACCCACCGCGGCCGCGCTGCAGTTCGTGGGCGCCCCCACCTGGGCGGCGCTGTCGGGCAAGCCGGTCTCGACCGACGTGTGGACCGACGTGCACGACGTGCCGCACGTCCGGATCGGCCAGACCGCCGACCTCGTCGTGGTCGCGCCGGCCACCGCCGACCTGCTGGCCAAGGCCGCCCACGGCCTGGCCGACGACCTGCTCACCAACACCCTGCTCACGGCCCGCTGCCCGGTCGTGTTCGCCCCGGCGATGCACACCGAGATGTGGGAGCACCCCGCCACCCAGGAGAACGTCGCCACGCTGCGCCGCCGCGGCGCCCTGGTGATCGAGCCCGCCGAGGGGCGCCTCACCGGCGCCGACACCGGCAAGGGCCGCTTCCCGGAGCCGGCCGAGATCTTCGAGCTGGCCCGCGAGGTGATGGCCCGGTCCGGCTCGGCCAACCTGCTCGACCTGGCCGGCCGGCACGTGCTGGTCTCCGCCGGCGGCACCCGGGAGTACCTCGACCCGGTGCGCTTCCTCGGCAACCGCTCCTCGGGCCTGCAGGGCTACGCGCTCGCCCGCGCCGCGGCCTCCCGCGGCGCCGAGGTGATCCTGGTGGCCGCCAACGTGACCCTGCCCGACCCGGCCGGCGTCAAGGTCGTGCACGTCGAGACCACCGCGCAGCTGCGCGACGCCGTGCTGGCCGCGACCCCCGACGGCCGACGCGGTGGTGATGGCGGCGGCGCCCGCCGACTACCGGCCCAGCACGGTCAGCGACACCAAGATCAAGAAGGCCGACGACGGCTCCGCCCCGGCCATCGAGCTCGAGCAGAACCCCGACATCCTCGCCGAGATCGCGCACGACCGGGTCCGGCCCGGCAGCGTCGTGGTCGGGTTCGCCGCCGAGACCGGCGACGCCCACGGGTCCGTGCTCGACCTGGCCCGCGCCAAGCTGGCCCGCAAGGGCTGCGACCTGCTGGTCGTCAACGACGTGAGCGGCGGCCAGGTGTTCGGCAGCGCCGAGAACGAAGCCGTCGTGCTCGACGCCGACGGCGGCTCCACCCCGGTCCCGCGGGGCTCCAAGACCGCCCTCGCGCACGTGATCTGGGACCGGGTCGCGGCACGCTTCGAGACCGGCTGAGTCCGGCTCCCGCGAGCGGGTAACCTACCTAACCGATCGACACACACCACCGACACCACAGCTGAGCAAGGGGTACGACGACGTGGCTGGACGCCTTTTCACCTCCGAGTCCGTGACCGAGGGTCACCCGGACAAGATCGCCGACCAGATCAGCGACACGGTCCTGGACGCGATGCTCGCGCAGGACGCGCACAGCCGGGTCGCCGTGGAGACCCTGCTCACCACCGGCCTCGTGGTCGTCGCGGGCGAGGTCACCACGACCGGCTACGTCGACGTCAAGGAGCTGGTCCGCCAGCGCATCCTGTCGATCGGCTACGACTCGTCGGCCAAGGGCTTCGACGGCCACTCCTGCGGCGTGATGGTCGCGATCGGCGGCCAGTCCGGCGACATCGCCCAGGGCGTCGACACCGGCCTCGAGTCCCGCGAGAGCTCGGTCGACCCGATGGACAAGCAGGGCGCCGGCGACCAGGGCCTGATGTTCGGCTACGCCTGCGACGACACCCCCGAGCTGATGCCGCTGCCGATCACGATCGCGCACCGGCTGGCCGAGCGGCTCTCCGAGGTCCGCAAGGACGGGACGATGTCCTACCTGCGGCCCGACGGCAAGACCCAGGTCACCATCGAGTACGACGACGAGGACCGCCCCGTGCGCGTCGACACCGTCGTCGTCTCCTCGCAGCACGCCAAGGACATCAGCCTCGACGCGATGCTGACCCCCGACGTCAAGAAGCACGTCGTCGACCACGTCCTCGCGCAGTTCGACATCCCGTCCGACGGCTACCGCCTGCTGGTCAACCCGACCGGCCGCTTCGAGGTCGGCGGCCCGATGGGCGACGCCGGCCTGACCGGCCGCAAGATCATCGTCGACACCTACGGCGGCATGGCCCGCCACGGCGGCGGCGCGTTCTCCGGCAAGGACCCGTCCAAGGTCGACCGCTCCGCGGCCTACGCCATGCGCTGGGTGGCCAAGAACATCGTCGCCGCGGGCCTGGCCCGCCGCTGCGAGGTGCAGGTCGCCTACGCCATCGGCAAGGCCCAGCCGGTCGGCTTCTACGTCGACTGCTTCGGCACCGAGTCGATCCCGGTCGCCACGATCCAGAAGGCGGTCCAGGAGGTCTTCGACCTGCGGCCCGCCGCGATCATCGCCGACCTCGACCTGCTCCGCCCGATCTACGCCGCGTCCGCGGCCTACGGTCACTTCGGCCGCGAGCTGCCCGACTTCACCTGGGAGCGCACCGACCGCGTCGACGCCCTCAAGGCCGCCGCCGGCGTCTGACCCCCGGCGACACCACTGCACCTCCGACGCCGCCTCACCGCTCAGCCGGTGAGGCGGCGTCGTGCGTCCGCGCAGCTCGTGCGTCGCCGAGCCCGCAGGCGTCGCGCAGGTAGGGCGTGACCCCGCCGTACGTCGCGTCGAGGTGCTCGAGCGCGCCGGTGATCGTCTCGGGGTGCGACCAGGCGTAGGCCTCGGCCTGCGGCCCGGTCCGTCCTCGCCCAGGGTCTGCGAGGATCTCCGCGACGCCCAGGTTGTCGGCGCTGACGGCGTAGTCGGCCACCACCGCCTCCCGGCACACCCCGGCGGTCTCCAGCAGCAGCGCGACGAGCATGCCGGTCCGGTCCTTGCCGGCCGCGCAGTGCACGACCACCGGACCGTCCGGCGCCTCGCGTGAACGCCCGCACCGCCGCGGCCACCTGGCGGACGTTGCGGTCCAGGCTGCCGCGGTAGAGGTCCGCCAGGTCCCGCTCCGCGGACGGGTCGCGCTGCGGCTCCGCGTCGACGTCGATCCACGGCACCGAGACGTAGGCGTCCTGGCCGGCGAACGGGTGCGCCGGCTCGGCGGTCTCGTGCTCGGCCCGCAGGTCGACGATCCGCGCCGCGCCGTACTCCCGGGCCGCCCGGACCCCGTCGTCGTCGAGCCGGGTCAGCGAGTCGGCCCGCACGAGGGACCGCTCGCGGGTCGAGCCGCCACCGGCGAGCGGCAGGCCGCCGAGGTCGCGGACGTTGGTGCAGCCGCTCCAGCTCAGGTCACCCATGCCGCCATCCAAGCACCGTCCACAGGCCGGCGAGAGGGGCTGCGAGAACGGAGGGCGGCGGCTGGGAGACTGCTCCCGTGGTCGACGAGGAGCAGGACGAGACGGGTCAGCTGGCGCTGATGCCCGAGCTCGTCCGGGCGAAGGCGCGGGCGGCCAAGGAGCAGGCCGCCCGGCGCGAGAAGGTCCGGCCGCCGGTCGACCCGGCCCCCGAGCTGCCCGTCGCCCGGGTGCTGGTCGACGTCCCGCTCGCGCACCTCGACCGGCCCTTCGACTACCTCGTCCCCGCCAAGCTCCACGACCAGGTCGCGGCCGGCACCCGGGTCAAGGTCCGCTTCGCCGGCCAGGACGTCGACGGGTTCGTCCTCGAGCGGGTCGGAGAGCAGCGAGCACGAGGGCCGGCTCGCCCCGCTGCGCCGCGCGGTCAGCGCCGAGCCGGTGCTGTCCCCGGCGGTGGCCCGGCTGTCCGGGCTGGTGGCCGCGCGCTACGCCGGCACCCGCTCCGACGTGCTGCGGCTGGCGGTGCCGGCGCGGCACGCCACCGCCGAGAAGGAGGAGTCCCCGGCCGCCCCTCCGGGCCGCGCCGACCTTCCCGCGGCCGAGCGGGCCTGGGCGGCGTACGACGGGGGAGCGGCGCTCGTGCGACGCCTCGCGGAGGGCGGCACCCCGCGGGCCGTCTGGTCGGCGCTGCCCGGCGACGGCTGGCCGACCGCCCTGGCGCAGGCCGCGGCCGCGACGTGCTCGGCGGGCCGCGGGGTGCTGATCTGCGTGCCCGACCACAAGGACGTCGCCCGGGTCGACGCCGCCCTGACCGCCGTCCTCGGCGAGGGCCGGCACGTCGTGCTCACCGCCGACCTCGGCCCGGCGCAGCGCTACCGCTCCTTCCTGGCGGTCTCCCGCGGCGCCGTCCGCGTCGTGGTCGGCACCCGGGCGGCGGCGTTCGCGCCGGTCCACGACCTGGGCCTGGTCGCGCTCTGGGACGACGGCGACGACCTCTACGCCGAGCCCCGCGCGCCCTACCCGCACACCCGCGAGGTGCTGCTGACCCGGGCCCACGAGGAGTCGAGCGCGATGCTGCTCGGCGGCTTCGCCCGCACCGTCGAGGGGGAGTACCTCGTCCGCACCGGCTGGGCCGGCGCCGTCGAGGCCGACCGGTCCGCGCTGCGCGCCGCGTCGCCCCAGGTGACGATCACCGGCGCGACCGACAAGGAGCTCGAGCGCGACCCGCACACCCGCAGCGCCCGGCTGCCCCGCACCGCCTACGACGCGATCCGGGCCGGGCTCGAGCAGGGGCCGGTGCTGCTGCAGACCCCGCGGCAGGGCTACGCCACCGCGCTGGCCTGCGACACCTGCCGCTCGCCCGCGCGCTGCCCGGTCTGCACCGGCCCGCTGCGGCAGACCGCCGCCCACCTGCCGCCGTCCTGCCGCTGGTGCGGCACCCCGGAGCCCGCCTGGGCCTGCGCCGTCTGCGGGGGCCGCGGCCTGCGGGCCCCGGTGCTCGGGGAGCAGCGGACCGCCGAGGAGCTGGGCCGGGCCTTCCCGCAGGTCACCGTGCGCACCTCCGGCGGCGACCGGGTGCTGGCCACCGTCGACGACCGTCCGGCCGTCGTGGTCGCGACACCGGGTGCCGAGCCGGTCGCGGCCGGCGGCTACGCCTGCGTGGTGCTGCTCGACACCTGGCTGATGCTCGGCCGCACCGACCTGCGCACCGGTGAGGAGTCGCTGCGCCGCTGGTTCGCCGCGGCCGCGCTGGCCCGGCCCGCCGGGCAGGGCGGTCGCGTGGTGGCGGTCGGTGAGCCGTCCGGCCCGGAGCTCCAGGCCCTGGTCCGCTGGGACCCCGCCGGCTACGCCGGCCGCGAGCTCGAGGACCGGCAGTCCGCCCACCTGCCGCCGGCGTCCCGGCTGGCCACCCTGACCGGTCCCGAGGCGGACCTCGACACGGCCCTGGCCGCGCTGACCCTGCCGACCGGCGCCGAGGTGCTCGGCCCGGTGCCCGTCCAGACGACCGGTCCCGCACCGGACGCGGATGCGCCGCCGCTGCTGCGGGCGGTCGTCCGGGTGCCCCGCGCGGCCGGCTCCGCGCTGTCGCGGACCCTCGTCGAGATGCAGGGCGTGCGGTCCGCCCGCAAGCTGCCGCCGGTCCGGGTGCAGGTCGACCCCGTGGGCCTCGAGTGACCCGCACGACTCCGTAGACTGGGCCGCCGCCCGTCCCCGCCCCACCCCCAGGAGCCCACCGTGCCCGTCCAGCCGATCCGCCTGTTCGGAGACCCGGTGCTGCGCACGCCCGCCGCCCCGGTGACGGTCTTCGACAAGGAGCTGCGGCGGCTGGTCTCCGACCTCAGCGACACCATGATGGCCGCACCCGGCGCCGGTCTCGCCGCGCCCCAGATCGGCGTGGGCCTGCGGGTGTTCACCTGGTACGTCGACGGCGAGCTGGGCCACCTGGTCAACCCGACGCTCGACCTGTCCGAGGAGGAGCAGCTCGGCTCCGAGGGCTGCCTGTCCATCCCGGACCTGACCTTCGAGTGCCGCCGCGCGCTGCGCGTGGTCGCCAAGGGCTTCGACATGCACGGCGAGCCGGTCAGCATCGAGGGCCACGAGCTGCTGGCCCGGGCCATCCAGCACGAGACCGACCACCTCGACGGCATCCTGTTCGTCGACCGGCTGGACCGGGAGACCCGCAAGCTGGCGATGAAGGCGATCCGCGAGGCGGAGTGGTTCGGGGAGCCCACCCCGACGGTCCGGCTCTCCCCGCACCGCACCAACGGCTTCGGCCTGTGAAGGTCGTCTTCGCGGGGACGCCGGAGCCGGCGCTCCCGGCCCTGGAGGCGGTCGCCGCCAGCCGGCACGAGCTGGTCGGCGTGGTCACCCGCCCCGACGCCCCGGCCGGCCGGGGCCGCCGGCTGGTCGCCTCCCCGGTCGCGCTGCGGGCCGAGGAGCTGGGGGTGCCCGTGCTGAAGCCCGAGCACCCGCGCGACCCCGCCTTCCAGGCCGAGCTGGCGGCGCTGGAGCCGGACTGCTGCCCGGTGGTGGCCTACGGCGCGATGCTGCCGCGCACCGCCCTCGCCATCCCGCCGCACGGCTGGGTCAACCTGCACTTCTCGCTGCTGCCGGCCTGGCGCGGCGCCGCCCCGGTGCAGCACGCGCTCTGGGCCGGCGACGAGGTCACCGGCGCCACCACCTTCCGGATCGTCCCGGCGCTCGACGCCGGCCCGACCTTCGGCGTGATGACCGAGCGGGTCCGGCCCACCGACACCTCCGGCGACCTGCTGGCCCGGCTGGCCGAGGGCGGCGCCGGCCTCCTGGTCAGCACCCTCGACGGCATCGAGGACGGCACCCTGGAGGCCCGCGAGCAGCCCGACGACGGGATCAGCCTGGCCCCCAAGGTCGAGGTCGCCGACGCCGAGGTGGACTGGTCCCGGCCGGCCGTCGCCGTCGACCGTCAGGTCCGGGCCTGCACGCCCGCGCCCGGTCCCTGGACGACGTACGACGGGGAGCGGCTCAAGCTCGGCCCGGTGCGGCTCGACCCCGACGTCACCCTGGAGGCCGGCGTGCTCGAGGTGACCAAGAACGCGGTGCGGGTCGGCACCGGCAGCCACGCCGTGCTGCTCGGCGACGTGCAGCCGGTCGGCAAGAAGCGGATGGCCGCGGCCGACTGGGCCCGCGGTGCCCGGCTCGTCTCCGGGGGACGGCTCGGATGAGCGACCCCCGAGCCCGGCCCAAGCGCCGACCGCGCAGCACGCCCGCCGACCCGGCCCGGGCTGCCGCCTTCGACGTGCTCGCCGCCGTCCGGGAGCAGGACGCCTACACCAACCTGGTGCTGCCGCCGCTGCTCCGCTCGCGCGGGCTGACCGGACGCGACGCCGCGTTCGCCACCGAGCTGGTGTCGGGGACCATCCGCAGGCAGGGCACCTACGACGCGGTGATCGCGGCCAACGTCGACCGGCCCCTCGGCGAAGGTCGACGCCGCCGTGCTCGACGCGCTGCGGCTCGGCACCCACCAGCTGCTCGCGATGCGGGTCCCGTCGCACGCCGCGGTCGGCACCAGCGTCGACCTGGTGCGGGCCAAGGTCGGGCCGGGCCCGTCCGGGTTCGTCAACGCCGTGCTGCGCAAGATCTCCGCCCACGACCTGTCCGGCTGGGTCCGCCGGGTCGCCCCCGACCCGGTGTCCGACCCCGTCGGGTTCGCCTCCGTCGCGCACTCCCACCCGCGCTGGGTGGTCTCCGCCCTGACCGAGGCGCTCGGGCGACCGCGCCGGCGAGCTCGACGACCTGCTGGCCGCCGACAACGCGCCCCCGAAGGTCACCCTGGTGGCCCGGCCCGGGCTGGCCACCGTCGAGGAGCTGGTCGCGGCCGGCGGCACCGCGTCGGCGCACTCGGCCTACGCCGTGGTGCTCGACGGCGGCGACCCCGGCGAGGTCCCCGCCGTCCGCGAGGGCCGCGCCGGGGTGCAGGACGAGGGGTCGCAGCTGGTCGCCGCGGCCCTCGCCGACGCAGCCCTCGACGGCCGGGACGAGCGCTGGCTCGACCTCTGCGCCGGACCGGGCGGCAAGGCCGCGCTGCTCGCCGCCGTGGCCGGCTCCCAGGGGGCGCGGCTGCTGGCCTCCGAGCGGCAGGAGCACCGGTCCCGGCTCGTGGCCTCCACCACCCGGCGCGCCGGCCGGGGCCTGCTCGGCGTGGTCACCGCCGACGGCACGCGGCCGCCCTGGGCGCGACGGCACGTTCGACCGGGTCCTGGTCGACGCCCCGTGCTCCGGCCTCGGCGCCCTGCGGCGGCGCCCGGAGTCCCGCTGGCGGCGAACGCCTGCGGACCTCGACCAGCTCGTGCCGCTGCAGCAGGCCCTGCTCGCCTCCGCGCTGGACGCCGTCCGGCCCGGGGGAGTGGTGGCCTACGCGACCTGCTCGCCGGTGCTGGCCGAGACGGCCGGCGTGGTCTCCGCAGGCGCTGGCCGGCCGGGACGACGTACACCTGGAGGACGCGGCGCCGCTGTTCCCCGCGGTGACCGACCTGGCCGGCCCGCTGCCCGGCACCGTGCAGCTGTGGCCGCACCGGCACGGCACCGACGCGATGTTCCTGGCCCTGCTGCGCCGTTCGTGACAACCTCGTCGCCGTCCACGACGTCTGTACTCCCGAGACGGCGACGAGGGGGACACCGATGAGGCGCAGCGAGCGTGACCAGGCGTTCGTGCAGCTGGTCGACGCGCGGCGCGGACAGCTGGTGCGCACGGCGTACCTGCTGTGCGGTGACTGGCACCGCGCCGAGGACCTGGCGCAGCAGGCGCTGGCCCGGCTGTACGTCGCCTGGCCGCGGGTCGCCGGCCACGGCGGCGAGGACGCCTACCTGCGCCGGGTGCTGGTCAACACCTTCCGCGACGACTGGCGGTGGCGGCACCGGCGGCCCGAGCACCTGGTGGACCGGCTGCCCGACGAGCCCGCCGGCCCGGCGGGGGAGCCGGCGTTCGACCGGGACGAGCTCCGGGTCGCCCTGGCCGCCCTGCCGCTGGGGCAGCGCAAGGTGGTCGTGCTGCGCTACTGGCTCGACCTGTCCGTGGCGGAGGTGGCCCGCGACCTGGGCGTGAGCACGGGGACCGTGAAGAGCCAGAGCGCGCGGGCGTTGAGCCGGCTGCGGCAGGTGCTGGCCGAGACCGAGGACCTGACGAGGAGAGCGCCGATGAACGAGCAGCAGCTGAAGGACCGGTTGGCCGGCCTGGTGGTCGACCAGCCGACGATGCGGCAGAACAGCCACGACGACCTGCGGGCCGGCCGCGCCCGGCTGCGGCGGCGCCGCGGGGTCCTCGCGGTCGGTGCGTCCGGCGCTGGCGGTGGCCGCCGTGGTCGTCGTGGCCCAGACGCCCTGGCGGGACGGCGGGACCGTGGGCCGGACGACCCCGGCGCCGGTCGCCTCCGGCGCCCGCCGACCCGGCCTCGGTGGTCATCGAGCGCTGCACCCGCACCGACAACGGCGCGCTGGACGCGACCACCTTCGGCGCCGGGTCGCGGGTGCTCACCATGGAGACCAGCTCCGGCGGCGACGTGAACGCCGTGATCCTGTCCTCCGACGGCCGGACCTGGGGCTCGTGCTGGCTGTCCGGCCGGCTCCACGACGGAGTTCAACGGCTACGCGACGGCGTACCCGATGACCGCGGGCCGCCCGACGGGGCTCGGTCACGGAGACCAACTCGATGTCCTACGGCCGCGGCCAGTTCTGGTACGTCGACCGGTTCCCGCCGAACGTGGCCTCGGTGACGGTCCGGACGCAGGGCCAGGTGCTCAAGGCCAAGGCCGTCGACGGGTTCGTCGCCTTCATGCGCGACGTGCCCGCCCTGACCGGCGACTCCGACGCCGACGCTTCGACGTCACGCTGTACGCCGCCGACGGCACCGAGCTGGCCGGGCAAGGCGCACGGCCCGCGGCGACGACACCCTGCCGCCGGCCTACCGCACCTGGGTCCCCGACCAGCCGCTGCCCGACGGCGGTGCCGGGCGCTGAGGCGGCCACGACCTAGGATCGTCGCACCATGGGTATCCAGATCTCGCCGAGCCTGCTCGCCTCCGACTTCGCCAACCTGGCCTCCGAGGCCGCCCGCATCGGCAACGCCGACTGGCTGCACGTGGACGTGATGGACAACCACTTCGTCCCGAACCTCACCCTCGGGCTGCCCGTCGTCGAGGCGATCGGCAAGGCGTCGTCCACGCCGATGGACTGCCACCTGATGATCGAGGACCCGGACCGCTGGGCGCCGGCCTACGTCGAGGCCGGGGCCGGGTCGGTCACCTTCCACGTCGAGGCCGCCGCCGCCCCCGTCCGGCTGGCCCGCGAGATCCGCGCGCAGGGTGCCCGGGCCGGGATGGGCCTCAAGCCGGCCACCCCGATCGACCCCTACGAGGACCTGCTGCCCGAGCTCGACATGGTGCTGGTGATGACCGTCGAGCCCGGGTTCGGCGGCCAGAAGTTCCTGGACCTGTGCCTGCCCAAGATCCGGCGCACCCGCGAGCTGGTCGCCAAGCACGGTCTCGACGTGTGGCTCCAGGTCGACGGGGGTGTCTCGCTGGAGACCGTCGAGCGCTGCGCCGAGGCCGGTGCGGACGTCTTCGTCGCCGGGTCGGCCGTCTTCTCCGCCGACGACCCGAACGCCATGATCGAGTCGCTGCGGTCGGCGGCTGAAGCGGCGTCGTCGTCGTAACGGGCTGCCAGATTCACTGGGTCCCTAGGGAATCTGGCCGAGCCCCGACGTTGCAACGGCGGGGGAGTGCACGTTTCACTGGGCACCCAGTGAATCTGGCAGAGCCGGAGCGGCTGCGAACCGGCGCGCAGTGCACGTTTCACTGGGCCCCTAGTGAATCCGGCCGAGCCCCAGCGTTGCAACGGCAGGGCCGTGCACGTTTCACTGGGCACCCAGTGAATCTGCCACCCCGCAGCCGCCCGCGTAGCGGACCTCACACCCCCGCGGGCGTGCGGGTGTGGCACGCTGGGACCTGACACAAGTTTTGCGTGCTCTGGGGTCGGTGCAATTCCGAGCCGGCGGTGAAAGTCCGCGACCCGGCTGCAGCCAGCAGCCGGTTGACCAGGTGGAACTCCTGGACCGACGGTCAAAGTCCGGATGGGAAGCGCACGCAGGCCTGCCGCCCGACGGCACGCCTGTCTTTCTCGACGCCCGGAGTCCGTGAGCACGGACGAGAGGGCCAGCGATGACCGCGAGCAGCGCCGAGCGCGCCGCGATGCGTCGTGCCCTCGCGCTCGCGGCCACCCCGGGCGTCCCGCTCGGGCCGAACCCGCGGGTCGGCTGCGTGCTCCTCGACCGCGACGGTCACGTGGTCGCGGAGGGGTTCCACCGGGGCGCCGGCTCGCCGCACGCCGAGGTGGACGCGCTGACCCGGGCGGGCGACCGGGCGCGCGGGGCCACCGCGGTCGTCACCCTGGAGCCGTGCAACCACACCGGCCGGACCGGGCCCTGCGCGCAGGCGCTGGTCGCGGCGGGGGTGACGCGGGTCGTCTACGCCCAGGCCGACACCAACCCCGTCGCCACGGGCGGGGCGGAGTTCCTGCGCGGGGCCGGGGTGCGACGTCGAGGGCGGGCTGCTGGTCGACGAGGCGCGGGCCCTCAACCGGAGCTGGACGTTCGCGGTCGAGCACGGCCGGCCGTTCGTGACCTGGAAGCTGGCCACCACCCTCGACGGCCGCAGCGCCGCGGCCGACGGCACGTCCCGGTGGGTCAGCTCGGTGCCGGCCCGTCGCGACACCCACCGGCTGCGCGCGCTGTCCGACGCGATCCTGGTCGGCACCGGCACCGTGCTGGTGGACGACCCGCAGCTCACCGTCCGCGACGAGGACGACGTCCCGCTGCCCCGGGACCGACAGCTGCTGCGCGCCGTGATGGGCCTGCGGGACCTGCCCGCCGACCGGCGCGTCCTCGACGACGCCGCCGAGACCGTGCTGCTCCGGACCCGCGACCCGCACGAGGCGCTCGCGGAGCTGCGCGCCCGCGACCGGCAGCACGTGTTCCTCGAGGGCGGCCCGACGCTGGCCGCGGCGTTCCTGTCGGCCGGGCTCGTCGACGAGGTGGTCTGCTACGTCGCCCCGATGCTGCTCGGCTCCGGCCTGAGCGGCGTGGGCGACCTGGGCATCGAATCCATCGGCGACGCGTTGCACCTCCACGTGGACGACGTGACCGTGCTCGGCGCGGGCGCCGAGACCAACGTGCGCCTCACCCTGACCCCCACCAAGGAGACCGTCTGATGTTCACCGGCATCGTCGAGGAGCTCGGCGTCGTGGAGTCCCTGGAGGACCAGGGCGACGCGGTCCGGCTGACGCTGCGCGCCCCGCACGTCATCACCGACGCCCGGCTCGGCGACTCCATCTCCGTCAACGGCTGCTGCCTCACCGTGGCCCAGCGCGACGGCGAGACGTTCACCGCCGACGTGATGCGCGAGACCCTGGCGAAGACGTCGCTCGGCGCGCTCGAGCCGGGCACCCGCGTGAACCTCGAGCGCGCCGTCACCGCGACCACCCGCCTCGGCGGTCACATCGTGCAGGGTCACGTCGACGGCACCGGTTCCGTCGTACGCCGGGAGGAGTCGGAGCACTGGGAGGTCGTGGAGATCTCGCTGCCCGCCGGCCTGTCCCGCTACCTCGTCGACAAGGGGTCCATCACCGTCGACGGCATCTCGCTGACGGTGGTGAGCGCGGGCGACGACATCCTTCACCGTCTCGCTGATCCCCGAGACCCTGGCCCGCACCACGCTCGGCTTCAAGCAGCCGGGCGACCTCGTCAACCTCGAGGTCGACGTCATCGCGAAGTACGTCGAACGCCTCGTCGCCCCGCACACCGACCGCAAGGACACCGCATGAGCCTCGCCACCCAGCTCTACGACGCCCACCTGACCATCGCCGGGCACCCGATCACCTGGCGGGAGATCGTCGGCAACGCGTTCGGGTTCGCCTCGGCCGTCGGCGGCCTGCGGCGTCGCGTGTGGGCGTGGCCGGTCGGCATCGTCGGCAACGTGCTGCTGTTCACCGTGTTCGTCGGGGCGACCTTCGAGGCCGAGGCACAGGTGCCGCTGTTCGGGCAGGCCGGACGGCAGGTGTTCTTCATCATCACCAGCATCTACGGCTGGCACCGCTGGCGGCAGGTCCGCGAGGCCCGGGGTGGCGCGAGCGACCGCCCGGCGATCACGCCGCGCTGGGCGACGGCCGGCGAGCGGGTGGCCTACCTGGTCGCCGCCGCGGCGGGCGTCCTCGTGCTGCAGTGGGTGTTCAGCGTGATCGGCGCCGGCTGGCCCGCGCCGCGCTGGTACTACTGGTGCGACGCCTGGATCTTCGTCGGCTCGATGGTCGCGACCTACGCGATGGCCCGCGGCTGGAACGACTTCTGGCTGGCCTGGATCGCCGTCGACCTGGTCGGCGTCCCGCTGCTGTGGCACTCGCAGTACTACCCGACCGCGATCCTGTTCGTGGTCTACGGCGTCCTGGTCGTCTGGGGCTTCTTCGTGTGGCTCAAGGCCTCCCGCGTCGAGGAGCCCGAGCCCGAGAAGGTGCTGGCATGAGCGCCCCCGACGTGCGGCTGGACACCGTCGAGAAGGCGGTGGCCGACATCGCGGCCGGCAAGGCGGTCGTGGTCGTCGACGACGAGGACCGCGAGAACGAGGGCGACCTGATCTTCGCCGCGGCCCGGTCGACGCCGGAGCTCATGGCGTTCACGATCCGCTACTCCTCGGGCGTGATCTGCGTGCCGGTCACGGCCTCGACGCTCGACCGGCTCGGCATCCCGCTGATGACGCCGCACAACCGGGAGCGGATGCGGACGGCGTACACCGTCTCCGTCGACGCCCGCGACGGCGTCACCACCGGCATCTCCGCCGCCGACCGCTCGCACACCGTGCGCACCCTGATCGACTCCGCGACCGAGGCCTTCGAGGTCGTGCAGCCGGGGCACGTCTTCCCGCTGCGGTACGCCGAGGGCGGCGTCCTCGTGCGGCCCGGGCACACCGAGGCCGCCGTGGACCTGGCCCGGCTGGCGGGACTCGAGCCGGCCGGGGTGATCTCCGAGATCGTCAACGACGACGGCACCATGAAGCGCGGCCAGCAGCTGCGGGAGTTCGCCGACGAGCACGGCCTGTCGATGATCTCCATCGAGCAGCTGATCCACCACCGGCGCCGCCACGAGAACCACGTCGAGCGGGTGGCCGAGACGCACCTGCCGACCGAGCACGGCGACTTCACCGCCTACGGCTACCGGATCACCATCGACGGCTCGGAGCACCTCGCGCTGGTGCACGGCGACATCTCCGGCGACGCGCCGGTGCTGACCCGGGTGCACTCCGAGTGCCTGACCGGCGACGTGCTGGGCTCCCGCCGGTGCGACTGCGGACCGCAGCTCGACGAGGCCCTCGACCTGATCGTCGCCGAGGGCCGCGGCGTCGTGGTCTACCTCCGTGGCCACGAGGGCCGCGGGATCGGCCTGGTCGCCAAGCTGCAGGCCTACCAGCTGCAGGACGGCGGCCGCGACACCGTCGACGCCAACCTCGAGCTCGGGCTGCCCGCCGACGCCCGGCACTACGGCGCGGCCACCCAGGTGCTGCGCGACCTCGGGGTGACCACCGTGCGGCTGCTGACCAACAACCCCGACAAGGTGAAGAACCTCGAGGAGTACGGCGTCCGGGTGGCCGAGCGCGTGCCGCTGACCATCCGGCCCAACGACCACAACCTGCAGTACCTGCTGACCAAGCGTGATCGGATGGGGCACCAGCTGCCCGGACTGAGCCCGACGACAGGAGGCCCCTCATGAGCGGAGCCGGATCGCCCGACGACAAGCCCGTCGACTGCCACGACCTGCGGGTCGCGGTCGTCGCCGCCCGCTGGCACCAGCAGGTCATGGACGGCCTGCTCGCCGGGGCGCAGCGCGCGCTGGCCGACTACCAGGTCGAGGAGCCCGCGATCGTGCGGGTGCCCGGCTCGTTCGAGCTGCCGGTCGTCGCCGGTGCGCTCGCGGAGCGGGGCTACGAGGCCGTCGTCGCGCTCGGCGTGGTGATCCGGGGCGGCACGCCGCACTTCGAGTACGTCTGCTCCGCGGCCACCGACGGTCTCGCCCAGATCGCGGTCAGCACCGGCGCCGCGATCGGGTTCGGGCTGCTGACCTGCGACACCGACGAGCAGGCCCTCGACCGGGCCGGGCTCGAGGGATCCCACGAGGACAAGGGCTACGAGGCGACCGCCGCCGCGCTGACCACGGCCCTGACGCTGCGCCGGATCCGCCGCGGCTACGAGCCCGACGGCGCGTGACCCGGCTGCGCAACGCCGCGCGGGCGCTGGTGCTCGACCCGGACGACCGGGTGCTGCTGTGCCGCTTCGACCTGGCCGACCAGGGCGTCGCGCTGTGGACCGCCCCCGGCGGTGGGGTCGAGCCGGGGGAGAGCCTCCTGGACGCGCTGCGCCGCGAGCTCGACGAGGAGATCGGCCTCGTGCTCGACGAGGACCCGCCGCACGTGTGGCACCAGGTCGTGGTGGCCCCGGGCACGTCCCCGGCTTCGACGGCGCCGTCAACGACTACTTCCTGGTCCGCAGCGAGCGGTTCGAGCCGCGCGGGTCCTTCGGCCCCGACGCGCTGGCCGCCGAGGGCATCACGCACTTCGCCTGGTGGACCCTCGAGGAGCTGCTCGGCACGACGGTCCCGAGCTGCTCGGCCCGCGCGACCTCCCCACGATGCTGGTGGAGCTGCTGCGCCGGCCGCCCGCCGTGCCGCTCGACATCGGGCTGTGAGCGGCGTCCCGTCCCCGCCGTCCCGTGCGCGACGGCCACCCCGCACGCCGTACGCTGAGACGGCCCCGCCCCAGACCCAGGAAGCCTCCCGATGAAGACGTTCGACCAGCTCTTCGCCGAGCTCGCCGACAAGGCCCGGACCCGCCCCGACGGCTCCGGCACCGTCCGTGAGCTCGACGCCGGCGTCCATGCGATCGGCAAGAAGCTGGTCGAGGAGGCCGCCGAGTCCTGGATGGCCGCCGAGCACGAGGGGCCCGAGCGGGCCGCCGAGGAGATCAGCCAGCTGCTGTACCACGCGCAGGTCCTGATGCTCGCCACCGGACTGTCGCTCGACGACGTCTACGCCCACCTCTGAGACTTCCGAAAGGGGCCCCCGTGCCCGAACGACTTCTGCGGTTGGCCGTCCCCAACAAGGGCTCGCTGTCCCAGGCCGCCACCGACATGCTGCGCGAGGCCGGCTACAAGCAGCGCACCGACGCCAAGCGGCTGACCCTGACCGACGGCGACAACGGCGTCGAGTTCTTCTACCTGCGCCCGCGCGACATCGCGGTGTACGTCGGCGAGGGCACCCTCGACGTCGGCATCACCGGCCGCGACCTGCTGCTCGACTCGGGGGCCAAGGCGTCCGAGGTGCTCACCCTCGGCTTCGGCCGCTCCCGCTTCCACTTCGCCGCCCCGCCCGGCACGGCGTCCGGCGTCGGTGACCTGTCCGGCAAGCGGATCGCGACGTCGTACGCCGGCGTGGTGGCCCGGCACCTCGAGCAGCACGGCGTCGACGCCACGGTGACCCGGCTCGACGGGGCCGTGGAGAGCAGCGTCCAGCTCGGCGTGGCCGACGTGATCGCGGACGTGGTGGAGACCGGGAGCACCCTGCGCAACGCCGGCCTGGAGGTCTTCGGCGAGCCGATCCTGGAGTCCGAGGCGGTGCTGATCACCCGCGCCGGGGTCGACGCGCCCGCCGGGCTCGACGTGTTCGTGCGCCGGCTCGAGGGCGTCCTGGTCGCGCGGTCCTACGTGATGATGGACTACGACATCCACACCGACCAGGTCGAGCAGGCCGTCGCGCTGACTCCCGGCATCGAGAGCCCCACGGTCTCCCCGCTGCATCGGGAGGGCTGGGTCGCGGTCCGGTCGATGGTGCGCCGCGACGACGCCCAGCGCGTCATGGACGAGCTGTGGGACCTCGGCGCGCGCGGCATCCTGTCGACGGACATCCATGCCTGCCGCATCTGAGCCTGGCCCGACCCTGCCGCAGACGTTCCGCCCCCTCGGCGTCCGGATCGCGATCTACGTCGCCGCCGCCCTGCTCGTGCTGGTCGTGGTGGTGACCTGGCTGGCGTTCCCGCCGGAGGTGCAGGACGCGTTCAGCTGGTCGCAGCGGTTCACCGTGATCGGGCTCGGGCTGATGCTGTACGCCGGCGGCTACGCCCTGGCCCGCAGCCGGGTCGTGGCCCGCGAGGACGGCGCTGACCGTCGTGAACGGCTACCGGACCCGCCGCTTCGACTGGAACGAGGTGCTGGCCGTCACGCTGCGCCCCGGCAGCCCCTGGGCGGAGCTCGACCTGGCCGACGGCACGACCGTGGCCGCGATGGGCATCCAGGGCTCCGACGGTGACCGGGCCCGGGCGCAGGTCCGCCGGCTCCGTGGCCTGGTCGACGCCCTGACCCACGGCTGACCCGGGTCTTGCGCCCGCCCCTCCGTCGTACGACGGTAGGAGCCACGACGCGGGAAGGGGTGCACGATGGCCGAGGTGAAGCAGGGCCGGTGGATGGCGCACATCGAGGGCGACTTCGTGGTGTTCCTGATCGGCGCACGGTTCCAGAAGCGGCACCTGGTGCGCACGCTGCGCGACCTCGGGGGCCGGCGCGGCATGCCCTACATGCTCAAGACTGCTCTCGCGAGGACCCGGAGAGCGGGCTGCTCGGCTACGAGATGTCCACGTTCGGCGGCCTGATCGTGCAGTACTGGCGGTCCTTCGAGCACCTCGAGCGGTTCGCCAACAGCCCCGACCCGCACGGTGACGTGTGGCGGCGCTACTGGAAGCGGGTCGGCAAGGACCCGCGCACCGGGATCTGGCACGAGACCTACCTGGTGAAGGCGGGCGACTACGAGGCGGTCTACGGCAACATGCCGCCGTTCGGCCTCGGCAAGGCGGCCGGCCTGGTCACCGCCGCGGAGGCGAGCACCGCCCGCGGGCGGCTCAAGCGCCGCGTCTCGTGAACCTGCCCCGGGTCAACGCTGACCGAGGGCCCGGGTCGACCTCACGATCGGGACCCGGGTCAGGGGGTGGCGGCGGCGAGGGCGTCGAGGGCCTGGGTGAAGCAGGCCATCGGGGGCGTGACGAGCCCGGCGCCGACCTGACCGGTGCCGGCCACCCGGCCGGCCATCCCGGTGTTGATCTGCGGCAGCACGCCCGACCGGGTGACCGCGGTGACGTCGATGCCGGTGGGCGTCCCGCGGAACTCCAGGATCGGGATGCCGTAGGCCGGGTTCTCCCCGACGGTGATGTCGTACATCCGCTGCGTCGTGGCCAGCGCGTCCGGCACCGAGCCCGCCGACGAAGCGGACGATCGCCGGCGCGGTGGCCATCGCGAGCCCGCCGATCCCGGCCGTCTCGGTGATCGCCGAGTCGCCGATGTCGGGGTTGGCGTCGTCGGGGCCGTAGGAGCCGAGGAACAGGCCCTCGGGGGTGTTCGCCGGAGCGGTGAACCAGGCGTCGCCGGTGCCGGAGGTCTGGATCCCGAAGTCGGTGCCGTTGCGGGCCATCACGGTGACGACCGTGGAGCCGGGGATGCCCGCGGCCGCGCGGGTCGTGAGCTTGCAGGCCGGCATCACGAGGTTGAGGAAGAAGTGGTCGTTGCCGGACACGAACTTCACCGCGGCGGCGACGTCGGCCTTGGCGAAGTCCGAGTCGATCATCGCGGGCAGCACCTCGCGCAGGAACATCAGCGTGCCGGCCCGGTTGCGGTTGTGGCCCTCGTCGCCCATCTGCACCATCTGGGCGATGATCGCCTTGACGTCGACCGGTCCCGCGGTGCGAACGGCGTGCTGCAGCAGCGGCCCGAGCACGTCGGTCATCCAGTGCAGCCGCTCGATCACCTCGTCGCCGTACGCGCCGTACCTCAGCACCTTGCCGAGGCCCTCGTTGAGCGAGCACCACGACTCGTGGCCGGTCGTCTCGTCGCGCAGGCAGAACACCCACATCGACGGCGTGATCACCCCGGCCATCGGGCCGACCGCCCCGCGCGAGTGGCACGGCTCCCAGGTCACGCCGTCGCCGGTCTCCAGCAGCCGGGTCGCCTCGTCAGGCGTGGACGCCAGGCCCTCGAACAGCATCGCCCCGATCAGCGCACCGCGCAGCGGCCCGGACGCCCGCTCCCAGTCGATCGGTGGTCCGGCGTGCAGGAACTCGCCGGGACCGAGGCCGAGCGCCTCCGCCGCCGGGAGTACGTCGACGAGGTGCGCCTCCGCGGCGAGCATCCGGCTCAACGCCTCGGTGTTGGCGGCGACCCGGCGGGGATCGCCCATCACGGCCGCCAGCGACGCCGGGTCGCCCGACGGCGGCTGCCACTGGACGGGGGAGACCTCGACGGCCTGCCGGGTCAGGGCGTCGGCGAGCAGGGAGGCGCCGGCGGTGACGACGGCCGGGGGAGTCGAGAGGTTCATCGGGCGCTCCCGGTGACGAGGTCGAGGGCGCACCGGGCGGCGGCCGCGTTGGACAGGAACACCCAGGCGCCGGCGCCGCTGAGCGTCGCGACCTGGGCACGCAGGTCCTGCGGGTCGTCACGGGTGCCGACGACCGACACCACGACCGGCACCCCGGCGTCCCGCGCCCGGAGCAGGGCCGGCGCGAGCTCGGCGGCCGGGTCGTCGGCGGACGCCGTGACCGAGCACGACGTCGAGCAGCAGCACGCCGGTGGTCGGGTCGTCCACCTCGGCCAGCAGCCGGTCGACCCGGATCGAGCCGTCGATCATCGGGTGCGGGCGTCCCCGGGTCAGCCGGTCGTCGCCGAAGTCGACGAAGGTGTGACCGTCGGAGGCGAGCGAGTCGCCGAGCGCCCAGGCGGGGTCGAGCGGGATGTTCGACGCCACGCGGCCCAGCGACGCCGACGCGATCAGCATCGCCTCGTCGCAGAGCGTGCCGCCGGCGAACAGCCCGCGCAGGAACCCGCCGGGTCGGCCGGTGGCGACCTCGCCGGTCCAGTGCTCGGGAGCGGTCCAGGTCCCGCCGGCGGCCTCGCACGACGGCCGCGGCGGTGGCCGTCAGGTCCGGCTGGCCGGCCCCGAGCAGGCCGAAGACCACCGGCGTCGACAGCGACGGCGGCGTGCTCGCGCACCCGGGCGGCGACGGCGGCGGCCGGTGGCTTCGAGACGACCACGACCAGCGAGGTGGCCTCGTCGGCGTCGAGCAGGTCGAGCGCGGCCAGCGTCGACCGGCCCGCCACCTCGGCCGACAGGTCCCGGCCGCCGACGCCGAGGCAGTGCGACACCCCGACGCCCGCCCCGTCGAGCAGCGCCATCAGGTGCTGGGCGCCCGTGCCCGACGCCGCGACGATGCCGACCGGCCCGGGGCGCACGACGTTGGCGAACCCCAGGCCCACGCCGCCGACGACCGCCGTGCCGCAGTCGGGTCCCATCACGAGCACGCCGGCCCGGCCGGCGTACTCCTTGAGCGCGACCTCCTGCTCCAGCGGCACGTTGTCGCTGAACACCATCGTCAGCAGCCCGGCGTCCACGGCGTCGACCGCGTCGGCGAACGCGTAGTCACCGGGCGTCGAGATCAGCGCGACCGTCGCGTCGGACCGGGCGGCCGCCGAGCGGACCGTGGCCGCGGGCGGGGCGCTGCCGAATCCCGACGGAGCGGGCCGCGACGCCTCGGCCAGCGCCAGGTCGACCTCGGCCAGCGCGTCGTCGAGCGCGGTGCCCTCGACCGCGACCAGCAGCTCGTTGGGCGACGAGGCCGGCACGTCGAAGCCCATGCCCGGCGGCCAGCTCGAGGTTGAGGTCGGTGGCCATCGCGACGATCGCCGCGGTCACGCCGTCCAGGGCCGCGACCCGACGACTGACCTGCATCAGCGTCACCGAGTCGACGTAGGTGCCGCGGCGCAGCTCGACGGTCCTCATGCTGCGCCTCCTGGGTCGACGATCGGATGGCGACGACGTGCGCGACCCCGTCGGCCAGCGCCTGTCCCGAGGAGTGGCCGACCGCGAGCAGCCGTGCGAACGCCGGCCCCTGCTGACCCGGTGCAGGCCTCGTCGACGTACGCCGCGAGCTCGGGGGTCGCCCACCCGTCGAGGGCGTGGTGCAGCAGTCCCCACGACACCGCCGTCGTACGGCGCGACCGCAGCGCCTCGCGCGTCGCCGAGCACCAGCCGTCCCACCGGGGGTCGCCGACGGCACGGGCCGCGACGAGCGCACCGGCCACCTCGTCGTCACCGGCCGGGGTGAGACCGGGGCCGCGCCCGACGAGAGCGACGGGGTCGAGGGGGAGGGAGGCTCGGCGCACCGGGGTGCGGCCCGTCGGACGGGGCGGCTGCCACCAGCGGCCGACCCGCCAGCAGCCCGCGTCGTCGGCGAGCCCGCCCCGGACCACGCGCAGCGCGGGCGGAGGGCAGCACCGGCGTGACGACGCGCGTTGGGCAGCCGCACCGCCGCGGGGGTGCACACGCAGAGCACCGGCACGTCGTCGCGGCCGGTCTCGTAGTGCACGGACACGGCGGTCCGGGCCACCTCCGACCAGCTCGCAGGCCGGAGTCGAGCAGGCCGGCCAGCAGCGACGACGCGGCGGCGGCGGGTCACGGGACCGACCCTACGCAGTCGTGGGCCCCGGGCGCGCGGCACGCGCACGCGGGACCCACGACAGCAGGCAGGGGAGGGCTACTTGATGAAGCCCTTCTCCTTGAGGAAGTCCTCCGCGATCTTGTCGGCCGGCTCGCCGTCCGAGCTGATCTTCTTGTTCAGACTCGGTCATCACCTCGGTGGTGAGGACGTCGGCCAGCGGCTTGAGCACCTCGAGCATCTCCGGGTGCGCCTTGTCGAAGTCCGCGCGAGTGACGGCGACGCCGTTGTAGAGCGGGTGGTACTGCTTGTCGTCCTCGAGGACCTTCAGGCCGAGCGCGGCCAGCCGGCCGTCGGTCGTGAAGATCTCGCCGAAGTCGCAGTTGCCCTTGTCGAGCTGGGTGTAGACCACGCCGGTGCCGAGGCTCTTGAGCTTGCCGCCGGTGATGCCGTACTTCTTCTTGTAGCCCGGGTAGCCGTCGGGCCGCGCGGCGTACTCCGACTCCACGCAGACCGTGGCCGACGGGTCCTTCTTGATGTAGGCCGCCATGTCGGAGCTGGTGTTCACGTTGTTCTTCTCGGCGAACTCGTCGGTGACCGCGAACGCGTAGGTGTTGTTGAACGGCGACAGCGGACCCCACACCAGCTGGTTCTTGGCCAGGTCCTCCTTCTTCACCGCTTCGTACTGCTTCTGCGGGTCGAAGATCGGGGTGTCGTGGCCGAGGTAGTTGATCCAGCCGGTGCCGGTGTACTCCCACACGACGTCGGTGACGCCGTCCTGGAGCTTCTTGCGGGTCTGCGTGCTGCCCTTGGTGTTGGTCTCGTCCTTCACGTCGGCGCCGGCCGCGCACATCATCTTGATGGTCAGCTGGCCGAGCACGAGCTGCTCGTCGAACTCCTTCGAGCCGACCGACACCTTGACGCCGTCGAGCGCCTTCGGGTCGACCGAGTCCGCCTCGACGCCGCCGCAGGTGCCCCCGCCCGACGACGAGGAGGACGAGGACTCGCTGAGGCTGCCGCAGCCGGTGAGCGCGAGGGAGGCGAGCCCGACGACGGCCACCCCCGCGACCCACTTGCCTCGCAGCTTGTTGTGGATGGTCATGGGTTCCCCTTCTTGTGCTTCGTGAGTGCGAACGGACGAGGTCTGGGAGGGCGTCACCGGATGCCCCGCGGCGTGGCCGCGCGCTGCAGGATCCCGGCGGCCCAGTCGAGGAGCAGCGCGAGCAGCGCGATCATCACCGCGACGGTCAGGATGACGAGCGGGCGGTTGGTCTTGATGGCGCTGAACAGCGGCAGCCCGAGGCCGCCGGCGTCGAGCGCGTAGCCCAGCGGGACGGTGCCGACGGCGAGCACCAGGGCGGTCCGCGCCCCCGCCCCGATGACGGGTACGGCGGTGGGCAGCTCGACCCGGAGCAGGATCGAGGTGGGTGACATGCCCATGCCGCGGCGGCGTCGAGCATGCCGGCGTCGACGCCCTGCAGGCCGACGATCGTGTTGCGCAGCACCGACAGCACGGCGTACGCCGTCAGGATCAGGACGACCGCCCAGAAGCCGATGAAGTAGTAGCCGAACAGCGCCAGCAGCCCGAGGCTGGGGGCCGACTGGCCGATGTTGCCCAGGGCGAGCACGAAGGGGGAAAACCGGCGGGTGCGCCGCCGGGTGACCAGGACGCCGAGCGGCACCGCGATGACCACGACGAGCAGCGCGATCGTGAGACTGAGCCGGATGTGCTCGGTGGTGGCGCGCCACAGCGAGTCGAAGGCGAGGACGTTGGCCTCGATGCTGTCCAGGTCCTGCCGCTGCACGTTGAGGTAGAGCGCGATGCCGATCACCAGGGCCAGCAGCGGGGTCGCCAGGTCGCGGACCGAGAAGATCGGCCGCCCGGCTTGGTGACCGGGCTGGTGGCCGCGCCGGCGAGGGCCGGGTCGCCCGGATCGGTGCTGGTGGCGGGTTGTACGGCCGTGGACATCAGGCGCCGACCGGGTCGGAGCTGCCGGAGGTCTCGCCGGCGTGCGCGCGGTCCAGGATCGCCTGGACGCTGACCGCGCCGACCGGCTGGCCGTCACGTGCCACGGTCACCGACGACAGACCCTTGCCGACCATCAGGTCGAGAGCGGCGTGCAGGGTCGAGGACACGTCCACGACCTCGTGGGACGGCTTCGCGCCCGCGTCACCGCCGAGGTCGAGGGAGTCGACCCGCTCGAAGTGCAGCCGCTTGAGCGCGGCGCCCTCGCCGATGAAACCCTCGACGAAGTCGTCGGCCGGGTCGGCCAGGATCGCCTCCGGGGTGTCGTACTGCGCGATCTGCGACCCCTCGCGGCAGCACGCGATCCGGTCGCCGAGCTTGACCGCCTCGTCGAAGTCGTGGGTGACGAACACGATCGTCTTCTTCAGCGTCCTGCTGCAGCCGAGAGCAGCTCGTCCTGCAGCCGCGGAGCGGGTGATCGGGTCGACCGCGCCGAACGGCTCGTCCATCAGCATGACGGGCGGGTCGGCGGCGAGCGCCCGGCCACGCCCACCCGCTGCTGCTGGCCGCCGGAGAGCTGGCGCGGGTAGCGGGCGCGGAACTGCTCGGGGTCCAGGCCGACCACGGTCCAGCATCTCGTCGACGCGCTGGCGTGATCCGCTTCTTGTCCCACTTCAGCAGCTTCGGGCACCAGCGCGACGTTCTGGGCGACCGTACAGGTGCGGGATCAGGCCGACCTGCTGGATGACGTAGCCGATCTTGCGGCGCAGCTGCACGTCGTCGAGCTTGGTGACGTCCTCGCCGCCGATCCGTGATCGTGCCGCGAGGTCGGCTCGATCAGCCGGTTGATCATCCGCATCGTCGTGGTCTTGCCGCAGCCGGACGGTCCGACGAACACCACGATCTCGCCCGCGGGGATCTCCAGGTTGACGGAGTCGACCGCGGCCTTGGGCTGGTTGGGGTACTTCTTCGTCAGGTCCTTCAGGATGATCGGCACGCCCCCTTGGGGGTGGGCGTCGGTGATGGCGGTGTCAGGCACGGCTCCCCCTCGGGGTGGTGAATCGGCGAATGACGACGAAGACGGCGTCGAAGAGCAGGGCGACGAGGATCACGAACAGCACGCAGACCAGGGCCTGGTTCTTGGTGTTGACGGAGCCGAGGTTGTCCAGGGCGGAGTAGCCGTACTGGCCGAGCCCCAGCTTCACGACGAACGCCGAGATGGCGACGACGCCGACGCACAGCTGCGCCGACACCCGGATGCCCGCGAGCAGCACCGGCCAGGCGATCGGCATCCGGACCTGCCAGAGCATCCGGAACGAGCCGACCCCCATGCCCCGCGCCGCATCGAGCACGGCCGGGTCCGCGGACTGCAGCCCGACGATGCCGTTGCGGACGATCGGCAGCATCGCGTAGCCGACGACGACGGGGATGACCGAGATCAGCCCGTAGCCGACGACCGAGACCAGGAAGCCGAACAAGCGCGACCGAGGGGAGCGTGAAGAACACGGCCGCCGTCGCGATGCTGAAGTTCGACGCGAACGGCGGAGCGGTACGACGCGATGGCGACCAGCAGACCCAGGACGGCCGCGGCCGCCACGCAGTAGAACGACAGCAGCGCGTGCTGCTGGGTGCGCAGGATGATCTCGGAGCTGTAGGTCGACAGGTACTCGAAGAACGGCAGACCGTTCATGTGGGAACTCCCCGATTCCGTTTTCGTGCTACGGCTGGTCCGACGCGGTGACAGTAACCGATCACCTGCCGTTCACCCGCGTTATTCTCACAAAACCTCGTTCCGTTATCGGACTGTTGCGTCCTGCGCGTCGTCGTCAGCGTCCCACGCAACGATCGCGCGGTGCGGCACAGTGACCCCGAGGCCCACGGTGCGTGGGCCCACCGGGTGCACCGCCCTCGTCGCCCACGTCGGGTGGACGGGCCGGTGCCGGAGCTGGGAGGCCTGACATGGCTCTTGGTTGGAAGCTCGTCTACGACGGCAAGACCCCGCCGCCCGGGGAGGCGGTCGCCCCCGACGAACGGCTCTCCTGGGGCCGCACGGTCGGTCTCGGTGCGCAGCACGTGGTCGCGATGTTCGGCGCCACGTTCGTCTTCCCGCTGATCATGGGGCTGAATCCTCAGCTCGCGATCCTGATGAGCGGCATCGGCACGATCATCTTCCTGCTGATCGTCCAGGGTCGCGTGCCCAGCTACCTCGGCACGTCGGCTGCGTTCGTCGGTGGTGTCGCCGCCATCCGGGCCCAACCCGGTGGTGACTCCGCCCACGTCACCGGCGCGATCCTGGTCGCCGGCGTCGTGCTGGCGATCGTGGGCGTCATCATCCACTTCCTCGGGTCGCGCGTGCTGCACGCGGTGCTGCCGCCCGTCGTCACCGGTGCCGTCGTCATGCTGATCGGCTTCAACCTCGCCCCGGTCGTCGCCCAGATCTACTGGCCCCAGGACCAGTGGGTCGCCCTGGCCACGATGATCTTCGTGATCCTGTTCGCCGTCGGGGTCCGGGGCTTCCTGGGTCGGATCGCGATCTTCCTCGGTCTGATCTTCGGCTACCTCCTGTCCTGGCTGTTCGACACGCTCCTTCGGGTCGATCACGGCCTACAACGCGGCCACGGGCAAGGTCGACACCCACGACCGCGTCAGCTGGGCGGGCGTCAAGGCCGCCGACTGGATCGGCTTCCCGCCCCACACCGATGCGGCCAACGGCATCGTCGGCATCCACGCGCCCGCCTTCAGCGCGGGCTTCATCCTGCTGGTGCTGCCCGCCGTGATCGCGCTGATCGCGGAGAACACCGGTCACGTCAAGGCCGTCGCCGAGATGACCAACCGCGACCTGGACCCCGTCATGGGCCGGGCCATCGCCGCCGACGGCCTCAGCACCGTCCTCGCGTCCGCCGTGGGTGGCTCGCCCACGACGACGTACGCCGAGAACATCGGGGTCATGGCCGCGACCCGGGTCTACTCCACCGCGGCCTACTACGTGGCGGCCGTGGTGGCGATCCTGTTCGGTCTCTCACCGAAGTTCGGGGCGCTGCGTGTCCTCCACCCCCGGAGGCGTGCTCGGCGGGATCACGGTGGTGCTCTACGGCATGATCGGCCTGCTGGGCGCGAAGATCTGGGTGGAGAACCGGGTCAACTTCGCCAACCCGGTCAACCTGGTGCCGGTCGCTGCGGGCATCATCATCGCGATCGGCGACACGTCGCTGAAGTTCGGCGACAACTACACCCTGTCGGGCATCGCCCTCGGCACGATCGTGCTCCTGGTGGCCTACCACCTGTCCCGGGCGATCGCGCCGGCCGAGCTCAAGGACAGCGGCGCGATGATGGCCGTCGGGCGCACCGGGATCCACCACGAGGAGCCCGCCTCGCCGGAGCACGGCGACGGCACGCACCGGGCCTGAGCCCGGACGTTCTGGGCATAGTGTCTGCCACGTGAAGCCGTCCGCGTTCACCTACCACCGACCGCGCAGCCTCGAGGACACGCTCGACGTCCTCGGGTCGCTGGGCGAGCGCGGCAAGGTGCTCGCGGGCGGCCAGAGCCTCGTGCCGCTGATGTCGATGCGGCTCGTCGGCCCCCGAGGAGGTCGTCGACGTCAACCACGTCCCCGGTCTCGGGGGAGTGGTGGTGGAGGACGGCGTGGTCCGGATCGGCGCGCTGGCGCGGCACAGCGAGGTCGAGCACGACGAGGCGGCGTTCGCGGCGATCCCCCTGCTGCGGCAGGCGTTGCGGCACGTCGCGCACCCGACGATCCGCAACCGCGGGCACCACGGTCGGCAGCCTGGTGCACGCCGACCCGGCGGCCGAGATGCCGGCGGTGCTGATGCTGCTCGACGGGTTCGTGACCCTGCGCAGCCGCGCCGGGCACGCGCGACGTCGCGGCCGCGGACTTCTTCACGGGCCCGATGGAGTCGGCGGTCCGGGCCGGTGAGCTCGCCGTGTCCGCGACGTTCCGGAGGCCCCCGGCCGGGTCCGGGTCGTCGTTCGTCGAGGTGGCCCGCCGGCAGGGCGACTACGCCGTGTGCGGCGTCGGCGCGCTGGTGAGCGGCCGACCGGGTCCGCGTGGCGCTGGTCAGCGTCGGCGACGGCCCGGTGCTGGTCGACCTCTCCACTGCGTACGACGGATCGGTGCTCGACCCCGCCGGCGCCCGCGACCTGGTCGACGCCCGGATCGACCCGGAGGGCGACATCCACGCCAGCGCCGACTACCGCCGCCACCTCGCGCACGTGCTCGTCGCCCGCGCGGTCGCCGAGGCCCGGAGGTCATGCGGCATGAGCGAGTCCCTCGTGCACGTCGCGTTCACGGTCAACGGCGCGCCGTACTCCCTCGAGCTGCCGGCCCGGCGGCTGCTGTCCGACGCGCTGCGCCACGACCTGCGGCTGACCGGCACCCACGTCGGCTGCGAGCACGGCGTCTGCGGCGCCTGCACGGTCCTGGTCGACGGCGCCCCGATGCGGTCCTGCCTGCTGTTCGCGGTGTCGCTCGACGGCGCGGCGATCACCACCACCGAGGGCTGTCGCGCGGCGGACGGCGGGATGGGCCCGGTGCAGCAGGCGTTCCACGAGTGCCACGCGCTGCAGTGCGGGTTCTGCACGCCCGGCTTCGTCACCACCGTGACGGCCTACCTGCGCGACCACCCGGACCCCACCCGCGAGGAGGCCCGCGAGGCGATCTCCGGCAACCTGTGCCGCTGCACCGGCTACGTCAACATCGTCGCCGCCGTGGAGCGCGCCGCGGAGCTGCTGGCCCCGGAGGATCCGAGGTGACCACGAAGCTGTTCGGTGAGCGCGTCCCCCGGGTGGAGGACGCCCGGCTCGTCACCGGCGACGGACGGTTCCTCGACGACCTGGGGCACGACGCCGCTCGAGGTCGCGTTCGTGCGGAGCCCGCACGCCCACGCGCGGATCCTCGACGTCGACGTGTCGGACGCGCTCGACGTCGACGGCCTCGTCGCGATCTACACCTACGAGGACCTCGCCGAGGACACCTCGACGCGCGTCGCCGAGCACCTGCCGCTGCTGATCCCGCACCCCACGCTGACCCACGGCCGCACCCAGCACGCGCTGGCCAAGGACGAGGTGAACCACGTCGGCGAGGCGGTCGCGATGGTGGTGGCGAGCAGCCGCTACGTCGCCGAGGACGTCGCGGACCGGATCCGCGTCGACTACGACCTGCTGCCGGCCGTGGTCGGCGTCGAGGCGGCCCGGCGGGCCGACCGGCTGGTGCACGACGACGTGCCCGGCAACGTGGCGGCCGTGATGGTGCAGCAGACCGGCGACGCCGAGGCCGCCATCGACGCCGCCCCGCACGCCCTCGAGCTGGACCTCGCCATCGAGCGCAGCGCGTCGATGCCCCTGGAGGGCAAGGGCGTGCTGGCCCGCTGGGACCCCGACGACCGGTCGCTGCTGGTGCACACCTCGACGCAGACCTCGACCAGCGTGCGGCAGGCGATCGCCGCGAAGCTGGCGCTGCCGGTCGACCGGGTCGAGGTGGTGACCCCGGACGTCGGCGGCGGGTTCGGGGTGAAGATCGTGCACCCCTGGCCCGAGGAGGTGCTGGTGCCGTGGGCGGCCAAGCGGCTCGGGCGGCCGGTGAAGTGGACCGAGGACCGCCGGGAGCACTTCGTCGTCCTCCGCCCACGAGCGCGGCCAGCTGCACCACGTGCGGGTCGGCTACGACGACGACGGCCGGCTGCGCGGGCTGTCCGTGGAGTTCTGGCACGACAACGGCGCCTACATCCCCTACGGCCTCATCGTGCCGATCATCACCAGCACCCAGCTGCTCGGGCCCTACGACCCGGGCGCCTACCGCGTCGAGTTCCGCTCGCTCTACACGAACACGGTCATCGTCACGCCGTACCGCGGGGCCGGCCGGCCGCAGGGCTGCTTCGTCATGGAGCGGGTGATGGACGCGATCGCCGCCGACCTCGGCCTCGACCGGACCGTCGTGCGCGAGCGCAACTTCATCCAGCCCGACCAGATGCCCTTCGACCAGGGCCTGGTCTTCCAGGACGGCCGCCCGCTGGTCTACGACTCCGGCGACTTCCCGGCGTCGCTGGCCAAGCTCAAGGAGCTCGTGGGCTGGGACGACTTCCCGGCCTTCCGGCGAGCAGGCCGCGGCCGAGGGGCGGCACGTCGGCATCGGTCTCGCCTGCTACGTCGAGGGCACCGGCGTCGGGCCCTACGAGGGCGGCCACATCCGCGTCGAGACCGACGGCAGCGTGGTGGTCTCCACCGGGCTGACCTCGCAGGGCCAGGGCCACCAGACGATGCTCGCCCAGATCGTGGCCGACGAGCTCGGCGTGCCGTTCGACAAGATCACGGTCACCACCGGGGACACCCGGCGCTTCAAGTACGCCGTCGGCACGTTCGCCTCGCGCACCGCGGTGATGAGCGGCAGCGCCGTGGCGATGACCGCCCGCAAGGTCCGCGAGAAGGCGCTGAGGATCGCGGCCCAGGCGCTCGAGGCCGCCGTCGAGGACCTGGAGATCGTCGACGGCCACATCTCGGTCAAGGGCTCGCCCGCCGGCTCCATCGACATCGGCGCGGTCGCCGTGCTCTCCAACCCGCTGCGCTACGCCTTCGACGAGGCGGCCGCCCGCGCCACCCAGTTCGCCGCCCCGGCCGACCCGACGAGCGCGCCGATCGGACCGGGGGAGGAGCCGGGCCTCGAGGGCACCGACTACTACTCGCCGCCGCGCTCCACCTTCGCCAACGGGATGCACGCCGTCGTCGTCGAGACCGACCCGGACACCGCGGAGGTGCGGATCCTGCGCTACTGCGTCGTGCACGACTGCGGCACGCTGATCAACCCGATGATCGTCGAGGGGCAGATCCACGGCGGCGTCGCCCAGGGCGTGGGCGGCGCGCTCTACGAGCGCATGGAGTACGCCCCCGACGGACAGCTGCTCAACGCCTCGCTTCATGGACTTCCTGATGCCCTACGCCTCCGAGGTGCCCGAGATCGAGATCGACCACCTGGTCACGCCGTCCCCGCTCAACCCGCTCGGGGTCAAGGGCGCCGGCGAGGCCGGCGTGATCCCCGGCTCGGCCGCGATCGCCGCCGCCATCGAGGACGCCGAGGGCATCACCATCACCCGGATGCCGATCTCCCCGAGCGAGCTCTTCGACCTGCGACGCACCACGTTGGTCGAGTCGCGGTCCACGTTGGTTGAGCCTGTCGAAACCACCTCCACCGACGAGGAGACCTGATGAAGATCATCGGCAACGCCCAGTTCGCGGCCGAGCCCTCGGCCGTGTGGCAGGCGCTCAACGACCCGGCGGTCCTGGTGCAGAGCATCCCCGGCTGCCACCGGCTCGAGGCCCTCGGCGGCGACGCCTACGCGATGACGGTCGCCGCGGGCGTGGGCTCCATCAAGGGGGTGTACGACGGACGGGTGCGGCTCACCGACCAGGAGCACCCCGGCTCGTTCCGGATGCACGCGGAGGGCTCCGGTGCCGCGGGCACGATCGGGGCCGACGTGCTCGTCACGCTGGAGGAGTCGGACGCCGGCGGCACCTCGGTCACCTACGACGCCGACGCCGTGGTCGGCGGGATGATCGGCGGCGTCGGCCAGCGGATGCTCGTCGGCGTCTCGAAGCGGATGGCGGCCGAGTTCTTCGGCAACGTGGAGACGGTGCTCGCGGGTGCGGCCGCCGGGCTTCCCGTCGGACGGCGGTGCGCCGGAGCCGGCCGCCGCTCCCGCGGGGTCGGTGTTCACCGCGCCCAAGGGCGAGCGTCGTCGCAGCGGCGGGCGGCGGCTCGTTCGCGCAGGGGATCGTCGTGGGCGCCGCCGCCGCGCTCCTCGGGGCCGTCGTCGGCGGCTGGATCTCACGCCGAGGGGTCCGATAACGGTGACAGAACGTGACCCAGGGACCACCTTTCGAGGTCCGACAACGGTGACAAAGTGACCCCTGGGTCACTCCCAGCGTCCGATGTCGGGCGCATGGCTGACATCGACGTCTACTCTCCGCCCGGGAGTGGCGGCGGTCGCGAGTCGGGAGATCTCGGCCCGCGAGCTGCTCGACCTGCACCTCGCGCGGATCGCGGAGACCAACCCGGACGTCAACGCGGTCGTGTCGCTGGACGAGGAGCGGGCTCGCGCCGGGGCGGCGGAGGCCGACGAGAAGCAGGCCCGCGGCGAGCCGCTCGGCGCCCTGCACGGCCTGCCGCACGCCTTCAAGGACACCCACGAGGTGGCCGGCTGGCGCACGACGTACGGCTCGCCGCTGCGCGCGGACTACGTGCCCAAGCGTGACGACCTGGTCGCCGAACGCGTCCGCGGCGCCGGCGTCGTCACGATCGGCAAGACCAACGTGCCCGAGTGGGCGGCCGGCTCGCACACCTTCAACCCGATCTTCGGCACGACGCGCAACCCCTACGACCTGACCCGGTCGGCGGGCGGCTCGAGCGGGGGAGCGGCGGCCGCGCTCGCGAGCGGCATGGTGCCGCTCGCGGACGGCAGCGACATGGGTGGCTCGCTGCGCAACCCCGCGTCGTTCAACAACGTCGTGGGCCTGCGGCCGACGCCCGGGCCGCGTGCCGAACTGGCCGACCACCAACGGCTGGGAGCTGACCTCGGTCGGCGGCCCGATGGCCCGCACCGTCGAGGACCTCGCCCTGCTGCTGTCGGTGCTCGCCGGCCCGTCCCGCCGGGCGCCGCTGTCGCTGGAGACGCCGGGCTCGACGTTCCTGCCGCCGCTCGACGGCACCCTGTCCGGCGTCCGCGTCGCGCTGTCGGTCGACCTCGGGGGCGCGTTCGCGGTCGACCACGCCGTCGCCGACGTGATCACCAGGCAGGCCTCGGTGTTCCAGGCGGCCGGCGCGTCCGTCGAGGACGCCCACCCGGTGCTGCACAGCGCCGACGCGGCCTTCCGGACCCTGCGGGCCTGGCTGTTCCAGGCCCGCTTCCACGCGCTGCTCGAGAAGCGGCCCGACGGGTTCAAGCAGTCGCTCAAGGACAACATCCTGCTCGGCGCGGACCTCACCGGCGGCGACGTGGCCCGCGCCTACCAGCAGCTGACCTCCATCCAGGACCGGATGCGAGCGTTCTTCGAGACCTACGACGTGCTGGCGCTCCCGGTCAGCCAGGTGCCGCCGTTCAGCGCCGACGAGGAGTACCCCACCGACATCAACGGCGAGCCGCAGGAGACCTACCTCGACTGGATGCGGTCGGCCTACCTGATCACCGTCACCGGCTGCCCCGCGATCTCCGTGCCCGCCGGGTTCACCCCCGAGGGCTGGCCCGTCGGCATCCAGCTCGTCGGGCCGGCCCGCGGCGAGCGCCGGCTGCTCGAGGTCGCGCACGCCTTCGAGCAGGCCACCCGGGTCGGCGACCGTCGCCCGGCGCTCTGACCGCCGCCGGCTAGCTCGGGTTCCCGTAGTACCGGTTGGTGGCGAGCACCTGGCGCTGGGTGAGCCGTCGCGACTGGGCCGGGGTGAGCTGCCACCGCGCCGGCAGGGCGACGCGGCACTCCTCGCCGCGGCAGTCGTGGTACTGCGCGTAGAGCTGCTTCATCGCGCGCAGGGTGTCGGCGTACCTCGGCACCTTGTTGAGGTTCCGCAGCTCCAGCGGGTCCTTCAGCAGGTCGTAGAGCTCGGCCTCGCCGGTGGAGTAGCGGGTCAGCTTCCAGCGCCCGAGGCGCAGGCCCCGCGTGTCGAGCGGCTGGCGGCCGAGCCCGAACTCCTCGCCGTAGCGGCCGAAGCCCATCATCCCCTCGGTGACGACCGCCCGGCTCCAGCCGTGGTCACCGCCCTCGATGGTGGGCAGCATCGACGTGCCGTCCGCGCCCTCCATGGTCGTCCCGGCGTACGCCGCCAGCGTCGGCGCCATGTCGATGGTGGTGATCGGGTCGTAGCGACGCCCGCGCGGCACACCGGGTCCCGCGATCACCAGCGGGACGCGCAGGGACGGCTCGTGCAGCGTGATCTTGCCCGAGCGCTTGCGGTGCTCGCCGAGGTAGTAGCCGTTGTCGGAGGTGAACACGATCAGCGTCTTCTTCAGCTGGTGGAGGCGCTTGAGGTGGGCGATGGTGCGGCGGACCTGCACGTCGAGGGCGTAGAGCGCCTCGGCGCGCTGCCGGGTGATCTCGGTCTCCGCGGCCCGCTCCTCCGAGGTGAGGTTCGGCAGCTTGCGCAGGTAGTTGGGCTTGTCGCTGACGTCCTTCTCCGGCGAGCCCTTCAGCGGGGTGCCCAGGCCGTGGGTGATCACCTTGTCGAAGCGGCCCTTGACCCAGTCGGGACGTCCGGGGGTGTCCCACTCGCTGAACTGGCCGTCGCGCCGCCGCGTGGGCAGCGGGTCGTCGGGCTCGCGGGGGAGGCCGTGGTGCGGGGCCGGCGGCGTCCACCACAGGAACCACGGCTTCCTCGCCTGGCTGAACCCGGTGATCACCTGACGCGCCTCCTTGGCGAGGACGTCGGTGGAGTACTGCCCGGGGAACATGGTGACCTCCCCGTTGATGTTCTGGATCAGCTTGAAGTAGGAGTACGTCCCGCCGCCGTAGTGCGGGTCGTCGTAGTCCCAGAGGTGGTCGGACCCGGCGTACCACTGGTCCCAGCCCGGCGGGATGTACTGCAGCGAGGGCTCGCCCGACCGCAGCGGCTGCTGGCCGTAGCCGTTGAGGTACTTCCCGACCAGAGCCGTCTGGTAGCCGGCGCCCTTCAGCACGGTGGCGATCGTGTGCTCGTCCTTGAACGCCGCGAAGCCGTAGGGCTCGAGGTGGGTGTAGACGTGGTGGTTGTGGGTGTACTGCCCGCTCATGAAGCTGGACCGCGACGGGCAGCACAGCGGGTACGGCGCGAAGGAGTTCTCGAAGCTCAGGCCCTTGTGCTGGATCAGCCGTCGGACGCTGGGCATCCACCGCAGGTCGTCCCAGCGCATGTCGTCGGTCTCGATGACCAGCACGTTGGGCTGCTCGCGGGACGCACGGGCGGCGACCCGCCGCACGGGCGGGCGCGCTGCGTCGCTCGGCGAGGCCGCCACGGGGTGCTGCGTCGCCACGCGCTGCTCGGCCGCGCCACAGCCGACCGCGACGGCCCCGATCAGTGCGGCGAGCACCAACGTGGCAGCGGCGGACTGGGCGCGGGTGCGAGAGATGGGAGCTCCTAGGTCTGGTGGGTCGTGGGCGCGGAGCCCTGTCTACATAAAGTCTAGTGACTTACTCGTGAATGCTCGGCACGGCACGCCGGTCCTGGACATCGACGGTGGGCGACGTGTGCCAACGGATGTCGGTGATGATGGGGGCGTCCGTCCGGGAAGGTGATGATGAGCAAGCCGACGTTGTTCCTGACCGTGGGCCTTCCGTGCACCGGGAAGACCACCGCCGCGCGACGCCTCGAGATCGAGCGGGACGCCCTTCGGCTGACCAAGGACGAATGGGTGAAGGCGCTCTACGGGAACGAGAACCCGCCGTCGGCTCAGGACGTCATCGAAGGACGACTGGTCGAGGTCGCGCTGCGGGCCCTCGAGCTCGGCACCAACGTCGTGGTCGACTACGGCCTCTGGAGTCGCGACGAGCGCTCCGCGCTGCGCCAGGCAGCGGCAGACCGCGGCGCGACGGTGGAGCTGCACTACTTCGAGCTCACCCCGGCCGAGCAGCGCAGACGGCTCGACGAGCGCCAGGCGGAAGCGCCCCACACGACGTGGCCGATGTCCGACGAGGAGCTCGCCCGGTGGGCTGCCGACATCGACGTCCCGACGCCGGGTGAGCTCGACGGCAGCGAACCGGTCGACGACCCGCCGGACGGCTTCGCGACGTGGGACGAGTGGCGGGGCCACCGGTGGCCGGCGTCGGCAGCGAAGCCATCCCGCGAGGTCAGCGCGGGTCGGCCAGGACCTGACCCACCTGGTCGGCGAGGAGCACGGCCACCTTTCGCTGCTCGAGGGTCGGGCGCGCGATGTCGGCCGCGGACGTCAGGAGGAAGTGGCCCACCGGGATCCCGGAGCGCGTGACCATGAGTGCGATGTCGTCGTCGGTCGGCAGCCCGTCCCGGTCGACGTCGAGGTGCTTCCCGTGCCGGGTCACGTGACCGTCGTGGCCGAGGACCGGCACCTGCGGGTCGCGGAGGGGACCGGGGACGAACCGGCAGCGCGTGACACCGAGGATGTTCCTGAGCTGCTCGGTCACGTGGGTCGTGAGGGCATCGGGGGACTGGGCACGCAGGGCCACGATCTCGGCGGTCCCGAGGACGCCGTCGAGGTATCCGGCCCGACGGTTGGCACGCGCCTGCTGGCGGTGCCCCCACAGCGCCACCTCCGTCACCGCCGCGCCGATGAGGACCAGGAGCAGCGCGGCCTCGAGGTCGTCGCGGTCGTCGATCGCCGAGCTGTCCGTAGGGCTTGGTCAGGAAGAAGTCGAAGCACACTCCTGCCGAGACGGCTGCGACGATCCCGGCCAGCCTGAGGCCGGTGCTCGCGGCGGCGATCACCACGAGCACCAGGACGAGTACGGCGGTGGCCGCCGTGACGTCGTCCCGGAAGGCCGAGAGCACGACACAGACGACGAGGGGGGCTGCCGCGGCGACGGCGACGACCGCCGAGGAGTGCCGCTCGATGAGCATCGGCAGCTCCACCCCCGCACGGGACCTTCGCTGCTGACCGGTGACCGGACTCATGGACCCATTGTCGGCGCGTCGCCGACCGGGCACCAGGCATGTGTCGCAACGCTAACGGGCTCTTAACGCCAGGTGGGGTTGCCGTCTCGGGACCGGGGTCGTGCCGGCCACACCCGGCACCGTACGGGTGCGCCGGGACCACGGCCGTGGACCCGCAGTAGCGTGCCCGCAACGCCGTGCAGGACCCTGCCGGCCCGACCAGGGGAGACCCGATGACGCACGCCGACCAGGCACGGACGACGACGCCCCTGGACCAGCAGGACCGGCCGGACCTGGCCGTGCTGCGGCAGATCTCGCAGCGCGTGCTCTGGCTGGCCACGGCCGTCGTGGACGCCGCCAACCGCGGCCGGCCCAACGACACCGGCATCAAGGTGGGCGGCCACCAGTCGTCGTCGGCCTCGATGGTCGACATCATGGTCGCGCTGTGGTTCCACGAGCTCACGGCGCTCGACCGGGTCTCGGTGAAGCCGCACGCCTCGCCGGTGCTGCACGCGGTCAACTACCTGCTCGGTGACCTCGACCCGGCCTACCTCCCCACCCTGCGGGCGCGCGGCGGCCTGCAGTCCTACCCGTCGCGGTCCAAGGACCCCGACACCGTGGACTTCTCGACGGGCTCGGTCGGCATCGGCGCGACCGCCGCGCTGTGGGCGGCGATCGCGCACCGCTACACGCGCTCGCAGTTCCCGGAGACGCCCGCGGCGGGCCGGTTCGTCAGCCTGCTCGGCGACGCGGAGCTCGACGAGGGTGCGATCTGGGAGGCGGTCGCGGACCCGCAGGTCGCCAGCCTCGGTGAGCTGCTCTGGGTCGTCGACCTCAACCGGCAGTCCCTCGACCGGGTCGTGCCGGACATCCAGATCCAACGGCTCCAGGCGATGTTCGAGGCGGCCGGCTGGCAGGTCGTGACCCTGAAGTGGGGGCGGATCGTCTCCGAGCTGTTCGAGCGACCCGGCGGGGACGAGCTGCGTCGACGTCTCGAGGCGATGCCCAACGAGGAGTACCAACGGATGCTCCGCGTGGACTCCTCGGAGATCCCCGAGCGGATCATGGGCCCGGACGGCTCGGAGGGCCTCCGGGCGCTGCTCCGGTCCGTGCCGTCCTCCCAGCTCGCCGCGGCCGTGCGCGACCTCGGTGGCCACGACCTCGGCCTGCTGGTCGACACGTTCGGCTCCGTCGACACGCACCGCCCCACGGTCGTGTTCGCCTACACCGTCAAGGGCCGCGGCCTGCCGGTCGAGGGGCACCCCAACAACCACTCGGTGCTGCTCAACGAGACCCAGATGCAGGCCCTCGCCGACGCGTGCGGCACCTCGCTGGAGGAGCCCTGGGAGCGCTTCGCCGACGACAGCGCGCCCGGGCAGCTGTGCGCCCGCCGCGGCCGCGAGCTCGCGCGGCCCGTGGTGCCCGAGGTCGCGAAGCTGGCCGTGCCGACCACCCTCGGCCACCCGCACCGCAAGCCCGTCTCGACCCAGGCCGCGCTCGGCCGGCTGCTCGCCGACCTGGTCCGCGACGCCCCGGAGACGGCCGCCCGCGTGGTGACCTGCAGCCCGGACGTCGCCTCGTCGACCAACCTCGGCGGCTGGATCAACAAGACCGGCGTCTGGTCGGTGGCCGAGCGGCACGACTGGTTCGCGGACGACGCCGACCGGCTCCTGCGGTGGTCGGAGTCGCAGAGCGGCCAGCACCTCGAGCTCGGCATCGCCGAGGTCAACCTGGTGGGCCTGCTGGGCGAGCTCGGCGCCACCTGGTCGCGGTGGGGACAGCGGCTGATCCCGATCGCCACGCTCTACGACCCGTTCCTGGCCCGGGCGCTGGAGCCCTGGTCGTTCGGGATCTACGCCGGGGGCCAGTCGATCCTGGTCGGCACCCCGTCGGGCGTGACCCTGGCGCCCGAGGGCGGCGCCCACCAGTCCATCAGCACCCCCTCGATCGGGCTCGAGCAGCCGGGCTGCGTGGCGTGGGAGCCGGCCTTCGCCGACGACCTCGAGTGGTGCTTCCTCGAGGCGATGAGCCACGTCGGTGTGCCGGGCGGCACCTCGTCGTACGTCCGGCTCTCGACGCGCCCCATCGACCCGGCCGTGGCCCAGGTGCCCACGGACCCGGCCGGCCGCGAGCGCCGCCGTCGCCAGGCGGTCGCGGGCGGCTACCGGCTGCCGGGCCCCGACCCGGCCGCCGAGGACGTCACGCTCGTCGGGGTCGGCGCCCTGATGCCCGAGGTGGTCGCGGCGGCCGAGGCCCTCGCCGAGCAGGGTGTCGCCGCGGGCGTGGTGTGCCTGACCAGCCCCGACCTGGTGTTCCGCTCCTTCCAGCAGCGCGGTGACCGCACGCCGGGGGTCGGGTCCGGGGTGCTCGACCTGCTCCTCCCACCGGGGCGTCCCACGCCGCTCGTCACCGTCCTCGACGGGCACCCGCACACGCTGTCGTTCCTGGCCGGGGCACGCGGTGACCGGATCAGGTGCCTGGGTGTGACGGACTTCGGGCAGTCCTCGAACCTGCCGGACGCCTACGCCCTGCACGGGCTGGACGCGGGCTCGATCGCCGACGCGGCGCTGGACCTGCTCGGCCGCTGACTCCGCGGAGGCCCCGGCCGAGCAGCGCGCCGCCGGTGGTCACCCCCGGAGCCGTCGGGTTCTGGAAGACTGCCGGGCGTGACCCGACGCATCCGGATCGGCATCGACACCGGCGGCACGTTCACCGACGTCGTCGCCGTCGACGAGGAGTCCGGTGAGCTCGTCGTCACCAAGACGCCGTCGACGCCCGCCGACCCCGCCGAGGGGTTCATGACCGGCGTGCACAAGGTGCTCGACGAGCTCGGCCTCGACGGCGGCTCCGTCAGCGCGGTCAGCCACGGCACCACCGTCGCCACCAACAAGCTGCTCGAGGGCAAGGTGCAGAACCTCGGGTTCATCACCACCGAGGGCTACGAGTTCCTGCTGGAGATCGCCCGGCAGTCCGTGCCCGACGGCTACGGCAACTCCTACTTCTGGGTGAAGCCCGACCGGATCGTGCCCGCCCACCACGTGAAGACCGTCGGCGGCCGGCTCTCGGTGACCGGCGAGGAGATCCGGCCCTTCGACGAGGAGACCGCCGTCGCGGCCGCGCGCTTCTTCCGGGACGCGGGGATCGACTCGGTCGGCGTCTGCTTCCTGCACTCCTACGTCGACGACGCCCACGAGCAGGCGATGCGCGACGTGCTGCTCCGCGAGCACCCGGCCGCGACCGTGTCGATCAGCAGCGAGGTGCTGCGGGAGTACCGCGAGTACGAACGGGCCGTCACCACCCTCGTCGACGCCGCCGTCAAGCCGAACATCCGCTCCTACGTCGCCAACATCGCGAGCCGGTTGGAGTCGCTCGCCGGCAGCCTGCCGTTCTACGTGATGAAGTCCAACGGCGGCGTGCTGAGCGCCGACGAGGTCGTCCACCAGCCGATCACGACCGTGCTGTCCGGGCCGGCCGCCGGTGCCCTCGGCGCCGCCGTGGTGGCCGAGGCGGCCGGCTTCCCGCAGGTGGTCACCTGCGACGGCGGAGGTACGTCGACCGACGTGACCGTCGTGGTCGACGGGCAGCCGGCCCTCACGACCGAGGGCACCATCGGCGCCTACCCGAGCAAGATCCCGATGATCGACGTGGTGACCGTCGGCGCGGGCGGCGGCTCGATCGCCTGGGTGTCGCCGGAGGGCACGCTCAAGGTGGGACCGCAGAGCGCGGGCGCCGACCCCGGCCCGGTCTGCTACGCCCAGGGCGGCCGCGAGCCGACGATCACCGACGCGCACGTGGTGCTCGGCCGGATCCCGCCGCACCTGCTCGGCGGCGAGGTGCCGCTCGACGTGTCGCTGGCCGCCGACGCCATCGACCTGCTGGCGGACGGGCTGGGCCTGAGCCGCGAGCGCTGCGCGACGGGCGTCCTGGAGATCTCCGCGTGGAACCAGGCCAACGCGCTGCGGCAGGTGACCGTCAAGCGCGGCCTCGACGTCCGCGACTTCACGATGGTGACGTTCGGCGGCTCGGGCTCCCTGCTGGCCTGCCGCCTCGTCGACATCCTCGGCCTCGACGGGGTCCTGGTGCCGCTCAACCCGGGCAACCTCTCGGCCTACGGCCTGCTCACGGTCGACGTACGCAACGACTACGTGCAGACCTCCGTCGCCCGCGCCGACACGCTCGACGTCACCCACGTCCAGCAGGTGTACGACGGACTGGCCGGCCGGGCCGACGCCGCGCTCGAGCGGGAGGGGTTCTCGGAGCCGGACCGCGTGTTCGTCCGCACGGCCGACCTGCGCTACTTCGGGCAGGCCTACGAGGTCCGTGTCGACGTGCCGGGCGGCGAGGTCACGGACGAGCTCGCGGCGCAGGTCGCGGAGACCTTCCACGACGAGCACCGGGCGCTCTACGGCTACGACAACCGGTCCGACCCGCGCCAGCAGGTCGAGTGGGTCAACCTCCGGGTCACCGGGGTCGGCCCGATCCGCAAGCCGTCGCTGCGCGAGGTCGCCGCGGGCACCGGCGCGGAGGCCGCCCGGGCGGGGACCAGGAGGGTGTTCTTCGACGACTGGGTCGAGGCGACCGTCTACGACCGGGCGCGGCTCGGCGCCGGCGACGTCGTCGAGGGTCCGGCGGTGCTGGAGGAGTTCTCCTCGACCGTCCCGCTGCACCCGGGGTTCACCGCCACCGTCGACGCGCACGGCAACCTGCTGATCCGAAGGAGCGTCCGATGACCGCGGACCCGGTGCTCGTGGAGATCGTCGAGGGCTACCTCGCCTCGGTGGAGATGGAGGTGGAGACCGCGATCGGGCGCACCAGCCGCAGCCCGATGATCCGCGACGCCCACGACTACCGGGCCGGCATCCACGACCGGCACCTGCGCAAGCTGACCGGCCGGTCCTACTCCGCGCTGGTGCACCCGGTCGCGCGCGACTACCCGCTCGAGACCATGCGGCCGGGCGACGTGTTCTTCCACAACGACGTCTACCTCTCCGAGGGCGGCATCGGCCACCTGCCCGACCTGTGCGTGACCGCGCCGGTGTTCCACGACAGCGGCGACGGTCCCGTGGTCGTCGCGTTCGTGCAGGCCTTCGGGCACCACGACGACATCGGTGGCGCCGTGCCCGGCTCGATGCCCTCGGGGGCGACGAGCGTGTTCGAGGAGGGCCTGATGGTCCCCCCGATCCGGCTGTGGGACGCGGGCGTGCCCAACGAGGCCGCGCTCAAGATCATGACCCGCAACAGCCGGATGCCCGAGTCGCTCGCGGCCGACCTCGACGCCGAGTGCTCGGCCTGCCTGATGGGCGCCCGCCGGATGGCCGAGCTGTTCGAGAGGTACGGCCAGGAGACCGTCGAGGCCTGCTTCGACGCCGTCCTCGACAAGACCACCGAGACGTTCCGGCGGGAGGTGCTGTCGAAGATCCCGGTGGGGGAGTACGTCTGGGAGGACTACGCCGAGCACGACGGCGTCGACGAGCCCCGGCTGCACACGCAGCGGATCACGATGACCCGCACCGGTCCCGACGACGCCGACGGCGACCGGCTGGTCCTCGACTTCCACGGCACGTCCCCGCAGGCCAAGGGGCCGATCAACCACTGCGGCGACTACGCCGACGGCAACTTCCTCAAGAAGTGGCTCGCGCCGGTGCTCCGCAACCTCGCGGACACCCCGGAGCGGATGGCCGAGCTCGACGTCAACGAGGGCGTCGTGCCGCTGATCGAGATGCGGTTCCCGCCGCCCGGCACGCTGCTGACCCCGGTGTTCCCGGCGCCCACCAACGCGCGCACGTTCGTGATCCTGCGGCTCCTCGGCGTGCTCGCCGGGCGTGGTGGCCAAGGCGGTCGACGGCCGCATGCCCGCGGACCAGGAGACGATCCGCTACACCGGCGTGTACGGCGACGACCTCGACGGGGCGCCGTACCTCATGCGCGAGGTGCTCGGCGGCGGCTCCGGCGGCCGCTACTACGCCGACGGGGAGGACACCATCCACGTCGTGCCCGACTCCCGCAACCTGCCGACCGAGTTCTCCGAGTCCCGGTTCCCGTTCGTGGTCGAGCGCCTGGGGCTCGCCGTCGACAGCGGCGGCGCGGGCCGGCACCGCGGCGGGCTGGGCTACGAGAAGCACATCCGGATGCTGAAGGACGCGCACTTCATGTCGATCGCCGACCGCTCGATCCTGTCCTGCTGGGGCGTCAAGGGCGGCCAGGCCGGGCGGCCGTTCTCGGTCACCGTCGACGCCGGGGGTCCGCACGAGCGGGAGGTCGACGCGCTCGCCGACGCCGAGCCGGTGCGCGCGGGCGAGACCATCCGCATCCGTACGACGGGCGGGGGAGGCTGGGGCGACCCGCTGGACCGGCCCTACGACGAGGTCGCCCGCGACGTGCTCTGGGGCAAGGTGTCCCGCGAGGGCGCCCGCGACGACTACGGCGTCGTCCTGGTCGACGGCGAGCCCGTCGTCGACGAGCCGGCCAGCGAAGCCCTGCGCGCCGAACGACGAGCGGCCCGCGGCGAGCAGCCGTTCTTCGACCGCGGACCCGGCTACGCCCGGCTCGCCGCGGGTGCCACCAGCGCCGACGTCGACTGGCTCCACTAGTTCCGAGCAGGCCCCGCGCCGCCGGGATCGGTGCCGGCGAGGTGGCCCGCGGCGGCGACGTACTCGCCCTCGCAGGTCTTGGCGTAGGGACGCGATCCGACGAACGCCTTCCACTCCGCCCGGGTCAGGTTGCGCCCGGCCAGCTTGCAGGCGAGCCGCGAGCGACGAGTCCTGGCCGTAGTTCCAGTCGTACACACCTCCCTGCACCGACGTGAGCTCGACGTCCTGACCGCCGTAGAGGAAGGTCGGGACGGACGGCGCCTGGTCCTCGATCGCCACGCTGCTCGTCGCGGTCCCGGTCTTCCCGTCCCAGAGCACCGCCCCGCCCTCGTCGTCCGTCGTGACCACGTGGTCGCCCTCCGTGTCCCATGTGACGGCGTACCCGTCGGCGGCCTGGCGGGTCGCCGGCCGCGCCCGGATCCGGCCGGTGATGGCGTCGAACAACCACAGCCCACCGCCCACCCCGGTCGCGGCCACCGTCGTGCCGTCGGGAGAGAGCGCCGCATCTGTCGCGTCCAGAGCAGTGCGGTGGGACCCGAGGACGCGGCCCGTCCGCACGTCCACGAGGTTCCACTGCGTGTGCGGCGGCCGAACGGGGCCTGACGGCGCCCGGGAGGGGTCCGAGAAGACCACCGCGGTGCCGGCACGCGGCCCCGGCGTCAGGCAACAGGTGTCGGCGCCGAGATCGACCGGGCTTCCACGCGGGGCCAGGCCGGCGTCGAACAGCTGCACCCGACCTGCGGCGTCGGCCACCAGCACGGACCCACCCACCAGCACGTCGAGGTCCGTCACGGCCGCGTCGCCGACCCGCGCGACGTGGGTCCGCCGGGCCGTGACCGGATCCCAGGTGCTCACCAGTCCGGCCGTCCCGACGGCGTACGTCGACCCGTCCACGCTCCAGGCGCCCGCGGCCGAGCCGTCCGCGCCCGGCACCGGTCCAGCTGACCTCGTCTGGTTCGTGACGACGTGCAGGAACGTCAGGCGGCCGGCGTCGGGACCGGACCGCGCGACGGTCACGGTCAACCCGTCCGGTGAGGTCGCGACGCTGCCGGAGCCATCGGTCAGCAGCCCCGGCCCGGTCGCCTTGCGGGCCACCCACGCCTCCTGCCCGGAGAGGTCCCACACCTGGAGGGTGGAGTCCTGTGTCGAGGTCGCCACGTGCGTGCCGTCCGGGCTGATCGAGATTCCGGTCGCGGGCCCGGTGAGCAGCCGGGTGCGCGCCTCTCCGGTCCTCACGTCCCAGACGAACACCATCTGGTCGTCCCCGGCGCTCGCCAGAAGGCGGCTGTCCGGCGGAGAAGATCACGGCGTGGGTCTGGCCGCGGTGGCCGACCAGCCGCCTGAGCAACCGCCCGGACGTGGCATCCAGCAGCACGACGCGGTCGTTCGCGCGCTGGTCCCAGGACGGCATGGCCAGCACGCCGGCCACCACTGTCGACGTCCAGGTGCTGCTGGCCGCGCAGGGCCGACCGCCAGCGCACCTCGCCGGTGCGAGCGTCGTACGCCGTGGCCGGCCAGGTCGTGAACACGGTGCGGCCGTCAGGGCTGATCGCGACGCCCTGCGGACCCTCGGGGACCGGGAACCGGTGCGGGTGCCCCGGCACCCGCAGGTCCCAGACGTAGGCCGTCACCGACGAGCTGGTCGCGAGCAGGGCCACCAGGTGCCGTCGGTCCTGCGCCAGGTCGATGGCGAGCGCCCGGGAGGGCGCGGACGGAAAACCGCCGAGGTGCACAGGTGACAGTCGCTGCCGCAACCCGTCGACCAGCACCACGGGTCGCGCGGACGGAGTGGTCAGGCCGACGGCGACGTCCCCGGCGGGCGACGTCGCCGTGAGCACGTCGTGCCCGGACGGGTACGTCGGCCCCACCGCCACCGACCCCAGCCGGCCCAGGCTGCGGTCGAGGAACTGCACCCGGCCGGTCCCGTCGGACACCACGAGGTGCCACGCGCTGCCGGTGGAGGTCATGGAGCCCAGGGTCGTGCCACGCAGCACCGCGGTCCTGGTGAGCCCTGGACGCCGTGCGATGACGGCGGCGAGGTTGGCGCGGGACTCCGAGGTGTCAGCGAGCCGGACGCCCTGGATGGCCAGCAGCAGCGACAGGCTGACGTCCTCGGTGGTCACCGCCCGGGCGCCGAGACGTCCGGAGTCTGCGGTGACCGCCTCGGCGTCGGCGCGGGCGCCGGCGTGCTCGGCGCCGAGGCGCGCCCTGTCGGCGCGCGAGGCCGACTGCACCGCGAGCAGGCCGGCGACGAGGGTGACCGCCAGCAGGACCGCTCCGACGCCGAGCAGCGCGCGCAGGGTGCGGTTGGCGCGGGACTGTCGTCGTGCCCGGTCCTCGCTCGCCAGTCGCTCGGCGTCGGCCAGCCGTTCCGACGCGTCCAGGAACTCGGACTCCGCGTCGGGCAACGGTTCACCCGAGGTTCGACGCCAGGTGAGTGCGGCCGCCAGGCGAACGCCGCGGTAGAGCTCGGACTCCGGACGGTCGAGAGCACCCCACGCTTCCGCGGCGACCGTGAGGTGCTGCCGGATCCGCTGCCCGTCGATGTCCTCGTCGAGCCACCCGCGCAGCCGTGGCCAGGCTCGCGCTAGGGCCTCGTGGGCGAGCTCCACCACACCGTCGTCCGTCGTGACCAGCCGCGCTGCCACGAGCCGGTCCAGGACGGCGTCGTGCGCCGGGTCGTGGACGACCGCCCGCCACGGCAACCGGGTGCGCAGCGGGACCTCGTCCTCGCCGAGGGTGACCAGGCGGAGCATCACGTCGCGCAGAGCCGCCCGTGCCTCGTCGTCGCCCGAGGCGTAGACCGCCTCGGCGGTCATGGCGACGGCGCCGCGGATACCGCCCGAGCCCTGGTAGGCCGCCAGGGTGAGGGTGCGTCCCTCCCGTCGCCGCCAGGTCTCGCTGAGGGTGTGCGAGAGCATCGGCAGCGCCCCGGGCTGCCGCTCGACCTCGTCGACCAGGAGGTCGACCAGTCCCGGTTCGACGCGCAGGCCGGAGCGGCGCGCCGGCCCCTCGATGGCCTCGCGCAGGTCGGGCTCGGACATGGCGCCGATCAGGTAGAGCCCGCGCTCGACCACACGGGCGAAGGCCGGGTGCGCGGCCAAGCCGCTGAGGTGGTCAGCGCGCATCGAGATCACGATCTGGCCGGAGCTGACCCAGGCGGTGAGCGCATCGAGGAAGGCGGTCCGCTCCTCGACGTCCCGGCAGAGCGAGAACACCTCCTCGCACTGGTCCACCACGAGCACGCCGGGCGACGCGCCGGTTACGGCCGCCAGCGACGACATCGGGTGGGCGCCCGGGCTGAGCACGGCCACCTTGCGCCCGTCGCGGAGCAACGCAGCGGCGACACCGGCGCGGATCACCGAGGACTTGCCGCTGCCGGAAGGCCCCACCACCGCCACCACCGAGACGTCGCGCAACCGGCGCAGGCACGCCGAGACGGCGGCGTCGCGGCCGAAGAACGTGGCGCTGTCGTCCACGTCGTAGGCCAGCAGCCCGGGGTAGGGGCAGTCGGCCCCCAGGTCGTCGGCATGCGGAGCCACCGTCAGGGACGGGTCCTGACGCAGGATCGCCTCCTCGAGATTGCTGGCCTCCGCCCCCGCGTCCAGCCCCAGCTCCTCGGCGAGGACCTCGCGCAGCCGACGGATCGCATCCAGCGCTTCGCTCTGGCGGCCGGCCTGGTAGTGGGTCCGGGCCAGCAGCAGCCATCGGCGCTCGCGGAGGGGAGCCTCGTCGACCATGGTCAACGCCTGGGCCAGCACCCGGTCGTGCTCACCGCGACGGAGCTGGGACTCGACGTACAGCTCCTCGGCCTGGAGGCGGAGCTGACCGAGGTGGTCGGCCTCGGCCCGTCCCGGCGCCCACTCCTCGAGCTCCGGCAGGGCCCCTCCCCGCCACCAGGTGAGCGCTTCCGCGAGCACCGCCGAGGCGCGGTCCGTCGCTCCCTGCTCCAGGAGCTCGGTCCCGCGGATCAGCGCCTGGCGGAAGCGCCACGCGTCGACCTCGTCGCCCGGCACGGCGAGCCGGTACCCGAGCGTGGTCGTCTCGATGGCTCCCGGCCCCAGCTCCTTGCGCAGCCTGACGACACACCCCTGGACCACCTTCGCCGCTGAGGCAGGTGGCGTGTCACCCCAAAGCACCTCGTAGAGGCCTTCGGTCCGTACCTCGTTGCCCGGGTGCAGAGCGAGCGCCGCGAGAACAGTGCGGTCCCGTCGGCCCAGGGATTTTCGTCCGTCGATGCTGAGGGGACCCAGGACCGCGATTCCCACCACTCGACTGTCGACCCCGGGTTCGGGGCGGTCAATAGCCCGTGCGTGCGCCGGTACCGGCGTGATACCGGGTCATCCCACGCCGATACCGGGTCATCCCGTGCCGATACCGGTCAGCGGGAGAAAGGGGCCAGCGCCGGAACGGATCCGGCTCGAGGCCCGAGGAGCCGAGATGAACACCTTCACAGCCCACATCGCCACCGCCACCGCCGTCGCCGCGTTCGCGGCCGTCACCGCCGTCGGCACGACCACCGCCGAGGCCCGGGAGCCCCGACCCCCCACGGCGACGAGCTTCGGCTCGCCGTACGCCGAGCCGAACCCGGCCATCGGCGGACGCACGATGGCGCAGTACGTCGCCGACCACGTCGCGCACAGGATCACCGTGCACTGACGGCGGCGTGCCACTCGCACCTGGCCACCCGGGCCCGTAGGTTCGGTACCACCATGACTGGACCTGCCCGCCCCGGTGGCCCTTCCGCACCCCTGACCGTGATCACCGGCGGAGGTCGCGGCATCGGGGCCGCGACGGCGCTCCGGCTGGCCGAGGACGGCCACGACCTGGTGCTGGCCTACGTGCACGACGTCGGTGCGGCGGAGACCACGGCCGAGCGGGTGCGGTCCCTCGGCGTGAGCTGCCGGTCCGTGCGCTGCGACGTCACGGACGGCGAGCAGGTCGACGCGCTGTTCGTCGCCGCGGCCGAGGTCGGCCAGGTCACCGGGCTGGTCAACAACGCCGGGTCGACGCTGCACCTCGGCGACCTGGCCGACACCCCGGTCGAGGTGATCAGGCGGGTCATCGACGTCAACCTGACCGGTGCTGTGCTGGTCGCCCGTCGCGCGGTGCAGGCCATGGCCGCGGGCGGCTCCATCGTCAACGTGTCGTCGGGGGCGGCCACGCTGGGGTCGCCGCACGAGTACGTCCACTACGCCGCAGCCAAGGCCGGCGTCGACGCCCTCACCCACGGCCTGGCCCAGGAGGTCGCTGCACGAGGCATCCGCGTCAACGGCGTTGCGCCCGGCCTCGTGCGCACCGGCATCCACGCCGGCGCCGGGGAGCCCGGACGGGTCGACCGGATCGCACCGCTCGTCCCGATGGGCCGGGCCGGCGAGCCCGAGGAGGTCGCCGAGGCGATCGCCTGGCTGCTGTCGGACGCCTGCCCCTACGTGACCGGGACGACCGTCCGGGTGGCGGGTGGCCGATGAGAGACACCCCAACAGACCCTCGCTGCGCTCGCGCTCCGCCGGGGGCCCCGGATGAGAGTCCTCCTGGCCCTGGGCGGCAACGCCATGACCGGTCCCGACGGCGGGGCCCGCCCCGAGCAGCAGATCGCCGCCGCCAAGGTGGCGATGGCGAGCGTGGCCGAGCTGGTGGCCAGCGACATCGACGTCGTCGTCACGCACGGCAACGGCCCCCAGGTCGGCAACCTCCTGGTCAAGAACGAGATCGCGGCGTCCGTCGTACCTCCCGTGCCGCTGGACTGGTGCGGCGCCCAGACCCAGGCCACGCTGGGGTTCGTGCTGATGAACGCGCTCGACGACGCCCTGCGCGAGCGGGGCGTGCAGCGGGCCAGCGCCACGGTGGTGACCCGCGCGCTCGTCGACGCGCACGACCCGGGCTTCTCCCGGCCCAGCAAGCCCATCGGGCGCTACCTGCCCGCCGACGAGGCCGCCGTGCTGGTCGAGCACGGCGAGACCTGGGAGGACCGCGGCGAGAAGGGCTGGCGCCGCGTCGTCGCCTCGCCCGAGCCGCGCGAGATCCTCGACGCCGCCGCCGTGCACGCTCTCGTCGAGGCCGGGTTCGTGGTCGTCGCCAACGGCGGTGGCGGCATCCCCGTCGTGCGGGACCCCGCCGGTCTGCGTGGCGTCGAGGCCGTCATCGACAAGGACCTCGGGGCCGCGCTGCTCGCCCGGACCGTGCGGGCCGACGTGCTCGTGGTCGCCACCGACGTCCCGCACGCCGTGCTCCGGTTCGGCACGCCCCCAGGCCGAGGACGTCGGCCGCGTCGACGTACGGCGGATGCGGGCGCTCGCCGCGGACGGGCACTTCGCCAGCGGGTCGATGGGACCCAAGGTCGAGGCGGCCTGCCGCTTCGTCGAGCAGGGCGGCACCCGGGCCGTGATCACCGACCTCGCGAACATCCTGGACGCCGTCGCCGGCGAGACCGGCACCGTCATCACCCCCGAAGGAGAACCCGATGCCTGACCAGATGCCCGACCCGATCGACGTGCGCAAGGTCCCGATCCTCACCGTCTCCGACGCCAGCGGTCTCGCCGACCTCATCGACGACGGCGTGCTGGACGCCGACCGGGTCGTCGCCGTGATCGGCAAGACCGAGGGCAACGGCGGCGTCAACGACTACACCCGGATCATCGCCGACCGCGCGTTCCGCGAGGTGCTGGTGACCAAGGGCACCCGCAGCGCCGAGGACGTGAAGCAGGTGCCGATCGTCTGGTCCGGCGGCACCGACGGGGTGCTCAGCCCGCACGCCACGATCTTCGCGACGGTGGACCCGGCCACCGTGGAGCGCACCGACGAGCCCCGGCTGACGCGTCGGGTTCGCGATGAGCGAGGTGCTGCTGCCCGAGGACATCGGCCGCGTCGCGATGGTGACCAAGGTGGCCGACGCCGTGAAGGTCGCGATGGAGAAGGCCGGGATCAGCGACGTCGCCGACGTGCACTACGTGCAGACCAAGACCCCGCTGCTGACCATCCACACGATCCGCGACGCGAAGAGCCGCGGCGAGACGGTGTGGACCGAGCACACCCACGAGTCGATGGACCTCTCCAACGGGTGCACGGCGCTCGGCGTCGCGGTCGCGCTCGGCGAGATCGAGATGCCCACCGACGCCGACGTGATGCACGACCGCTCGCTGTTCTCGGCGGTCGCGTCCTGCTCGCAGCGGCGTCGAGCTCGACCAGGCGCAGGTGGTCGTGGTCGGCAACGTGCGCGGCGTCGGCGGCCGCTACCGGATCGGGCACTCGGTGATGCGCGACGCCCTGGACGCCGACGGCATCTGGGCCGCCATCGAGGACGCCGGGCTCGACCTGCCCGAGCGACCGCACAGCAGCGACCTGCGGGGCCGGCTGGTCAACGTGTTCCTCAAGTGCGAGGTCAGCCAGGACGGCCAGGTGCACGGTCGCCGCAACGCGATGCTCGACGACTCCGACGTGCACTGGCACCGGCAGATCAAGGCGGCCGTCGGCGGCGTCACCGCCTCGGTGACCGGCGACCCGGCCGCCTTCGTGTCGGTGTCGGCCGCCCACCAGGGCCCCGACGGCGGGGGACCGGTCGCCGCGATCGTCGACCTCGGCGACGACCCGACGGGTTACGTCCCGCCCGCCGGTTAGCCCGCTTGTGGCCGATCCCTGCTGGGCTGCGGGGTTGTGGCCGATCCCCGCGCCGACACGCCGTACGGCGCTGCAGGGATCGGCCACAACCAAGCCAACCGGCTAGCGGTCAGAGCGCCCGGATCCCCCACGACGCCGAGTGCTCGTCGCCCTCGGACCCGGCGGGCGCGAGCACCACCAGTCCGTCGCCGCTGTTGAAGGCGTTCGGCGGGGCGGTCATCGGCTCGACGGCCAGCGACGCCGCGCGCGTGCCTCGGGCAGCTCGTCGCCGGTGAAGACCTGCACGTAGCGAGTGCTTCGCGTCCATCCAGAGCGCGACGCCCTCGTCGGTCGCCGGGTCGCGCAGCAGCACCTCCACGCGGCCGGAGGCGTCGCGGTCCAGGTCGGTGAAGGCGGTGTCCAGGCGGTGGAGCGGATCGGCCGCGCCATCCGGAAGTCGCAGGTCGGTGTCGCGCGACGTCGTCGCGGCCGGTCGGGATCAGCCGGTCGTCGACCAGGAGACGGGTGGCGGCCGGCAGGGTCAGCTCCCAGCTCGTCGACGGGTCCCGGGCCGGCCTGGAGGTAGGGGTGCGCGCCCAGTGCGTACGGCGCGGGGCTCGGGCTCAGGTTCGTCGCGGTCAGCGTGACGGTCAGCCCGTCGGCCGACAGGTCGTAGCAGCACGTGCAGGTCGAGCGTCCACGGGTAGCCGGTCTGCGCCATCAGCCGGCAGCGTCAGCGAGACCGAGTGCGCCGTCTGCTCCTCGACCGACCAGGCCGCCCAGCGCACCAGCCCGTGGCTGGCGTTGCTGTTCGCCGGCTCGCTGAGCGGCGAGCTGCAGGTCGCGGCCGTCGAACGAGTAGCGCGCCGTCGCGGATCCGGTTGGGCCACGGTGCGAGCAGCTGCCCGCGTCCCGACGTGGACTGCTCGTCCTCGCCGAACCCGAGGACGAGGGGGCGCCCGTCGTGCTCGAGCAGCGCAGTCGCTCCGCCGGCCTCGGTGACGACGGCGCGGTAGCCGCCCCCGCTGATCTCGTACTGCTCTCCGCTCGGGAGCCACCATGGCGCCCACCCTGCCAGACGACGCGCGCTTCTTCGCCCGCCCGTCCGGCCGTGTTCACGGGCCGATCACCGCCCGGTCCGCCGTCGACGACCACGTCGGCGCGCGCGAGGTGCCCTCGCGGGCGAACACCGCGTCCTCCTGCGCCCGCCAGGCCGGAGCCAGCGCCCGGCGAGCCTCCGCCGTCGCGGGCCACCCCCCGCTCCAGGCGTACGTCGGACGGCGTGTCCACCCAGACCAGGCAGGTGACCGCGTCGGCGGACGCGCCCGGGACCCGGAGCCGACGCCCTCGACCACCAGCACGTCGCAGGGCGGCACCTCGTGTTCCTCGGCGAACACGGCCGGCGTGCCAGTCGAAGCGGCGGTAGCGGCCCGGCTCGCCCGAGCGCAGCGGGCTGACCACCGAGTCGGCGAGCGCGCTCATCCCCGCGTCGAGGCCGGCCCAGCCGTCGTACACGTCGTCCATGTGCAGCGCCTCCACCCGCGCCCCCGGCCGGTCGCGGAGGACCGCGCTCGAGCGCGGCCGCCAGCGTCGTCTTGCCGGACCCGACGGGCCCGTCGACGCACACCAGGCGACCGGCGCCGAGCGTCGGGGGAGCGGCCAGCACGCCGCGTCGCGATCGACCGCTGCCGCGGCGTCGCAGGGTCACCAGGCGTGGCCGGTGCCGCGGTAGGTCGGCACGGTGTCGACGATCTCGCTGCCGCGCAGCAGGTGCGCGTCGAGCACGTGCTCGGCCGACCTCGCCGGACTTCGCGTGCCGGAACCACACCAGCTCGCCGACCAGCAGGGCGACGCCCCGGGTCCGGTCAGCGGCGTCTGCACCTCGCCGGCGCCCTCGAGCCCGGTCAGCCGCAGCCCGGGCGGGCGCCCACGGGACGGGGCAGCGGTCGTCGCCGGCGGGACCGGAGGCGATCAGCCCGCCGCCGGCACGGTGGCGACGGTCGGCGGAGGGGCGGCGGACGACGCGCAGCCCGAAGAACGACGCCGGGCAGCGGGTCGAACGACCGGTAGTGGTCGAACAGCCCCGGCACCAGCAGCCCGGACCCGGCGGTCACCTCGGTGACCGCCGGGTCGGCGGCGGACGTCTCGATCGAGCCCGACCCGCCGGCGTTCCAGAACTCCAGCTCGGCGACCTCGTGCAGCGCCGAGGCGATCTCGGCGCGCGCCGGTTCGTCCAGCTGCGCGCACCGACGCCGACTTCAGGCCGACGCACCACGGCCGAGCGGGCCCGCTGGCCGCGGCACCTCGTCGGGGACGCCGGCGACCTGGCCCTCGTAGGTCATCACGCCGACCAGCCGGAAGCCCGTCGCGGCGCGTCGATCTCCTGCGCCGAGCTCGACGACGTCGGCCGCGTCGTGCAGCGGGGACCGCTTCGGTCCGACGTGCGGCCGGGCCGAGCCGCAGCCCGGCGTCGACGTCGATCGCGACCCGCACCGGCGCCGCGCGCGAGGCCGCACCGAGTCGACCAGGTCGAGGTGCCGGACGTCGTCGACCATCAGCGTGACCGCGCGCGAGCGCCGGCTCCGAGCCGGTGAGCCGCGGCCAGCGCGGCGAGGTCGACCGACGGGTAGCCCATCACGACGTCGTCGCTGACGCCCTGCTCGCACAGCCACAGCGCCTCGCGCAGCGAGTAGGCCAGCACCCCGCGAACCCGTCGGCGCGGCGAGCGCCCGGCGGATGCAGCGCCGGCACCCGCAGCGACTTCGAGGCGACCCGGATCGGGGTGCCGGCCGGCCCGGCGGGCCAGGTCGGCGGCGTTGGCGTCGAAGGCGTCGAGGTCGACGACGTACGTCGGGGTCGGACGGCTGCTCGGCAGCGCCGCGACCGCGCCGTTGAGGCGGGCGTGCAGCCGGTGCCGCGCGACCTGCGCGGCGAGGTCGTTGCGCTCACCGGTCCGGATCCTCACGAGATGCCGTGCTTGCGCAGGATCGCCTCGATGTCGTCCATGTCGTCGTCCTTGACGGCGGGCTCGGCCTTGCGGGCCGACCGCTGCTCGGGCAGCGTCTTGGCCTGCCTTGCCGCCTTCGCGGTCCGGGTGGCGGTGCGAGCCGACGCCGCGGGCCGCATCGCGCCGTCAGCGACGAACAGCATCAGCGAGACGCCGGCCGGCACGATGCCCGAGCCACACGACCGGGCTGAAGACCAGCTGGGCCGCCCAGCTCACGACCGTCGTCGCCGATCTCCCAGACCAGCTTCAGGGTGCCGGTCAGCCCGGCGGCCGCCGGCAGCAGCGCCCAGGCCATGGCGCGCAGCCCGGCGACGGCTCCGCGGCGGCGCCAGACCAGCACGCTCATGCAGCAGGCCCAGCACGGTGAGCGTCAGGCCCAGGGCCTGCCAGGTCGAGGAGTCGATGACGTCCACGCGGTCAGCCTACGTCCCGCGCGGCGGACGCACACGATGGTGCGATGCGCCCGATCCCCGACCCCGGCTTCGCCGGCGACGACGGCCAGGCCCCGCCCGAGGCGGTCGCGGCGCTGGCGGCCTACGACGCCGACCCCGGCGCCCGCCACGCGCGGACGCTCGCGGTCCTGCAGCACGCGCGCCTGCTGGTCCCGGTCGTCGCGGTGCTGGGCGAGGTGGAGCACGACGAGCAGGGGCTGGCGCACGACAAGACCTCCGACATGGCGACGGTGCTGATGACGGGGCGCGACGGCCGCACGGCGCCTGCTGGCGTTCACCAGCACCGACGCCTTGCGCCGGTGGGACCCCGACGCCCGGCCGGTGCCCGTCCCGGCGGCCCAGGCCGCGGCGGCCGCCGTGCAGGACGGGGCGGCCGCGGTGCTCGTCGACGTCGCCGGTCCGGTGCTGTTCGTGGTGGAGACCGACGACCTCGCCGAGCTGGCGCAGGGCCACACGCTCGCGCAGGTCGGCGACCGCTACGCCTGGGTGCGTCCGGCCACCTGAGCCGCCGGCGTCGATTTCCGCACGCGGGGCCCGGCACGGTAGTCTGGTCGGTGACCGATCTGTTGGGTCGGCCGTCTGTGCGGTCCGGGTGGAATATCCGGGTCGTGCCGCAGGTTGAAGCCAACGAGATCTGACAAGCGGAGACTGGTTCTCCCACCCGCACGACCGCTGCTCCACCAGGTCGTCGGGTCCGGTCCGGAGGACGGGTGCAGCTCGGCCCGTCTCCTCCGAGAGGTGCTGACGACCGCGTCGTACGCATCGTTGACTGGCTTCCGCTTGCCGTGGCGGAGGCCTTGTTGTCCTCACCACGGAGGAGATCCACCCGCCGGGCCGAACCCGGCACAGCACGACCACAGACGATCACATGGAGGACCCATCAGCACGGAGCTGCGCATCAACGACCGGATCGGGTACCCGAGGTCCGGCTCGTTGGCCCGAACGGCGAGACCGTCGGCATCGTCCGCATCGACGACGCCCTGCGACTCGCGCAGGAGGCCGACCCGACCTGGTCGAGGTGGCGCCGACGGCGCGACCGCCGGTCTGCAAGCTCATGGACTACGGCAAGTTCAAGTACGAGAACGCCGAGAAGGCTCGTGAGGCACGTCGGAACCAGACGAACGTCATCATCAAGGAGATGAAGCTTCGTCCGAAGATCGACGCGCACGACTACGAGACCAAGAAGGGCCACGTCGTCCGCTTCCTGAAGGCGGGCGACAAGGTGAAGATCACGATCATGTTCCGCGGTCGTGAGCAGCACCGACCCGAGCTCGGGTTCCGGCTGCTGCAGCGCCTGGCCGAGGACGTGACCGAGCTGGGCTTCATCGAGTCCTCGCCCAAGCAGGACGGCCGCAACATGATCATGGTGCTCGGGCCGCACAAGAAGAAGGCCGAGGCCAAGATCGAGGTCAAGGCCGCCAAGGCCGAGCGGGCCGCCGAGAAGCACCTCCAGGCCGTCGCGAATCCACTGGATGCGCTCACAATCTCGGGGCCTGACACCGCGCGGCGGTCTCGGCTGCAGCACCCGCGGTGACGCGGCCACCCGTTGAGGTGGCCGACATCGTGCGCCGACACGGCGAGCGCTTCCTCGCGACCCACCGGGCGTGGGTGACTGGGGCGCATCGCCGCGTGCTCCGCGCCATCGCGCAGTGCCGCACCGCGCGCGGCGGGCACCGCGATCGGTGTGAGCAGTGTGCGCACCGGCCCTCTGGTACAACAGCTGCCGGGACCGGCATTGTCCCCGGTGTTTGACCGCCGCGCGGAACGCCTGGGTGGCGGCCCGGGAAGCGGAGCTCTTGCCCGTGGGCTATGTCCATATCGTCTTCACGATGCCGGAGCCGCTGGCGCGCCTGGCGCTCGCGCAACAAGCGCGTCATCTACGACCTCCTGTTTCGGGCGGCCGCGGAGACGCTGCTCCGGGTCGCCGCGAATCCGAAACGCCTCGGCGCCGCCATCGGCGGGCTCATGGTGCTCCACACGTGGGGGCACCGTCTCCAGCATCATCCCCACGTGCACTGCGTCGTCCCGATGGGCGGCTTGGCGCCTGACCGCATCCGATGGATCCACGCCCGCCCGCGATTCTTCCTGCCGATTCCGATCCTTCGGACGGTGTTTCGCGGCAAGCTCGTCGCCGGGCTGCGGGATGCGCAGCGCGATCGGCGTCTCGACTTTCCTGGGACACTGGCGCCGCTCAAGCCTGACGCTGCCTTCCGCACCTTCGTGCGATCGCTCTATCGCCAGGCGTGGGTCGTGTACACCAAGCCGCCCTTCGGGAGCCCGTCCCACGTGCTGCACTATCTCGCCCGGTACACCCACCGCGTGGCGATCTCGAACCACCGACTCGTCGACGTTGACCGACGACGCCGTGTCCTTTCGGTGGAAGGACTATCGCCACGGCAGTCAAGTGCGGACGCTCACGCTGAGGCGGAGGAGTTTCTCCGCCGCTTCCTCCTCCATGTCCTTCCGAAGCGCTTCGTCCGCATTCGCTACTTCGGCGTCCTCGCGTCACGCTGTCGGACCGTCCAGCTCCCACAATGTCGGCGCGCCCTGGCCGCCGCGAGCGCTCCACCGCCCGCGACACCGGCACCGCCGAGAGATCGTGGCCGTGTCCCCGCTGCGGTGCTCCCATGCGCGTCATCGAGCGCCTGACGCCCCGGCAGATCTATCTCACGTCGATCCTGGCCGACATCCTCCATGACACGTCGTAGTCCTCGCCCGTCGGCCGCCAGGCGTCCTCGTGACGCGCGCATTACGCGCTGGGCGCCGGAGGTCTATCCGACCGTCGCCGTCACGGCACACGCACGGCAGTCTCAGACGCCAGGTGTCCCCTCGTCCTCCGATCTCGAACGTCGGCGGCCTCCCGGCACGCCCGCGCGCGCCGGGGTCCGTCCCGATAGAAACGACATAGCTGAAGGGGCCGCGTCCGCCGCAAACGCCAGCGGCTTGGTCCAAACGGCTCTATCGAAAGTGACCCGGCGCTCCACATCGGAGCGACCGCGAGGCCACCTGCGCGCCGGGTCACTCTCGATACAAGGTGCCTACCGTCAGGCAGGAGTAATCGTCAAGATCGCGAGTTCCTGCAAACTAGAGGTGGGACGTCTGACATTCGCCCGCGACAGATTGCGGAATCGGCGGTCGTCGGCTATTTGCTGGAACCAATCGAAGAAGACGGCATCAACCTCGAACGTACAGCGCGGCTTAAGCCCGAGCTCAAGTCCTTCAAGCATAGTGACGAGCTTTTCTCCGTCCACCAACTCAATCGCGGGCACGCCGTCGCGGAGAGCCTCTTTTCGTGCCTCGGACGTGAAGGAGCCGGTCGTGATAATGATGCCCTTGTCGGCCCGGCCCATCATCGCGCCTCTGAAATCCCGGACGTGGCTCGGCGACACGGACCCCGTGTATCGCTTGCACTGGAACAGGACCTTGAAACTGACCAGCGCATTGACCTGCAGGATGCCGATGCCGTCGTCGCCGTCGTTCGAACGACCGGTGACCGTGACCTCTTCAAAGCCAGATTCGCGGAGAAGACGTTGGCAAAACCGCTCGAAGCCGCCAGCGGGGAGCGCCTGTAGCGTTGCAGCGACTTCCTCCCGGTAGTTGATGAGCGTCGGGTCCGCTGCGTCCGTGACCGGGGCGACCTGCTCGTCGGGAGATTCGACCGTAGACGGCATTCCGGCCGCCTGGCGCGGAACACGGCAGCTGTCTCCCGGTAGATGTCGCGCGCCTGCTGGGGCGAGAGCGTGTCCAGCCCGCTGGCCTTCTCCGTCAGCGTCCACACACCGTGGCGCGAGGCGTCAATGTATCCGGCTCGCACCAAGTAGAACCGTGCCCAATGCACCTGATTCTCGAACCGGGACTGGACGCCGCTGGGTAACTGTACGAAATTTCTTCCTCAGAGAGGGTCAGCGCCTTCGCGATAGCACCGCGAACTTCCTCGGGACGACCGAATCCGCCCGACACCCGAGAGCAACGACAGGACCAAAGAACTTCACAAACTCTCGGGGCGGAGGCGGATGGTTTAGCCATGCTTTTCCCGCGCGACTCACGTCGGTCGAACAGGGCCGCCAGCGGGCGGGCCCGGCCTCTTGCGTCTGGGTGTTATGCCCGTATAGTGGATGATGTGTCGCGTTCGGTCGTCAGCGCAACGTGGCACCGTCGCCCTCCCCGATACGGGGTAGGCACCTGACTGGCCGCCTCACGGCGGCTGCCGCCTGTGAGGTGCCGCTTGATGCTGTTCAAATCACCGGCTAATCCCACGTGGCCGGAGGTCCAGCGGCCCCGGCGCGCCTACGGCTTGGCCGTGGCAATCGCGGCGGGCGGGTAAGACCTGTCCCAACTTCAAATTGGTGCGCAGGTCGGATTCACGCCCGCCCGGCTGAGCAAGATTGACGCGGATTCTCCCCCGCGAGCCCCCGCGCTCCCGAGCGCCTGCCCGACGAACCGGGCGACGACGGCCCGCTGACTGAACGCGAACAAGTCATTTGCGGGCGCTGGTGGCTGCCGTCGTCTCCGCAGGGTGCTGAACAAGTAAGCGTCATGGTCATTCAGCCGGGTCGTTGGTGTGCGTTCGGTGGAGTTGTGAACGCAGGCGAGGCACGCAAAACCGACGTGCCCGCGTGTCATTGACCGTCGGTCACGCACCCGCCGTCAACAATCGACGCATGCGGACGATGTTGTAGGCCGCCGCCGCGAACGTGAACACCCACGTCACCAACGGTCCGCCGCGATGACGCAGCTTGCGCAACCCGCCCACGGTCTTCATCCATCCGACAGCCTTGTCCACCAGCTTGCGTATCCGCTGACTCACCGCGTACCCGGGATGCCGCGTGGTGCGACCGTCGATCGCACTGCGCCGGTGGCTGGTCGCGGTGTACTGGGCCACGTGCGGCGTCGCCCCCATCGCGCGCACATTGGCCACGAAGCCGCGCGTGTCGTAGGCCTTGTCGCCGGCGACGTCACGCGGTGCCGCCCGCGGCACGGCTTCGAGCATGACCAGCGCGGCGTCGCGTTCGCCGTAGCCCGTCGGCCGGGTGACGCCGGGCCTTGACGATCAGCCCCGAGCGGTGCTGCCATCAGCACATGGCCCAAATACCCGAGCCGCGCCTCCCGGCCGCGCGCCTTCTTATACAGCCGCGCATCGGGATCCGTGGTCGACTGGTGCGTGGCATTGCGTCCGCCGCTCGCCATGGAAATCCGCCGGCGGGTGCCGCCCCCGCTCGGGGCGGGTCCTCGTCCTTCGGCCGGAAGCTCTTCTGACTGGCCCACGCCTCCAACAGCGTCCCGTCCACGGTGAAGTGCTCGTCGGACAGCAGCGTTTCGCAATCCGCATGCCGATCAGCACCGCGTCGAAGAAGCGCTGCGCGATGTCGCCGCGGAACAGCGGTCCCGATTCTTGCGAAGGTCGACGGCGACCATACGCGATCGTCGATGCCCACGCCCACGAACCAGCGAAACCGCAGGTTGTAGTCCAACTGCTCCATCAGCTGACGCTCGCTGCGGATGGTGTCAAGCACCTGCAGCAGCAACGCCCGCGACGACCTCTCCGGCGGGATCGATGGACGACCGAAATTGATATACAGCCTACCCAGTTGGGGCGAGAGCCGCGCCAGGGCGCGGTCCGTAAAATGGCGAACCATCCGCAACGGGTCGTCTGCGGGCACTCGCGCCTCCAGCGACACGTCAGCTGATAAGTCGATCCCCATTGCTCGTCGGCTCCACGCATAGTATTCGCTCCCTTCGTTGGTGGGAGCATGGTCGTACGCGGCGATCGCCGTGTCGATCCCCTTGTGCTTACTTTTCAGCAGCCTGCTA